>JBKQIF010000179.1:0-12224 GCA_052148435.1 Bryobacteraceae bacterium
GAGCCGCGACCGCCAGGGAGCGGTTTTCTTATACTTGGCCCCCGAGCCAGGTATCCCACACGCTTCCCAGGCCTCCTGCCGTACAATTAGGTCAGTATAAGGGAGGGAAGCCCAATGCCAGAGTCAAAAATCGTCAAGTCGGAGGCGGAATGGAAGGCCGAGTTGCAGCCGGCGGAATTTGAAGTGACGCGCAAGGCGGCCACCGAGCGCGCCTTCACCGGCAAGTATTGGGACAATCACGAAGCCGGAGTCTACCGCTGCGTTTGCTGCGGCACCACGCTGTTCCGGTCGGATGAAAAGTTCGATTCCGGCACCGGCTGGCCCAGTTTCCATGCAGCGGCGGTACCCGAGAACGTGGAGACGGAGACGGACGCTTCGCTGGGGATGCGGCGCACCGAAGTGTTGTGCTCGAAATGCGACGCTCACCTGGGTCACTTGTTCCCGGACGGTCCGGCGCCCACCGGATTACGGTACTGCATCAACTCGGCGGCGTTGCGCTTCGAAAAGGCGAACGTGGAGTAGGCCTTTGGCCTGCCACTGCCTGCTGGACGCAATCGCCGCGGCAGGCTTCCGGCGGCTTGCGCTTGCTACCATTGGCTCATGGGGCACCGGGCGCGCGGGACTTCGCGCAGGGCGTTTCTGTTTACGGTTGGCGCCGGTGCACTGGCCGGGGCGGAGGGCGACAAGGGCCGCGGCTTTCCGTCCGAATGGCGCCGCTACGCCGATCCCACTACCGAAGCGGACGTTTACCGGCTC
Source organism: Bryobacteraceae bacterium (assembly GCA_052148435.1). Lineage (GTDB taxonomy): Bacteria > Acidobacteriota > Terriglobia > Bryobacterales > Bryobacteraceae > JBEKYD01. Next base: position 757 of record JBKQIF010000179.1, read on the forward strand.
ACGGATCCGGCGCATCGGGCGTTGTTGCCGGCGTATTACAATCGCGCCATTGCGCGCTCCAGCGGCTGGCTGGTATTTGCCGGCGACCGGGAAGGCTCCCAGCAGGCCTACCGCATGGATATGAAGAGCGGCGAGACGCGACTGCTCACCGAGGCGGAGGACCTGGACGCCGCCACGCTCACGCTGACTCCCGACAATCGCGAGCTCTGTTTCTTCGCCGGGCGCTCGCTGCGGCTGCTTTCGCTCGCAACGCTGCGCGAGCGCGAGATCTATCGCATCGCCGAGGGTTGGGAACGGGGCGCGGGGCTGAGCGTGGGTGCGGACGGCACGCACGCGACATTTGTGGAGTGCCGGGAAGGCGGATCGCGGCTGCGCATGGCTCCGCTGGGCGCCGGCGCGGTACGCACGCTCATCGAAGCGCCGGTCGAGATGAGCCATCCGTTGCACCGCCCGGGCCGCGCCCAGTTGTTCTACCGGCGCGGCGACGGCCTCTGGATGGCGAGCCTGGACGGGAGGGAAAACCACCGGCTGAAGCTGGCGGCGGGGGGCGTGGCCTCGGCCAACTGGTCTCACGACGGACGCGCCATTCTCTATCTCAACCTGCCCGAAGATACGCATCAACTGCACGCCATTCGAGAGTTTTCGCCCGATACGGCGACCGACAAACTGGTGTCCAAGACCAGTCAGTTCGCCAGCTTCGCCGCCAATCGCGATACTTCGGTATTCGTCGGCGCGAGCGCCAATAAGGCTTCGCCCACCGTGTTGCTGCTATTGCGGGTGACGCAGCGCGAAATGACGCTGTGCGAGCACAAAGCGGCCGACCCGGCAGCCGTCGCGCCCACTTTTTCGCCCGACAGCCAGCGCATCTATTTTCAGAGCGACCGCGAAGGCAAGCCCGCCATCTACTCCATGCACGTCGACCGGCTGGTGGAAAAGACCGGCGTGGAAGCGCCATAGGCGGGACACTCGCCGTTTGCCATCTGTCAGGCGGGTCGTCCGGCGCGGAGGCGCGGCAGACGACAGAAAACGATCGTCTGTTTGAATGTCCACCTCCGGCCTACCGCCGCCGGAAGGTATCGCCCGGAATCCAGTCCGGGAGCTTTTCCTGGTTGGCGACGGTGGCGCCGAGCAGGAAGCCGTAATCGGCGGCCTGGGCCAGCGCGGTGAAGTCCCAATCGTCGTGAAATTCGTCCGACGGCTGATGGTAGTGAAGGGTGTTGTATTCCTGGAAAAGACGCTCGCCGTAGCCGGCCGGCTCGCCGTAGAACCCGGTGCCCACGCCGATCGAAAAGGCGGGGATACCGGCGCGGGCGAAGGAAAAATGGTCGGAGCGGAAATAGTGGCCCTGTTCGGGGTGGGCATCGGGCTTGACGGCCAGATTCATGCGGCGGGCAATGGCCAGGGCTTCGGCGAGCGCGGTGGTACGCTCGGCTCCGGAGATGACGATTTCCCTGGCGCGTCCCCAGGGATAAACGGCATCGTAATTGAGATCGATGGCGGTCTTCTCGGCTGGAACCAGCGGGTGGGCGGCGTAATACTCGGAGCCCTTCATGACGCCCTCTTCGGCGGTGACGGACAGGAACAGGGCGGAGCGCCTGGGTTTGTGCGGCAGCGCGGCCCAGGCGCGGGCCAATTCCAGCAGGATGCCGCAGCCGGTGGCATTATCGATGGCGCCGTTGTAGATGCTGTCGCCGTTGACCGGGGCGGCAATGCCGAGATGGTCCCAATGGGCGCTGTAGACGACAAATTCGCTCTTGAGGTTGGGGTCGCTGCCCGGCACCATGGCGGCCACGTTGCGGGTGCGGATCTCGCGCACTTTCGAATGGATGCGGCCCTCAATGCGGATGCCGAGGGGGACGGGTTTGAAGTCCGGCCGGTCGGCGGCGGCCAGCATCCCGTCGACGGTTTGGCCGGCCAGGCCGAGCAGTTTTTCGGCGGCTGCGCGAGATAGCCATCCCTCCAGGGCCAGGGCCGGCTCGCCGGCGGCGAGTTTCAGAAACGGTGTTTCGCGGCCCCAGGAACTGCGTACTACGTCCCAGCCGTAGCCGGCGGTTTGATCGGTGTGCAGAATCAGCACCGCGCGGGCTCCGCGGCGCAGTCCCTCTTCGTATTTGTAGACCCAGCGGCCGTAATAGGTGAGTGCCCGGCCATCAAAAAATTTCGGATCGTCGCTGGGCGGTTCGTTGGTAAAGAGTACCAGTACTTTGCCGGTAAGGTCCAGGCCTTTGAAATCGTCCCAACTCCACTCCGGCGCGCGGATGCCGTGTCCCACGAAGACGGCATCGCCTTCGAAGCGGGTGTCCGGGCGCTGTTCGGCGCCGACACCCACGAAATCCTCCAGCCAGGCGAATTCGATTCGCTTTCCATGGGCTTGGGCGGAAAGCTGCGTGCCGGCGTCACCTTGAGTTTCCACACCGACCAGCGGAACTTCCTGATAATAAGAGCCTTGTGGCCATACCGGCTGAGCGCCGGCCTGGGCGAACTGGCCGGCAAGATATTCGGTAGCCAGATCGCCACCCCTTTGTCCGACCCCACGGCCTTCCAAAGCGTCGCTGGAGAGGAAGCGGACGTCCTCGCGAATGCGGCTGGCGGAGATGGAGCCTTCCTGGGCCAGCAGCAGCCCGGCCGCGGAAACCATATATACGGAGAAAGTTGCGCGCATGAGGCTCACGGTAACATAGTGGCAAGATTGGGAAAACATGTCCAAAGTGTTTAAAACTTCTACAATTCAAGATGGTTTTCCGAGGAATTTTCTGCGAACCCGGCCATCAACCCTCCCGCTCCTGATAATGTGTTGTTCGGCACTGGTACCAAAACCTCGTAACCTGTTAATAAATATCGGTCGTTTTTGGCAAGTCCATATTGACAACCCCTGGCGTTCTGGTAGACTCGATTTATAAGTGCGGCAGGAGGACTGCAGCGCTCGGATTTTGCTAACGGTTTCGAAATTCTCTTTAGGAGGAGACTTTCTCAATGATAAAAAAACTAATGTTTGCTTCCGTGCTCGGAGGATTGCTGTTGATGGGCACGGCGCAGGCAACACAGATTGTTCAGGTTTCGGACGCGAACGGGGCTCAAGACTTCACTCTGACCAATTCCGTAACTAGTAACGCGCTTGTGACAACGACCGCCAGCGAGCCGGTCTACGTCATATTGTCGGGCGCGATCGGTATCCCGGACAATGTTCCACTCCCCGGTACTCTGACCGTCACCGGCGACTCTACCGTGAATCCAGCTCAGATTATCACCGGCGCCGACCTCTTACAAACCGGGTACACGGGTGGCAGTTTCAATGTTACCGCGACGGGCTATGGAACGGTCCTCAGCGGCACCTTTGGCAACCTGGTTGGTGGTTTGGTTCCGCAGAACTCGGCCCTTAGCGGCACGGAGAACGGCAGTTCCGTGGAGATTGGCGACTCGGATGGAGAAAGCAACCCTGGCGAGGTTGTCTTCAACAGCACCTACTTCGCGATTGTCCCGGGTACTGCGGCTCTGTCCTTCTCGCTTTCCAACGTGAGCGACACAGCCGGTGGCGTCGGTTTGAGTCTTGATTCCAATAACTACGTGCAACCCTTTACCGCCGCCGGTACGGGCACGTTCTCGGCGTCGCTCTCTTCCTCGGGGGTCCCGGAACCGGGTACGCTGGCCCTGTTGGGCTCCGCACTGGTTGGCTTGGGTCTGTTGGGACGTAAGCGAGTTCGCCGCTAAAACAAAATATTCCGAGCCAAGTCCTCTCAAAGACCAGAGCGCCAATGAGCGCTCTGGTCTTTTTGTGTTTTTATGCCCCGCGGCAAGGCTGTTCAGTCGAGCCAGGCTCGATTACCTGCCTGGCCACTTTACGCTTAGCCGGTTTGCGCCGGCGTCCCAGAGCAAGAGCGCCGTGTCCGGCCCGGCGAGGATTTCAGGTGCTCCGGGATCGTCGGCATCCTGTACCGGCAGATCGGGACGGTGGAGGAAATAGCGGAGCGTACCGGCAACGCCCCACGGCTCGAAGCCCGCAATCCTTCCTTTGTAAACAACCGTGCCAACCACCGGTTCCTGCAGCGCGAACTGGCGGATGGCTTCCACCCAGATTTCGACCCGTTGGTCATGGGCGAGGGTGACGGCGCGGCGAAGACGCAACTCCCGCAGATCGGCCGGGGCCCATAGCACCAGAAATGCTGCCAGCGCCGCCGGGGGCGTCCCCTCCGCTATGCCGGACAGCGCCAATGCCAGGCCGCTGAAGGGCAGATAGCAGTAAGCCGAAAGCAGGCGGCCGGGCAGAAACAACAGCGGAAAGAAGAACACCAGCAGCACGACTGTGCCCAACCAAACGCGAGGCCGGCGCCACACCAGCACGGCCAGCGGCGCCAGGAACCCCAGGTATGGGACCAGGAACACGCGCTGCGCATAGAACTGGCCGGTCTTGGCCAGGGCGGCGGCGGTGAAGCGCAGGGTGTAGTTGTTGTCGCGATTGGGATTGAACAGGATTCCCTGCGCGCCGAACGAAAGCGATACCGCCAGAAAGGGCAGCAGCCGCTTCCATCGGCGTCCGCCATACCAGAGCTCATAGGCGGCCAGCGCCACGGGCAGCATGACCGCCAGTTCTTTCGATTTATACGCCAGCCAGAAAGCGGCGAAACTCCACCACCAGCGCGCGCTGGCATACAGCAGCAGGCTGGCCAGAGAGAAAGTGCCGCACAGGACGTCGAAGACGTACATGGGCTTCCAGAAATCGTCGAACAGGGCCATGTGGAGTCCAAAGAACAGGCAGGCGGCCGCGGCCGGCAGTTTCGACGCGCCGAGCTCGCGGGCCAGCAGCCAGAGCAGCCACACGTTCAGCAAATGGATGGCTTGCAGGATGGCCAGATAGACCGGAAAATCCAAACCGGCCACCGGCTCTAGCGCATGATAGAAAAAGTGCGGCACTGGCCTGAAATTGTCGGTTTGGAAGCGCGGGCTGAACACGGCCGCGAGGTAATCCGCGGCGGGCAGGCGCGGCGCCCAGGACAACGTTTCCAGATCGTCGGCCTGAAAGTAGCCCCGATACGACGCTCGATTCATCACCAGGAAGAGGGCGGCGAAAAGCGCGAACAGGACGAGGCCGCGGCGCTTGGACATGTTCCCTATTCTAAGCGCGCCAATTCCGGGCGGGTCGCGTATTTCGCATTTTCTTCGCCTGCGATACACTGAAAGCCGATGCGCCAGATGCGTCTTCTGATCGGCCCGGCAGGCTCCGGCAAAACCACCCGGGCGCTGGATAGTCTGCGCGCGGCATTGCGCCGCAAGGAAAGCGGCACGCGTTTGCTGGCGCCCACCGCTACCCTGGCCATGCATCTGGAAAATCGACTGGCGCGTGAAGGCCTGGTGTTTCGGCCGAGCGCGATTCAAACGTTGCATGGGTTCGTGGAGGCGTGGTGCTCCGGCCTGGCGGAGGTGACCGATCCGGTGCTGGCGATGGTGGCGGCAGAGGCGGCGCGACGGGTGGGCCGGCCGGAGTTTGCCGGGGTCGCCGGAATGGCGGGTTTTCATTCGCAGTTAGCGCGCGCGGTGGCGGAATTCTCCTCCGCCGGTTGCGATGCCGCCCGCCTGGGACAAGTGTTGGCGGGGGCGCGGTTGGCCGGCGACGCTCCTTTGGCTCACGCTTTCACCCAGGTATACCGGGAAGTGGAGCGGCTGCTCGATCGCGCCGGCATGGGGTTGCGCTCGCGCCGTCTGGAACGCGCCGCCGAGCGCATTGCCGCCGAAGGGTTGCCCGGCGTGGAGGCTATCTGGCTGGACGGCTTTCACGCTCTTCCCGAACCGGAATTGCGGGTGATTGCCGCGCTGGCGGCGCATGCCGGCGTCACCATCACGCTGGCGGAGGGCGAAGCCGGCGACGGCTTGCGCGCGCGCCTCGCCGGCCTGGGCTTCCGCGAAGAGCGGTTGCCGGCTCACCGGCCGGCGCCGGCCCGCCGGTTGGTGCGGGCGGCGTCGCCGGAGCGCGAAAGCGAAGAAATCGCCCGCCGCATCCTGCAGCAGACGGCGGCGGGAAGGCCGTTCCGCGAGATCGGCGTGATCGTGCGTTCCGCCGAAAATTACGTCCCCCTGTTGCGCACCACCCTGGAGCGCTTCGGCATCCCGGCTCGATTCTACTTCGATCAGCCGCTCGGCGAACATTCGGTAACGCGTTTTCTCATGGCCGCGCTGCGCGCCCTGGCGAGCGGCTGGGATTGGGAGCGAACCCTGGCCGCGGTGCGTCTGGCCCCGCGCTTCGCCGAATCGAATGCGGCCGACCGCTGGGACTTCGCCGTGCGGGAAAAAATGCCCGGCTCGGGCCTGGGCGGCCTCAGGGAGCTGGCGCGGGAATGCGGAGCCGAGCGTCTGATCTCCTTCATGGAGCGCATGCGGGCGCTGGAAGAATGGCAATCGTTCACCCTTTCGCCGCGGGACTGGGCGACGCGCTTCGCGGAACTGACGGGCCTCGTCCGGCCCCTCATGGCGGAGCGGATCGGCCGCCAGGCTGCGCTTGAATACCGCGCCCAGGCGAGCGCCATGAAGCTGTTCGAAGAGGCGGCCAGCGAAACCGCCGCCGCGTTGTCCGCCACCGCGGACGTGCCCGGGCGCGAACTGGATCTCGCCGAATTTCAGGCCGCCTTCGAGACCGTGATTGCCCGCAAGCCTTTGCGCCTTCCCGACGGGCGCCGCAACGTGGTTCACGTGCTGCCGGCTTTCGAGGCGCGGGAGTGGGCCCTGCCGGTGGTATTCGTGTGCGGGCTGGTGGAAAAGCAGTTCCCTAGTCTGCGCCGCCCCGATCCGTTCTTTCCGGATAGCGCGCGGCGGCGGCTGGGCGCGGCCGGAATCGGGGTGCGCAGCGGCGAGGAATTCGAGCGGGAAGAACGGGCCCTGTTCGACGCCGCGATCAGCCGCGCCACCGTGCTCGCCACCTTGAGCTATCCCGAGTTCGACGAGCGCGGCGAGCGCAACCTTCGTTCACTGTATTTGGAGGATCTGCCGCTGGCCGAAGAGACGGCGCGCCCGGCACGCCCCCTTCCGCCACGCGTGGTGACGGCGCCTTCCGGCCAGGCTATCGCTGCGCCAAGGTTGCTCGCGGCGCTGGCCGAGCGCACCGCCATGCTCTCACCCACCGCCCTCGAAACCTATCTCAACTGCCCGTTCCAGTATTTCGCGCGGCAGACGCTCCGGCTGGAGCGGCGGCCGGAATCCCCGGAGAGGCGGCTGGACTTTCTCACTCAAGGTAACATCGTGCACCATACCCTGAAACGCTGGTATGCCGAGGGAGGGAAAATCGCCGCGCTGTTCGAGGAAGAGTTTGCCGCCGTGCTGGAAGAAAACAACGTTCCGCTTCTCTATCACACCGAGCGGCTGCGCAACCAGATCCGCGACGACCTGGCGAGGTTTGCGGACGACAGCCGCTGGCGGCGCGAAGACTTCGCCTCTCGGGTAGAGGAGAAGTTCGAGTTCCGGTTCGACGAAACGCTGGTTCTGCGGGGCAAGATAGATCGTCTCGACACCGCTGGGGACGGCCGCGCCTACGTGGTCGATTACAAGTACAGCAACCCCGCGACCACGCGCGGCAAACTGACCGATGAGAATCTGCTGCAGGCTCCGCTCTATGCCATGGCCGCCCGCGAGCAATTCGGAGTTCGGGTAACGGGCGTCTTTTACCTCGGCCTGAAAAAGGAAGTCAAATATGTGGGCTGGAGCGAAGACGGGTTCTTGGATAGCCTGCCGATGCCGGACGATTGGCTGGCCGCGGCCCGCCGGAAGACGTTGCGCATAGTGGAGGAGATCCGCTCCGGCCGCGTGGAGCCCAATCCCGCCGATCCGGCCAAATGCCGCCAGTGCGATTACCGCGATGCCTGCCGGTTCCGCGCCGGGCGCGCGGCCGTGGAGGGTGCTGGCGAATGAGCCCGGTCGAGTTTACTCCAGCGCAGACCCGCGCCATCGAGGTGTCCGAACGCCGCCAGGATACCTGCATTGTGGCCGGGCCCGGTTCCGGCAAAACCACCGTGCTGGTGGAATATTTTCGCCGCCTGGTGGAGGCGGGCGCCGACCCGCTGCGCATTCTGGCCATCACTTTCACCGAGAAGGCCGCCGCCAACATGCGCAAGAAACTGGCTGGCCAGTTTTCGGAACAACCCGCAGTGCGGGGGGCATTGGAGCGGGCCTGGGTATCCACGGTGCATGGCTTCTGCGCACGGCTGCTGAAAGAGAACGCGGTGGCGGCCGCGGTCGATCCCGAATTCGCCATCGCCGACGAGCGGGAGGCGGTCCGGCTGCAGCATGAAGCCATGGCCGAAGCCCTGGACGAACTATTCGCCGCCCGGCCCGCCGAAGTGCGAGCCCTGATCCGCGCCTTGGCGTCGTTCGAGTTCGAAGAAGCCATGCTGGGAGCCTACGACGCCATGCGCGGCGCGGGTCTGGACATCCAAAGCGTGGCCGCCAGGCCGGCTCCCGCCGACGATACTCTGGACCGCATCGAAGCCCTCGCGGCCGAGCTCCGGGATGCCGGACCCGATCGTTGGGATCCGGCGATTGGCGAACAACTGGAGGCCGCGCGCGAGGGTGTCGAGCGGCTGCTCGATGGCCGCACGCCGCGCGAGAAGTTGGCCGCCATCGAAGCTTTTTCCGTCGATATGCGTCGCGGCAAGAGGAACCATCCCCTCCGCCCGAAGCTGATCGAGTTGAAGAAACTGATTAACGAGAGGGCCGAGCGCCCGCTGCTTACCGCCCATCACGCCCCCGAACGGGGCACGCTGATGGAAGTTTTGCGGCGATTCGACCGCATCTACCGCGACCGGAAGGCCGCGGCTGGCCTGCTCGATTTTGCCGACCTGGAGGAGGCCAGCGTCCGCCTGCTGGAGCGGCACGCCGACACGCGCCACCGCCTCGAGGCGCAGTTCGACCACATCCTGATGGACGAGTTTCAGGACACCAACGGGCAGCAGGCCCGGCTGCTGGAACTGGTGCGCGCGCCCGGCCGCTTCTACGCCGTGGGCGACATCAACCAATCGATCTTCGGGTTTCGCCACGCCGAGCCGGAGGTGTTCCGCCGCTATCGCCAGGAAGTGGCCGGCCGCGGCGAGCGCGTGGTCGAGCTGGCGGAGAATTTTCGCAGCCGCGCCGATATCCTGCGCGCCGTCGAGACCGTGGCCGCGGACGCCGCGGGCATCGAACGGCGAAACTTCCAAGCGCGGCGAGACTTCCAGGAGCCCCGCGAGGTGTGCGTCGAGGTGGCCGCGTTCACCGCCCCGGATACCGGCGCGGCCCAGGCGATCGAAGCGCGCTGGATCGCGCGGCGGATTGTCGAGCTGGTTTCCGAAGAGCGCTTCCGTTTCGAGGACGTGGCCGTGCTGGTGCGCAATACCGAGGTTTTGGGCACGCTGGCGGACGCATTGGACGAAGCCGGCGTCCCGTACGCAGTCAATCGCGGCAAAGGTTTTTACGAGGCCGGCGAAGTCGCCGATCTCTCGAACCTGCTGCGGGCCGTCGCCAATCCCCGCGACGAAATCGCCCTGGCGGCCGTGCTGCGCTCTCCGCTAGCGGGCGTCTCCGGCGAAGGCTTGTTGGGGCTGCGACTGTTGGGGCCGAACATGGGCGCCGCGCTGACCGCCCTAACGCCGGCCCAGGCTGCCGGTTTCTCAGCCGAAGATTTCGCCTCGCTCGACCGGTTTCGCCGTAACCTGGCGGAATGGCGCAGGCGGCGCGAAGCGGTGTCGTTCGACCGGCTGCTGGTGGCGGCCATGGATGACGCGGGCTACCCGGCCGAAACCGGGGCTCACACCGCCGGCAACATCGATAAGTTCCTCGCCATGGCGCGCGCCGCCTCCGGCCGCAAGACGCTCGACGAGTTTGTGGACGAGCTGGGGCGGATTCGCCTGGCCGATCCTCGGGAACCCGACGCTCCGCCGGACGACTCTTCGGATGCCGTCAAGGTGATGACGGTGCATTCGGCCAAGGGACTGGAGTTTCCGGTGGTGTTCATCGCCGCCTTGCACAAAGGAGTCAGAAATACCGCGCCGGTGGTGGCCTTTTCCCCGGCCATCGGCCTGGGAGCGCGCTGGCGCAATCCCGTCACCGGAAAAGATCACGGCGATCTGTTTCACGCCGCCATTTGCCGCGAGCTAACCCGCCGCGAAAGCGAAGAGAGCGACCGGCTGCTGTACGTGGCCATGACGCGCGCCGAAGAGTTGCTCCTCATGAGTTTCGCGAGCGGCGCCAAGCGGACCTCCTGGGCTGGAATGGTCGGCGGCAAGCTGGATCTCGACCTCGGTCCAGGCCGCGACGAAATCCTGGAGCGCACCGCGCCGGATGGAAATTCCTGGAAGCTGCGCCTGGCGACCGCGGACCGCGCGCCCGAGCTAAGAGTCGTGGCGCGGGCCGCTGGACCGGCGCCGTCTGAAGATATAGAGTGGCTGGCGCCGCCGGTGGTGACCGAGCAGCAGGACTCTGGCGCGACGGTCACCGATCTCGCGGAATTCGCCCGCTGTCCTCGCCGCTACCTGCTGGGCCGCTACCTGGGTTTTTCCGGCCGCGCCACCAGAGGCGCAGCCGCGCCGGCGGAACCGGAGGCGCCGGGGACCGTCGAGATGGATGCCGCCGAGTTGGGCACCGCGGTCCATCGGCTGTTGGCTGGCCTCGATATTCCCAATCCGGACGCCGAGGCGCTCCGGCTGGCCGATGTCTTCCGCCGCGGGCCGCTGGGCCGCCGCCTGGCAAAGGCAACGCGCGTCGAACGGGAATTCGATTTTCTGATGGCCGTAGGCGACCTGGTAGTGCGCGGGCAGGTGGATCTTTGGTTCGAGGAGAACGGCGAAATCGTGATTGTGGACTATAAGACCGACGCCGTCACTTCGCACCAGGCTCATCGCCGCACCGAAGACTATGCCTTGCAACTGCGTCTCTACGCCATGGCGGTAGGACAGGTGGCCGGACGCGTAGTGACCAGCGCGTGGCTGCACTTTCTGCGGCCGGACACGCTGGTGCGCGTAGACCTGGAGCCGCCTCTGTGGGAGTCGCCCGCGCAGATCGCCGCCGAGCTGGAGCAGGCGCAGGACACGCTGGATTTCCCGCTGCGCGAGGGCGACCACTGCCGCGGCTGCCCGTTCTATCGAGACCCGTGCCCGGCTGGACGATGAGTAGGACAGTCCGCCAGGCCTGTCTCCTCACAGGCTAAAGCCTGTGCCACCATCCTGCCAGCAGGTGAGCAGGACAGTCCGCCAGGCCTGTCTCCTCACAGGCTAAAGCCTGTGCCACCATCCTGCCAGCAGGTGGCACAGGCTTTAGCCTGTGATCTCCCCCAGTCACCAATCTTGAAAATTTCCCGCAACTCAGCGAATTGCCGAGTCTTAGCTCGGCTTGGAAGGACTCGCCGAACGGCCGTTTTTTGCTTACGCCCGCTATATTGAGACCGGAATGGAAACACGGCGGCAACCGCCTGGATTTTGACCGCAAACCGGTACTAAGTAACGGTGTTTACCCGCAAG
>JBKQIF010000180.1:0-35115 GCA_052148435.1 Bryobacteraceae bacterium
TCCAGGCTTTCGAGGCGCGTTGGACCGCGGCGCAGCTCGAAAGCCACCTGGAAGCGGGACGCCAGGTCGACAGCGTGCGTGCGGCGGCTTTCGCCCTGGTTCGCGAGCGCACCGCCAACGGCGCGGCCATCCAGGAAGTCGAGGTCAAGAAATTCATTCGCGATGGATTCGAAAACGCCGGCCTGGTCACCGATCACGGCCCCATCGTGGGAGTGAATGCCAACGCGTCGAACCCGCACTACGAACCTACCGATGAGCTGAGCCAGCCCATTCACCGCGGCGATCTGCTGCTGATCGATATGTGGGCCAAGCTGCGCCAGCCGGAAGCCGTGTACTACGACATCACCTGGACGCACGTTCTGGGCGAGAATCCGCCCGAGGAAATCCGCAACGTGTTCGCCGTGGTGACCGGTGCGCGCGATGCCGCCATCGAACGCGTGAAGACCGCCGTGGCCGCGCGCCAGCCTCTCCAGGGCTACCAGGTGGACGATGCGGCTCGCGGCGTAATCCGCAGAGCCGGTCTCGGCGAGTATTTCACCCACCGCACCGGCCATTCCATCGGCACCGAAGTGCATGGCAACGGCGCCAACATGGATAACCTGGAAAACCACGACGACCGCCGCGTGATTCCCTGGACCTGCTTTTCGATCGAGCCGGGCGTGTATCTCCCCAAGTTCGGCATCCGCAGCGAAGTGAATATGTTCGTGGGCGAGAGCGAAGCCCGGGTCACCGGCGAAATCCAGCGCGAACTCCGTCTGACCTAATCGGCACGTGTTCATCGAAAAGGAGCTGCTCATCATGCATCGGCCTGGAAGATCGAGCGTCACACGACGCAACCTGTTGACGAGCGTAGCCGGCGGCGCCGCGGCCGGCTCTCTATTCAAACTGGCGGAGAGCACCGCTTCCGCGCAGGCGAATCCGGCGCAGCCCGTGAATCGCTTTTCGGCCCCGAGCAATCTGAAGATCACCGATATTCGCGCCGCCACCGTGGCCACTTATTACGATTACCCGCTCATCCGCATCGATACCAACCAGGGCGTGTACGGCCTCGGCGAAGTCTTCGCCGCCGGCACCAAGGGATCCGCCCTGATGCTGAAGCCGTTTCTTGTAGGCAGGAACCCGGTGGAGATCGAGGCGATTCTGCGGCCCCTGCGCGGCTCGGTCGGCCAGAGTTTCTGGAACAGCGGTTACGGCGCCATCGACCTGGCATTGCACGATATTGCCGGCAAGGTCTACGGCGTGCCCGCCTGGCGATTGCTGGGCGAGAAACTGCAGAACCGGGTTTTGCTTTACGCCGACACCGCCGGCGCTAAAGACCCCAAACAGTACGCCCAGCGCGTCGACCGGCGGCGAAAAATGGGCTTCCGGTTCTTCAAGATGGATTTGGAAACCCCGCTGGTGGCGGACCGCCAGGGCGCGGTCTTCCCCAACGGGATCGCCACCGACAAAGGTCTCGGCTACCTTTGCGAATACCTGGCCGCGGCGCGCGACGTGCTGGGCAAGGGCGTTCCGATCGCCGGCGATCACTTCGTCCAGCCGGAAGAGAGGATGAGCGTGAAGGACGCCATCCGCTACGCCAGGGCGTTCGAACCCTACGGCCTGGCTTGGGCCGAGGACCTGATCGGCAGAAACTCGGTTCGCTGGCGCGAGTTCAAGGAGATCCGCCAGAACACCACCACCCCGATCCTGACCGGGGAGATGGCCTTCGGCGTGGAAGGCTTCCGCGAACTGATTGAAAACCAGGCAGTGGACATCATCCACCCCGATTACGTCTTCTCCGGCGGGATGCTGGAGATTAAGCGGATTGCCGACTATGCCGCCGCGCACAGCATCAAGACCGCCATCCACCTGCCGGGATCTCCCATTGGAATGATTGCCATGGCACACGTGGCCGCCACCCTGACGACTACCAATTTTGTCGCCATCGAAATGCACGCCGCGGACATGCCCTGGTGGCAAGACCTGGTGAAGGGCGTGGAAAAGCCGATCGTCAACGATGGCTACGTCCGCGTCCCCGACTCGCCGGGCCTGGGCCTGGAGTTAAACGACGACGTCGTCAAGGAGCACTTGCGGGAGCCCGGTTTCTTTGAGCCGACGCCGGAGTACGACAAGATCATCACCTCGGGTTTTCGCACCAGTGGCCCCTGGCCGCATTTCAAAGCCGATGGCACGTGGTGTAATTGCACCGACGAGTGAGGATCGCCGCCCCTGGAGCGGCGCCGGAGCGCCTTGAGTTATACTTGCTCCTAGCCGGGAGCGGGCTCGACTCGCGGTGACAACGCCTGTTCGAGGTCTGTGGTTTCTTCCCGAGGGGAACGGTTATGGACTCTTCAGCCGGACGCGACTCTGTGTCTGCGATTTCGAGTAAAGGAATTACCCGCCGCGGCGCCATCGCGGCACTCAGCGCGGCCTCTTACCGGAGGCTCGCGGGCGCCAACGATCGCGTGCAGGTCGGTTTCATCGGATACGGCCTGATCGGCGTCGAACACGTCCGGGATTTCAAGAACCTCGCGGACGTGGATTGCGCCGCTCTGGCCGAAGTCTACCAGCCGCGCCTGGAAGAGGGCATCGCGGCCACCGGCGGCGCCGCCAGACCCTACCGGGATTTCCGCAAGCTGCTCGACGACAAGGATGTGCAGGCCGTGGTGGTATGCACCCCGGACCACTGGCACGCGCTCGCGGCCATGATGGCCTGCGCGGCCGGCAAGGACGTCTACACCGAAAAGCCCATGACGCTCTTCGTTAAAGAAGGCCGCTGGATGGTGGACGTGGCGCGCAAGCACAATCGCGTGGTGCAGGTGGGCACGCAGCAGCGCTCCGGCAAGCACTACCAGAAGGCGCGGGAGCTGATCGAGGCGGGCTACATCGGCCAAGTTATGAGTATTCGCTCGGGTTCGGCGCGCAACATCACGCCGGGTTTCCTGGTGCCTCCGGATTCGGCGCCGCCCGCCAATTTCGACTACAACATGTGGCTGGGGCCGGCGCCCGAGCGCCCCTATAACCGCATGCACTGTCTCTATCACTTCCGCTGGTTCTGGGATTACGCCGGCGGCCAGATGACCAACCTGGGCGCGCACGAGATGGACATCGTCCAATGGTTCATGAACGTCAAGGGTCCGGCCGCCGTCGCTTCCAGCGGCGGCCGCCTGGTGCTCAAGGATGGGTGTGAAACGCCCGATACACAAGACGCGACGTGGGAGTATCCGGGGTTGACGGTGGATTACTTTATCCGCGAAGCGGCGCAAGGGCGGGCGGCGCCGGGCGGCCTGGAGTTCATTGGCAACAAGGGAACACTGGCGATTAACCGGGCCGGGTTCGAGATCCTGCCGGACATGCGGATCGATCCTATGTCCGCGGTGCCCGGAGTCCGGCTGGGGTCGCACCCTGCCGGGGGCCCGCGCCTCGATCCCAACTTCAAACCGGCGCCCTGGATTCAAGCCATGAAGGAGCCCGGTTCGAGCGCGGAGCAGTTCAACTTGCACGCCCGTAATTTCATCGACTGCGTGAAGAGCCGTCAGCGGCCCATTTCGGACGTCGAGCAGGGCCACCAGGTGAATGTGGCTTGCCACCTCGCCAACATATCCCTGCGCACCGGCCGCAAGATCCGGTGGGACCCCGAGAAGGAAGAGATCCTTGGCGACCGCGAGGCCAGCGCCATGTTGGAGCGCCCCTATCGGAAGCCGTGGGACACCGTCCTGCGGGGGCTGCTGGGGTGAAGCGGGTGGATTGCGGGACACACGTGGCGCACGCACGAGTGCGCGCGCCACGGTTGCGTTATAGCGGCAGGCGCGCGTTCAGGGATATGACCACCCCCGACTTATCTTTGATCTTGACCTTGCCGTCCTCGACGATCACATCGGACACGGCGGTGAAGCCGGAAGGAACGGAGCAGTAGAAGAAGAGGAACCGTGTGCGCATCCTGGACTTCGCCGGCAGCCACTTGTAGGTCGGCGCGCCGAACATCTCATGCGCGTCCACGGTCTCCCGGCGCGAGACATCGAACGGCTGCGTCGAGAACTCAATCCCCCGCGCGGCGCGCGCGTCACCCGAGTAATTCATCCAATTCATCAGCCACGGATACTCTTCACGGCGGAAAACGTAGCCGAAGATCAATTGTTTGTCGGCGCGCAGCGCGGTTACATAGGCGTACTTCCTGGCAGGGTCCATCAGGCAACTCGCCAGGTCGAGCGATGTCTCACCCGCCGGAACGGTGAGAAGGTTCACGAAGCCCCCTTTGGTCAGCGGCGCCATGGGCCAATCGAAGTCTTTCAGATAGGCCAGTTTTCCGGTCGAGCCGGCTTTCTCGGCGCGCACGCGGCAACGGGTCGCGGGCATATCGATGGTCACTTTCCCCGGTTCGAGAAATGGCGGTCCCAGAGTCGCATGTTCGGCCCAGGACACCGGCCGGTCGACTGCGATGGCGCTCTCCAGTTCGCTGGTGACGTAAACGACGTTCTCGCCGTCCGCTATTTCCACCGTGCGAGTGAGCGTTTCCTGGGCGAGCGGGAGCCGGAGCTCGAAGGTGAGGGAGCGCACCGGTCCGGACTCCTGTCTGGCGGTCACCTTGGCGGCAATGTGGCTGGCCTCGCCGTGGAAAGGCATGCCTGCCGCCTGCTCCTCCGCGGAAGGGGCGCCGAAACCGTCGAGCGCGAGAAAATGCCCGATCGCCGCCAGCGGGCTGAGCGGTTCCCCCTGGCGGAGCACGAGCCTGGAGAACCTGGCGCCGGTGGCTCCGATCGTCAACTCGAGTTTATCGTTGGCCAGGACGACTCCAGCCGGATTTTGAGCCGGCTGCGCAACCAGCACCACGGCACCGAGCCACAGGGCGATGAAAGCTTTCGTCATCTTCAACCTCCGCAGTAAGGAGCTATCTCTTGAGCCGGGCGACAAAGCCGCCGCCGGATCGCAGTTCGACCGAGAGCGAGTCACTGGCCGCCAGGGTGAGCTGTTCGATCTTGACCGCCGCCGCTTCCTCCGCATCGCGCACGAGCGTGGCATGAAAGCTGGCGAGACGCGCGCCTGGCGCCTGTGGCCGTCTGCCGAGGAACGCGGAGAGATCGATGCGCACATTCCGGGGTGTGGGCCCGTTGGTGATCGCCAGAAACCATGTGTCCCCGCTGCGGCGGGCGAAGGCAGCGACTTCCCGGATTTCGGATACCGGCAGAACCACGGTCTCATCCCAGTAGCTCGGAATGCTTTTCAATACGTCCACGGTCGGGTTGGCCAGTATATTGACGGGGTGCGCCGCATAGACCAGCAGCGGAGACTGCAGGATGACGGCATTCGCCACCTGGTGCGCCCAGGTGGTGTCGGCCACACGCGAGCCAAAGTGCGTAGGCGTGTAATCGGCCATCCCGGCCAGCAGGCGGGTGAACGGCAGGACAACATCGTGCTGCGCGTACGGCGGAAAGAACTCCATCCCGCGGATGCCTTCGATGCCAACGATGTTCGGATAGGTCCGCTCCAGCCCGGTCGGCTTGTTGGCTCCGTGAAAATCGACCAACAGCTTGTGCTCCGCGCCCGCTTTCGCCATCATCTCGTAGAGATCGACGACTTCTTTGTTCTCGTGGTCGAAGAAGTCTATCTTCACGCCCGCGACGCCCACCCGGTTGCACATAGCGAACCACTCCTCGAGCTTTTGCGGGTCCTGCACCTGGGCGCGACTGCTCCAGATGATGACTTTGACGCCCCGCTGGCGGGAGTAATCCACCAGATCCTTCAACTGCGCCTCCGGCCAGTTGCGCCAGAAGCCCTCTATCACGTTGTATTCGAATCCCAGTTGCGAAGCCAGCCGCGCCATCTCTTTCTGCCCTTCCACCGTCGGGTCCGTGCCGTCGAGATAGTTCCAGACCGCCCGGCCGGGCTTGATCCAATCCGTCTCGATACCCTTGGGAAAGAGCTTGGGATCGGGAGGCCGCGCCACGTTGTGCACGATGTCGCAGTTGAAAAGGGTATTCAGGTCCGCGCCGATCATCACGATTCTCCACGGCGTGGTAATGGGGCCGTCGATCACCGCCGGATGGGTGAGGCGCTCGATGTCTTTGGGATAGCGCGTGCGGAACCCGAAGATGGCAGGTTCGGCGTGGCCCAACCGGGCGTGGAGCGCCTGGTTGGAATCCGCCTGGAAAACCATCCCGCTGTAATTGACCAGCGCGCCCTCCGTGATGGAAGCGTACGCGCTCTTGTCGCGCAGCACGAAGGTAAACGGAGGGTGCGTCCACTCGCCGTCCATCATGCCCTCGATGGTGTTTGTCGTGGTGCGCCACGGGTAGACCCCTTCGTAGCCGGATACGTAGTTCTGCGGCGCGATCTCGCTCCCCGCCGGAACACGGAATACGGTGGCTTCGTCGGGTGTCCGCGCGCCCTCGCCCGGCACCATGTGCCGGAACGCGACGCCGTCGTTGTATGCCCGGATTTCCAGCGTATACGACCTTCCCGTTTTCGCATGCGTCAAAGCGACCTTGGCGCCGTTGCAGTTGTCCACCGCGGTGGAGTGCGGGCCGTACCAGGGGTAAGTTCCGTTGACTTTGTAACTCTCCGCCGTCCCGATCCGCGCCCCGTCGGCGAGATCCACGCCATCGACCACAATGCCCAGCGGGGACGGATCGACGATGTTTTTCGAGTTGAACGTGACCGTATATTCGAGGTGGCCCCGGGCGCCCGGCGACAACAGAAACCGAACGCGGCCGTCCGGGCTGGCCACCGTCACGTCCGCCACGGCGGGGAGGGACAGGCAGAAAAGAGCTAGTGGATACAGCATGCGTGTCTTCATTGGCGTTCTCCTCGGAGCCGGCATCGCCGCCCGACTCACCTCGCTACGGTCGGTTCAGACAGGAACTTATCTCGTCAGAAACGGTAACACAGATGGAGCGGGAACGGGGAGCATGACAGGCGATGCGAGACGAGCGCCGGGATGAGCCCCGGCGTGGCAGACTGAGAGTCCGCTCCACGGGGTTACCGATAAAAAGGCCTTTTTTTCTATTGACTCCCGGCTCGAACGTGGCCCATAATGAGGCGTTATTGGGCGCGCGGCACGGGACGGAATACGCGTGTTCTTTTCCGTGGCTCTGACTCCAAAGCTAACCTGTCGGCCACCGCGCCGCCGGACAGCGGTTGGGGGAGACATAATGCCTGGTCGCGAATGCAGTATTGCAGACGCGCTGCGGTGCCATGGGATCCCACGTAGGAAGTTTCTGAAGTTTTGCGGGTCGATGGCAGCGACGCTGGGTCTGCCGTTGAGCGCGGCCGCGCAGGTCGCGGCGACTTTGGAAAAGAAGCGCCGGCCGGTACTGGTATGGCTGGAGTTTCAGGATTGTGCCGGAAACTCCGAGTCGATGTTGCGCTCCAGTCATCCGTCTATCGCGGAGTTGGTGCTCTCGTTCGTCTCCTTGGAGTATCACGAGACGATCATGGCCGCGGCAGGCAAGCAGGCCGAAAGCGCTCTGGATCGCGTGGTGCGCGAGGAGACCGGCAAATACCTGGCCATCGTGGAAGGTTCGATTCCCACCGGCGACCCCGGATATTGTACGATCGGCGGCCGCTCGGCAATGGATATCGCCAAGCGGGTCTGCGGGAATGCCGCGGCAGTGATTGCCGTCGGCTCCTGTGCGTTCGACGGCGGGCCGCAGCGGTCGGCCCCGAACCCCACGGGTGCGATCAGCGTTGGGGAAGCAATCCCGGGCCTGAATCTGGTGAACATGGGGGGCTGTCCTCACAACCCCGCCAACACCGCCGCGCTCCTGGTCTATTACCTCACCTACGGCCGCATGCCGGCGCTGGACGCCCATAAGCGCCCTTTATTCGCCTACGGGCACATCATCCACGACCAGTGCGAGCGGCGCGCCAATTACGATGCCGGCCGTTTCGTGGAACGCTGGGACGACGATGGCGCGAGGCGCGGATACTGCCTTTACAAAATGGGTTGCAAAGGGCCGCAAGGGACCTTCAACTGCCCGGTGGTTCGGTGGAACGACGGGACCAGTTGGCCCGTCGAATCCGGGCACGGCTGTGCCGCGTGCGCTTCCTACCGCTTCTGGGACACGGCGCTTCCGCTCTATCGGCGCCTGCCGGGGGTTCCGGGTTTCGGTGTGGATGTTACCGCCGGGAAGATCGGCGGCTGGATGACGGCTGGCGTTGCGACCGCTCTGGGGTTGCACGGAATCGCCAGTGCGGCGCGCGCGCAGATGCGCCCGCGAGGCGAGGCGCCAAGAGGTGGACCGACCGAAATCGGCCGGCCAGGCGGCCTGGTGGAGCGCGAAGGGCCGCCCAAGAAATCGTGACCGCGGAGGAGGTGCTATGAGCATCGGACCTGCCGGAAGCCGGGAGTTCAGACATGGCGCGAATTGTTATTGATCCGCTGACGCGAATTGAAGGGCACCTTCGGATCGAGGCCCAGGTAGACGGTGGCGCGATCTCCGATGCCTGGAGTTCCGGCACTATGTTCCGGGGACTGGAACTGGTGGTACGCAACCGCGACCCGCGCGAAGCGTGGTACTGGCTGCAGCGAATCTGTTCCGTGTGCACCATGGTGCACGCCCTCGCCTCCGTGCGGGCGGTGGAGGACGCGCTCGAAATCGAAGTGCCCGATAACGCCCGACTGGTGCGCAACCTGATCGCCGGCGCGCAAATGGTGCAGGATCACGTCGTCCACTTCTATCACCTGCAGGCGCTCGACTGGGTCGACGTGGCCAATGCCCTTAAGGCCGATCCGGTGAAAACGGCGCAAATCGCCGCCTCGTTATCCGATTGGTCCAAGTCCGGAGCGAGCTATTTCAGGGCCGTTCAAGCGCGGGTTCGCGCTTTGGTGGAGAGCGGCCAATTGAGCCTGTTCACTAACGGCTACTGGGGCCATCCGGCGTACCGCCTGCCGCCCGAAGTGAACCTGCTCGCCGTTTCCCACTATCTCGACGCACTGGAATTCCAGCGCGACTACATACGCATACACGCGGTGCTGGGCGGTAAGAATCCCCACCCGCAGACGTTCCTGGTGGGCGGAATGTCCACCGCCATGGACCCCGATTCTCCCCAAGCCCCCATCAATCCGGAACGCCTGACACTCCTGCGCACGCTGATTGCGATGGGCCAGCAGTTCGTACGCCAGGTCTACGTGCCGGATGTGCTTGCCGTGGCCGGTTTTTATCCCGATTGGTTTACGCGCGGCGAAGGCGTAGGCAATTTCCTGGCCTACGGGGGCTATCCGGAAAAGAGCATGCACGACCCGTCATCGTACTTCTTCCCCGCCGGAGTGGTTCGAAAACGCGACCTCTCGGCGCTGCAGCCGTTTTCTCCGGAAAAGGTCACCGAGTATGTGGCGCGGTCCTGGTATGAATACGGAGATCGCAAGCTGGCCAAGCAGCCATTCGAAGGCGAGACAAAACCTACTTATACGGGTCCGGCGCCGCCGTACGACTACCTCCACGTCGACCAGAAGTATTCCTGGCTGAAAGCTCCGCGCTATGAGGACGGCGTGATGGAGCTGGGGCCTCTGGCGCGTTTCGTGATCGCCTATGCGGCCGGCAAACAGCCCGCCAAAGGGCTGGTCGATTCCGTTCTGGCCCAAATCAAGCAGCCTGCATCGGTGCTGTTCTCCACCCTGGGGCGCATTGCCGCGCGAGCCCTGGAGGCGCAGCTTGTGGCGGATAAGATGACGGACTGGCTGAACGAGTTGGAGGATAATCTCGGCCGGCGAGTCCTCGCCATGCACAACGGCACGCGCTGGGATCCGGACTCGTGGCCGAACTCGTGCCGCGGTTTTGGGCGGCACGAAGCGCCGCGAGGCTCGTTAGGCCACTGGGTCGAGATCGAGGATGGCGCCATCCGTAATTACCAGGTGATCGCGCCCAGCACGTGGAATGGCGGGCCGCGCGATGCGATGGGGCAACGCGGTCCTTACGAGGCCGCGCTGATCGGCCATCCGGTCGCGGACCCGGACAAGCCCCTCGAGCTGCTTCGCACCATTCACTCTTTCGACCCGTGCCTGGCCTGCGCGGTTCAGCTCGTGGATGCGCGCGGACGCCGATGGCATTCGGTTGAAGCGACATAGGAGGCTCGAGTGCCGAAAATCGTTTCGCCGACATCCATGCTGGCCGGCCGCCCCGAGACGGAGCTGGTCCGCACCTATGTTTGGGAGCTGCCGGTTCGCATCGCTCACTGGCTGATTTTCTTTGCGTTCGTGTCGCTCGCCTCGACCGGTCTGTTCATGCACCACCCGTTTCTGCTCCCGTCCGGGCAGGCGCCTTTCCTGATGGCCACGGCGCGATTTATTCACGTGGTCTCCGGATTCGTGCTGATTGGCGCCTTCGCCTTTCGGGTGTACTGGTCTTTCAAGGGCAACTTTTGGGCCAGGTGGCCGGCTTACATCCCCATTCACCGCGAGCAATGGCGTGGCATGGGATCGATGCTCGAGTTCTACTCGTTCCTGCGCTTCGAGCCCGGCCATCGGGTAGGCCATAATCCGCTGGCCGCGCTCACCTACTTCATCATGTACCTGCTGATGCTGGTCGAGATCCTCACCGGCCTGGCTCTATACAGCCGGGTGCTGGGCAATCCCGTCCTGTCTCAATTCATCGGCTGGCTGCCGCAGCTCATCGATCCCCAGTACCTCCGCGAAGTTCATTACTTTCTGATGTTTGTGTTTTTCTCGTTCGTGATCTTCCACGTTTATCTTTCGGTTCTCATCTCCATCGAGGAAGAAAACGGATTGCTGGACAGCATTTTCTCGGGCTGGAAGTTCGTGCCCGCCGGCGAGTTGCGCCATGAGGTGGCGGCCATTCCGGAGGCGCGGCATTTTGTCAAACGCCACCAGTTGCTGCCCCGCGCCGGCCCGGATGAGAAACCCGCCGGAGGGCCAGTCAAGGGCCGCCCCGGACCGGGCCCGGTGGCGCTCTATCGCAACTGGATCAGCTTTGCCGGCACCGGGATCGCCTTTGTGGGCTTGCTCGTATTCGTGGTGCTGACCGCCTATCACACCATTGGCGGCGGAGCGCTGACCCAGCCCTACGGCGACCTGGTGATCTTTTTCGGTCCGCCGATGCTCGTGATTGCCGGCGTTGCCGTCGTGTTGATCGGGATGTACGTTCAGTGGCTCCGGTGGCGCAAGTACAAGCCGCTATCCTTCGCGCGCTACCCCAAGTGGGACCTCAATCTCGCCAGGGAAAGAAAGGCCCTGCTGGTGGTTGCGATTGGGGCCGCCATCCTGTCGGTGCCGGCCGTTTATGGCGGTTATCAGGCCTATCTCTACACCGACGCCGTGCCGTTCTGCGGCGCCGTTTGCCATTCCATGACGCCGGAGTACGCCACCTATGGGCTGTCGCCGCACGCGCGCGTGGACTGTGCGCAATGCCACGTCGGTCCTGGCGCCACCGGGTACATCGAGTCGAAGATGCGCGGCATGGTGGAACTGGCGGAGACCATGCAAGACGACTATCCGCGCCCGATTCCGGTTCCGGTGGTGTCGCTGCGCCCGATACGCGGCAATTGCGAGAAGTGCCATTGGCCGGCGAATTTCTTTGGCGCCCGGCTGGTGCGCCGCGTCCACTACCTGTCCGACGAGCGGAACACGCGCTGGGAGATCGACATGCTGGTGCTGGTCGGCGGGGGGGCGCCCGTGGGGTCGTCACCCATGGGAATTCACTGGCATGTGGCGGGCAAGGTCGAGTACGTCGCCACCGACCCCGAAAGGCAGAACATCGCGTGGGTGCGGGCCGTGGACCCGAAGACCGGCCAGGCAAACGTGTACACCTCACAGCCGCAGCGCTCGACCACCGCTCCGGCCGGCGAAGTCCGAACCATGGACTGCGTGGACTGTCACAACCGCCCGAGCCACATCCTGGAGGCGCCGGATCGGAGCGTCGACGTGGGCCTTGACGGTGGCCGTCTCGACCCGTCTCTTCCGTTTATCAAGCAGCAGGGCATAGCGGCGCTGACCGCGGCTTACGGGGACCGTGAGCAGGCGCTGCGGGGAATCGACAGCGCCCTGCGCGGCTATTATGAGAAGACTTATCCGCAAGTCTACGCAGGCAAGCGGCCAGCGGTCGATGCCGCCATCGCTTACTTACAAGACACTTACAAGCGTTATTTCTTTCCGGCGATGAAAGTCCGCTGGGACACATACTTCATGAATGAGGGGCACTTTCAGTTCCCGGGGTGTTTCCGCTGCCATGACGGCCAGCATAAGAGCCTGGACGGAAAGGCCATTCGCTCGGATTGCGGCGACTGTCACAGGATCCTGCAACAGGGCAAAACCGGGAGCATGCAATTCGCCAAGGGGCCGGACGGGCTGGCTTTCGAACACCCGGTCGACAACGGCGGCGCGTGGGCGCAAACGCCGTGCAATTCGTGCCATACGGGAGGATCGATGTGATTGATTTAGCCGGCGAACCCCTCCCTTACCACGATCTCGATCCGCCCCGGCACATCGCCATCGTCGGCGTCGGAAACCTTTTGTTGTCCGATGACGGAGCCGGTATCCATGCGGTCCGAAGCTTGCGGACAGACGCGCGCGTCCGGTCCGTGGCCCGCCTCATCGATGGCGGCACGGTTGGATCGGATTTGCTGGCCGAGGTTTGCGGCTGCGAGAAACTGCTGATCGTCGACGCCGTGGATGCCGGCCTGGCGCCCGGCACCGCCGTCTGGATGGATCTTAGCGGACCCGATCCACCCAAGATCGATACGCGCAACGCCCACCAGTTTGGAATCCCCGGACTGCTCGACGATCTGCGTTTGCTCGGCCAGGCG
The DNA here is from genome assembly GCA_052148435.1 of Bryobacteraceae bacterium. GTDB lineage: Bacteria > Acidobacteriota > Terriglobia > Bryobacterales > Bryobacteraceae > JBEKYD01. Next base: position 12,736 of record JBKQIF010000180.1, read on the forward strand.
CCTCGCCAGGTGGTTCTGGTGGGCGTCCAACCTGCCGCGATGGGATTGGGAACCGAGTTGTCGCCCGAGGTCGCCCGCGCCTTGCCCGTTGTGTCCGCGGAGGTGGTGCGGCAACTGGACCGGTGGACATCCACCGGCGGCGCCGTGAATTCCAAGGGGACTCAAGGCGCGGAGTCATGGGACGCCGCGCTCCCGAGAGCCGAAAAAAAGACAGCGGAAACAGAGCAGCTTAGAGAACACATATGAACGGAACTCGATCGTTAAGGATCATCGCTTTCATGTCGATTTCCATCGGCATTGGTATCCTCAGCCGCCCGGCATGGGGCTTCGTCGCTTTCGGGATACTGGTGTTGATCGACAACTTCCTCGTTCCGAGTCGCCCTCCAGAGCCGCCGGATCGCATAGTCGTTGAAAGAGAAATCGTGGAGTAGCAGCACGCTCCGCAACTACCTGCGAATGTTCCGGGCAGCGGTGTCGGCGCCCGGACAAAATGCGTGGGACAGCCAATCGTGGCTGCAGCCGCCTTTCAGGCGGCTCTTCCCGTCGCGCGTGTCTACCTATTTCACGGACACAACACTGGCTAGCGCACCATTGCCATGGAGACGCCGCCGGGTCCCGGCTTCGTGAGTGACGGCGAGCGCCCGGTTGGAGCCACGCTCTCAGGCCGGGGGTACCGGTCCAAGACTGAGCACGATCTTCTTAGCCGTCTCTTGAGAAATGCTCGGAAGAAAGACGATATGACAACTGCACGTACCCCCATTTCCCGGCACGCTTGCGCTGTACGCATTCGGATCTTCCGCGCGGCTGGATATCTTATCTTGATAAAAGACTCGCTTGGCCGTATTCTCGAACAGCGTTTCCTTGCGAATGCCGAGCAACCTCTGCAGGGACTCCGATAGAGGTTTGAACGTCTGTCCAGGCTGGCTGGTGACCACTACGATGGCCGTTGTGGTGTTTTGAAAAACCGCCGCACCGGTGTTGTCCCCCCAAGGAGCCCACTCCGGCGGAACCGCGATTTGACAGGCGCTCTTCGAGTCTCTTACCACCTTCCAATCCGCCGGCACGGTCTGCGCCGACAGGTGCGGCAGCAACAAGAGAAGCAGAGTTAAAACTGCCTGTTCTCTCATGGCTGCATTCTACCGCCGGCCGAAATCCGAGACAAGGCCCTAAACCGCGAAATCCCCGGGATCGGCTCAGCACCCCAAGGCCCCCGGTCACAAATCGATGGCCACCACTTCGTGCAGGGAAATGGGCGGAGTCGTGGTCTCCACCCATTCGCCGCTTTGCCGCCACTGCGCCTTGGCTTCACTGACCAGGAACCGCACCCGGCGCGCCTTGGCCCCGTCCGGAAGTTTCACGCGGACCTGCTGCGAACCGATCGGCAGAATCTCGCGCAGCGGCCCTTTCATCATCATTGGGTTAGTCAGATTGACCAGGTGCGCGGTAACCGAAGACTCCTGCTTCCATAGCGCCACATCGAGCACGCCGGGCCCTTGGACCCCAAGCGGTTGCTCCTCGTTGGCGGCCCAGCGGACGGCATTAGCCAACAAGATCCCGTGATCCTGGCACATGATCTCCCAGAACGTGCGGTCGATGTCCCAAGGAAAGTAAACCACGCGGCCCGCCCCGAAAGAGTGAACCAGCACACCGGGGATGTCGGTTTTGGTGTCCCGCACGTACACCTCCTCCATCGGCAGATCGGGGTAGGCGGGAACCGTCATGAGCGGCGCGCGCAAGCCCGGCGCCGTGCGAATTTCGACCCGCTTGACGCCGTGGATCATGCGGCCCGCATTCTCCAGCCCCGCCAGCAGCTGGTGGGAGTGGTCTTCGAGATTCAGGTAGGCGTTTTGTTGGCGCTCGATCGTGTTGCCGGCAAACGAGGCGCCGAAAACGGCGGCGAGACCGAAATCGTCGCGGCGCCTGCCGCGCTCGTCGTAAAGTGAAGTCTCGTGAGTGGCGACCAGCCCGCCGCCCTTTTCAACGAAAGCCTTCAACTGTGCGCACTGCGCGTCGCTCAGGTTGGCGATATTCGGCAGCGCCAGGACTTGGAATTGCCGCAGGCGCGCCGGGTCGAGCTGGCTATCCGAAACCGTTTCGAAGGGGATCCGGGCTTCCACCAGGGCGTGGTAGAACCCGGAGGTGTGGTCCGGCAAGGCCCGCGGCGCGGACACCAGCCCAACCCGAGCCAGCGGCCTCTCGTTGCGTAGATACTTCTCGTTCTTCCAGTGCCAGACATAAAGGTCCTCCACGGGTTTGAACCAGCGGTGGTCGAGCGGCTTCGCATTGAACTTGACCACCCAGGGCCGGAAACCCTGGGCGATGCCATCCACCGCCCACAGCCGGACCTCATTGGGGTTCTGGGTGGAGTCCTTCCAGCGGTAAGGCGCCTCGAATCCGACACTGAATATGCCCACGATCGGTTTCGAGCCGGAAATCGAGCGGGCATCCTTGGCAAACTTGCCGTTTTGCCAGGGCAACTGGAATTCGGAGCGGCATTGCCGGTCCGCAAACAGAATCGGAACCGAAATGTTTTCGTGTATCTCTTCGAATCCGTTGGGAAAGAATACCGCCCCGGAGTTGCGCTTCCTGATCTCGCCATCCCACAACAAATACAAATCCAGGAGGCGTTTCTTGTGCCAGGCGGCGTACTGGATACGTGCCTCGTCCTGCGCGCCCCCCGTCCCACGTGCGCCTTCTGCCGGCAGCGGCCGCGGCAGTTCCAAGCCGCTGAACGCCTTGAAATTCCGCCGGCAGTGCTCGCAGTAGCACATGCCCGACCCGCTCCAGCGGTTCGCGAAGACACCGTCAACCTTATACAAGGTCATGATCTCTTCGATCACGCTGGTCATGAACTCGAAGTTGTAGGGGCCAAGCGCGCAGGTCACCCATTCGGTGGGCATCGCCCAATGGCGCCGAGGCTGGCCGTTGGCTTCCACCGCGATCCAATCCGGATGCGCATCGAAGACGTCCTGATGAGCGGCGTGGGGATCCACGCGCGCGGTCACGACCATGCCCAGTTTGCGGCAACCGGCGAGCATTTCGCCAAAAGCGTCGCCATCGCCGAGGAACTTGCTGCGGTAATGCAGCGGCACCTTGGTCGGATAAAAGGCCACGCATCCGCCGGCGCTCAGGCACACGGCATCGGCATGGATCCGCTTGAAGTAGTCGAGCCAGAAGCCGGCGTCGTAGCGGCCCGGGTCGTCCTCGACGAAAGCCAGTTGCACCCACCGCATGGGCCGGTCGTACCAGCCTTTGTCCGGGCTTGGCTGGCCGAAAGCGGTGCTGGCCGCTGCCAGCGCGCCGGTCCCTATCATCCATTCACGCCGGTTGATTTCCATTGCAAGCTGACCTCCCGATTCGGCAACTCCATTCTACCCGCAAGCGCCGGTTGACCCGCGTGGATAAACTCCAGGAAAGCGCTTTACAAATATACCCCCGGCGGTATAGGATGGTTCGAGTGGCAAAGCCGCTTCCGCGAATTCCAAACAGAAATGGGGGGCCGTTGATGGCTGACGGTGGCAGTAGAAAGCTGCGCCTGGAACGGACCGATAGCGGATCGGCGAAGTCCTCCTCCCGGTTCCCGCATCGAGACCGGTAGCCACCGCTCCCGGCGCGTCTTTTCGCGTTCTTGCTCTGGCAATAGGCCGCGTTCCCGCATTCGTCCCGCAACGGTTTTGTAATCTGTGCTTGCTAAATTGAATGGATATGAATTCGGTGGAAGTTTGGAGATGCGGATTTTGAGGCTTGCGGGGACATTACTTGTTGCCGCGGCCGGATCGCTTTTCGCCCAGGACCCTCCGCCGGACGCTCCCGAAAAGTGGAATCTTTACTGGCAGGCTACCTCCATCGGACAGTATCATCCGTCGTTTTCGTCGCCCTATTCGGGACTGTTCAGCCTGGCGGGCCACCCGGAGGCCGAAGCTTCCATCACGTCGACTTTCTTCTTGGGTTACCTGCTGGCCCCCAACACGCAATTCTATTTCGACCCCGAACTGGCCGGAGGGCGGGGCTTTAGCGGCACCAACGGCATCGCCAATTTCCCCAACGGAGAAATGCCTCGAGTCAGCACGGCTACGCCCAAGCCTTATCTGGCGCGTCTTTACATCACTCAGGATTTTGCCATCGGCAGCGGGCGGGAAGCGGTCGAAAGCGACGAAAACCAGCTCGGCGGGAGCCGGCCGGCTACGCGGTACTCCATCACGGTGGGCCGCTTCACGGCGACCGATTTCTTCGATAACAACCGCTACACGCACGACCCGCGGATGCAGTTCATGGGCTGGGCCATCATGTACAACGGCGCCTGGGATTATCCCGCCGATACGCGCGGCTATACCTGGGGCTGGGTTCACGAGCTGCATACGAAGCGCTGGTCGTTGCGGTACGCCAGCGTGGCGGAGCCGCTGGTGGCCAACGGCGAGCAGATCGACCGGCGCTTTTTGCGCGACCGCGGCGACGTGGTGGAAGGGGAAATCCGCGCCAAGCGCAATGGCCACGAGGGCACGCTGCGCGCGTTGAGTTATTTCAATCACACCGATTCGGGCTATTACGCCGACGCCATCCGCCTGGGGGAGGAGACCCACACCACCCCGGATATTACGGCCGTGCGCCACACGGGCACGCTCAAGTACGGTTTCGGCGTGAGCGCGGACCAGGAGATCGCCAAAGGAATCGGTGTGTTTGGGCGGCTGGGCTGGAATGACGGCAAAACAACCAGCTTCGCGTTCACCGCCATCGACCGGCTGGCCACTCTGGGCGGATCCGTCAACGGCGCGCGCTGGCGCCGGCCCGACGACACCGCCGCCACCGAGGTTACCGTGGCCGGAATCTCCGCGGTCCACGCCCAGTACCTACGGATGGGCGGCGACGATTTTCTGATCGGGGACGGCTCCCTGCGCTACGGGCCGGAAACCGTGAGTGAGACTTACTACTGCGCCAAGGTAATCCACGGCCTGTTCGCCACCCTCGACCTGCAGCATGTTACCAATCCCGCATACAATCGCGACCGCGGGCCGGTCTGGGTCGGCACGCTCCGCCTGCACCTGGAGTGGGGCAAGAAGTAAGGGCTCGTGGCGCACGGATCTCGTGGAATTTGGGTTGAGCCGGACCAGAGGTCTTCAGGGCCGAGCGCGCGCCACGCCTGCTACTCAGCCAATGTGAAATTGTTCCCGCGTCATCCCCAAGCGGCGGAGATGCTCAACGCCGGGCCGGCGCGGCGACGCGGGCTTTGGCGGGGCGGTACCCGACTGACGCGCGGGATTTCGCGCGCTCGAAATTACGCAAGTACGCGGCCGCCATGCGGTCCGTTACGGCGATGTGATCGGGCATCCAGCGCTCGAAAAAAACCAGCAGATCGGCCAGCGCCTGGCGATCGCCCGACTTGAATCGGCGAACCGCGGATTGGATGCGTTTCCGGCCCGTATCGTGCTGCTGCTTGTGCCACTCCAGAGCCGGGTAACTGGCCGACCGCAGCGCGCGTTCCTCGTGGGCGAAGTGATCTTGCGCGTGCTCGACCACGCTCAGCAGTACTTCGGAGAGAGAATCGTCGGGAAGGCCAAGCGTCAGTGCGTGCTGTAGGTCGGCAAGGTGGCGATACAGGTCCCGATGCTCGGCGTCGAACTCGGGAACGTTGACCTCCGCCGGAACCGGGTAACGGTGGGAGCCCATGCACCTTAGTATAGTCGATTTCAGTGATTAGGATCTTCAAACCCGACGGGCGCTGCGCGACGCGGAAGTTACCCATATCGGCCAGGATGGTAGGCTGAAGGGCATGGATCTTCTTCGCAGCCTGTTCGTGCCAGCCTTGCTGGTTTGCTCGCCGCTAGCCGCCCTGGCGGACGAGGGCATGTGGACCTTCGATAATCCACCGCTCGTCCAGCTCCGGGAAAAGTACGGCTTTACGCCAACCGAGGCGTGGCTGGACCACGTCCGGCTGTCTTCGGTGCGGCTGAACGACGGAGGCTCGGGGTCGTTCGTCAGCCCGCATGGACTGGTGCTGACGAACCATCACGTGGCGCGCGGGCAACTGCAAAAGAACTCTTCGGCCGAGCACGACTACATTCGGGACGGGTTTTACGCGGCCACGCCGGAAGAGGAGATGAAGTCGCCCGACCTGGAAGTCAATGTCCTGGTCTCGATGGAAAACGTGACCGGGCGCGTGCAGGCCGCGGTGCGGAAAGCCGGCAAGGCGGCGGATGAATTTGCCGCGCGCAAGACGGAGATCGCCGCCATCGAAAGCGAAAGTCTGAAGACCACCGGGCTGCGCTCCGACGTGGTGACGCTGTACCAGGGCGGGGAATACTGGCTCTATCGCTACCGGAAGTATACCGACGTGCGGCTGGTGTTCGCGCCCGAGCAACAGACTGCGTTTTTCGGCGGCGATCCCGACAACTTCACCTACCCGCGCTACGACCTGGATATGGCGCTGTTCCGCGTCTACGAAAACGGCAAGCCGCTCGAAAGCGCCAATTATCTGCACTGGAATAAGGAAGGCGCCAAGGAAAACGAGCTGGTGTTCACCAGCGGCCATCCGGGGTCGACTTCACGGCTGGATACCATGGCGCAGCTCGAAGCGCAGCGCGACCTGCTGTTTCCGCTGGTCATCAAGCTGGTCGGGAGCCGCCTCGATGCCCTGCGGAAGTATTCGGCCGAGGGAAGCGAGCAAGCCCGCCAGGCCGGCTCCCAGATCTTCTTTCTGGAAAACAGCCTGAAGGCCGAGCGGGGCGTGTACCAGGGGCTGCTGGACAAGAACGTGATGGCGGCCAAGCAGAAAGACGAAACCGGGTTTCACGCCAAGGTGACGGCCAATCCGCAATGGGCCGCGGCTTATGGCGGCGCATGGGACGCCCTGGCGGAGGCGGAGCGAAAGTTCGGCACTCGTGTTAAAGAGCGTTACTTCCACCTCATCGACTCGCAGATTGCCACGCTGGCCATGAATATCGTGCAGTTGGTGGCGGAAGAGAAGAAGCCGGATGGCGAGCGGCTGCCGGGCTACCACGAAGCGCAGCTCGACTCGCTAAGGTTCAGCTTATTTTCGCCGGCGCCGGTTTATCCGGGGATGGAAATCGCCCGCATGACCGCCGCGCTGGAGCTGGATCTGTCGGAGATGGGCCCGAACGATCCGTTCCTGAAGACCATCCTGCGCGGGCGAACTCCGCGGCAGGCGGCCGAAGAACTGGCGGGGGGAACCAAGCTGGCGGATCCGGCCGTGCGGCGGAAGCTGGTGGAAGGCGGCGAGAAAGCCGTCGCGGCATCCGGCGATCCCATGATCGCGCTGGCTCGGGAACTCGATCCGGCGCGGCGTGAACTGATCAAATGGCTTGAGGACAACGTCGAGAGCGTGGAGCAGCGCGCCGGCGAGCAAATGGGCAAGGCCCGGTTCGCGGCTTATGGCAAATCGACTTATCCCGACGCCACTTTCACCCTGCGCCTTTCCTACGGCACGGCTTCCGGCTACCCCATGAACGGCACCAAGGCCCCGTATAAGACTACCTTCTTCGGACTGTACGACCGCGCCAACAGCTTCAATTTCGAAGGCCCCTTTTATCTGCCGACACGCTGGGCGGAGGGCCGCGACAAGCTGAACCTGGCCACGCCGCTCGATTTTGTGACTACCAACGACGTGGTGGGCGGCAATTCCGGCTCGCCGGTGATCAATCGCAACGCCGAGCTGGTCGGCCTGGTGTTCGACGGTAATATTGAATCCCTGGTGGGCGATTTCGTCTACGACGGCGCCGCCAACCGCACCGTAGCCGTACACACCGCCGGCATGACCGAAGCGCTCGGCAAGCTGTACCACGCCGATGCGGTGTTGAAGGAACTGCTAGGGCAGTAGGGCGGTCGCTCGGAGACTGTTTTCCGATTCGGTTGATCTCGAGGCGGCTTCGCGCCGCGGTACGCCGCGGCATGGCAAGCGAGCCGCCGAAGGAGAATCGACGTGTGATTAGCTACACTATCCTCATGCTCCGAAAACTTTTCCTGCTGCTCCCGCTCGTCGCCGCCTGCGCCCTGGCGCAGACACGCGTCTATGAACTCCGGACTTACCACTGCAATGAGGGTAAGCTCGAAGCTCTCAAAGCCCGTTTCCGCGACCACACCCTCGAAATCTTCAAACGCCATGGCATCGAGAGCATCGGTTATTGGGTCCCCCAGGATCCGGAAACCTCAAAGAATACGCTGGTCTATCTCATTGTTCATCCCAGCCGCGCCGCCGCCGACAAGAACTGGGCCGATTTCCGCAAAGACCCCGAATGGATGAAGGTCGCCGCCGACTCCGAGAAGGATGGCAAACTTGTGCAGAAGGTGGACTCGGTGTTTCTCGATCCGGCGGATTTTTCGCCCTTGAAATAACGTGGACGCCGCGCGTCCGGCGCACATGCGCCTCCTGGTGCGACAGCCTCGCGCGCTCAGCACTGACCTGTGACCCGCCATTTCACCGATTGGGGGCCGGCGTATGTGCCGGTTTCGCGCAAGCTAAAGCGTGCGCCACCACGACTCAATTTCTTGCGAGCGAATGCCTGACTACGGCTTCGCCGGCACGCTTCTGATGGTGACCGATTCGATCGACCATTGGGCCGGGACCTGGCGCGGTTTGGGAGCGCGGGTGGGGGCTCCCACCTCGGACAACATAGCGGTCAGGGGATCGGCGTAGGCGGGGTGGACGCCGCCTCTGGTGCGGGCGCCCTCGAAATCGAACACGTCCGGATTGTCGATGGGCTCGTCGGTGGCTACCAGGAAGTAGCTGTCCACGCCGAACGGCTCGCTGACGGAAAAGTCGTATTCTTCGGCGCCGGTGACGGGAATCGACGGCTCGAACCTGGGCTGCTCGTGAATCATGGTGTAAGGCATACGATTGCCCAGGTTGCCGCGGCCGAGGGCGGGGAACAGGAGCGAGCCCTTGCCGAAATGGTCGACCGCGAAGACGTAGACCCAGCGCTGGCTCAGGGAGGCGGGTTCGGTGAGGGCGCTCGCGTCGGCGCGCAGATAGATTTTGTATTTCTCGCCGTCGCGCATGTCGCCGGCAACGCGGAACTGGCCGGTGGCGACGTTCTTGAAAGCCAGGCGATAAGGAAAGGAGCCGCTCGAACCGGGCGCGGAAAGCGCCAGCCAGGACCGGATCCGCGCCAGGCGGAGAGCGTGATCGGAGACCGAAGCGGCGGCGCTCTGGACGCCCTGCGGCGTATTGACCAGCGCCACCCAATCGCTGCGGATGGGCAGCGGCAGGTAGCCGCCGGGCCGGTCGGCGGCGGACTGGCCGGCGAGCTCGCGGACGCTCTCCTCGGTGGCATCGGGAAGCACCCACGCGTACTCGATGTTGTCGCCGTTGAGTCTCCCGTGAAACCAGTAATGGGCGCCGGCGGGAGTATTCTGCTTTCCCTTGCCGCCGGTTTCAATCGCCGAGTATTGGCCGCTCCCGAAGGGAATCGCGGCGGCGAACTCGGTGGTCGGAGGCAGCAGCAGAAGAAATTTGGCCCGCGGCGGGAGAAGTTTTCTAAGCGCGTCGGACTGAGGCGCGGCGCCCAAGTCTGTCGGATGGCCGCTGGCGGGATTTTGTTCGAGAATCCAGGACGTGCCGGTCCAGCTCATGACGTGGGTGGGACGGCCGGCGGTGGCGTCGGCCAGCCAGACAATGCCGGAATCCGTGCGCAGCTTGCCGATTTCGCGGGCGGTGGCAATCAATCCGGCGGCCGGCTCCGGGTTGGGAATGTAGACGCGCAAAGCGGCCGAAGGAGGGACCACCCATTTATCCACGAGGAAGAGATCGCCGGTCTTCAGCGTGCCCGAGCCGGTGAGGGTGGCAAGGGAGGTGCTAGCGTCGGCGGCGGTGATTTCGAGCTCGACGGGTGGTTTGGCAACGCTCTTAAACGTCGAGTGGGGGTAGACGCCGATGGCGGTGCCGCCGCGCAGATGGACGGTTTTGCCGTTGTAGGACTGAACCATGACGGTGAGGCCGCTGGCGGTGGTGGCGGGGTCGCCGAAGATGCCGCGCTCGGCCCGGCCGGCGCCGCCCATGACGGGTAATTGCGGCACGCTATTGGCGCGGATGGCGGTAACGGCGCGCCCAAAGACCTGACGCATGGGCTCGTCGGCGCTGCGCAGGGAGCGGGCCAGGGCCCAGGTAAAGGCGCCGTGATCGCCGTCTTCGGTTTGCGTTTCGAGGGCTTCTTCGGTGGGCTGGGCGGCGGCCAGGGTGAGCACGCCGAGAGCTTCGGGATCGATCTCCTTGCCGCTGCCGGGATCCATATCGGCGGGATCGTTGACGACCGGTTCGGCGATCTTGCCGGCTTCGGCTTCCGCGCCGCGACCGGAGTTGGTGCGCGCCTTGCCGCGCGCGTTCCAGGCGCCGCGGGAGAGCGACCCGCTGTGGCAGCTATCCGCGATGAAGGTAACGCGCACGCCTTTCTTGGCGGCCTTCCAAAGAATACGCGAGATTTCCTTGTCGCGAACATCGGGCACGCCGCGCCAGTGGTCGGCCGGAACGATGGTCTGATCTTCGCCGCCTTCCTCTTTGCTGGCCAGGTTGCGCATGTGATTGCCATGGCCGGAGTAGTAGAAGACGCGGATGTCGCCGGCGGCGGCGTCATCGACCAGGTTCTTCTGGAGCGCCGACAGGATCGCCGCGGCGGTGGCGTCCTGGTCGGTCAGAACCACGAAGTCGCTGAAGCCGAAGCTCTCCAGCACGGCCTTCATCAGATTCACGTCGTTGATGGCGCCGTTGAGGTTGTCGAAGCGCCAGTAAGTCGGGCTGCCGGTGACGGCGGGGCGGCGAAAGGCGGGGCCTGACGGGGCGGGAGTTTGCTGGGCGGCGTCCGGATTGTAGAGATTGATTCCAACCAGGACCGCGCGGCGGGTGACGGCGCTGGACGGCCAGGCGCAAGCCGCGAGAAAGAGTAACAAGCAGGAAGAGCGGTATCGGGAAATCATCCTAATTTGCCCCTCGACGGCCCCATGCTATCACAGGCGTACGTCAGCGGCGAGGCGCGGACGGCGGCGTGCCAAGCCCGGCTTCGAACCCGCTGAGGATTCCCGAAAGCGAACACTCAGGTCCTACGCGGTGGCAGCGGCAGTCAATGTTTTCATTCACTTGCCCAGTCCCTCAAAATGGACCTTGGCTTGCACCCCGAACGGCATGCTCACCCTCCTCAGGGATTTGCGCCACGCTTTCCGCAGCTTGCGCAAGATGCCGGGCTTCACCATCGTGGCCCTGCTCGTCCTCGCGCTTGGCATCGGAGCCAACACCGCTATCTTCAGTGTCGTTAATTCGGTGGTGCTGCGTCCGTTGCCGTATCCCGGCTCCGACCGGCTGGCGTTGATCTGGGAGACGGATTTGAAGGACGGCATCAGGCGCGAGGGGCCCTCCGGGCCGAATTTCCTCGACTGGAAGGAGCAGAGCCGATCCTTCGAGGATATGGCGATACTCGAGGTCGGCACTGGCACTGTAACCGGGGAGGGCGAGCCCGAGCAGGTCGTCGGTCTGCGCGTGACCACGAATTTTCTGTCGATGCTCGGGGCGCGCACCGTTCTCGGACGCGACTTCACGGCGGCTGAGGGCGCCGGTCAGGCACGGTACCCGGTCGCCGTGCTCGCCAACGGGTTTTGGAAGCGCCGCTTCGGAGCGGACCCGCGCGTCATCGGAAGGACCTTTACCATGAATAGCGAGCCGTACACCGTGATCGGCGTGCTCGCGCCGGACTTTTACCACCTGCTGCCCACCGACCTTTATGTGCCATGGCCGGTCGCGCAACTGCGCGCCAAGAGCCGCGTGGACCACGACTTCGGCGTCATCGCCCGCCTTAAGCCGGGTGTCAGTTTCGCTCAGGCCCAGTCCGAGCTGAGCGCCATCGCGCGCCGCATCGACGCCCAGACGCCCAGGCTGGCAGGCTGGGATGTGGCCGTGGTCGCGATGAAACAGGCGCTCTTCGAATATATCCGGCCGGCGCTGCTGTTGCTCTTGGGAGCGGTGGGGCTGCTTCTGCTGCTGGCATGCGTGAACGTTGCAAGTCTATTGCTCGCGCGCGTCACGGGCCGGCACAAGGAGATGGCGATTCGCGCCGCATTGGGCGCGCGGCGCGGCCGCCTGATCGCGCAGATTTTGAGCGAGAGCCTGCTGCTGAGCCTGCTGGGAGGCGCGCTCGGAGTCTGTTTCGCCGCGTGGGGTGTCGAGCTTCTGAGCGCGGCGCTGCCGGCCACGCTTCCGATGGCGGAGGCCGGTGCCGAGATCGTGCGGCCGGCCATCGCCGTGGACGGCCGGGCGCTTCTCTTTGCGCTCGCGATCTCAACCGGCGCCGCGCTGATTTTCGGACTGATCCCCGCCCTGTACGTGTCCGGCGCCAACGTGAACGATGCGTTGAAGGCAGGCGGCCGGACGTCTTCCCCATCGCCTGGCCGGACCGGGGTGTGGAGTTTCTTCGTGGCCGGGGAGATCGCTCTCGCCAGTATGCTGCTGATCGGCGCCGGTCTCGCCATGAAGAGCTTTGTGAATCTGCAACACGTGAATCCGGGCATACGGCCCGATCATGTCTTGACGTTCCGCATGCGCCTGCCCACCGACAATCTTTACAAGAGCGATCGCGAGCAGGCCGGCTTCTATCGGCGCGTGCTCGACAGAGTGGACCGGATACCCGGCATTCAATCCGCCGGTCTTACCGATGTGCTTCCGCTCGGACAGCAAAACGACCGGGAGTACTTCACCATCGAAAACCGCCCCCTGCCGCCGGGGCAGTCGCTGGTCGCGGACTTTCGGCGTGTCAGCCCGCGGTATTTCCACACCATGGGGATCTCGCTGCTGCGGGGAAGACTGCTATCGGGTCGCGATGTACCGGACGCCCCGTTGGTGGTCCTGATCGACGAAACGCTGGCGCGCCAATATTGGCCCAACCAGAACCCGATCGGCCGCCGCATGCGGCTCTGGGGCGAATTCCGGCAAGTCGCCGGCATCGTCGGCCAGGTGCATCACTACGGATTGGAAAAAGAGCCGGAGCCGACCATCTACGCGCCCTTTGAGCAAATGCCGGACCAGTCGATGGTGCTGGCCGTGCGCACGGCGATGGAGACCGAGGCCGTGGTGAAAGCCGTAAAGCAGGCCGTGTGGTCGGTGGATGGGGGCCAGCCGGTGTTTCAGATCCGCAGCATGGACGAGTATCTGTCGCTGGCCAATACCGCGTCCCGCATTTCGACCATACTGTTGACGGTTTTCGCGGGCATCTCGATGCTGTTGGCCGCGCTCGGGATTCATGGGGTTGTTTCCTTCGGCGTCGCCCAGCGGACCCGCGAATTCGGTCTTCGCATGGCGCTTGGCTCCACGCCCGGCCAACTCATGTCGCTGGTAATCCGCAACGGCCTCAAGACCGCGCTGATCGGCCTCGGGGCCGGGATCGCCGGCGCCGCCGCGCTGGCTTTGGCCCTGCGCGCCCTGCTCTACGGGGTAGCGCCGCTCGATCCCGCGGTGATGGCCGGAGTCGCAGCCTTGCTTCTCACCGTGGCGCTCGTCGCCAACTACGTTCCGGCGCGGCGCGCGACGCGCATCGATCCGCTGCGGGCGCTGCACCAGGATTAGCCGCAATACTGTCCACTTAAGCCGCCGAAGTTTCTACATTTCACACAGACTGAAGTCTGTGCCACCTGTTGTCAGTGACCTGCCGACAGGTTCACACAGACTGAAGCCTGTGCCACCTGTTGTCAGTGACCTGCCGACAGATGGTGGCACAGGCTTTAGCCTGTGTAAGCCGGGATTCATCCCGGCTTTTTCTTTCCGCGCGTGACCGCGGGCTAAGCCTCGGCGAGCACCACGTCATGGCCGGCTCGGCGTAATTGGCGCGCCATGCGTTTCTCTTCGCTGGGCCACCAACTCCCGCTGTCGCCGATCACGACCAGCGAATACGGCCTCAAGACGGTTGTCAGGGCCTCGACCCGGTTGCGGCAAAGACAAATGCAAACCGTGGTTTCGACCGGGCTCTCCTCTGCCAGGACGCGAAAGCGCCTTTCGGTGAAATCGAGCGGCACGGGCGGTGTGGTGAGTGGGAGAGGGTACGGAACAACCTGGGGCACCATCAACGTGATGCGAGCGCGCAGGCGATTGGCCAGCGTGGCCGCCGTCCGTAAGGCCGGCAAGGTCGATTCGATCGAAGTACAGACGACAGCGATATTCAGCGCCGAATGCGCTTCTCGGGCTGCCGGCTCTTCCGGGAGCCTGACCGCCGGAACCAAGAGCTTCTCAAGGACGGATGACATTTGTCGCTTACGCTTTCATCCTTGAGCGTATCCGCTGGGGCCTGAGGAAGTCCTAAAAAGTCCATGAGGACTTTATAAAGGGCGGATGGTTCTGTGGGACAAAGCGCTCAACCGCTCAAAGAGTAACGGGTGAGCGCCATCATCTCGGCGTAGAGGTATTGGAAATCGGGGTCGGCGGCAAGCTCGACGTGCCGCGCGAGCGCTCGAATCTTGCGCAATCGCTCCGGTCGGGTGGATGGAGCGAGCAGCAGCATGCGCGCGCCGCGCAGCGCGCTGTTGCCCACCGGCTCTATCGGCAAGTCCTCGGGCAACAGTCCAATGGCGCGCGCGCTCGCCTGGCGGATATAGTTGCCGAACGCGCCCGCCAGAGACAGCTTTTCCACGCCTCCGCCGGCGAGCATGCGTAGCCCTGCCGCCATGGCGCCCTTGGCCAGTTGCAACTCGCGGATGTCGCTCTGCGCCAGCGCGACGCCCGCGGCCAGCGGCAAGCGCTTCTCCGCGTTCGTCAGCCGGCCGTTGGCGCCGATCCAGCCCAATTCGACGCCGCCCGCCGCCGCGTCCACCAGTCCGCTGCCGCAGATGCCGCGCGCCGTGCCGCCGCCGATGACGTGACAGTCGAGCCCGCCGTCGCGCACGTGTACGCTATCGATGGCGCCTGCGCCTGCCCGCATTCCCGCGCCAATTCGGCCGCCTTCAAAGGCCGGGCCGGCCGCCGTCGATGCGCACACGATCGCTTCCGCCGACCCCACCACCACCTCACCGTTGGTGCCGATGTCGAAGAGCGCCCGCGGCCGCGCCTGCTCGTCCAAACGCGTGGCCACGATGCCGCACAGTAGATCGCTGCCCACGAATCCGCCCAGGCAAGGCAGGAATTCGGCCGGCCCCGGCCATTCCAACTCCCAAGCCGCGAAGCGGTAGCCGTCGAGCGTGGGCGAAAGGAACGGCGCGTGCGTCAGCGGCTCCACCTCGAGGCCGCAGAAGAGGTGATGCATCACCGTATTGCCCGCCACCACCACCTCGCGGAGCGGCTCGCCGCCCAGCATCCGCCCCAGCGTTTGGCGGATAATGCGGCCCAGTTCGCCCGGCTGGCGGAGCTCGTACTGCAGGCGGCTCATCACGTCGGCGCCATAGCGCGCCTGCGGGTTGATGGCGGTCTCCACACCGACCACTTCGCCCGTCGCCAGATCGACCACCTGCACCACCAGCGTGGTCGTACCCAGGTCGATCGCCGCGCCTCGTCCCGCGCGCGGCTCGATGGGCACGTGCGCTTCGTCGGTGAGCACGGCGAGCGACCACTGGTCCACCTCAACCACCACGCCGCCCGTACCAGATGCCCAGGCCGCGCAGCAGGCCAGGCGCCACCCATCGCGGATCTCTTCCTCGCTGAGCGCCTGCCGCATGGCCGCGGTGACCGGCACCTCCCCTTCCAGGACCCGCACCTTGCAGCCGCCGCAGGCGCTGTCGCCGCCGCAGGGGAATTCGACGCCCGCCTCGAAGAGCTGATCGGCCAGCGTCTGCCGTCGATTGGGATGGAGTTCGAGCTTCACGAGCGGCTAAGCGGAACGGCCTGAGCCTTCACTACGCTGGCGTCATAGGTAGCCGCGATGTGCTGGCCTGGCGCGGCGACCACGAACTCAGTTTCCGCCCACTCGCCCTCCACCATGCGCCGCAACCACCCGAGGTCGCCTGGCAGCCGTTCGAAACTCCAGCCGTTCTCGCCGGCTTCGACGGACGCTTCGGCGAGGAACTTCCCGCCGGCCTCCAGCCCCGTCTCGATGAACGCGAGTTTGCGGTACTGCGAGCGGTAGCGGGTCATCTCCTCGTACAGGTAGCGCCCGTTGTCTTCGCCGTATTTGCGAATCAGCGCTTCCACCGACTCGTCGAACCCCACGGTGTTGTGAGTCAACTGCTGCAAGCCTTTGCCGCGCTCGAGCCAGCCGGTCGACCGGAAATAAGTGCCCGGGTTGGCATCGAAGTACGCCTGGTAGCGTTCGCGGCCGCCCATCAGCAGCGCGATGCAATCGTGGGCGCGCGGCAGCACCAGGCGCGTATGCCGCGCGGCGACCCCGTCGAGCCCCAGGCCGCAGAGCCCGTAGCCGAGCAGAATCGCCTCGTACATGCCTTCCGGCGTGCGGTCCACGGCTTCCTGGATCTTCGCCGCCATCGGCTTGCCGCCAAGGTCGTGCAGCCCCTTGGGCAGAAACTCCACGTCCACCTGGTGCGGCGAATGTGCGCAGGCGTCGCACATTTCGCGGTAGAGAACTTCGCAGCTGATCAGCTTGAAACGCATGGGATACTTACGACGGCGCGAATGAACCTACATGGTAGTACGGCGCTCGTCAGCCTGCGCCGCACGCCTGACCGCCTACTTATCCTCCCCGAGAGGCTCGTTGCCGCCGGCCGGTGCGCCGCGCGGGTCCGGTTTCACCGTGACGGGTTGGGTATAGGTCTGGCCGTCGACGGTGAGGCGCACGGTATACTGGCCGGGCTGCAAGGCTGCGGCGCCGCGTCCGCCGCGTCCGCCCGCGGTCTGGTTGGCCACCGGTGCGGCTCCCGCGGGATGGCAGGCGTCCGGCGCCGGCGGAGGGGCCGCACCACGTCCGAAGCCGCCGCCGCGTGCGGCCGTGGCACCTAGGGCGAAGCGATGCATTCCGGCCGCGGCCGAAGGCGGCGCGGCCGGCTGCATCCAAATAGCCTCTACGTTCAAGGTTTCGGTATGTGGCGGACGCACCGGCGTATCGCTGGCCGCGCAGGCCCGCACCGCTCCGCCGCCGTCCAGCAGTTCGAGCTTCAGCGCCCCGGCGGCAGCGCTCTTGAGCCAGTAGTAGGCCACCACGCCGGAGGGCGGATTCCGCAACTGCGGTTCATCGTGCGGCATCGGCGTGCCGTTCATGCTGCCGGCCCGGATGGAATAGGTTTCGCCGGGTTGGAACAGGTACGCGCCGGCGGAGACGATCTGGGCGCCCAGGGCGGCGACCTGCCGCAGCGGAGTCATCTGGTCCATCACCCAGAAGCCGCGCCCGTGGGTGGCGATATCCAGGTCGTCGCCGTGCACCACGATGTCGCGAACCGAGGTCACCGGCATGTTGTTCTGCAACGGCTGCCAACGGTCCCCGTCGTTGAAAGAAACATAAACCCGCAGCTCGGTGGCGGCGTAGAGCAGCCCTTCGGTCTGCGGGTCTTCTTTCACCGAATTGACGTAGGCGCCTGCGGGAATCCCGGCGGCTACGTTCTGCCACGTCTTGCCGCCATCGTGAGTGCGATAGATATACGGCTGGTTATCGGCGAGGCGATGGCGGTCGACGGAGGCGTAGGCGGTCTCGGCATCGAAATGGCCGGCTTCGATTTGCGAGACCCTGCTCCAGGCGGTCATGGCCGGAGGGGTGATGTTGTTCCAGTTCTTGGCATCGTCCCGCGTGACGTAAATCAAGCCGTCGTCGGTGCCGACCCAGACCGTGGCGGCCTGGAGCGGCGATGGGCCGATGGTATAGACCACGCCGAAACGGTCGGTCATCGCTTCGTCGATGTCTTTGGCTGTCAACGAGTCCAGTGTGGCGGGCACGGCCGGCTTCACGCGCGCCAGGTCGGGACTGATTTTCTGCCAGGTGCGGCCGCGGTCGCGCGAGCGCATCACGAATTGGTTGGCGTAGTAGAGCGCTTCGTCGGCTTGGGAAAAGACCTGGGGCAGGGTCCAGGTCTTGCGGTCCGGATCGTCGGGATCGGGCGGAGGCAGTCGTCCGCCGAGTGGCACGGAAATGTTGAGCGCCTGGTCGCAACGCCCGGCGCCGTTGCCATAGAGGATGTTGCCGTCCTTAGGATCGGGCAGCGCTGTCGCGCTCTCGCCGGCCAGGCAGGTGGGTTCCCAGTCGCGGAAACTGAGCAGGCCCTGGCGCGACCAGGTGCTGACGCCTACGCCGCCGCTGTCCTGCTGCGCGCCGTAGAGCCAATAGGGGAAGCGATTGTCGGCGGCCACGTGATAGATCTGGGCGGTGGGCTGGTTGTACCAGGAGCTCCAGGTTTTGCCGCGATCCACGCTCACCACGGTGCCTTGGTCGCTCGACAGCACCATGCGGTTGGCGTCTTTGGGATTGATCCAGAGCTGATGGTAATCGTCGCCGCCGGGCGCGCCTTTGAGCGGCACAAAAGTCTTGCCGCCATCGGTGGTCACGTAGGTGGCGGTGTTGATGACGTAGGCGCGGTCGGGGTCGGTGGGATCCACGGTGACGGCTTCGAAATACCAGCCGCGGCCCCAGAGCCGGCTCTCACTGTTGACCAGTTTCCAGGTAGCTCCGGCGTCGCCCGAAACGTAGACGCCGCCGCCGCCGGCGTTCGCGCCGCGTCCGCCGCCACCGAGAGGCGGCGCCACACCGCTGCCGAGATCGTCCACCACCGCCCAGAGGCGATTGGGATTGCTGGGCGCAACCGCGATTCCGATCCTGCCCACGAATTCGTCGTGGGGCAATCCGCCCGCCAGTTGCTTCCAGGTGTCGCCGCCGTCGGTGGATTTGTACAACCCGCCGCCGGGCATATTGGAAGGCGCGTAGACCGGCCACGGCGGACGGCGGGTGGCCCACAGGGAAGCGTAGAGCACGCGCGGATTTTTCGGATCGAGAGCTACGTCGATGGCTCCGACGTTGTCGGGATCGTGGGTCTTGAACAGAATCTTCTTCCAGGTGGCGCCGCCGTCGGTCGAGCGGTAGAGGCCGCGCTCCGGGTTGGCATTGTAGACGTGGCCGAGCGCCGCGACATAGACGCGGTTGGGGTTGGCCGGGTCGACCACCACGCGCCCGATATGTTCGGTGGCTTCGAGACCGATGTGGGTCCAGGTCTTGCCGGCGTCGGTGGATTTATACATGCCAATGCCGTAGGAGTGCTGGTTGCGAATGTCGGTCTCGCCGGTGCCGACGTAGACCACATTGGGACTCGAGGGGGCTACGGCAATGGCGCCGATCGAGCCGATCGGAATGCCCTGGTCGGAAATGGGGTCCCAGGTGCGGCCGGCGTTCCCGGTCTTCCACACGCCGCCGCCCACCGAGCCGGAATAAAAGGTGTCGGGCTGAGCGGCGTGGCCGGCGACGGCAAAGGTGCGTCCGGCGCGCATGGGTCCCACATCGCGCCACTCGAGCCCGGCCAGCAACGTGCCGGGGTATGGACTCGCAGGGGTCATCTGGGCAAACATTCCGAGCCCTGCCAGCGCCAACAGACAAAGCGATGCGAAAGGAACCAGCCAACGACGTCGACCAACCATTCCGATTTGCTCCCATGCGGCTTGGTTCGATAGCCAGCCGAATTGAAACACTTTAACAGAAGCGGGCCGGCCGGCGTCGGGCAGGGGATTGCGGATCTGTCGTCCAGGCGGACGAGCCGACGACCTGGAGTTGCCGAGGAGTGAGTCCGGTATCGGTCATAAGTGGTCGGCTTTCGGCCACACGATAACGCGGGCGAGCGGGGGAAAAGGGGGTGCGCGGGGCTGGCGAAGTCGCCGTAAGAGATTGAAACGGAAGGAATAACAAATGTTTGGAAGCTCTGTGACTGGATTCCGCCGGCCGGGCCGGCGGGATGCTTTTGTGCATTTTTGTGCACGATGAACAAAGACACCGGCGACAAGATCGCCGGCGCTACGGCGAGACCGGCGGCGCAACCGGAACGGGAAGCTTGTTAGAATTCAAAGTCACCCGGTGATTGGAGGATCGATGAAGAATATCCTGTTTACGCTCTTGCTTTCGGTTTGTGCGCGGTCGCTCGTTGCTCAAGGAGCCCCGCCCCAGGCTGCGCCCGACCAGCCATACACAATGGAGTATTACTACAAGGTGCAATGGGGGCACCAGCAGGAATTCCTGCAACTCTTCCTGAAGAACCACTACCCGTTGCTGCAAAAGGTGGCCGAGAGTGGCCGCATCCTCTCGGTGAAAATCGAGACGCCGGCGAACCACGCGACCGAGGATGGGCGCTGGGACTATCGCGTCACGATCCGGTTCAAGAACTCCGGCTTGGCGACCAGCGGGAACCCGGACGAAGAGCGGTTGATTCGGCAACTCTGGCCGGACCACCAGACTTACGAGCGCGAGGAACAACGGCGCTTCGAGATCCTGTTGGCCCACTGGGACCTTCCGGTGACCGATATCACACCCGCGAAGAAGTAGCGTGAAGACCCGGCGCCCGAACTTGCGGCCCGCATCCTTGGTAGGATGAAGCATATGCAACTCACCATCCGGTTGCTTCGCGAGACGGACGGCCGCTGGATTGGCGACATTCCCGAACTGCCGGGCGTGACGGTGTACGGCTCCACTTCCGAGGAAGCGACGCTGAAGGCCAAGGCCCTTGCGCTACGCGTAATTGCCGAGGAAATCGAGCACGGGGAGATGAAGCCCGCAGCCGACACGTTGCAGTTCTCCATCGCAGCATGAGCGAATGGCCGGCGACCAAGGCGCGGCGTGTGCTTGCGGCCTTGCAGCGGATTGGGTGGCGCATTGTTCGCACGTCCGGTTCCCATCGGACGCTGCGGCGTGAGGGATGGCCACAATACCGTTTCGCCTATCACGACAAAGAGGAATTGGGGCCGGTCGCTCTATCGGAGATGGCCAAGCACACAGGCCTGCGCCCGGAAGATCTGTAGCGCTTCCCGGGGAAGTCACAGTCATGCAAACATTTCGGCAAAAATTTGTCCGAAACGGCCGATATGATGTACAGGCGCAGGACGGAGGCACTGTTGCCCGGCCCTGGTGGCTCAGGGTCCCCCCAATAAACCTCGACCTGCCTCGGACCCAGAGGCTGTGCCCTCCTCACGCCTCTGGTGTCCTTCCCGAATCGCTCGACACCGTTTGCCCGTGCTACACTCCCAGCATGGCGGCGCCGCGCACGCTCCCCGACGATCCTCCGCCGTTTCTCGGCTCCTGGCGGCGCGTTTACGGCGCGGTGCTGCTCTACCTGGCGGCACTGATTGGCGTGCTGTATCTGTTTACTCAAGCCTACCGATGAGGACCCTCGACTGGATCGTCCTGGTTTCCTCGCTGATTTCGATCATCCTGTACGGCTTGTACCGCAGCCGCGGCAGCAGCACGGTGGAGCGTTATCTGCTGGCCGGAAGAACCATGCCGTGGTACGCCATGGGGCTGTCCATCATGGCCACCCAGGCTTCGGCGATAACCTTTATTTCCACCACCGGCCAGTCTTACACCGACGGTATGCGTTTCGTGCAGGCGTACTTCGGCTTGCCGATCGCCATGGTGGTGGTCTGCGCCACCGTGGTTCCGGCGTTCCGTCATGCGCGCGTCTACACCGCGTATGAATACCTGGAGCGGCGTTTCGATTCCAAGACGCGCGCCCTGGCCAGCCTGATCTTTCTGGCGCAACGCGGCATTTCGGCCGGTCTGACGATCTACGCGCCGGCCATCGTGCTGAGCGTGCTTTTGGGCTGGCCCGAACGGCTGACCACCACCCTGATGGGCGCGACGGTGATCGCCTACACGGTGCTGGGCGGTATCAAGGCCGTGACGTGGAGCGATGTGCAGCAGATGGGCGTGATCCTGCTAGGACTCATCGTCGCCCTGGTGACGGCGTTCGTGCTGATGCCCCATTCGGTTTCGATCGGCGACGCGGTCTACCTGGCCGGCGCGGCGGGCCGTTTGAACGCCGTGACCACGAACTTCGACTGGAACGACCGTTTCAACCTGTGGAGCGGCCTGATCGGCAGCACCTTTCTGTTTCTGTCCTACTTTGGCTGCGACCAATCGCAGGTGCAGCGCTACCTGACCGGCAAATCCGTCTCCGAGAGCAGGATGGGGTTGTTGTTCAACGCGGTGGCCAAGATCCCGATGCAGTTCTTCGTTCTTTTCATCGGCGCCATGGTCTTCGTGTTCTATCACTTCAATGGGCCGCCGCTGGTATTCCAGCGCGCGGAACTGGCGCGGATTCAGACGTCGCCCGATTATCCGGCGCTGGAACAGAGCTATGAGCGAGCGGTGGAGCGCCGCCGCCAGGCCGCGCTTGAGCTGGCAGCGATCAATTGGAGGCTACATCGGCCGAGGACGGCAGCTTCGTGCTGCCCCAACTGGATGCCGATACGTATCAGATCTCGGCCTCGGCGGAGGGATATAACGACGGCGCCGTGGTGGTCGAACTGGGGGTGGGACAGACGCGCGCGGTGAAATTGAA
>JBKQIF010000181.1:0-43105 GCA_052148435.1 Bryobacteraceae bacterium
TTTCTTCCCCCAACCCGCCTGGCTGCTGGACGCCATCCACGAGCGCATCCTGCCCTTGAAAGGCCATCAACCGCAGACCAACCAGACCCTAGGCGAACTGGCCCGCCGCGCCCGGCTGGGAATTTAAGAACATGCCCGAAGATGGATTGAAGATCGGGTTTGTCACCTGCGTCCACCCGTTCTACGATCTGCCGCCGGTTGCCGCCGAGCGGCAGCACGCGATCGAGGAGCTGCGGCGAATCGGGTGCGAGGTGGTTGCCGCCGAGACTCCACGCACGGTTTCCGACGCGGTTGAGATTGCCGCTCACCTGCGAGCGAGCGCGATCGACGTGGTAGTCCTTTTCTTTTGCACCTGGGTACGGGAAGAAATCACACTGACGCTTGCCGGAGAACTGCGGGATGTTCCGCTGGTGATGTGGGCGCTGCCGTACCTGGAGAAGGACATCCCGATGCCGTCGCCCATCACCGGGCTGGTCGCGTCGGGGTCGAATATCCGGCGGTCCGGGAAGCGTTTCGTGTACCTGGTCGGCCACGTGACACCCCTGCACGTGGAGCAAGTGGCGCGCGCAGCCAGGGCAGGGAAAGTTGCCGGAAGCCTGCGGCGGGCGCGGTTCGGCTTGGTGGGGTCCCCGTGCCCGGGCATGCTGGATGTGTCGGCGGACGAAGGGGATCTCGAGAAGGTCCTGGGAGCGACAGCGATTCACATCGATCTGGAGGCTTTGCTCGAAGCCGCGCGGGCGGCATCCCCCGGCGAGACCGCCGCGGCCGCGCAGCGGCTCATCGCTGAAACCGGCGGCGCCAGGGATATCGGCGAGCAGGCGCTGGCGGACAACCTTCGCCTGTACGTCGGCATTCGGGAATTGGTGGGGAGAAACAAGCTCGACGGCTACTCGGTACGCTGCTGGCCGGAGCTGCGCGACCAGCACAAGATCACGCCCTGCGCGGCGCATGCCTTGATGTCGGAGGACGGGGTCCCCAATTCCTGCGAAATCGATCTGCCGGCGTTGATCACCACTTACATCCTGAACCGGATGGCGGGCACGCCGGCGTTCAACTTCGACATCACGGCTTACCTGGAGGCGGAGGGCGCCATCCAGTTCGCCCACTGCGGCGCCGCCGCGCCTTCGCTGGCAGGAGATCCGAAAAAGGCGCTGGTTCGGGTGCACATGCGCACCGGCACCGGCGCCACGGTGGAGTTTCCGTTCCCGGAGGGCACCGCGACGCTGGCGAAACTGCTGCGCCCGCGGGACGGCAAGTTCCGGCTGTTTGTCGCCCGCGGCCAGGTAATCCCGTCCGGCGACGGCGTGCGCGGCAGCGTCGCAACCGTCAGGCCGGAACCGAGCGCCGCGGCTTTCCTGGACAAGATGATGCGGGAAGCCGTGGAGCACCATGTCGCGCTAGTGTACGGAGACTGGACCGGCGAGCTGGCGCACTTCTGTGAGTTCACCGGGGTGGAGTACTTTTCCTGAGGGAAGAAATCGAGCCAGGAACAGCACTGGTCACTTGCCGAGCCTTGAACAGTACGCGGAACGTTCTCCGGCGGGCAAATGTGGCGCACGCACTCTTGCATGCCGCGTGGGCACTCCCGCCGGCGCTCGCCGCCACAGGGCGCGGAAGCGTCGAGTAGAGACTCGACGCGGCACGCAAGAGTGCGTGCGCCACGGAGGAAAACCGGTACTCAGTACCGGTTCTTCAACCAGGAATCAATAAGTTAACGGGGGGAAACCGGTACTTAGTGCCGGTTTTCGGTCAAAGCCCGGAATTCTTATGGTTGGTGACTGGAAAAAACAGCGGTACACATCGAGGATTGCAGACCGGGGAAAAGTATGCGGCATTGGGCTGGGAGCCTGCCCCACTAAAAAAGGTCTGGGGCCGGACGGAGTCCGGCCCCAGCGAGAGGTGAAACCAACGAGCTTCAGAATGCGTACTTGAGCGCGAACTGGATCTGGCGCATGGCGTTCGCTGTCCCTGTAATGGTACCGAACGTCGAGGTCGGCGCCGGACCCGAGCCGCCACCCCAGCTCAAGCTGCCGGGAGTGGAGAGTAACACATGGTTGGGAGCGTTGAACATTTCCATGCGGAACTCCAGCATGTGTCCTTCGTGGATCGGGAAGTGCTTGATGACCGAAACATCTTCGTTCCCTAGCCACGGTCCCCGCAGAGTGTTGCGCGAGCAGTTTCCAAACGTGGCGGCAACGGGGTTGGTGTATGCCGCCGAGTTGTACCAAGCGTGCTCGTTGTTATTGGGCAGAACCGGGTTTACGCCGGCAACGCAGTTGAGCCGGTTGGCTTCCGTGATGAAATTGGTGCCGCCGGAATCCCATGCGGACGTATCCAGCGCGTTGCCGCTTTGCAACGTGGTGATGGTGCTCAACTGCCAGTTGCCGACCACCTGGTTTACGACTCCTCCATGATTCAGAAAATGCTGGCCCTTACCGAATGGCAGCGTGTACAGGATGGAGGTGACGAAACGCTGCGGAATGTTGTAATCCGAGGGACCGTATTCGCAGGTATTGGGGCAGAGCGAGTTCTCGGGCGAAAAGTCGTTATTGGTGCCGCGGATGGCGCTGGTGTCGTCCAGGGACCTGGAGTACGTGTAGGCAAACAAGGTCGTCAGGTTGGCTCCGAAGCGCTGGGTCAACTTGGCGCTCATGCCATTGTAATTCCCATTGCTGTCGGCATTCAACCACTGGATTCCCGAAGCTCCCCATTCCGGATAGGGCAAGCGGAGAACCGCCCCCTGGGTTCCGAGAATCCCCTGATTCTGATTAATCAGGTGGTCGAGGTCGTGGCTTGCCGAGCCGGTGTAATCGACCTCCACGGTAGTAGACTTGCCAAGCGTGCGCTGCACGTTCATGATCCACTGGTGGCTGTAGCTGGTCGGCAGGTGTGAGTTCGCGCCCCAAACCAAGCCAATGGGAATTTGCGCCGGAAGCTGTGCCGTATTGATGAAATTCGTGTAGGTCCAGGTTGGAACCCCATAGGTGGTAGACGTCACTTGCCCGGTTCGGCCTCCCATGCCGCGTTCCATATCGAAGATGGAGTTCTTGCTTTCGTTAGAGTAGAAGATGCCGTAACCGGTGCGGATCGACCACTTATCCGACGGGCTCCAGGCGATCCCGATCCGCGGCGCGAAGTTCTTGTAATCGGTGTTGATCAGCCGGGCGTTCGGGGTGTCCGACCTTTCGGTTTGCAGCGGAGGAAGGATCGGGGGAAGCGCTCCAATGCCGGCGGTTTGCCAATAGGGCAAGTATTGGAAGCTGAGGCCGTCGAAAAAGCTCCCGGTTCCGGTGCGGACGTAAACCGGATGCTTGGTCAAGTCCGGCACATCCGCCTGATTGGGAAGCGATTCGTTGAGCTCGACGTTGGGCTCGCGGCCGGATGTGTCCAGCAAGGGCTGCTCCACCTCCCACCGGAAACCCATGCTGACGGTCAGGTGCGGTTTCACCCTCCAGGTGTCGTCGATGTAAGTCGCCCATTCATTGTTGGTAAACTTGTCCGACGCCAGCGCCACGGCAATAATGCCGTCATAGGAATCGCCCAGCATGAAGTCCGCGCCGGTGTAGCCGCCGGACTGCGCGCCGGTTCCCGGCGCGACGGTGTTGGTAAACTGGGAGTCGTAATAGAACTGGCCGCGGGGGAATTCATTTCCGATCTGCGGAAACTCGTTATACCGGTACTCTCCACCGAAGCGCAGAGAGTGCTTCCCGATAACCCAGGAGAAGTTGTCCACAAACTCGAAATACTTGTCGTTGATCTGGAACGGGCTGCTGGTCGGGTTGCCGAAGGTGGTCAAGTTGTTGGCGCTGAAGTCGATGTTGGGTATGCCCCAGGAATTCGGATCCGTGACCTGCACCGGCATGTTCAGTTGGGCATCCACATTCGTTTTGCCCGCCAACTGCTGGGTGATATTGTTGAACAGCGAGTTGTAGCCGAACCGCGCCTCGTTCACCTTGGTCGGGGAAATGGTCCGGACGTTGGAAAGTTCCCACTGGCTGGCCCGGGTTATGAGCTGTTCGCCGTCGTCCAAGCCGAGCGTGGGAGCTGAGGAAATGGTGGTTTCGTAGTTCCAACTATAGCGGCCGAACCACTGCGATTTCGAGCTCTCGTTCAAATCGATGCGCGAGGTGAAATCCTGCTTGTTGACCGGAATCGATACATCGTATTGATAGTTTTGGTAAGGCAGTACCTGGCCAGCCTGATTGGGCTGATTCGGTAATGGCATCCACCCGTTCTCCAGAATGATGGAGTCCGCGCTGAGGCGGCTGGCGGGAATCTGGTTGCCGGGGAAAGGCGAAGCGAGGATGTTCGGGTAGGTCCCAGTGCGCGAGTTCGGGTCCGCCAGAGCCGTGGGGACTTGGGAAAAATCGCCGCCACGCATCGCCGACGTCAACACGGTGCCCAGTCCCACGTTAGTTGTGCGGGAGACGTATTCCTCGAAGTTCGTCATGAAGAACAGCCGGTTCTTTCCGTTGAACAGCTTCGGAATACGAACCGGCCCGCCCAGGGTGTAGCCGTATTGATTCTGGCGGTAGGGCTTCCTCCCCGGAGAGGGGTTGGTCGCGCTGCGGGTGGCCGAGGTGAAGTCGTAAGCCCTGGCGTCGAGAATGTCGTTGCGCAGGAACTCCCAGGCGGCTCCGTGGTATTGATTGGTGCCGGGTTTGGTGGAAACGTTGAGCTGTCCGGCTTCCCGGCCGAACTCCGCGGGGTAGACCCCGGATTGAACCTTGAACTCCTGGAGAGCGTCGACCGACGGCTGCAGAATGTAGGAATTGAAGTCGATGTCGGTGTTGGTGATGCCGTCCAGAGTGTAATTTGCCCACGTCGCGCGCGCGCCCGACATGGCCATGGTAAGAGAGCCGCGCGAGCCGCCCTCGCGGCCGCTGGCCTGCGCGGCGGGAGTGAATCCGTAGGTCACGTTGGGACTCAGCGCGACCAGTTGCCAGAAGTTGCGGCCGTTCAAGGGCAGATCTTCAATGCGCTGTTCCTCGATCACGGTGCCGACCGTGGCGTTTTCGGTGGCCAGCATGGCCGCGTTAGCGGCGACCTCGACCGTCTGCGTGGCTTGCCCCACGGTAAGGGTGAAATCGATCCGCGGCGCCGCCTGCACCTCGAGCACGATGCCCGCCTTCACGAGGGTGTCGAAGCCCGCCGACGCGACCTTCACGCTGTACGTTCCGGGCGACAGATCGGGGAAGCTGTAGAACCCCGCGGCGTTGGTGGTGGACACACGCGACGCGTTGGTCGCCGTGTTGGTGACCGTAACGGACGCGTTTGGAATTAACGCGCCGCTCGGATCCCGGACTTCACCGCCGATTTCTCCAAAAGTCTGGGCCGACGCTATGCCAAGTGCCGCTCCCAACAGTCCAATCATGAGTACTATCGTTCGCATAAAGTTCCCTCAACCAGGAGGAAGCGAAAAAGTGGCAATGGCCTGGCCCGGTGCCACCCGGTCGCGAACAGCAACGGCAACGCGCTGAAGTTCGTGTGACAACCTCGCAGTAATCTACACCAAAGACCCCAAACGACGTATACTATATTTGAATTCATGTCAGGAGTCAAGGGTATTAAAATAGGAAATTGAATAAGCCCGCGGCGCCGGCGGGTGGTAAGGCGCAGTGCCGTGGGTCGGTTTAGGTTCCATTGCGATGTCCCTCCAGGTCGTAGGGCTGCCCCAGAGGCGCGACGGTGGCCTGGGCGCTACACTGCAGTGAGGAGAGTAGTTCGAGAATAGTTCAGGAGCTTTGGCTATGAAACGACGAGATTTTCTGTGGACCGCCGGCGCGGGCGCGGCTTTGTCGGCCGTCTCCGCCGACCGGGTTTATGGGGCTAACGACAGGCTGCGCGTCGGCCTCATCGGTTGCGGGGGGCGCGGCACCTTCGATGCGCGCCTGATGCGCGGCACTCCCGAAGATATTCAGGCCGTGGCGCCTGAGAACTATCACGACGGCAACCTGGATCCGCGCCTCAAGGAGCCGCGCAACGTGGATATTGCCGCGCTGTGCGACGTCTACGGCACCCGGCTGGACGCGGCCCACCAATGGGCGCCTCAGGCCAAGACTTACACGGATTTCCGTAAGCTGCTGGCGGATAAGGATATTGACGCGGTCATCATCGCCACTCAGGATCAATGGCACGCGCAAATGCTGATCCTGGCCTGCGAAGCGGGCAAGGACGCCTACTGCGAGAAGCCCATGTTCTACCGCTTCGGCGAAGGGAAGGCCATGATCGCCGCGGTGCGGCACAACCAGCGTATCGTGCAGGTGGGGACCCAACACCGCTCGGCCGACCATATCGCCGAAGCGGCCAAGATGATCCAGGGCGGCAAGATCGGAGAAGTGCACTTTGTTCGCGTCTGGAACTATATGGGCATGGCGTACGGCAATCCGCCCGTGCCGGACAGCGATCCGCCCGCGGACCTGAATTGGGATGCATGGCTGGGACCCGCCCCGCTGGTGCAATTTAACCGCAACCGCCTTGGCTACCGGTCCTTCATGGACTACACCAACGGCATCATCACCGATTATGGCAACCACCGTTTCGACTCGGTGCAC
This sequence comes from Bryobacteraceae bacterium, assembly GCA_052148435.1. Taxonomy (GTDB): domain Bacteria; phylum Acidobacteriota; class Terriglobia; order Bryobacterales; family Bryobacteraceae; genus JBEKYD01. The sequence continues at coordinate 6,555 of JBKQIF010000181.1, forward strand.
CAGATCATGGGCGAGGACATGCCGCTCAAGGTGTCCTCGTCGGCGGTGCGGTTCAACAAGCGAACGGCCGGCGATATCTATGACATGCAGGTGGCCACGTTCGAATACCCGAATTTCATCATGAATTACGAGTGTTCCAACTATAATGGCCATGGCTTGGGCGGCCGTACGGCCGGCATGCGCTACTACGGCATGATGGGGCCGGAGGACCGCCCGCATGGCATGGCGTTTTACGGCACGGAGGCCGCCTTGTTCGTGGACCGTATCGGAATGGAACTCTATTCCGAGCCAAAAGTGCCTGAGCGGGTGCCTGGAGGCGGCAGGGGCGGCCGCGGACGCAGGAGCTTCACCTTTGAACCGCGGATGGAGAAAATCCAGATGAACGAGGATGAACCCACGCCGCTGCACACCAAGAACTTCGTGGATTTCGTGCGCGCCAGGAAGGAACCGTTCGCGAACATCGAGGTGGGTGTCCGGGCCACGACTGTCGGCTGCATCGGAAACGTGGCTTACTGGACCGGACGAAAGCTGAAGTGGGACGGCGAGAACCGGACTTTCCCGGGCGATAACGAGGCCAACAAGTTTGCGTTCCGCACGTACCGCAAACCCTGGGACCTGGTAAAAATGGGCTAGTCCCGGGCGGCGATGCCGCCCGTTCCTCTTTCGCGGCGCCTATCGCGAACCGGCCGGCCAGTCCATAAGGGGCTGGCCGGCGTCCGTTCTCAGGGCCGCGAGGGCCTTGGGAGGTGGATCTTCACCACGCTAGGGTCCAGCGACTTCAGGTCCGGCTTGCCGCACATGGCCAGGTCGCGGGCCAGTTCGGTCTGCAGCATTCCCAGCATGGTTTCGACGCCGGCGGAGCCGTAGGCGGCCAGCGCCCAGAGCGGCGGCCGGCCGAGCATAACGGCGCGCGCGCCCAGCGCCAGCGCCTTCAGAATGTCCGAGCCGAGGCGGAAGCTGCCGTCGATAAGGATGGGCACTTTGCCGGCAACCGCCTCGGCGATGGCGGGCAGCACCTCGATCGGCGACGCCATTCCACTTGCGGACTGGGCGCCGTAGTTTGAAACGACAATGCCATCGATGCCCTTGCCGATCGCGGCGCGAGCCTCTTCCGGGCTCATAATGCCCTTGAGCACGCACGGGATGTGGAGGCCTTGCCGCAAACGGTCGATGGCGCTCCAGTCCGCGCCGCCGATGGTGATGCATAGCGCCTTGCACCCCAGCGCGACGGCCTGATCGATACGGCGCCGCTGCGCATCCGTATCCGTTTCGGGGTAGACCTGATACCAGAGCGTGGCCCCCGGCTGGGCGGCGATCTCCTGGAGGGGATAGCTGGCGCGGCTGGAAACCACCATGAGAGTTTTCGCGGCGGAGGCGCCGCGCACCGAGGCCAGCTCACCCTCCGGGTGAAACCGCTTCTGCTCGGAGACGGGACCGACCAGGATGGGCGCGAACAGGCGCTGGCCGAAAAGCTCGGCGGTCAGGTCCATGTGCGCGGTGTTGACCATCATGCGCGGCCGGAAGGTGATGCGCTCGAGGGCGGTCCGATCGCTGCCGGCGATCTCGGCAAAGGTTGCGGCGTTCAGGCTGCGCTGCGCCATCGCCTCGAACTCGAAGGTGTTGATCAACTCGCGGGCCGGAGGAATGCGGCCCGGCGGCTCTTGCGCCCAACTCATAGGAACTCCGTTCTTACCAAGGTTCTGTCGATCGAAGCCAGCGTGAGCCGGCCGGTTGCCGCCATGGCCTGAACCAGTTCGGCCTGCAGGATTTCGAGAACCTTCTGCACGCCCTCCGGGCCGTAGGCGGCCAGACCATAGAGCGGCGCGCGGCCCAGGCAGACGGCGCTGGCGCCGAGGGCCAGAGCCTTCAGAACGTCGCTGCCGCGGCGTACGCCGCTGTCGAAGAGAATCGGAACGCGGCCATGGACGGCATCGACGATTTCCGGCAGCACTTCGAGCGTGGAAGGTTCATAGTCGAGCGACCGGCCGCCATGGTTGGACACGTAGATCGCATCGACTCCGTGTTCGAGGCACAGGAGCGCATCTTCCGCCGTGACGATGCCTTTGGCGAGCATCGGAACCTTGATCATCCCGCGAAGCTCGTCGAACAGCTTCCATTCGTACCAAAGCCTGACGGTCGAAACGTGGTACGCGTTGGAGGGGAGCCGCGACCGCTGCCCGGCAGACTGGGGCACCAGCACGGGGGCCGCGGCGGTGGCGAGGTGCCGGCCATGCAGCGCGCGGTCGTAGGAGGAAGCCGTCTGGTCCACGGTGACGACCACCGCCTTACAGCCCAACGTCTGAGCCTTCTCGAGCGTCTGGCGGTTGTAATCGGGTCCGGGCTGCGGATAGAGCTGGAACCACCAGGGGCCGGTGGCCGCCGCCGCGATCTTTTCCACGGGCAAAGTGGCGACATTGCTCACGATATAAGTTGTGTTGGCGGCCGTGGCTCCAGCGTGCGTGGCCATCTCGCCATCGGAATGAAACAGCCCGTGGCGGGCCGTGGGCGAGATCAGGATCGGAAACGGCAGCTTCTGACCGAGAAGGCTCAACCCGGTCTGGACCTGGCCCGCGCCGACGAACCTGCGCGGGATCAGTTCGACCCAGTCGAACGCCTCCCGGTTCCGGCGCAACGTGAACTCCGCGTCAGAACCATAAGCCAGGTAGTCGTAGGCCTGGCGCGCGACCTTGGCATGAGCGACAGGCTCGAAGTCGAAGACGTTGAGCATCTCGCCGAGCGCGGGAACACGGCCGGCGTCCCGGAAAAGGTCCTGCTGTGCGAACAAAGGCGAACCGGCGAGAAATCCGGCCAGCGCGCGGAACGCCGTGCGGCGGTTCACGGCGGGATTGAACATACTTCCCGAATCTGCCAAAAGGCCCTCCAATCGAAAACGAACCAACACACTTACTACACTTGCCGCCTTTACCGCAAGCTCGTGGCTCGTTCCAGACGCCAAACACGCCTTTCGGAGAGGAGCCGCCGACACTTACCGCAACCGGCAGTGTAAGTCAAGGCCGGCGAAGACAGACCGGCGAGGCATTAGTTAGTTAGTTACGCGCTTGATATGTTTTGCTGAAGCCGTTGCGGCTGTTAGTGACCGTAAATGTGCCGTCGGGCTGGGCCGAAAGCTTGATCCACCTGGCCTGGCAGGCGGCGTCGAGGTTGGCGATGAAGTCCGCGGGCGGGTTGGTTTCGGCGGTCCCGAGCATCGAGTAGTGAACCTGCCAGATATCTTCCATGCCGGGCGCGTTGCGCAGCGTGGGCCACGTTTCCGGAGCGCCTCCTTTACGCGGGCCGTTGCCCATGATGGCCACCCGGGCGTGCAGCGCCTGGGCCAGCGCCGGCGACACGCCTTTGTCCTGCCCATGTATGCTCACCTGGTATACGTCGACGGTGCCGATGGGGTTGTTGGGGCACATCAGCTTGCGGTCGTAGAACCATTCCAGGTCCGCCATGTCGAGCATGCGGAACTTGCCCAGCGTGAAGAGGAGACCGATGGACATGTTGTCCTCGAGGTCGCCGGTGCGCTCGGGTTTCTCGGGAGTGGAAGCGCACAGCGGGTTGGGGGCGCCGGCGCCCGCGAGCGGCTTGTCGAGGAGCTTGGTGGCGGCGGCAACCACCAACACGTCCAGGCCCTTGATGGGGATCCGGTCGCCGGGTTTGACGGCGGTGTAGTCGCCTTTGTCGCGCACCTCGGCGTAGGCCTTGTAACGGTCCTCGAAGCCTTTGCCGGTGCTCTGGAGAGGGCCGTGATCCACGAAATGCCTGACGGGGATTTTGGAAACCAGCAGCGGCACATCGCCCAGGTGGTCGATGTCGTAGTGGGAAATCACCAGGTAGTCGATCTGCTTCAGGCCGGCCGCCTGGGCCGCTGCCACGATCCGGTTCACGTCCCTGCCGCCCGACCCGGGCCATCCCGCATCGAATAGCATCGATTCCCCGGATGGCGACACGCACAGGACGGCCTTACCGCCTTCGACGTCGATGACATAGACATCCAATGTCTGGGCCGCGGGAGCCGCCGGCACGAACACAAGCAACCAAACCAGCGCGGCTGCGATTCTCATGCCGAGTATTGTAGCGAATGCCACCTGGCACAGGCTCCGCGGACGCGCGGCTACAACCGCGCCTAGCCTCCGGCCAGCGACTTGGTAGGGTCGATCTTCAACCACAGCGACGAAGCGATGAACAGGGCGATCGCCATCGGCACCAGCGGCAGGTCGTAGCTGTGGAACGCCGTGACCATGTAGCCGAAGACAATCGAGGAGAGGAACGAGCCCGCCTGGCCCGCCATGTTCATGGCCCCGCTGACCGTGCCGGCGTACTTGCGGCCGATGTCGAGGCAGGCGGCCCAGCTTGCCGGCATCATGCAATCCATGAAACCGAAGCCGAAGGCCAGAAAGATCGCTGCCAGCGTGCTGTTGTGAGTAAGCACCGCCACCAGTTCGAGCAGCCCCGCCAGCCCCAACCCCGCCGCGCCCACCGTCCGCCGGGCGATCTTCAGCCCGTACTTGTTTCCGAGAAAGTCGCTGGTTGCGCCACCGATCAGGTTGCCGCAGGCGCCCAGGATGAACGGCAGCGAGGCCCAGATCGCCATCTGGTCCTGGGTGAAGCCGCGTCCTTTGACCAGGTAAGTAGGGAGCCACGACTGGTAGAAGTAGCCGCCGAAGCAGTACGCGAAATACATCGCCATGAGGTACTGGACGTTGCGGTTGCCGAGCACCAGCGCCCACGGCGCGCCGGCGGCCGCGGCGGTCTTCGGCTCTTTTCGAAGCTCCTCCAGTTCGGCTGGTTCGACGCCTTTCTTGTCAGCCGGGTTGTCCCGATACCACCCATACCAGAACGCCGCCCATACCAGGCCGGTGCCGGCGAAGATATAGAAAGGCGCCCGCCATCCATGGGCCTTCAAAATGGGAACCACCATGATGGGCGCCACCGCGCCGCCGATGCGCGCGGCCATCCAGACCACGCCTACCGCCCGGGCACGTTCCGCCTTGGGGAACCAGCGAGCCAGGGCTCCGACCGCGTTCGGATAGGCTCCGGACTCGCCAATTCCAAACAGCAGCGAGGTGACGATGAGCATTCGGTAATTAATCGCCGCTCCAGTGAGGAAGGTGAAGACAGACCACCAGAGCACAATAAGAGTGAGCACCCTCCGGGCGCCGTATCGGTCTCCCAAGGAAGCCGTCGGCACGGCAAACAACGCATAGGTGAGAACGAACGAGCCCACCACCCATCCCCACTGGTCCGGCTTCAGGTTGAGGCTGGACTGCATGGAGGGCCCCGCGACGGACAGGCAGACCCGGTCAAGGTAACTGATGGTAGAAACCAGAAAAAGGAAAAAAAGGACCTTGTAACGAGTTTTCATCAAGTCGGATTATGGCATAGTCGATTCCGCAGACGTGAGGTGTCTCCTGCCAGCGGGCACGAGCGGCGAGTATTCTGAATTCGCGCTTCACATCTTTAGAGACAGCGCAGAATCGACCCCACAGCTACCACCGTGCGCACGCACCCTGTGTGCCGGGTCGACTCTCCGAACTCCCGATGTCACTCCGTCATTTCGCGCGGCCAGAGAAAATGAGCCGACCCATTCGCCACGCGGGGTGTGGGGCAGTTGGGGCAACTGCAGCGAATGACGGCGCCGGCGCCTCGGGGTGAAAAGGCCGCCGCCTGAATCCGGGTTTTCGTTATAGTGGTGCGGATGTCTCTGGTGGAGAAGATCGAAAGGCCTGGCCGGAAAATAGCTCACCCGGCAGATGTGACGGTGGCGCGGCTGTTCCTCCACGGAGCGGCAAAAGTGGAGCCGGCATGAACCCCTCGCCCCGCCGCTGGTTGATGATCGGCTTCGCTTTCTGGGCGACCGTGATCAATTATATGGACCGGCAGACCTTATCGGTGGCAGCCCCGCTGCTGCGCGAGCAATTCCACATGAGCAACACGGAATACTCGCGCGTGGTGTTCGCGTTCATGCTGGCCTATACGATCATGAACGGGGTTTCCGGGCCGCTGATCGACCGGCTGGGGACAAGACTCGGGTACGCGCTTTGCATCGCGTGGTGGTCGGCGGCGGCGGTGCTGCACGCGTTTGCGCGCGGGGCGGTGAGCCTCGGGGCGGCGCGCTTCCTGCTGGGGATGGGGGAGGCCGGCAACTGGCCGGGCGGCGTGAAGGTGGTGGCGGAGTGGTTCCCGGAGCGGGAGCGCGCACTGGCGTCGGGCATCTTCAACAGCGGGTCGGCGGTGGGCGCGATCCTGGCGCCGCCGGTGGTGGCCTACATCCTGCTGACGTTCGGATGGCCGGCGGCGTTCGTCGCGGTCGGATTTCTCGGCTTCTTGTGGCTGGTTTTCTGGTGGCCTGTCTACCGCACACCGGAGGGCGCAAGAGTGGAGGCCGCGCCACCGGTGCCGGTGCGGCAACTGCTACGTTCGCGCTTCGTGGTGAGCCTGACGATCTCCAAAATCTTCATGGACCCGGTGTGGTATTTCTACACCTTCTGGTTTCCGGAGTACCTGAAGCATGCGCGCCATTTCGATATGGCGGCGATCGGAAAATACTCGTGGATCCCATTCATGGTGGCCGGTTTGGGGAACTACGCCGGCGGCTGGCTTTCCGGCTGGCTGCTGCGGCGGGGCTGGCCGGTGACGGCGGCCCGCAAATCGGGCGTGACGTTGTTCGCGTTGCTCATGTCATCGGCGATTCCGGCGGTTCTGGTGAACGATGCGTGGGTCTCGATCGCGCTGGTATCGGTAGCCATGCTGGGCTACACGGGTGCCCTGGCCAACATGCTGCCGATGCCGGCGGACGTGTTTCCGAACAACACGGTGGCGTCGATTTGGGGAATCGCGAGCATGGGCTCGGGTTTCGGCGGCATGCTGTCCACGTTAATCACGGGATGGGCGGTGGATCATTTCTCGTACACGCCGGTGTTCTTTGGGTTCGGCGTCATGCCGCTGATTTGCGCCACGATCCTGTGGATGTTCCTGGGGCCGCTGAGCAGGAGGCCCGACGCCGCTCTATAAAGCCGACATGCAAACTTCTTCGTAAGCATGACGGCGTCCGATGCCGCCCTCGGTTTGGAACACGTTCAAGGCCTGCTCGTAGAGGTTGCGCGGAATGTCCACACCGCCCTCCCAGCAGCCCAGTGCCTGGTAACGCCCGATGCCGGCCGCCAGCGCGTCCATCGAATACCCCGCGAAGAAGTCCGCCTCCGCGCGAGCCACTTCCACGGCTGGAGCGGTGCGCACCCATTCGCGCGCCTCGCCGTAGGCCTCCACAAACCGCCCAAAGGTTTCGGTCCTGGCGAAAGCGCGTGAGCAGCAAAGGCTGCTGAAGGCCACTGGCGGCATGGCGGCGCCCACCGAGGCGACCACGTGGCCCGCGCCGTCCGATTCCAGTTGGTGGGCGGCGGGCGATTGCAGATGGACGTAGGCGCCGCGGCCTTGGCGGAACGCCCGCGCCATCTCCTCGGGCGCGCCGGCATCGATGGCTTCGACGCGCGCCCACTCGACGCCATTCGATCGAGCCGCGTATTTCAGCATGACCAGGGGCTGAGCGGCGTGGTCGGCCACGAGCGCTTGCCCGGCGAGCTTGTTCCATTCGAAGGCGGCGTCCGGCTCTCGCGCCACCAGGAAGAATCCGTCGCGTTGGTTGATCTGCGCGAAATGTACCGGCAACGGCGATTCGCCCTGCTCCATCGGCTTCCAGTTCGACGACACCGCGGACTGCATGATGTCCACCGCGCCCGCGCCAATCAGCGCGCTGGAGCGCTGCCCCGCGGCCAAAATCGCGTACTCCGCCGCCATGCCGTGGCGCTCCAGGAAGCCGCCGGCAATGGTGGCAATCAGCGGGCTATAGAACACCGAGTGACGGGAAACCATGATGCGTAGCGGCATAAGCCTCAGTGTATCGCGCGGCGCCGCGCGCGCAGGGCATGCCACGCGTAGCAGGCTTCCGTGATCGACTCCGGCGAAGCGATCGTCACCGCTCAGATAATTGCGCGCCGCGGCAACGCCAATGTTGTCGGTGGGCCGTTTCCAGAGGCGGCCCTGGATCGAGATTCCTCCACTGACCGAGCGGTCGATCCGGGTGAGGCCCAGGCCTCGGTTTTGCCGTCGCTCCACCGCTCAGCGGAGGGGTCGCTGCCGGTGCTCCGGGCCTTGGCGGGGAGCCAGGCGAACAAAGCGCCAGCGATCGGCAAAATGAGTGGACGGTTCACGAGCATGTCGGTTCCCCTTAGCAGCCCGTGGCAGAAGTCGTGGCAGGCCAAAGGCCTACTCCACGAGGTCTGTAAGGCGCTGATGTGTCAACCGTGGAGCAGGCGTTTTCGCCTGCGACCGGCCACGGGGCCACTTCTACCACGGGCTGTTAGGCAACCGGCCGGGAGGTTTCATAAGTTTTCGAAAAGGTTGTTACAGGGCGGGCGGCGCCGCCTCATTGTAGTTGCGCTGGCCGAACGTTCTACGCGTGATGGGCGAAAAGGCCGGCCATGTCCAGTACGTGGTAGAAGACCAGGAGCATCATCAAGGCGAGGTACCCCCGCAGGCTGAGCAACGAAAGGCGCACAGCCAGGGTCATCCTCATTGGGCCGAGATTCTCGGTATCGACCTTCACTTCCGGCACATCGTCCAGCGGGTGGACCACTACGAAATGGTTGGTGATCTGGTTGATCTCGATTGCATTCGTCATCGCCGCCATGTTCGTTTCTCCTTCGAAAGCCCGCCCTATGATGCGGCCGGGAACAGGTTCGGGGCCGCAACCTGCGCGGCCAAAATTAGAGACAAGGCGAACAGGACGATGATGATGGTCCAGTTCACCCAATTGTTCCAGGGCTTGTTTGCGTAGCCGCCCAGAAGTTCCTTATCGTTGAGTAACAGTTGCAGAAAGATGATGGCCGAAGGCAACATCACCCCCGCCAGCACTTGCACGCCCAGAATGATCAGTTGCAGCGGCGCGCGGGGAATCAGCACCAGCCCCGCGGCAGCGGCCACCGACGCCAGGTAAACCACGTAGAAACCCGGCGCTTGGCGCACCGGAAGCTGCAGACTGTGGGGCCACCCGCGTATCTCGCCGTAAGCCCACGCGCTCGATAGCGAGATCGCCGTTGTACCCAGCACCGCCGCGTTGATCATCATCAGCAGAATGGCGTGCTTGAAAAACCCGCTGGTGAAGGCGCCGATGTCCACGGCCATCTGTGCCGGATCGGTAAAAGTGAATCCATGAACGCGCGAAGCGTTGCCGGCGATCATCATGCAGCCGGCCACGGTGATGGTGATGCAAGCGCCCAGGAAGGTGTCCAGGCGCGCCCACTTCATGTCGGCAAACCGCAGGCGCTTATCGGCAATACAGCTCTGCTGGAAAAAGAGCTGCCAGGGCGCCACGGTAGTGCCCACGATGGCGATGGTCAGGAACATCAGGTCCGGCGTCAGCCCGCCGGCAGGCATCCCGGGAATCAGCGACTCGCGCACGATCTGCCAGACCGGCGGATGCGACCGGAACGCGATCGCAAACCAGGCCAGGTCCAGCAGGCAGAGGAAAACCACGATGCGCTCCCAGCGGCGATAGCTGCCGGTCACCGCAATCAGAACCAGGCCGGCGGCTACCAGCGGCACGCCGATGCGTGGGTCTACTCCCATCTTGTTCAACGCCAGATCGATGGCGGCAAACTCGGTAACCAGAGTCAGAAAGTTCACCAGCTCCAGATCGATCAACGAGAAGCGCCCCCACCACTTCCCGAATCGCTGATAGATCATGGCGGCGTGGCCCTTGCCGGTAGCGATTCCCAACCTTACAACCATTTCCTGAATAAAGTAAGTGACCGGCAATAAGAGCAGAACTATCCACAACAGATGAATGCCGTATTGCGCGCCGGCCTGGCTGTAAGTCGATACCGCGCCAGCATCGTTATCCGCTACCATCACGATGAGTCCGGGACCTAACACCATCAGGAAGGTCAGCAGATTACGTGCCCACTTGGACTTCACGACTCGCCCGCGGACCGGCAGTACTTCCGTTTCCAGGCCGGACGCGGGCACCATCAGCAATTTGTCGTTCATCGACACGCCTCCTGCTCCGCCCGCGCGCGCACAAACCACGGGCACTTACGGCTCGCGGCGCGATTACTTAGCCGCAGGCCGGCATAAACATTAGCTGGAGATGTCGGAGGGGAGAGACAACACGCTCCGGGAACCAGAGCGCCGGCCTTCAGCCCTTCGCATTCACCACCGCAACATCTGGGGAAGTCGCGGCGGGGAAGGCGATAGCTGACTGCCTATCGGTTTACCGCCGGAACTTCCACGCCGTATCCTCCGTACTAGGAGGCTTATCGTCGTTCGGTTCCATATACCTTTCTGGAGGCGAGTTCGAAGCTCAGGAGGGAAATAAAAAACCATTTCCCCCAGTGCGGAAGAAATGGCCAACTATCGCGAGCGATTGCTGACGGATTCCCCCACTGGTCCAAGCTTCAGCACCGCGCGCCGTGAGAGATCCCAAGACCTCAGCCACGTTAGGGAAACCCTTAACTCGGGAGTCCCTGGTCGACCCTGACGAACATCTTTCGACGCCGGAGGGCAGTGGCCTGTTTGCCGCGCGGACGCCTCGCCTACCGAGGATCCATGCCAATCGGGTGGATACAGCAGAAAACAAGCCACATCCATCCAATTTCAAGGTAGCGCTCACACGCTTGTGGTGTCAAGAAAAAATTGAAGCCAAAATGATAAATGTATTTTAATCTAAATCGCGGCGGAAACCGGCCACGGGAAAGGGGCTTAACCGGTCTTGGATGGCTCTCCGAAACTGCCTGACAGACGACAAAATACGATCGTCTGTCCCACCAGCCCCTATCCCTGCCCGCCGGGCGTCCACGCGCCGTTGCCCCGCATCGCCAGGTTGGCCACGTGCCCGGCCCGCGCCGCGGCTACACCGACCTCAACCGGAGCCGTCGGCGTGTTGCGGGAACGTACGCAATCGACGAAGTTCTTCATGTGGTCCAGCCCGCCATCCCTCGCTGAGGTCTCCTTCAATATCGGAGGCGGGGTGGTAAACGCCTCCGTGTAGCGGGGCACTTCCGCGTACACTTCAAACCCGCTGCGGTGCAGCCGCATGGCCGCCTTGGTTCCGCGGATCATCAGGCCGCCCCCTTCCAGGTAGCCCAGCAGCGCGCTGTCGAAATCCACCAGCGCCTTGGGATAGGAAAGAGCGGCGCTCATCGTATCGGGCGTTTGCCGCTGCTGCAGCAGCGCCTTCACCCCGGTGGCGGTGGCGCGCGTAGGTGTGTCTTCGCCCATGAACCAATGCGCCACGTCCACCCAGTGGACGAACAGATCGGTCATGGCGCCACCGCCGAAATCCCAATACCAGCGCCAATGCGCATACTGATCGGCATCGAACGGCCGATCCGGCGCCGTTCCGAGGAACCGCTTCCAGTCCAGCTTGGAAAGATCGATGTCCGGTCCCGCCGTCTGGTTGGCGATATGGTTCTGATACCAGTAGGTGTGGATCAGGGTAACCTGGCCCAGCGTGCCATTGGCCACCAGGTTCTTGGCATGTATGAAGTGCTCCCAACTGCGCTGCTGCGTCCCGGTCTGCACCACGCGCTTCGATTCGCGCACCGCGGCAATCAGAGGCTCGCCCTCGGCCAGCGTATGGGTGACGGGCTTCTCGCAGTAAACGTCCTTGCCTGCGCGCACCGCATCGATGGTGATGGGGACGTGCCAGTGGTCCGGGGTGGCGACGATTACCGCGTCGACGTCCTTGCGGTCGAGCACCTCCCGGTGATCCACGTAGTCGCGGGCATCGGGACCGAAGCGGCTCTTGGCACGCAGACGGTGCGGCTCGAAGACGTCGCACACGGCTACGAGCTCGTTGTTTTCCAGCTGGGCCACATTGCTCAGCAGATATTGGCCCCGTTCTCCGCTGCCTATGGCGCCGAACCGAACCCGGTCGTTGGCGCCCTGGATGCGGCCGTAGGATGCCGCCGTCGCAATCGCGGCTCCCAGAAAGCGGCGGCGGTTGGTTTCTTTCATGAACGATTCCCCTTCGCCAGCATACAGCCCGGCACCGCGCCGCACAACACTCCCGTTGCCGCGATTGACGCTGGGAGCGCAGCGGAGTAGTCTAAAAATAACGGACGTTCCCATGAGTCGATACCAGCCGGCGCGCTACTACTTTTGGTTTGGCATCCACGCCGTAGTGTTGGCTCTGGCGGCCGCCTGGTATGCCTGGTATCGCGCGCCCGAATCGGCGGCCGGCATGGTGCTGGCGGTGTTACCCTGTGCGCTTTTTGTCCTGACCGCCGGGGCTTTGTTTTTCATGGCTTTGCGGCCCGCGATCGAGATTCGCGAGGGCCACGTGAAGATTGGGCAGCGGATGATCCCGTGGATGGATATCCGCCGCGTGGACCGCACCGGGTGGATTTCGCCCCTGATCCTGCGCATCACCCTTTTCGACGACTCCCGCCTGTTTATGATCTATCCTGGCGATCTGGATACCTGCAACGCTCTGCTGCGGCAATTCCGGCGCCTCTCGCGCGACGCCCTGATCGACGGCATTCCTTACCGGCAATACTGGGGTGAAGTGTTGGCCGACAGCGCCGAAAAGCCGGCCGCCATGTCGCCCCGCTACCGCATTCTCCGCCCGGAGGATGAAGCCGAAGTGGAGCGCCTGTACCAGCGCCTGAAAACGGTCGGCAATCTCGACCAGAAGAATTCCACGGACGAGAAATAGCACTTGCCGCGGGGGCGATACCTTTTCCTCGGTTTACTGCTGGCGGCTGCCGCCATCTACCTGTGCCGGGACGCCTGGCTGGCCGCCATCGGGCAAATGCTGGTCCACGACGACGGCCCGGCCAAGGCTGAGATCGCGGTCGTGCTGGCTGGCGACGGGTACGGACACCGCATCGAGAAAGCAGCCGACCTGGTCCGCCGGGGATACGTTCCGGCCGTTCTGGTGGACGGGCCGGACGGCAATTACGGCCTCTGGGAATCCGACCTGGCGATCGCTTTCATTACCCGGGAAGGATTTCCCGCCGCCTGGTTCATTGCCCTGCCCTGCCGCGCGCATTCCACCGCGGAAGAAGCCCAGGTGGTACTGGCGGAGCTGCGGCGGCGGAACATTCACTCCTTTCTGCTGGTTACCAGCGATTACCACACCGGCCGGTCGGCCAGGATTTTCCGTTCCTGGGAACGCCGGGCCGGTTACGCCCCGGCGATGCGCGTGGTGGCGGCGCGCGACCAGTGCTTCATCGCGTCCGCATGGTGGCGCAATCGGGACGCGCGCAAGATCGTGCTCACCGAGTGGATGAAGACTTTCGCCACGGCTGTGGGGATGTAGCATGTGGAAGTCGCTCGCGACGGTGAAGCCTTACCTCTGGCGCTACCGCAAGGCCATGGCCTTGGGCGGCCTGTGCCTGGCGCTGAAAGACCTGGCGCAGGCCGGCCAGCCGCTCATGATTCGGGCCGCCATCGACGCCCTTTCCGGCCGTGCCGGCAGCGCCTTTGTGCGCTTCGCCTTGTACCTGTTGGCATTGGCCGCGGTAAAGGGGCTATTCCAGTTCTGGATGCGCGTGATCCTGATCGGCGTCTCGCGGGATATCGAATACGACCTGCGCAACGACCTTTTCGGACGCCTGGTGGGGCTGTCTCCGGATTACTTCGCCCGCACCCGCACCGGCGACATCATGGCGCGCGCCACCAACGACCTGAACGCCGTGCGCATGATGCTGGGTCCGGGTGTCATGTACTGTTTCGAGACCGGCCTCACCTTCGCCCTGGCCATTGCCATCATGCTGCGCGCCGACTGGCGGCTGGCGCTGTGCTCGCTCGCCCCGGCGCCGGTCGTGAGCCTGGCCGTGGTGCTCTTCGGCGGCGCCATTCACCGCCGCTTCGAACGGATACAGGAAATCTTCTCCGATATTTCCAGCCGGGTGCAGGAAAACCTGGCGGGAGTGCGCATGGTGCGGGCCTTCGTGCAGGAGCAGGCCGAAATCGCGGGCTTCGAAGCGCTCAACCGCAAGTACATCGCGCAAAACCTGGCGCTGGTCAGAATCCAGGGAGTTTTCGAGCCGCTGCTGGAGACGCTGGTGGGCGCGACCTTTTTGGCGGTGCTCTGGTTCGGCGGCGAGCAGGTGCTGGCCGGCCGCATTTCCATCGGCAGCTTCGTCATGTTCAACACCTACATGGGCATGCTGGTGTGGCCCATGATAGCGCTGGGCTGGGTGGTGAACCTGATCCAGCGCGGTACCGCGTCGCTCGACCGCATCAACCAGATTCTGGACCAGCGCCCGTCCCTCGCCGGTAGTGGCAAGGCGTTGGCCTCGCCGGTGCGCGGCGAGATCCGCTTTCGCCGCGTGGTGGTGGAATATGACGGCGCGCGCGCGCTGGACGGAATCGACCTGACCGTGGCAGCCGGCGCCAGCCTGGCGGTGGTCGGGCCCACCGGTTGTGGCAAGAGCACGCTGGTGAACCTGGTGGCCCGTCTGCTCGACCCAACCGAAGGCACCGTCGAGATCGACGGCCAGGATTTGCGCGCGCTCGACCCGGCCGCGGTGCGCCGCGCCATCGGCTTCGTGCCGGGGGAAACCTTCCTGTTCAGCGCCACCATCGCCGAGAACATCGCCTTCGGCGTGGAGCGCGCCATTGCGGACCAGATCCGCCACGCCGCCGAAATGGCGGGCATCTCCGGCGACATCGAAGCGTTTCCGGACGGCTACGATACGGTGGTGGGCGAGCGCGGTATTACTTTATCCGGTGGCCAAAAGCAGCGCACCGCCATCGCCCGCGCGCTGCTGAGAGACCCGCGCATTCTGATTCTGGACGACGCGCTCTCGAGCGTGGATACCCTGACCGAGGAGCGCATTCTGGCGCACCTGGCCGGGGCGATGCGCGGGCGCACCGTGATTCTGATCTCGCATCGCGTTTCTACCGTCCGCCAGGCCGGCCGCATCGTGGTGCTCGAAAAGGGCCGCATCGTCGAACAGGGCACCCACGCGGACCTCGTCGCCCTGGGCGGTCACTACGCCAGCCTGGCCCAAAAGCAGATGCTGGAAGAGGAGTTGGAAGCGATTTAGGCGATTGGGTTTAGATACTGATACAATCGTGCGGTTGCCCGACGAGAAAAACAAGGAAAACAGACCGCGCACGCTGGTATTGGTGACTGTGGCCTCGCTGTTTGTATCCGCGGCCGTTTTCTTCTCCGCTTGCTCACAGGGCGCCAAACAGGCCCCGCCGCCTACCAGTGCTTCGGCGCCTGACGAGTTGCCGCCGGGTGCACCGCCGCAGCCAAGTCCACCGCCGCCAAGTACACTTCCTCCAAGTACACCGCCGATGCCGAATCCACCGGCTCCCTCAAGGGTGCGCCGGTACCCCAACATCGAAGCGCCGGACAGGGTCTCGCCGGGCCGGCAGTTTGCGGTGCAGGTCAGCTTGACAATGGAGCCGCTCTCCAAAGGCGTCCAGGTGCAGCCCGGTCCCGATGCGGAGGCCGATCGGGAAGGCCGGCTCACCATGACACTGCCCAAGCGTGACGACGGGAAACCCTGGCGGATCGACGTCGTCCTGACCGCGCCGGACTTCGAGATTGAGAACGGCCGGAATCACGCGACTATCGTTCTGCCCGCCAATGGGGACTCAACCCCGGCACTTTTCGAGCTAACGGCGAAGCCCAGTGAATCGGTTCTCGTACCGGCCAGAGTTTCGGCCACTTTCTGGGTTGATGGCGCCTATCTGGCGCGTGCCACGCGTATGATTGGCGTCGGCGCCCAGCGGCCTGTTTCCGCCAGCCGCGTCGCGCCCCTGGATACGGAAGGGCGCGGCCTGGTGGCCGGTCCGGCAACCATCGGCACGGCGGCGAAGGTGCCGGACCTGACGGTTTACGTCCAGGAGTCGCGCGCCGGCGACCGCACGGCGTGCCAGTTGACCATCGAGTCTCCGTTTCTGCAGCCAGCCAGTGCGCCGTGTACGCCAGCCGAGGAGTTGCGCCCTTGGTTGTCGGAGCAATATAACGCGATTCTGCGCGCATCGCAGAGCTTCCGCGGCGTCAAAGCCTTTGCCCCCAACGCGCCGGCAAGCAGAGAGCAAGCCCTGGCTCTGCTGCGTGGTGTCGGACGGGAACTGTACCGCCGCGCGGCCGGCCCCTTGTTCGACAGCGCCTTCTGGAAACTGGTGGATCGGGAGCAAGAAGGCGGTTTTCAGTTTCACACCATTCAGATCTATACCAACAACCCGTCTCTGCCGTGGGAGTTGATGGTCCCAAGCAACGGCAACAGGAGCAGGGATGGATTTCTCGCGACCGAATTCGAGGTGGCGCGTTGGCATATTTCCGAGGAGGTCTCGACCCACGACAAACCTCGCCAACGGCTGGCGCTGCGTCAGGTCTTGGCCATCGTGCCCACCTATTCCGGCGCCCTGGCACTGCCGCACCAAAATGACGAAATCGCGGCCCTGCAACAATTGAAGGGGTTTCAGCGGGTCGAGGCGAAGCTCTCCCCCATCCGGCAGTTGCTCAGCGATCCTCCTGAAGGGATCGTCCATTTCGCCGGACACGGCGTGGCGGCTCCAACTGCCGGCGGAACCGTGGATTACGCCATCCAGCTCGAGGGCGATACCACGCTGGACCTGATGAGCTGGCGTGGACTGGTGAATGACGACGCCAGGCACCATCCGCTGTACTTTCTCAATGCCTGTGATGTTGGACAGGTCAACCGCGTGTTGAATTTTGTGGATGGCTGGGCTCCCACCGTGCTGGACAGCGGCGGTAGTGGCTTCATTGGCGGTCTATGGCCGCTCTCGGACCAAGGGGCGGCGGCCTTTGCCACACGCTTCTATCGGGGCATGGAAGACGCATTGGCCCACGGCGGATCGGCTTCAGTCGCCACGCTTCTCAAGAACTCCCGCCAGGGGTTCTTCCGGACCGGCGATCCGACGTTCCTTGCCTATGTCTTCTACGGCGACGTCAACCTCAGTATTGCCCGCCCCTGACGAACGCGCGTCATTCGTAGTACGGCAATTCACCCATGCTCGAGCAGTTGGCGGAAATCGCGCGCGCGGCCGCTTCTCTTGCACCGGCGGCGACGTTGGGGCGTGGGGAGCGCTCCCGCCGCGGGAGATCGCGCGGATTTCCGCGCCGCCGCCGTATATACTTTCAGTTCAGGAGCTCTCACCGATGAGCAACGTTACGCCACGCCGCGATTTCATGAAAGGTGCCGCAACCGGCATCCTGATCCTGGCCCCTCGGGTCGTCAGGGGCTATCAGGCGAATTCCGCGCTTTCGGTCGGATTGATCGGATGCGGACGCCGGGGAACCGCTATAACCAGCTTCTTTGCGCAGAATGAATTTGCCAAGGTCGCGGCGCTGTGCGACATCTATGACGACCAGATTGCGCAGGCGGCCCAGAAATTCTCCGGAGCCCGCCAGTTCAAGGACCTGAACGACGTGCTGGCAAGCGATGTGGACGCCGTCTACATCGCTACCCCGCCGTATCTGCATCCGCCCCATTTCGAGGCGGCGGTAAAGGCGCGCAAGCATATCTTCATGGAAAAGCCGGCGGGCGTCGACGCCGCGGGCGTGAAACGGGTGGTCGAGGCCGCCCGCAAAGCCGACAAGACCAAGCGCATCAGCATCGATTTCCAGCAGCGCTACGGGAAGGATTACAGGAAAGCCCACGAGATCGTTCAGTCCGGCCAGCTTGGCAAGATCGTGGCAGTGCGGGCATCGTGGCTGAGCGGGGGGGTGCCCCTGCGCGAAGGATATCCGGCGGACCAGGAAGAGATGCGCAACTGGCTTTTCTATCGCGAGAGATCGGGCGACATCATCGTCGAACAGGACTGTCACAATATCGACGTGGTGAACTGGTTCACCGGCATGCATCCCGTGCGCGCGTTCGGCTATGGCGGACGCATGGTCCGGAAGAGCCCGGGCAACATCATGGACAATCTTGCGCTCACCTACCACTTCGACAACGGGCTCGTGTTCAGCTATAGCGCCAACCAGATTACCAAAGGCGGGTTTCAGGACGTTTCCGAGACGTTCATTTGCGAAAACGGGACGATCAACACCTCTCGCAAGGGATACAAGCTGTATAACGGCGGCAAAGAGCCCGTCGTGGTGACCACCAGCTATGACATCACCCAGGACGCGGTCGACGACTTTGTCGACGGCGCGCGCAATGGCCGGCTGGAGAACGCCGCGTTCGCGGCAGCCGAGAGCACGTTAACTGGAATCATGGGCCGCGAATCCATCTACAGCGGAAGGGAAAGGACCTGGGAGCCGGCGTAACTCCCGATCTGGTGGAGCTTGGGTTGAGCCAGGTGGCCAGAGGTGGGACAGAACATCGTTTTTCGTGGTCTGGCAGGCTTCGCCCAACCACAACCGCTTGACGGACGACAAAAGACGATCGTCTGTCCCACCCCGATTCATCTATCGCCCTTCGGCCGCTTCCCTTCCCTTCCGCGCGGTTTGGTTATTGGGGTCCAGAGCCAGGGCCTGGCGATACTGCTCGGCGGCTTCGGCTGGGTGGCCTTCCCGCAGCAGAACCTCGGCGAGGTCGTTGCGCAACCCGGTGCTGCCGGGCACGCGCTCCACCAGTTCCCGGTAGCGTGCTTCTGCCAGGGCCCACTGCTGCTGGGAGGCGAGTTGGCTGGCGCGCATTGCCAAGGCTTCCTCCAGCCGCGCGGTGGGCTGAGGGTCGCCAGGGAAGCGAGCCAGCACCTGGTGGAGGTTGTCGATGGCCGCATCGAGAGCGCCGGCTTTGATCTGCGCGTTGGCCAGGTTGAAGCGCGCGCTGGCGCTATCGGGCTTGAGTTTGAGGGCCATCTGGTATTGCCCGATGGCCTCGCGTGTGCGCCCCACGCGGGCCAGCGCCAGGCCCAGCATATTGCGGGCTTCCAGGCTGGCAGGGCCGGCGGCGACAGCGGTTTCGAGCGCCGTAATGGCGGCGGGCGCATTCAGGCGCGACAGCAGCACCGCGCCCAGGTTCAAATTGGCGGTGAAGTCGCGCGGATTCCTGGCGAGGCGGTGGCGGAACAACGCTTCCTCCAACTCGCGGCGCCGGTCGCCCGTCCCCCGGGGCAGCATGCGCAGCCAAAGGTGGCCCATCTCATCGGTGGATTGGTTACCCGCCGCGACCAGCTTGGGCGGCTGGTTCGGGTTGCGAATGTTGGCGGACGAATTGTCGTAGCTGTACCGCATTTCGACGCGCGAGCCCTGGGGCAGAAACACCGGCGCCGCGTATTCGAAGATCGACTGCCAGGCCGGGTCCCAGTTGGGAATTCGGATCAGCCAGGTGCGGCTGCCGTCGGGCAGGGTGGCCCAGGCTTCCAGCAGGTGCCCCAGATAGTGGGCGTGCGGGTAAACGGCCAGAACGTCCACATCCATGGGAAGAGTGAAGGAGTCGGATACGGTGAAATCGCGCGCTCCCGCCGGGATGCGCAGGGCTTGGTCGTTTTCGAGCTCGAGGATTAAAGGGAACCGGGTTTGCGGCTGGCCGGTGAAGTAGAGGCCCAACGACGGGCGAACGCCTTCGGCCTTGCCGATCGGGTGGAAGTGGGTGTTGAGGACGAGCTCAGTGCCGGGGTCGAGTCGCCAGGCAAAACCGGGCGCTTCCACACGGGGCGCACCGCCCGGCTTCCAGAACAGAAAGTGGCCGTCGGGGTCGAAGGGGTTGCGGAACAGCGCCAGGTCCATGCCGGGGAAGCCTTGGCCGGGCGAGGCTTCGCGCTGGTGCGCCTCGCCCATGCGGTCGATCAGCAGGTTGGCGTGATGCACAAGCTGCGGGTTGCCGGGCCGGATTTCGATGGCGCGGACGTAGTGCGTCGCGGTCACCTGGGGACGGAAAACGAAATTCCAATAGACGTCGGGACCGGAAGCGGGAGCGTCGAACGGCGCCGGCGCTTCCAGCACCAGGTCGGGCGCGCCAAGCTGCCAGCCGCCGGTGAATTCGGGCGGCGCGGGAGTCTCGGCGGGCGGGCCTTCCCTCGCGCCTTGCGCCACCCAATCGGCGAGGGTCTGAATCTGCTCGTCGCTGAGGCGCTGTTCGTGCGCGAAGCTGCCGTATCCCTGCTGCGGCAGCCAGGGAGGCATGTAGTGGCTGCGGGTCGTCCGTGTCACCAGTCCCGCGCGCTTGCGGACGTCCTCGTAGCGCAGCAGGGAAAACGGCCCGGTGCCGCCGGGGTGGTGGCAACTGGCGCAGTGAGCGTAGACGATGGGCGCGACGTCGTGAGCGAAGTCGGGCGCCGCGGCCAGAGCGGGAGCCGCGGCGAAAACCAATGTGGCGCAGACCCTTAGTCTGCAGCGCCGAGACCCACCTCGGCGTTTTTCGCAAGATCGCCCGAAAGCGCCGTGGGGCAGGTTGGCAACCTGCGGACCGATTGTCAATCGGTCCAGCCGGGCGACAGCCCGGCCGTGCGGTCCGCTCGTCTCGACAACTATGCGCGGTTCTGGCTCACTGCCAAGACATCGCGCGCCCAATCCCATCCCGCCATCAGACCCCATATCCCTACCTGGTTGCCGTGCGCAGCCGGTTGATGGCACAACCGATGGAGTGGGTGGTGGGATGGGCGACGGGCTTGCCGGCGAGCACCGCCTCCAGGGCGTCGGCCAGGTCGTGGATAGTGGCTTGATAGCGCTGCTTGCCGAAATCGGCCACGCGATCGTCGATGCGGCCCAGGTACGCGAGCCTGCCTCCAGGGGCGAGGACGGCGGCCTGAGGAGTGATGCTGGCGCCAGTGGCGTTCACCAGTTCCTGCCGCGGGTCGAGCAGCAGAGGGAACGAATAGCGGTATTCGCGGGCGTAGCGCGCCACATCGCTTTCCGGAATGGCGACGTCGGCTTGAACCGCGTAGAAGCGCACCCCGCGCGGGCTAAAGCGGTCGTGGAGGCGATTCATTTCCGGCACATAGCCGTTGGCCACCGGGCAATCGACGGTGACGAAAAACAGTACCACGGCGTGCGGCCCGTTCCATTCGGCGGGCTCGTGCAGAATGCCGTTGGTGTCGCGCAGGGGCGAGCCAGGCGCCGAAGCCGCGCTCAAGATCGACGCCACAGCCAGCGAGATACCAAGCCGAGCCAGGGATAAGCAACGCATAACGAACTCTCAGCTATCATGATCGCCGATTCCGGCAGTACGAGCGGACACTCAGCCGGTCGGCACTTGTTGTCCGCTGCGTTTTGCCGGCGGCAACGGGAGTATAGTTCTCGATCTGTCAACCGCCGACTCCCGCGGCCCACTGTAATCCGCCTCGGGGTGGCCCGGTAGTGCAAAGTTCGCACGTGCAAAGTTCGCACGGGTTACCCGAGGCAGACTTTCACCTTTTCCGCAAGACCCACCCCGGTGAACGGTTTCTGGATGAAGCCTGAAACCCGCTGGCCTTTGAACATCGTCATCGTCTCGGACTCGTTGTAGCCGCTCGACACCAGGATCTTGACCTCGGGGCGGATCTTCCGGAGTTCGGGAAGCGCCTCTTCACCGCTCATGCGCGGCATGCTCAAATCCAGCACTACCAGCGCGATGTCGCCGGGGTGTCTCCTGAGCAGATCCATGGCCGCCAACCCGCTCTCCGCCAGCAGAACCGTGTATCCGTAGCGTTCGAGGACCTTTTTCATCATCTCTCGCACGAGTTTTTCGTCATCCACTACCACGACCACTCCGGAGCCCCGGAGCGCTGTACTACGGGGCGCCGCCGGCCGCTCCTCGGACACTCGCGCCGCCGCTGGAAACAGCACCGTGAAGCAACTGCCTTTGCCCGGCGCGGTGCTGACCGCGATTGCGCCCTGGTGACCGCGCAGGATGCCGGCAACGGCTGCAAGCCCCAACCCCCGGCCGGTGAACTTCGTCGAGAAGAAAGGGTCGAAAATCCTGGCCCTGGTGGCATCGTCCATGCCACAGCCGGTATCGCGCACTTCCAGGTAAACGTATTTTTCCGGTGGCAGCGCCGCTGCTTCCGGGTGGAACCGGATATACCTGTCGTCTACGTCCTGGACCCCGGTCTTGATAGTGATCAGGCCGCCGTAGCTGCCGATGGCTTCCGCCGCATTGAGCGCCAGGTTCATGAAGACTTGCTGTACCTGGCCGCAGTCGGCTTGGATAGGGGGCAGATCCTCTTCCAGATCGAGCTGTAGGGCGATCTTCTTGGAAATGGATGTGCGGATGAGGCCGGCCATTTCGGGAATCAGGGCCGAAAGATTCAACGCCTCTACCAGGAACTTGCCCTTACCCGCGTAGGCCAGCATCTGCCTGGTCAGGTGAGCGGCCTGCTGGCCGGTTTTGATGACTCCGTCCAGCAGCTCGGTGGCGGGGTGGCCGGGCGTAAGCAGCTCCAGGGCCAGGCTGGCGTTGCCGATCACGCCGACCAGCAGGTTATTGAAGTCGTGGGCGACGCCGCCCGCCAGCAATCCGAGGCTCTCCAGTTTTTGGGCTTCCCGAAGGCTCGCCTCGGCGCGCTTGCGCTCGGTAATATCGACGAAGACGCCCACCGCGCCTCGCGGGCGTCCGTCTTCGCCCAGCATAGGCACGGCATCGCCCAACAGGTTCCCGGAGGAGCCGTCCTCGAACACGAAATCTAATTCGTAGTCCCGAACCGGCTGCCCGGTGGATGCCGCCTTTTGCACCGGCAACTCCGGTGGCGGAATCTCGATTCCATCCTTCATCAGCCGGAAATTCGTCGGCTTCTCGCCATCCGGCGCGGACTTCGAGAGATTGCTGCCGGACGGCGTTCGCAGCAGATCGTAAGTCATGCGGTTGCCGGTCATGTAGCGGCATTTGGGGTCGTGAGCCACGAAAATAACGGCAGGGGCCGCGGCCATGAGCGCTTCCAGTTCCACCGCCCGCGCGCGCTCCCGGCTCTCGCTTTCGCGCAGCGAATCCTCGGTCTGCTTCAGCGCGCCGATGTCGATGTTGATGCCCACCCAGCAGGTGGTTCGGCCCTGCTCGTCGCGAACAGGTACGGCACGAGCGAGGGTCGGATGCCACTTTCCATCCACGCCGCGGAAACGATGCTCCACCTCCCACCGTCCCTCCGTCCGGACGCACTCCTTCCAGGCCGCCATCGTGCGTGCGGCATCGTCGGGGTGCAGCGCCTCTCCCCACCCGAAACCCGAACACCGCTCCTGGGTGAACCCCACCAGCTTCAGGAACGCCTCGCTGGCGTACGTGGTCCGGCCGTCGGGAGTGGACACCCACACGCCGTAGTCGATCGACTCGCCAATGGCACGGTACATCTTCTCGCTTTGGCGCAACGCCTCTTCGGCTTGCCTGCGCTCGGTGATGTCGCTGGCGGCGCCGAACCATTCGACGATTTCGCCGTTGGCATCCTCGATCGGGATCGCCCGCGAGAACGTCCAGCCCAAGGTGCCGTCCACGCGCAGGACCCGGTGTTCCAGCTCGAAGACGCTCTTGGACCGGATCGCTTCGTCGATGGCCGCCATCACGCGCGGCTGATCGTCCGGGTGAATGTACTCCTGAAGCCAGGCGCGGCTTGGCGTTTTCGTGTCGGCGATAAAATCGCGGCCACGGAGCTGACGCATCTCGCTCCAATCCGGGCTCATGCGATACACCGCATCCGAGCTGGCCGTTACCTGCGCGCGGAAACGCTCCTCGCTGTCGCGCAGCGCCTCTTCGGCCAGCTTGCGATGGGTAAGATCGAGGATCGTGTATGCGAATCGCGGGCTTCCGGAATGCCCGGTCCCCAGGTAACCCGCGGTCGCCAGCAGCCAGCGTTCCTGGCCGTCCGCGTCCCGGCGGGCGTATTCCATCGAGACGGGTTTGCCGGTGCGCCAGCTCTCTGCATAGAGATCGACCCACGATCGCGCGACCTGTTCGGAAGCGCCCGCTTCGATTGCGGACTTACCCGCGATCGACTCCCGCTCCACCCCGTACATCGCCGCCGCGGCCACATTGCAGGAAACGTGAACGATGCGGCCATCGATCAATTCGACGATTCCCCGCATCATCCCCGGGCTGTCGAAGAAACTGCGCAGAACGGCTTCGCTCTCCCGCAGCGCCTCCTCGGCCCGCCTGCTTTCGGTGATATCGAGTTCGATGCCGTCCCACACCGTAGAGCCATCCGGGCAACGGGACGGTGTGGAGCGCAACAGCGACCAGCGGGTTTCCCCGGTGGCGCGGTGGACGTGGCGCACCTCCACTTCGAAGCGCGTCAACCGCTCTCGCGACCATGCGATCGCGGCTCTCAGGCGATCGCGGTCTTCCGGCGCTACCGATCTCTCCACCGCCGCGGCATCGGCCATAAACTCGGCCGCGGGTACACCCGTTAGCCCCTCGATGCCGGCGCTGATGAAGTCCACGTGAGGTTCGCCGCCGGCGTCATGCCGGTACCGGTAAATCGCGCCTTCCGGCAGGTTGTCGCCCAAGGTGCGCAGTCGGTACTCGCTCTCCCGCAGCACTGCCTCCGCCCGCTTGCGCTGGGTTAGGTCTCGACCAAAGAGGTTTGCGTACCGGTGGGCGGCGACTGGCGCGATGACGAAGGAATAGTCGCGGCCACCGGCGCGGACGTCGAATTCCGCGGGCGCGGCTTGCGCCAGAGCTTCCTCGACGGCATGCCGGAGGTCGTCCGGAACGAGCTGCCCAACCTGGCATTTCCACTCTGCCAGCAGTACGTCCGAGCCGGGATTCGCATAGAGCAGAGCGCCATCGCCGCCGACGCGCAGAACAGGCGCCGGATTCTGTTCCGGGAACAACGTGGTGGCCCGGAGAGCCTCCTCGGCCCGCTTGCTTTCGGTGATATCGCGCACCACCGAGACCGACCCGACGATATTGCCGGTGGCATCTCTGACGGGCGAAGCGCTTACCTGTCGATGCCGCAACTCTCCGTGACCGGGCGTTCGGACGATCTCTTCCAGGTCCCGAACGGTCTCTCCGCGCAAGGCGCGCAGCGGCGGAGCCTCCTCCACGGGGCGAGGGCTGCCGTCCGCGCGATATACTTCCAGTCTCCTGGCCAGCTCCTCCACGCCTACCAGGGCGGGAGCGTCGATCTTGAATTCCCGGCCGGCCGATGGATTCACCAGAGTAAACCTGCCCTGGGTGTCGGCGAACCAGATCTCGTCGGGAATGCTGTCAATCAGCGCCGACAGTGCGTCCTTCGCCGGAGCATCCGTTTTCCTTGCCCTGGCCGCGCCGGAATCTGCCGGGATCAACGCTGTGACCACGGCGATCAGGACCGCCGGCTCGACCGGCGCCTGCAAGTACGCTTCCGCCCCGCTTTTCAACGATTCCGGATAACAGCGACTGAGTTCGCCCCGGCTCGAGATGTGCAGCACCGGAATGGACGCGGTCCGGGGGTCGGATTTTAGCCGTTTCGAGACCGCAATGCCGTCCATTCCGGGCAATTCAATGGCAAGAACGACGAGCGCGGGCTGTTTTTCGGACGCCAGTTGCAGCGCGTGGGCCCCGGTGACAGCTTCGATGACTTCGAATCCCGCCTCACGGAGGGCTTGGTTTCGGGCGCAGCCGACCGCGGCGTCATGGTCTACGGAAAGGATCGTATGGGTCATGGCACCACCGTGAATGACCACCGGATCGAGTTGCATTCCGGGTTGGCCACCCTGGCGGTTCATGCCCGGCGCCATAGGACTTAATAATTCTATCTCACCCACCAGGCATTGCGACGCTGGAGAGCCATCCAGGCCCTAAGGGAATAAGGCAAATCTCGCTGGCGATCTTCGCTGCGCGTGCAGCCCGGCAGATAAACACTCATACACCTGCTATTGGCGGAAAGGCTCAAGGAACCCAGGTCCCAAACACGGCGTACTGGCCGCCCAGGGGAACGCGGCGCAGCAGCCGTTCCAGGCCGCGGAGGCGCGGATAGACGCGCTCCGGAAAATAGAGAAAGTACCGCTGTTCGGTAAGCTGAAATCCGGAGCGGCGAAACAGCCGGCGGGTCGCGGCGGGCGTCAGCAGCTCGGCGCCGGCGTCCACCGGCGTGCGGCTGACAATCAGCCGCGTGGCGGGGTTGTAGGGATTGTGCTCGATCACCGCGAAGACCCCGCCCGGCTTCAGCACGCGCCGCGCCTCGGCGGTAAGACGATCGCGCAGACCCGGCTCGACGTGGTGATAGACGCACACCGCCGTGACCAGATCGAATCGGGCGGCTTCGAAAGGGATACTGGTGGCGCCGGTCTGCACGCGCGCGGCGATTCCATTGGCCCCGAGCTGGCCGCTGGCCAGCATTTCGGGCGATGGATCGCAGCCGGCGGCTTCGGCAAAGCCGGGGCGCAATAACCGGAGCAGTTCGCCCTTGCCGCAACCCAGGTCGAGCATGGCAAGGCGGCGCGTATCGATGCCGCGGCGCTGGTAATAGCCGCGAATCAGCTCGCACTTGCGGAGATGGAAGAAGCGATTGCCATCGGCCGAGAAGCGCGAGCGGATTGGATCGCGCAGCAGATCGTCGTAGGTTTCGGCGAAATCGTCGAAGCTGGGCTTGGCGGGTTTCAGGGTAACTCGAATTTTACCGCACGCGCCCGGCGCGGATCGGGCAGCCCGGCGCGTTATCATGAGGGCTGCATGGATTCGCGCCGGATGTGCCCGCATTGCCGGGCCTTCATAACCAATAAAGACAAGGTCTGCCCGTATTGCAACGAACGGGTGGGACCGCGCGCCATCGAGCGGCGCGAACCGGGGGCGCTGATCGGCGGGTTGATCCCGCATGCGCGCTTCAATACCACCACCATCCTGCTGGTGAATTTCGGGCTGTACCTGGCTACCACGGTATACAGCATGAAGGCCGGAAACGAGGGCGCGTTTTCGAACATCGATGGCCAGACGCTGGTCGCGTTCGGCGCCAAATTCGGCCCCTACATCGCCCTGGGGCAGTGGTGGCGGCTGGTGACGGCCGGGTTCCTGCACGGCGGCCTGCTGCACATCCTCATGAATTCGTGGGTGCTGTGGGATTTGGGATCGCAGGTCGAGGAAGTTTACGGCGCCAGCCGGATGTGGGTGATTTACCTGGTGGCGAGCGTGGGCGGCTTTTATGTGAGCGACCTTTGGAACCCGATGGTGCCGTCAGTGGGAGCATCGGCCGGCCTCTTCGGTATGATTGGGGCCATGATCGCCCTGGGAATCACGCACCACGGCGGCACGGGCGACGCCGTCAAGAGCATGTACATTCGGTGGGCGATCTACGGGCTGCTGTTCAGCTTTCTGCCGGGCATCGACATGGCCGCGCATATCGGCGGTCTGGCGGCGGGTTTCAGCGTGGCCTATCTGGCCGGCCTGCCGCGCTACGAGGGATCTCCCGTGGAAGCTTTCTGGAAAGGCGGGGCCTGGGTCTGTCTCGCGATAACGGCCCTGAGTTTTCTAAAGATGTACTTGTGGTTCACCAGGATGGCACAATAGGATAGGAATATGAAGCTTCGTACCTTGGCACTGGCGCTCGCGCTCGGTTTAGGTTTAACGGCGGCCGGCGACGCCGCGACAAACGTGAGAAAATCGCATGTCGCGAAGGCGCGGGTGAAGGGCAAGAATCGTTCCAGCAACGCGAAGAAAGCCGCGAAACAGAACCAATCGCGCGCCAAGGCCGCCCGCAAAGCGCACAGATCGGTGAAGCACTCCTAACCTCCACGAAGATTCCAATGCACATTGCCGGCCTCGTGGAGTAAGCCTTTGGCCCATAGGCGCTAACTTAGCCCCAACGTGGCGCGCGCACTCCTGCGTGCGCCACGTTAAGTTAGCGCCTATGGCCTTCGGCCTGCGATTTGATTTTTCACGGCTTCACAGCGAGCGGCGATGCACAAAAATGCACAATAGCCGGCATTACGGCAGCGCGGCGGATTTGGCGCTTCCGTAGTAGAGGCCGTTGAAGAGCAGTTTATAGGTGGCGTGGGGCTGGTCGCGGAAATTCACCTCCGGGCCCAGCAGCACCACCTTGCCTTCGCCGACGCTGGCTTCGGCCACCGCGGTGCCGCCGTCCAGGTACTGTTGACCCCATGCCCAACCGCTATCGAGCACCTCGGTGCCGGAAAACCAGGCCACCGGATCGGTGCGCTTCTGTGCGGCGTCGGGGTCCAGCTTGAACACGGGGCTCGAATCGAAGAACACGTCCACTTGGCTGGGCATGCCATAAGCCAGGGGATTGGTGTTATCCACGTTGACCCTAAGCAGGGAGCCGGGGATGTAGAACTTATCGCGGGGCAAGGGGCGTTGCTTGCCGTCCGGCCCCATTTCGGTGAGGTAGTTCTTTACGGGGATGCCGAACAGGTCGGCGATGGAGGTGGAACTGCCAATGGTGACTACCGAGCCGCCGGCTTCGACGAAGCGCTTGAGCTGGGGTGCGGTCTTGTCGTCGGAGATGCGGCCGAGGCGGTCGCGGTACTCCTCGGGAATGGGCGGGTTAAGGCCTTCGCCGGATCCGCCGCGGCCTCCGCCTCGGCCGGCCAGGGCGCTGCCGCGGCGCACGGCTCCATCGGTCAACACGATGACGTCGAATTTGTTCTTCAGATCGCCGGCATCGAGCGTAGCCGGGTAAATCACCTGGAAGGGAAACTCGTACCGTTCGAAAAGCCAGCGCGTCCAGCCCGAGGGCATGGAGCCGCCGAACTGGTCATAGAGGCCGATGCGGATCGGTTTGAGCTTCACGGCATCGCCGGACGGAGCCTTTTCGAGCGCGTACGCCGGCACGCCCAGCTCTTTGGCGCCGCCATCGAGGACCGTGCGGGCGGTATCGGAGGCGGGCACCCAGATGGCGCCGGCGCCCAGGTCCTGGCCCTCCACGGTTTCGTCCTGCTTGAGCCAGTAGACGTCGCAATTGGCCTTGAGCAGGCGGTTGATCACGATGAAGGAGTTGTTGATCTGGTGGCTCAGGAGGTAGCCGGCCGGGCTGGACGGACCGAAAATTTTGGCCGGCGGCGGAGGCAGCAATTCTTCGGTAATTTTGGCGAATGGGCCGCTGAAGTCGTCGAGAATGCGGTCGAACTTCACCCCCATCTGGAAGGCCAGGGTCCAGCCGGTGATGTCGTACGGGGGAATGGGCGGGCCGCCGGGGTAGCGGAAGTCGTTGGGATGATCCTGGGGCTCGAACATATCGAGGATGTGCGGACGGAAGGCTTGCGCGGTCTTGACGACGTAAGAGCCGGCCGGATAGCTCTTGCCGTTGACGGTGAAAGCGTCCGTGGCGCGGTCGATATCGATGCCGTTCTTGAGCAGGGCGTTGACGAACTCGGTCGCGTTGGCGAAATCGGCCTGGCCGGAGGGGATGATGTAGCCGCGCGGATCGCGCAGCTTGGGATCGTGCAGGACGGTGTTATAGAGCTGGCTGGGCAGCGTGCGTGCGCCCAGGCCGCCGGGCAGATCGGGATTGGCATCGGGCCCGGGCGGCGGCGCGGCTGCACCGCCTCGTCCACCGCGGCCGCCGGGAGTGGTTACGGCGGCTGCCGCGGCAGCTTCCAGGGCTGCGATCCGCTTCGGGGTAGTCGTCCAGTTATCCCGGCTACCCTTCTGAATGGAATTGCGGCCCATCTGGTAGATGTTATAGAGGAAAATCTCGCGATAGCGCGAGGCCAGGTCGAGGACCGCGCGGTTGTTCGTAACATCGTAATCGATGGATTGACGGTAGTGCCATTCCTGCGGCGCGATGGGCATGGGCCAGTCGCCCTGCGGCAACTGCTTTTCAGCCACCAGCGGAATCGACATCGGGGTGGGGCTGCCGATGATTTCGGTGAGCAGGCCGATCATGTTGTGGAAGTAGGTGACGGTTCGCAGACCACCGTTCCACCAGGTGGAGTAATTGGCGCCGCTGCGCATGGCGCTGCCGCCCTTGCCCTCCGCCACCAGCCGGCTGTGCATGGCGGTTCCCACCAGTTCGATGCCCAGCGGAACCAGCGGGTCGAAGTTGTAATTGAAGGGATCGCGGAAAGGAGGCATGAAGATCACCGCGCCGGCCGGGCCGGTCTGATGGTGGTTGTAGACGATCTGGGGATACCACTGGCGGAACATGACGCGGTTCATGTTGGTGGTTTCCGCCATATTGGACATGTAGAAGTCGCGGTTATCGTCGTGGCCGATGTACTTGTTGTAAAGGCGGGGCGTGCCGGCGAAGGTGCGCTTGTCCGGCGGCACGAGCGGAGCGTCGGGCTTTTCGGAGCGGCGCATGTACCAGTTGGCTTCGAGTTCCTGGCCGTCGGGATTGGCCTCGACGCAGAGGACGATGACGTCGCGCAGAAAGCGCAGGGTTTCTTCATCGTTGCGGCTGACCAGTTGATACACGGTTTCCATGAGCTGCTGCGAGCCCACGGTTTCGCTGGCGTGCAAGCCGCCGTCGATCCACACAACGGCTTTGCCTTCGCGCGCGAGGGCGTGCGCCTCGTCGCCGGTGAGGCCCTCGGCGCGGGCCAGCTTGTCGGAAATCTGGCGGTAATGTTCGAGTTTCTCGAGGTTTTCCGGCGAGCTGATGATAGCCATGTACTGATTGCGGCCTTCTTCGGTGGGGCCGATCGCGACCAGCTTCATGCGGTCGGATTCCTGGGCCAGCGTTTTCCAGTAAACTTCCAACTGGGTGTAGTTGGCCATCTGGTAATCGTCGCCGAGGTTGAATCCGAGCGCTTCCTTTGGGGTGGTAATCTTCGGGGCGGTTTGCGCGAACAACGTCGACACACAACAACCCATGGCCAGCGCGAGCGCCGGACAGCCGAGACGTCCGTGGATCATGGGTAAAAGTGTACTAAACGGCGGGGAAGGCGTGCCAGACGGGGAATGGTGACATCTGCCCTCGTATCCCTTACGCTAGGGGAAGGCAAGCAGGAGTAAACGCCCATGAACATTGAAATCCGCGATGCGGCCCTTGAGGCACGAATCCAAAAACAGGTTCAGGTAACCGGCGCCGCCAGTGTGGAGGAGGCGCTGCTCCGACTTCTCGAAACGCAGGAGGAGCAGGACCGATGGCTGATAGAACACCGGGAAGCCATCAACGCGAAGATCCGGCGGGGCATCGAACAACTCAACCGCGGCGAAGGAATTCCGGAAGACCGGCTGGACGCCTACCTGGCGAAGCTGAAAGATCAGCCTGAGTGAGGCGGCGCTACGTCCTTTCGCCGGAGGCCGCGCTCGATCTGGTCGACATTTGGCGTTACATCAAACGGAAGGCCACAGTCGAAATCGCCGATCGCGTCGAGTCGGTCGTTCGCGGCAGAATTGTCTTTTTGGCAGGGGCCCCCGGTGCCGGGCACTGGCGCAAGGACTTGACGGACGAGCCCGTGAAGTTTTTCCCGGCCTACTCCTACCTGATCGTTTATAGGCCCGAGACTAAACCTTTGCAGGTCGTTGCCATTCTTCACGGACACCGGGATGTTGAGAGGGCTCTCGCGGAGCGGTTGTGAAACCGGCCGACCTGAATGTCGGACGGCCGCGACTGCCGCTCCGGGGCATCGGAAAAGTCGATCTGCGAATCCGGACGACCGGCGAGCCGCTTCGGTTCCCTGCGCCGCTTGTTACTGATGGGAGTGGTAAAGAGCGCGCTCGCGGGGACTCGCCTTTCTTGCCGAGATGATACGGATTTCTTCTTCACCATGTTTTGCGACTCACTTGCTCCCCTACAGTTCGGTCGAAATCTGTTTTCGGCGATTCCGCTTCGTCACCAGACTAGCGAACTCCACCAGAAAAATATCCGGAGCACTCAGCAGGACCCACCGGAGGCGTAGCGCTCGAACCATCCAAGGGGCTGGTGCGCGGTCCGGCTCTGGCAGCACCCATTTCGCCGCTACGCTACAATCCAGAACGAATGTGTCCGGCACCCGTCAACGCTCCCGGTCGCCGCGAATTAGAGGCACACTGTCATCTAGTGGCGGCAAAGAGGCGGCGAAGCGGTCCGGCTCCTTGCGGAGGCTGGTCAATTGGCGTTGCCGCTCTGCTTCGGCGGCCTCCGTCTTCAGCGCCTGGATAATCTCCACATTGAGACTCCGGCTCTTCCTTTTCGCCTCTCGCTTCATCACCCGATAGATGGAGTCCGGAATGTTTTTGACGGTGATGTTCACGGAACCATTTTGGAACTGTTGGATCGCGCTATGCAAGCGGGCCGCCGGGAGCTAAGCCAGGGGGTCACGCTCGGAGAGGGTGGCCGGCAGAAACGAGCGGGAGCTGTCACGCACACCAAGAAAAGCCGAGATGACTCTCGGCTCAGCCGGCTCGACAGCCTGCGCCACGGGTAAGGCTCAGCGGGCCGCCGCCTGACGCTGCGGTTCCGCGGGTTGCCCTAACAGGGCCGACACTTCGGCGTAGAGCCGTTCGGTGAGAGCGTCGTGGGCCGAAATTTTCATGCCCTTCGTTGGGATGGGGTTGCCGATGCGCAGGACGGCGCGGCCGCTGCGCAAGTGAATCGAGCCCATGGGCAGCAGTTCGCGCATGCCGACCAGCGCCATGGGAACTACCGGCACGCCGGCCTTGATGGCGATATACGCCGCGCCTTCCTTGAACGCGCGCAAGCCCTGGGGTGCGCGGCCGCCTTCGGGGAACAGGAGCACGGAAACGCCGCGCTGGGCCACAATGCGCGCGCCCTCGCTCATGCTCTTCAGCGACGCGCGGGGGCTGGAGCGATCCACCGCCAGATGGCCGGCGCGGCGGAGATGCGTGCCGAGAAACGGAATCCGGTACAGGCCCGTCTTGGCGAAGAAGCGGAACTGATAGGGCAGGCGGGCCAGAAGAGCGGGAATGTCCATGTAGCTGGCATGATTGGACACGAAAACGTAGTGGCCGTGGGGGTCGAGCTTTTCGAGGCCTTCCACGCGCACGCGGATGAAGCTGACTGCCAGTAGTAGCCGGCCCCATAAACGAGCCAGTGCGTGTTGTGTTCGGCCGCTCGGGTCGAACCACCCGGCCACTACCGAGCAAGTGCCCAAAACGATCGTGGCCAGCGCGAGCAGCGGTGTGGAAAACAGCAGCGAGCGCAGGAAACTCATGGCTTGCCCCCGATGATAGCGCGCGCTTCGGCCACCAGGAAAAGAGAGCCGGTGATGAAGACCACGTCGTTGTTATCGATGGCGGCGGCGCCAGACACCATCGCCAGCGCCTCCGGGAGGGTGCGGGCAATGCGGAGATTGGGATGGGCGGCGACGCGGCGGAAGGCGTCCGGAGAAAGCGCGCGCGCCTGGGCCGGAGCCGTGGCGACGACTTCGGCGGCGAGCGGAAATAGAATGCCGCTGATTTCGGAGATGGCTTTGTCGCGCATGGCGCCGAAAATCAGACGGACGCGGCGCGTGGAGTAGAACCGCTCGATGTGGGCGGCGAGGGCACGCGCGCCAGCGGGGTTGTGGGCGCCGTCGAGAATGATCTCCGGATGGAGGGAAACGCGCTCCAGCCGGCCGGGCCAGAGGGTATCGGCGATGCCGGTTTCGATGGCGCGATCGGAAAGGCCCAGCCGCGCCAGAGCGATGGCGGCGGTGGCGGCGTTTTCGACTTGATGGGCGCCGGCCAATGGACAAGTAATGTGCAACTCACGGGGGCCGGAGAGTCGGAAGCGGCTGTGGGTGGCATCGATTTCCAGCTCGCGCACGGTCCAATCTTCCAGGCGATCGACCGGGATGTCCAACTCCGCGGCGCGGCGCGCGAGCACGGCGGCCGGTTCCGGACGCTGGCGCGCGAAAACCGCCGGGACGCCGGGCTTCAGAATGCCGGCCTTTTCGCCGGCGATGGCTTCCAGACTCTTGCCGAGGAAGGCTTCATGGTCGAAATCCACGGGGGTGATGACGGTGAGCTCGGGGGTGACGACGTTGGTGGCGTCGAGGCGTCCGCCCAGGCCGGTTTCCAGCACCACCTTATCCACGCGCTCTTCGGCGAACAGCAACAGGGCCATGGCGGTGACGGTTTCGAAATAGGTGGTGTGCAGGTCGATGGAGCCGGCGGCGAGCAGATCTTCCACCGCGCGGTGCACCCGGTCGAAGGCTGCGGCAAAGCGCGCGGCCGAGACCGGCGCGCCGCCGATGCGAATCCGCTCGGTTGGTTCGGCCAGGTGCGGGGAAGTGAACAGGCCGGTGCCCAGGCCGGCGGCGCGCAAGGCGGATTCCATCATGGCGCAGGTGGACCCTTTGCCGTTGGTTCCGGCGACATGCACGAAGCGCAGCCGATCTTGGGGACGACCGAGAGCGTCGAGGACCTTGCGGATGCGGTCGAGGCCGAGCTTGGCGGTCTGAATTTCGTTGCCGAGCGCGTAAAGAAACTGGACCGAATCGGGGTAATTCACCGGATGGACTCAGGCCGCCAGGAAGCGCAGGGCTTGGGAGACGTAGGCCTTCATCTCCAGCCGGGGCACGATCGCGTCCAGCATGCCGTGTTGCAGCAGGAATTCGCTGCGCTGGAAACCTTCGGGCAGTTTCTGGCGGATGGTTTGCTCGATGACGCGCGGGCCGGCAAAGCCGATCAACGCCCCCGGTTCGGCGATGTTGAGGTCGCCGAGCATGGCATAACTGGCGGTGACGCCGCCGGTGGTCGGGTCGGTGAGAATGCTGACAAAGGGCACGCGGGCTTCATCCAGGCGCATGAGCGCGGAAGAAATCTTGGCCATCTGCATGAGGCTGACGGCGCCCTCCTGCATGCGGGCGCCGCCGGACGCGGATACGATGACGAGGGGCTTACGGCTTTCGAGACAGCGTTCAATGGAGCGGGCTATCTTTTCGCCCACCACGGCGCCCAGGCTGCCGCCGATGAAACGGGGATCGTGGACGCAGATCGCCACCGGCCGGCCGTCGATCTTGCCTTCAGCGGCAATCACGGCGTCGGAGAGACCGGTCTCCGCCTGCGCCGTCTTCAGGCGCTCGGTGTAAGGTTTGCTGTCGACGAAAGCGAGGGGATCGGAGGACACCAGGCCGCGATCGTATTCGCGATATTCGCCGCCATCGAGCAGCAGGCGCAGGCGGGTGGGAGCGTCGATACGAAAGTGGTTGCCGCACTTCGGGCAGATGTTCCAGTTGGTTTCGAGTTCCTTTTTCCAGATGATCTGGCGGCACTTGTCGCACTTCTGCCACAGGCCTTCGGTTTTGACTTTGCGCTCGCCGCTTTCCGGCCGCGGAAGTTTTTCTCGATCCGGTATGTCGCGCCTGAACCAGGACATGCAAGTCTACGTTAGCGCGGGTAGGGATGGCCCCGCAAGGTCGCGAAGGCGCGATAGATCTGTTCGGCCAGCATGGCGCGGGCCAGTTCATGCGGGAAAGTCATGGGCGAGAGGGAGAGCAGCAGGTCGGCGCGGGCGGCCCAGCCGGGGGGCAAACCGTCGTGGCCGCCGACCAGGAAGACCAGATCGCGGGCCTCGATTTCAGCCCTCCCGAGCAGGTGGGCGAAGGCGGCCGAATCCATGGGCTTTCCGGCGGGGTCGAGAAAGATTTTGCGAGCGCTGGGATGTTTGGCGAACGGGTCGGCGCGGCCGGGCCGCGTTTCGCGCATTTCGCAGGGCGCGTAGCGGGCGGCGCGCTGGCAGAAATCGGCGGCTACGGAATTGGTATGCGGGTCTTTGGGTTTGCCGATGAAGTACAGGTAGAGCTTCACTCGGCGGGGATCCCGACCGCTTTGGCGCCGCGCCAGAGCCGCTCCAAGTCATAATACTCGCGGGACTTGGGGGAAAAAATATGAACGATCATATCGCCGTAATCGGCCAGCACCCATTCGGCCTGCTGATAGCCTTCCAGACTGTGAGGCAATTCACGCGCCTGGTGTTTGATGGCGAGGCCGACTTCCTCCGCGATCGCCTGGATCTGGCGCTGGTTGGCGCCGGTGCAGATCACGAAGTAGTCGGTGAACGAGGTAATCCCGGTTAAATCCAGGACTTTGATGTCGCTCGCTTTCTTGGATTCCGCCGCGCGAACTGCGATAAGCCAGGTGGGGATGCCGATTTCGTTCGATTCGATTGGTTTCGGGTGCGTTTGAGTCAGAACACGCTCCTAATGGGTATCGTACTACAGCCACGCAGGTGGCGCTCATTTCTTGGGGGCCTGGGGTGATGCCGGGTGCGGCGGTGCAGGGTGGGGCGCAGGCGCAGCCCGCTTCTCAATGGCGGCCAGGCGCAGCACGGCGGCGGCCGCGCGCAGGCGAACGCCTTCGCTCTCGTCGTCGATCATGGGGTCGAGATCTTTACGCACAGCGGGGTCGTTCCGGAGCGCCAGGGCGTGGACGGCGGCGGCGCGCACGCGCCAGTCCTTGTCGTTGAGCGCGTCGCGGAGCGCGGCGGCGGTAGCGGCATCCTTTTCACCGCCCAGCAACAGAGCGGCGGTGGCGCGGCCGGAGACGCCGTTATCCGCCAGGATCGCCTGCAGCGAAGAAATCCCCATTCCGAATCCCGGCAGCGGGACAAAGCCGGCGCCCTGCCGGACCGCATAAAGCAACGTCACTTTCGGGGTGTGCATCATGCGTATGGCCTGGCGCATCTGCTGGCTGAAGTAGTTGGAGTTGGTTTTGGTTTCCCCTTCCAAAACCGCGAGTAGGGCCTGTTTGCCAGGCGGGTCTTTGATCGCATAGAGCGCTTTGGCGGCGGCGAAGGCGACCTCGGGAACAGTGTCGGCCAGCATGCGCTCCAGGGTCTTGCGGGCTTGCAGGGTTTTGACTTCGGCGAGGCTCAAAACCACGGCCAGGCGCACCTCGACG
>JBKQIF010000182.1:0-13215 GCA_052148435.1 Bryobacteraceae bacterium
CTTTTTCACGAGGTTTCGGCTAGCCCGGTTACCCGGACTCACCGCTCGATAGCTATCGAATCTAACCATCAACTGTTCGAGTGGGTCCTTCCCCCACTGGTAATCTGCCCCTTTGGGGCACACAGAAAAGTCTCGACGCGGCACGCAGGAGTGCGTGCGCCACGTTAAGTTGGCGCCGGGCTACTGGCGGGTGAGATCTGGATATGCCGATCCCAATGTGTCAGATCGGAGTATTAAGATGAAGCGGGGCGTGTTTTGTGCGTCCGGGCAAGACGCTGACGATCGGAGATCGACATGCAGGATTTGACGCGTAGGGATTTGTTTAAGACCAGTCTGGCCGCGCCGGCTGTGGCTGCGGTTGTGAGGGCGGGAGAGGCCGCGGCGACCGAGGAAGCCCAGACAGCGCCGCCTGCAACCGCGGCTTCGGGCGCCGGCCGGGAGCGCCTGCTGCTGGATTTCGGCTGGCGCTTCCACTTCGGTCATGCCGCCGACGCGGCACTGGACTTCAATTTCAGGGGCAACTTCTCGAAGACCGGAAATTTCGGCCCGGTGAGCACGCTGGCCTTCGACGACAGCGATTGGAAGCCCGTCGATCTGCCTCACGACTGGGCCATCGAATTGCCCTTCCAAAACGATCCCGCGCTCTCCAGCAAGGGATTCTATCCCCTGGGCCGGGCGTATCCCGCCACCAGCATCGGCTGGTATCGCCGCATCTTCGAACTCCCGGCCGCCGACGCCGGGAAGCGCATCGCGCTGGAGTTCGACGGCGCCTATCGCGAGGCCACCGTCATCTTCAACGGCTTCTACATCGGCAGGCACATCGGCGGCTATGACCCGTTCAGTTTCGACGTAACCGATTTCGCCTCCCCCGGCGCAGCCAACGTGCTGCTGGTCCGCGTGGACGCCACCCAGAGCGACGGCTGGTTCTACGAGGGCGCCGGCATTTACCGGCACGTCTGGCTGGTGAAGGCCAACCCGGTACACGTGAAGAAGTGGGGCACGTTCGCGCGCGCCCAGGTGCGCCCCGGCGAAGCCACGGTCCGGATTCGCACGGAGGTGGAAAACCACGGCAAGGGCGCGCAGGGCACGCGCGTCACCTCGACCATTCTCGATCCCGCCGGCCGCGCGGTCGGGAAAGCCGCTACCCCGCCTGCTTCCATCGTGGAGGGCGGAGAGCATGTCTACGAGCAGGAGGTCGTGGTCAAGGAGCCCGCGCTGTGGTCGCTTGAACAGCGCAATCTGTACCAACTGGTGACCGAGGTGGAGGCGGGCGGCGCCGTCACCGACCGCTACCAGACGCCGTTCGGCATCCGCACCTGTGCGTTCGATGCCCAGAAGGGCTTCTTCCTGAATGGCCAATCCGTCAAGCTCAAGGGAACCTGCAATCACCAGGACCACGCAGGCATAGGCGTGGCGCTGCCGCTTGCGGTGGAGTATTTCCGCATTCGAAAGCTCCAGGAGATGGGCTGCAACTCCCTGCGCACCTCGCACAATCCCCCCACCCCGGAATTGCTCGACGCCGCCGACGAATTGGGCATGCTGGTGTTCGATGAAACCCGCATGATGTCGTCGAATCCCGAGGGCTTGAACCAGTACGGGAACCTGGTGAGGCGCGACCGCAACCATCCCAGCGTCTTCATGTGGTCGATGGGCAATGAGGAAGGGATGGCGGCCACCGGCCGCGGCTTCCTGATCCTGACCGCTATGAAAGCCGTGTCGACCGAATACGACGGCACCCGGCCCGTCTCCATCGCGCCGCTGGGCGGCAATAACATGGGCAAGTTCGGGTTCGCCGCGTGCGACGTGCAGGGTTATAACTACGCCGATCCGGCGGCCGACGCGTTTCATAAAGCCAGTCCAAAAGACCCGGTGATGGGCACCGAACAGGTCAGTGCGGTGGCCACGCGCGGGATCTACGTGATGGACCCGGAGCACGGCTACGTCGGCTCCTACGACCCCTACACCACCACCGGCCGCGCCTCCTGCGAGGGTTGGTGGAGCTTCTGCAACGCCCGCCCGTGGCTGGCCGGAGGTTTTATCTGGACCGGTTTCGACTACCGCGGCGAGCCTTCGCCCTACCAGTGGCCCAACATCGGCTCGCAGTATGGCATCGTCGATACCTGCGGCTTCCCGAAGGACAGCTTCTTTTATTTCCAGGCGTGGTGGAGGTCGAAGCCGGTGCTGCACCTGTTCCCGCACTGGAACTGGCCGGGGCTTGAGGGCCGGGAGATCGCGGTCTGGGTCTACTCGAACCTGGACCGGGTGGAACTGTTCCTCAACGGCCAGAGCCTCGGCGC
This sequence comes from Bryobacteraceae bacterium, assembly GCA_052148435.1. Lineage (GTDB taxonomy): Bacteria > Acidobacteriota > Terriglobia > Bryobacterales > Bryobacteraceae > JBEKYD01. Next base: position 2,298 of record JBKQIF010000182.1, read on the forward strand.
CAAGGACATGAAGAAGGATTCGCACCTGGCGTGGAACGTAAAATACGCTCCCGGCGCGATTGAGGCGCGGGGATACAAAGACGGCAAGCAGGTGATGACGGCGAGGCGCGAGACTGCCGGACCGGCGGCCAAGCTGGTGCTCACAGTGGACCGAAAAGAGATCTCGGCCGATGGCGAGGACGTGGCTATGTTCGCGGTCGAGGTCGAGGACGCGCAGGGCCGCTACGCGCCGGTAGCCGATAACCAGGTGAGTTTCCGGGTTTCCGGCCAGGCGAAAGCGATCGGCGTGGGCAACGGCGACCCGACCAGCCACGAATCCGACCAGGGCAGTTCGCGTAAAGCCTTCAACGGCCTTTGCATGGCCCTGGTGCAATCCACCAAGGCGGCGGGAACCATCACGGTGGAAGCCGGTTCGCCATCGTTGACGCCCGCAAGCGTCACCATCTCCTCAAGAGCCGTGAAGCTCCGGCCCCAGGTGCCGGTTTGGGAGCGCGAGGTCCCGGCGGGTCCAGGCATCACGGGCTTGTGGAGAACCGCGCCTGCATCTGGTGCCGCGGGCCGCGGCGGCGGCGGTTTCGCCGGCCCGGCCAGCCCGGTCTTCACTTTCCGGCAGAATGGGAGTGCCCTCACCGGAACCGTTGAGGGCGGCGGCGGTTTCGGCGGCGGCAGCGATACGCCCGCCGCCATCGAAGATGGAAAGGTGGAGGGCGCCAACATCTCCTTCAACGCCGTCAACTTTGTCTACACGGGAACGCTGAAAGGAGACGCCATCGAGCTTCAGCGGACCGGCGGCCCCGGCATGGGCGGCCGAGGCAACCCACCCGAGCCTGCCGGCCCGCGCCCGGTTATTGGCCCACCGCCGGACGGTACGGACCCGTCGAGAGGCGCCGGAGGACGAGGGCCGCAAACGCCCGCGCCGCTGGTTCTTCAAAGGGCGAAGCGGTAAGGGCTCTCACAGTCGCGGCTCTGACTCAGCGATACGGCGCCGTGCAAGCGAGTCAGGGCTGCGGTTATTTCCCGACAGTCCCTTAATGCGGCGCCATGTCTCGAAAACTCGCGCTATGGTTTCTCCCCGGTACGCGCTTCGGCTTCCGCGAGCCACCCGCGCCGCAGCCGTTCCGGCGGAACGTTTGAGAGATACGGTTTGATGTCGAGAATTGGGGTTCCCTCAAGCATGTCGATACCACGGACGCGGAGGACCGGACCCTCCCGGCACAGAAGTTCGACCACAGTTAACCCGATCGGATTCGGACGCCGCGGTGAGCGGGTCGCAAACACGCCGTGCGCCCGATCGTCGGTGGGCGGCGCTCCCACGAGATTACATCCTTCGGAGCGATCGAACACCCAGATGACGAACAGGTGAGAAAAGCCTTCAATATCCGTGAGGCCGGGCTCAAATTCCGCCCGTATCTCAAGCGCCCCTTCCGCCTCGTGCTTCGCGCCTAAGCCCTTCGGAATCTCCCGAGTATCCCTATAAGGGCTTCTTACATACCCGATCGGCTGCATGGACAACATAGCGGTTTAAGCTCTAGCCCGCACTTCGTTCGTGGCGGAATTTCAGGAAGCGCCCCCACACCGAAGTGTGAAGTTCGCGAGGCGCCCGGAAAATCCGAACACCCCGCTTCCGACAAGGCGCGAAATCAAAAGAAGTTCGGCCAAAAGTCCGCGCCCCTCAGCCTTCCTTTGTGCCTTTTCGGGGCGGCGCCATGCTCCAAAGGTGATCGCCGGAACGCTCGTTGTCCCACTGCGGGGTGGGCGCGAAGTAAGTGGCGCCAGGGGCCAGATGCGCCTTCACGGCATCCTCATTCAGCGTGATGCCCAGACCGGGCTTGTCGGGAACCGTGATGTAGCCTTTGTTGATAATCGGTTTGTCGATGCCTTCCACCAGATCCTGCCACCAGGGGCGGTCCAGCGAGTGGTTTTCCAGCGCCAGGAAGTTTTCAGTGGCCGCGGCGCAGTGAACGCTGGCCATGCAGTTAATCGGCAGACCGGCATAATGCATCGCCATGGGCACGCCCAACTCCATGGCGGCGTCGCCGATCTTGTGTGTCTCCAGAATTCCGCCCGACGTGGAGAGATCGGGGTGAATCTTGCTCACGGCATGCTTCTGGCACAGATTGATGAAACCTTCCTTCAGATAAATGTCTTCGCCGGTGCAGATCGGGGTGGGACTTTCGTCCGTGATGTGCTTCAGCATGTCGGTATACTGCCAGGGAATCACGTCCTCCATCCAGGCGAGGTTGTATTTCTCATACGCCTTACCCAGCCGGATGATGGAATTCACGCCGATGTGGCCAAGATGGTCCATGGAAAGCGGGATCTCCATACCAACCGCCTCGCGCACCGCTGCGACATACTCGCACAGCATCGCGATCCCCTTGTCGGTCACCTCCATCGCCGTGAAGGGATGGGGAAGCACGCGTTGCTCCCAGGCGCTCATCCCCGATGGCTGCGTCAGGGTACCGGGAGTGTCCGCCACCATGTCGACATTCAGGTCCATCTTCAGCCACGTCAGGCCCATGACCTCCTTGCGTTCCTTTTCGCGCTGACCGTAAACCTTGGGATCCTTCGATTCCGTAGTATCGGCATAGATGCGGACCTTGTCGCGGAACTTACCGCCCAGCATCTGGTAGATGGGCACGTTGTACACCTTCCCCGCGATATCCCAGAGTGCCACCTCGACGGCCGTCACTCCGCCGGCCTGCCGCCCGTGGCCGCCGAACTGCTTGATTTTCCGGAATAAGAAGTTGATGTTGAGCGGGTTCTCGCCGACCAGGCGGCTCTTCAGGAAGAGTGCATAAGTGGCGCTGGCGCCGTCGCGGACTTCCCCCAGCCCATAAACGCCCTGGTTGGTGTCGATCCGGATGATGGGCCAACCAGCTCCGAAGGCACCGGCGCCGGCCGGAGCGCCTCCCCGACCGCCGGCGGCGCCGCCCCGGCCGCCAGCAGGGGCGCCAGCCCGGCCGCCGCCACCTTCGCCGGCTCCCGAGACGATTGCCACGCGAAGATCCGTGATCTTGAGAGTTGACGGGCTCGAGTTGGTATTTACGTTCTTAACCTGCGCTTCCTCGGCTTTGGAATTTTTCCCAAGCAGCGCGCCGCCCAACATCGCCGCCGAGGAACTGAACAGATCCCGCCGGCCCATTTTGCCATTGCGTTGAAACATTATCGTTTTCGCCTTTTCTCCCTGCTCCGGTACACGGACAGGGACCGATTAAATATTCTATACTTTTTCGGAGGATTCGGTCCGAAAGAGCTGCCGATTGAAACCACGGCCGACCCTCGTATAATGGCTGGTGAACGAAGAGAGGAAACTTCATGAACCACCCAGTCTCGCGTAGGAGTCTGCTCGGCGGCGCAACCGGAGCCGCCGGAGCCGGCTTGCTCGGCCTGGCGGCCGGCCAGACACAAAGATCCAACCGTCCCCGGGCGCTAGCCTTGATCGGCGACCGGTATCATAACCCGGATTATATTCGCGTCAGCCTGGACCGGGTTTTCAAAGAAGCCGGCGTTGACGTGGACTACACCATTGCCTACGACCGGCTCTCGCGGGACCTGCTGCGGAACTATGACCTGTTCCTGTGCTTTCGCGACGGCATGATCTGGCCCAACGGCTATCTCGGACCGGACGCTTACGCTTACGAACAGGGACTGGAGAACAGGTTGCCGGAAGCTGAGTCAGCCACCTGGATCACCGAGGAGCAGGGAGCCGCGGTCAAGGATTTTGTCACCGCCGGCGGCGGGTTTTACTCGTTTCACAATAACAGCCACGTCTCTCTATCCTCCAAGAACTACCGGGAAGTGATGGGCGGTGCCTACATCGGCCACCCGGCGCTGCGGCCGTTTCGGGTGCGCGTGGTGAACGCCGAGCACCCCATTACGCGGGGCGTCCAGGAGTTCATGGTCAACGACGAGCAACACTATGTCACTTACGACAAAGACCCGAAGTATGTGCTCTTGGAATCGGAGAACGTGGACGGACTGGAGTACGGAGACCACGGGAAGAAATCGGTAGCGGGTTGGGCGTACGAGTACGGCAAGGGCAGGGTGGTCTTTACCGCCATCGGACATACCAATCATGCCATGTGGATTCCGGCTCATTTCGAATTGCAGAAGAGAGCGGTGCGCTGGTTGCTGAAGCGGATCTGAGCTACCGGCCCATCCAGCCGCCGTCCACCGTTAGTACGGTCCCGGTAACATAGTCGGATGCCGCGGAGGCCAGGAACACCACCGCGCCCCCGAAATCCGCCGGTTCGCCCCAACGGCCCGCCGGGATGCGCAGCAGGATCGCCGGGTTGCGCACCGGATCGTTGCGGAGCGCCGTGGTATTGTCGGTGGCAATGTAGCCGGGAGCGATGGCGTTCACCTGGATGTTGTGGCTTGCCCATTCGTTAGCCAGGGCTTTGGTCAACTGCGCCACACCGCCTTTGGCCGCGGCATAGCCCGGTACCGTGATGCCTCCCTGAAAGCTGAGCAGCGACGCGGTGAAAACGATCTTTCCCCGTTCCCGCTTCAGCATGTCGCGGCCGAACTCGCGCGCCAGCACGAACTGCGCGCTCAAGTCGACTTCGATGATCTTGTCCCAGAATTCGTCGGGATGCTCGGCGGCGGGTTTGCGAAGAATGGTGCCGCCGTTGTTGATCAGGATGTCGATGGGCGGGCACTCGCTCTTCACCTTCTCGATGAAACCGTAGACCGCCTGGCGGTCGCCCAGGTCGCAGGCATAGCCCCAGAACTTACGGCCCCGCCGCTCCACCTCCTGGCCCACCGCGCTGCCTTCCGGCTCCAGGCTCGCGCTCATCCCCACAATGTCGGCCCCAGCTTCGGCCAGCGCAATCGCCATGCCTTTGCCGATGCCGCGGCGGGCGCCGGTGACCAGGGCGGTCTTTCCATCCAGCTTAAAACGATCGAGAATTGTCAATGTTCTACTCCGCGCAACTCACCAGAACCTTCATCACCTCGCCGCCGCGCTCCATCAGGCGCAAACCGTCTTCCACCCGGCCCAGGGGCACCACGGTGGTGATCAGTTTCTCCAGCGGCAGGCTGCCGCCCGCCGCCAGGGCAATGGCCGCTTCAAAATCCTGCGGCTCGTAAACGCGCGCCCCCGTCAGCTTCAACTCGCGCCAGAAGAAGCGGAACAGGTCCACCTTGGGCGGCTCGGCGAAAATCGCCACCGCCACAATGCGCCCGCGAGTGCGCGGCAGTTTGGTCATCATCTCCGCGCCCGCCGCCGAGCCGGACACCTCGAAGACCACGTCGGCGCCCGTCCCGGCGGTGCGCTCGTCGATCAATGCCGCCAGGTCGGTTTCCTTGGGATTCACCGCGTCGATGCCCAGCGCACGAGCCAGTTCGACGCGGAAAGGGTTGACTTCGGCCATCACTACGCGCGCGCCGAGCGTCTGCGCCACCAGCGCGACCAGCACGCCAATGGGACCCCCGCCGATCACCACCACCGCGTGGCCGGCTTCCACCTCGCCCATGCGCACGTCGTGGCAGGCCACCGCGACGGGTTCGATCAGCGCGGCCAGCCGCAGGGAAAGAGCGTCCGGGAGGCGGTGCAGAGTGTGGGCCGGCACGGTCCAAAGTCCCTGCAGAGCGCCCGGGGTATCGATCCCGATGAACTTCAGGTTGTGGCAGATGTGGCTCTGGCCGGCGCGGCACGCCGGGCAGTTTCCGCAGGGATCGAGCGGCCGCACCGTGACACGATCGCCCGGCTGCCAGCCTTCCACCCCCGCTCCCACCGCCGAAATGGCGCCCGACATCTCATGGCCCATCACGTGCGGCAGCCGAAGCCGGTGCGCCATCGCGCCGTGGAACAGGTGTAGATCGGTTCCGCAGAGTCCGCAATAGGAGACGCGCATCTGCACCTGGCCTGGCGCCGGTTCCACCGGAGCGCAGAGGCCCAGGCGCATGCTCTGGTTGCCTTCAAAAAATGCCGCGTGCAAACTTTCAGTCGTCGTTTCCATTGGACTCATATTTTCGAGTTTATACTCTTTTTGAAAGCTCCATGGCTTTCTCGAGAGATGTGCACTTTTTCGGGCTTCGCCCTCAAGCGCCTAAACCACGAACAGCACGAGGTCTTTCGGCGACGGACCCCCGGCTACCGGGCGGGACTTGGCACGAATTGCACACATACGGGAGACTGCACCTGAAGCACCTGTCCGGTGGGAGTGAGGCGGCCAGTCTCCGGATCGATCCTGAATATCACGATATTGTTGGAGTCCTGGTTGGCGGCAAACAGATAGCGGCCGCTTGGGTCGATCTTGAAATTTCGAGGAGTGCGACCCTGGGTCGCTACGTTCTCGACGACGGTCAGCGTCCCCTGCTTCGGTTCGATGGCGAAAACCGTGATGCTGTCGTGACCGCGGTTGGACGCATAAAGGAACCGTCCCTTGGCATCGACCTCGATTTCCGCCGAGTTGTCCTCGCCGTGGAAATCGGCGGGCAGAGTTGAAATGGTCTGCAGTTGGCTCAGCTTTCCCGCCACGGCCTCGTAGGCGAAGGCAGTGACCATGGACCCCATCTCGTGCACGGAGTAAGCAAACCTGCCGCCGGGGCTGAAGGCAAAGTGGCGCGGGCCCGACCCGGGCTTCACGGCCACAAACGGAGGATCGTTGGGGGTCAGATGCGCGGTCGCGGGGTCCAGCCGGTAACTGAAGATCCGGTCCAGCCCAAGGTCCGGCACAAAAACGAAGCGGTTGTCGGCCGAAAGCACTACCGCGTGCGCGTGCGGCCCGCCCTGCCGGCGCCGATCCACGCTGGCGCCGCTGTGCTGCATCAATGTCGTAGGGCCGCTCAAGCGGCCATCCGGGTTGACCGCAAAGGCGGCTACGCTCCCGGTGCCATAGTTGGCGACCAGCAGGCTCTTGCCGGTCTTGTCCACCACCAGGTGACAGGCGCCTCCGCCACCCGAAGACACCGTGTTCAAGGCGGTCAACGCGCCGCTGTTCCGATCGATCCTGAATGCGGTGATGGAACCATTCTCCCGCCCGTCGTTTCCGAGCTCGCTGACGGCGTATAGAAACTGCTGGTTGGGATGCAAAGTGAGAAAGGACGGCCGGACCATCTCGCCAACCAGGCCGATGGCATCCAGCTTGAAGGCGGCCGCGTCGTAACGGTAGGCGTAGATGCCCTTGCTCTTAGGACCCGTGTAAGTGCCGATATAAACAAAATACTTGCTCCCCGCCGGAGCTGTCTGGGCCGAATACCCGGGCGGCGGCGGCGGCGCCAGCGTCAGCGCCGCCAGACACGTGAGTAATCCATACCGAACCGGTCTCATGATTTCCTCAGGCCTCGTGTAACAGCCATTTCACCGCATTTTTCTGCATCTTTATATACTCCGGGTTCCATAATACGGCGATCATGTGGCCCGGCGCCATGAAGCAGACGCGCCCCTTGCCGTAATCGTAAGCCCAGACCGATTCCGCCGAGTTGCTCCGGCGGCCCGCCTGGTCGGTATAGTCGAGGCCATTCTCGTTTACGCTTCTGGCTAGCACATACTTCGGATCTTTGTCGTAGGTAACATAGTGTTGTTCGTCGGTAACCACAAAGTCGTTGACACCCTTGGTGATGAAATGCTCGCGGTTGACCATGTGCACCTTGAACGGCCGTATGGGTGGATGTCCGGTATAGATGGCGCCCTCGACATCGCGGTAGTCCTTGTTCATGAGGGACGCCTGGCTATTATTGTGGAAGGCCCAAAGGGAGCCGCCCTCCTGAACCCACGCCTTGATCCCTTTCCCCTGTTCCGGGGTCATCCATCCAACACCCGCTGGGAATCCTCCGATCTTCTTCTCCAGAGGCGGAACACTGACGATGTCCGCCGGCTTGCCCGTCCAGTACATCGCCTGGTAGTAGCCGTGCGGAAAGCGCAGACCGTCACGGAACATGATCAGGATCTTATAGCTCTTCAGACTGTCATAGCTCAGGAGCTTCTCTTCGTCGGTGAAGTCGATGGAGAGTCCCGCGTCTTCCACCAGATTGCTCGTGAGGGCGGCGCGGATATAATCCGAGTTGTGCGATTCGTCGCCGCACAGTGCAAACGCCGTTGACTTGGGCGCGGCTGCTCCGAAGCCGTTTCGTGCGGCCAATCCCGCGCCTGCCAGGCCTATGGCGCGCAAGGCGAACCGGCGCGTAACCTTCGGTTGCTGAAACATCGAGCGTTGGCTCCTCTCTTCTACCACGATTCCGTCCCTGTGCTCGTGTCAAAAGTAAAACTTGGCGGCCAGTTGCATGATACGAGGGTTACCCGCCGTCAGGATGCGCCCAAAATTCGAACTGGACAACGATGCAGTCGGGTTCCCGAAGGCCGGCCTATTCAAGGTGTTGAATACTTCCCAGCGAATTTCGAACCGCTTGGTCTCGCTGAGACGGATATTCTTAAACAGGCCGCTGTCAAAATTCTGCGTACCCGGCCCGGTGAGGATGTTCCGGCCGCTGTTGCCGAACGTCCCCAAAGCCGGCAACGCAAAAGCGGCAGTATCGAAATAGTCCGCAATTTTGCTGGCGACCGATCGGTCATTATAGATCGGCGCCGGTCCCAGCAGGTTCCCGCGATCGAGACCAACCCCGGAAAAACTACGGTCCACGCCTGCCGTCACGCTGAAGGGGATGCCGGTTTGCAGCGTCAGAATCCCGTTCACGGACCAGCCGCCCAGAACCGCGTGTTCCAATCCCTTGGATCCACGGAAAATCGGCAACTGGTAGATGAACGACGTGAGGAATCGTTGCCTCACGTTGAAGTTAGCCAAGCCCCGGTCTGCATTCCAGTCGAATGGATTTGAAGACTGGCTCCCTAATCCGCTGTTGCCGTCAGTCGACTCCATATCGATGGCTTTCGAAAAGACATACGATCCGAGGACCGTTAAGCCTCCCTCGAAACGCCGGTTCCAGTTCATCTGCAAAGACTGATAGCTGGAATTCGCAGTCGACTGGATGCTCTCGATGGTCTGATACCCTTGGTAGGGGCGCCGCGAGTCGATGTTGCCGGTGGTCGACGCGCCCGGAATGTAAATCCCCGGGTTGATCTGCTCGCTCTGGTGCAAGTGGGTTCCCTTGTTGCCAAGATAGGCGACAGTGAGGACGAACTTGCGCCATAGCTCCCGCTGCAGATTGACATTCCACTGCTGCACGTAGGCACTGGTAAAATTCGGATTCATGTCCATGATCGGCATGGGAAGGAAAAAGACCTTCGCCGCCCGCTGCTGAGCTGTCGTCGCATGCGCGTACGTCTCCAAAAACTGAAGCTGTTGCGGACTGTTGCCGTAAGGATTGGAAAGTTGAACGGTGTAAGTGGTCAAACCATAGGAAAACGGCTGAGAAGTAGGGTTTGAATTCAGCGTGACAAGCTGAATGGTATCGGAAAATACTCCGTAGCCGCCGCGAATACTGGTCTTGCCATTGCCGAACGGATCATAGGCGAAACCGAAGCGGGGCGAGAAGCGGGCCCAACGTTTCGGAACAACTCCAAGTCCGTCGATGCCTTTGTCGCCCGGGAACAGGTAGCCGAGAGGCGCGAGGGGAAAGACCGTGGACTGCTGGCCGGGGCGGAAGGCCGTGTCCTCGCCGTAGGCATCCTCCACTGGGACGTAAGGCTCCCAACGGAGACCCAGGTTCAGCGTGAGCTTGTGAGTAGCACGCCAGTCGTCCTGAACGTAGAGGAACGGCGTGTACTTATACTGCCACGACGAAATCGGCGAATTCTGATACACGCTGACCGCCGCGCCGGCGTAGAAATCCGCATACCCCCAGCCGGAAGTGCCCGTCGCCAGCCCGTTGAAGGTGAAACCCGGGTCCGTGTCGAAGTTCTCGCGTCCGTTTCTTCGAACCTTGGCGACATCGCCGCCGAACGTGATCAGGTGGTTGCCCTTGGTCCAGGAAAGCGAGTCGACGAACTGGTAGTTCATCATAAAACTACGGTAGTTCGTGGCAATCCCAAGGCCCAAGCCGCCGCTGATGCCCAGGATCCAGTCGGTTGGTATATTAGGCGGGGCAAGCGGCACACACGTCGGCGTGCAGCCGAGGGCCGCCCAATTCGCCGGAGTGGTGACCTCCGGAGAACGGTAGAAGACGTTCCGCGCGACGATCAGAGTCGCGGCATTGACCAACGTCGGCGTAAAAATTTCCGTGTCGTTGATCGCCACGTTATGAGTCACCCAGTCATTGGTTCCGTTGAAGGCGGGCAGGGAGTAGTTCAGCACAGTGAAGTAGTCGTCCCAGAAATAGCGAACGCTGAGCTTGTTCGCGTTCGAAATCGAGTGATCGATCTTCGCGACAACCTGGTTGTCGTTAGTCGGGAGAGAAAGGTTGTAGGTATAGATGTTGCCCGAGCTGTTGGCAAGAGGCAGAAATGCCTTGGTGAAGTTCAACGCAACGGGATCCAGTTGGCTGGTAGGGATGGTGTTGTTGGGGTACGGCACGCCGCCGGGATTCTGCGCCGTCACCGTATTCGGCGGCGCGACACTGATCAACTGGCCGTGCACCGTGGTTTGCGAGAAGTTGCCGGCCCGCTCCAGGGCCGTCGGAACGACGGTGGAAGAACTGGTCGATCCGAGCTCTTGCCGCGTGGCCTCGTAGGCGAAAAAGAAAAACGTGCGATCGTGTCCGTTGTAGTGCGGGAGCAGCACGGGGCCGCCGGCGTTGCCCCCGAACTGATTCCGGTGCAGCGGCGAAACTATGGGAGAAAAAAAATTCCGCGCGTCCATGTCGTAGTTTCGCAGGAAATCGTAGAGAACGCCGTGCAGACGGTTCGTGCCGGACTTCGTCACCATGGTGACCACCGCGCCGGCGTCTCGCCCGTTGACGGCGCTATAACTGTTCTGCAGAATGGAAAACTCCTGAAGCGCGTCCGGATTGGGGAACGCCGCCGGCACGTTGTTGTACATGTCCATGTCCAATCCGCCGTCCAGGATGTAGGCGG
>JBKQIF010000183.1:0-26209 GCA_052148435.1 Bryobacteraceae bacterium
GGACGGCATAGGCAACTTTACCGGCGGGAATATCGATCATGATCTCATCCACTTTCCCAAGGTCTTCTCCCGCCGAGTTCTGCACTTGATTGCCGGCCAATGTGCTCGCTGCCAGGATGCGACGATACTTTTTGTCCGGATCTGTTTTCTTGATCTTGCTTTGATCTTGCATCGAAATTCTCCTCGGCCTTCATGGAGCATCTTTCCCGCCGTTCCATTTCAGACAATCTCTTCAGGGAACACGGAGCCCGGACGCCAGCAAATCTCGCACTGCCGTCTGCAGCTTCTGCACCTCTTCACGCGGATACTCACGCCGTGCGCCCGCCACGGCGCCAAATCGCCGCAACAAACGCCGTAGCATCCGTTACCGTCCAAGCGCGGGATGGCTTGAAGAACCTTGAAAACCAACCTTCCCTGGTTGAATAGCCAAGCTCCATTCGAACTGCTGTGGATGGATTTCCTCCGTAGCCGGGCCGCTTACGTCCGGACGCACTTGGATACTTTGGCAGCTTTCGCCCCCAAGCGCTGCCCTTCATCGGCCTTTATCCGAGAACCCAGCCCGACGGCCATGACCCGGGACCGCTTCGCACCCATCGTGAAGCCAGGTGCACCATACCGTCCAAAACGTTTGCGGCGCAGCCGGCCGCACGCACCAGTTTCGTACGAGACGTTGAGTGGACTGAGAGGCACCTGGCGGACAAAGTTGCACCTCCATGAGCTGGCTTCGCGCCGTTCGCATATCGTTGGCGTGACGCGTGCTCTTAGGACAAGGGCGTCGGCTGTGTGGGGGCGGGAGCGCCGGCGGCGTGGCCGACGCCGTCAAGGTATAGAAACGAGCCGCACCAGTCGCGGCTCGATCGAAGATCCGGGCGCTATTGGCCCTTTCGCTTCAGTCGCCGGAGAGGCGCTGGCTGAAGCCATCAACTGCCTTTCGCGCGCGACGGGCGAAAGCACTGAACGGACGAAGGAGATTCAAATGTTCTTAACGCTGTTTGTTGTCTTACTGGTAATGTGGCTGCTGGGATTCTTCGCGTTCCACGTTGCCGGTGGGCTGATTCACCTTTTGCTGATCGTAGCGGTGATTGCTTTGGTGGTGCATCTTTTCAGGGGCCGGAGCATGGCTTGAACGCAGGGCCACGTTTGGCCGTTGGCTTGCATGTTTAAGATGTAGTCAGGCTGTCCCCGGCGGTGACCATTTTTGCTGCTTCTGGGACATCCTTGGCCGCGCTGAAGAAGAGCAGCGTCAGGCGTGGCACGGGACGGTCCGGCGACCGACGAAACTGGAGCAACAAGCGGTTAAGCCTAATTGTCGCTCCTAATCTTTGAACACGCCCTTCGATCGGTGAGAGCAACACGCCGTTCCGTGAGCGTTCCTGCGCAAGGCGTGAAAAGGAACTGCCATGTCATTCGGGATTTATATTCTTGGGTTCTTGATATTAATCGGCGGGTTAATTTACGGAGCCGTGATCCTGCATATTGCCGCGCATTGGATCGTCGTGGGTGCGATTGTACTCTTCGGCCTTGCGATTCTGAAGGGCGTCCAAGCCACGCGGGGAAAAGATCCGTCGCAATGAGGAAGGCGATCTAGTCGAATGATAAGACAGGTCGTGAACGCTTCCGTGGAGTTGGTTTCGGGTTTTCGGGCATGCCTGGCTTTGGGGGCTCGGGATCGAATACACCAATCCTGGCAATGGGCGAAGCCGGTGGCGTATGGTGGCGCACTTTCCCCTGCCTTCCGACAACAGCGAAGCTGACTGCCCGCCCGTCGCGTCGTTTGGCGAACTGCGAGGTCGTGGTGCCTGGCGTGCTATGCCTTCTGGTTGCATCTGCGCAGACAAACACCCATGAAACACGACCCGCCTCTGGAAAGTCTCGCTACCCGGCCCAGCTTTCGCTCTGACGCCGGGGCCATCGTTCTGGTCGGAACGGTCGCGACGCTGTTTTTTGCGCGCGAGATTTTGATTCCCTTGGCATTTGCTCTCACGCTGACGTTTTTACTGACTCCGGTCGTGGGTTTTTTTGAGAGGCTGCACATCGGCCGCGTCGTGTCCGTTCTCACGACTGCCCTGGTTTCGATCGCGGTTGCTGGCGGCATCGGCTGGATCATCGTGAGCCAGTTGGTTGACGTCGCCAACCGGCTCCCTCTTTACCGCCAGAACATTCACGCCAAGATTGAGGCGTTTCACATCCCGGTGACGGGGCAACTTGGCCACGCCGCCGAAAGCGTGCAGGAGGTCGTGCGGGAACTGACCAGCCCGAGCGTCCCACCCCCGGCCTCGCCCGCGCAGGGGCAGAATCAGCAGCTTCCGAATGCGCCGCCGGCGCCCGCGTCTCCCGCTTCCGTCCGGATAGTCCCACCCCCGGCAAGCGGATGGACGGAGTTTCGCGACCTGGGCGGGCCTGTTCTAGCGCCTCTGGGACGGGCCGGAATGGTCGTCATCTTTACGATCTTCATGCTGTTGAAGAGAGAAGACCTGAGAAACCGCCTTCTGCGGCTGGCCGGGCTTGGTCAGTTGAACGTCATGACGCAAGCGCTCGACGACGCGTCAGGCCGCGTCAGCCGATACCTGCTAATGCAATTCCTGGTCAATGCGAGCTTTGGAACTTTGTTTGGTCTTGGTCTTTACCGTATTGGGGTTCCCAATGCACTGCTCTGGGGAGTGGTCGCCGGCATCCTGCGGCTTGTGCCGTATGTGGGAACGCTCGTTGCTGCGACGCTGCCGATAGCGCTCTCGTTGGCCGTTTTTGATGGATGGCTCAGGCCACTGCTCGTGTTCCTGCTGGTTGCGGGCCTGGAGCTGATCGTCGCCAATGTCATCGAACCTTGGCTCTACGGTACCCACGTGGGAATCTCTTCCTTGGCGCTGCTGGTGACCTCCGTCTTTTGGGCCGTACTGTGGGGACCCGCGGGCCTGATCCTGTCTACGCCTCTAACGGTCTGCGTCGTGGTTTTGGGGCGCTACGTCCCCCAACTTTCTTTTCTTCTTATCCTGCTGGGCGATCAACCTGTTCTCGCCCCCGAAGCCCAGATCTACCAGCGGTTACTCGCGATGGACCAACTGGAGGCGCAGACCATTGTCGGCCAGTTTCTTAAGGGAAGGCCCCTGGTCGAGTTATACGACTCGGTGCTCGTCCCGGCTTTGAGCATGGCCGAACAAGACCGGCACAAAGGAGCGATTGACGCAGCCAGGGAAGAGTTCCTCTTTCTCAGCATCAACGAAATGATCGCCGAGCTTTCCGAGTATCAACTGACCGGGGAAGACTCCGCTCCGGTACCGGACGCCGCGGAACACCTTGACGCCAGGATACTCTGTCTTCCGGCCCATGATCGGGCCGATGAGGTCACGGCCGCCATGCTGGCTCAGCTCCTGGAGCAAAAGGGGCTGGCGGCTCTGTCCTTTCCCATCGTCGGGCCTGCTCCCAATGAATGGCTGGAATGGCTCGCATTGATTGACGCCAGACGAAGCGACGTAGTCTGCATCTCGGCGTTGCCTCCTTACGCGTTCGCGCCGGCGCGGGCCATGTGCAAGCAGATCCGGGAACGGTTCCCAAAAGTCAAGGTGGTGGTCTGCGTCTGGGGATTTAGCGGAGATGCATGCAAAGCCAGGGCACGTTTCGACCGAACTCCACCCGATTGCCTGTGCACCAGCCTCGCCGAGGCCGTCGAGCATGTCCAGGAACTCGTTCGTCTCAAGCCGGAACCGGCTCCCTTGGTCGTGTGAACAAGCGCCGGTCCGCCATTCTGGCCGGGCGCGAATTAAGTTTGGGGTGCCGTCTGACACGGCACCCCATGAAGTGGAACTGGAAAAAAGTTCGTCAGGCGGCTGTTTCGTTCCGGGACGCTGAACCTGCGCGTTTCCCGGCCCCTTCCCCAAGGAAGTTCACCAACTCGCGGTTCACTTCCTCCGCGTGGGTCCAGGTGATGCAGTGCGGCCCATCTTTCACCACCGATAGGCGGGCTCCCTTGATCAGCTTGGCGGTCCGAAGTCCCGTGGCGCCGATAGGTAGAATTCGGTCCGCGTCCCCCTGAATGACCAGGGTGGGCACGTCGACGCGGCTCAGGTCCTTGCGGAAGTCCTCATGCCACGTCGGCACGCAAGCCAGACAGGCTATCGCGGAAGCGCCGGCCGCGACGTTCCAGCTAGCCTGAATGGCCTGTTCGCTCACTCGCTTGCCCAGCAGGAGGTCCGTGTTGTAGAAATTCTTGAAAAAGTCCGTGAAGAAAGCGCAACGGTCCGCGGCCACGGCCTTCTCGATTCCCTCGAAGACACTGCCGTCCACGCCCTCCGGATTCTCCGGCGTCTTCAGTAGGAAGGGTGGGACCCCCGAAATGAATACTGCCTTGCTGACGCCCTTCGAGCCGTATTTCCCAAAGTAGCGCGCCACTTCGCCGCCTCCCATGGAGAAACCGGCCAGCGCGAAATCACGAAGTTCGAGGCGCGCCACGAGCTGGTGTAGATCCTCGGCGAAGGTGTCGTAGTTGTAGCCGGTGGCTGGCTGGCTGGATTTGCCGAATCCTCTGCGGTCATAGATGATGACACGGTGGCCCCCAGCCAGAAGCACCGGCATCTGTTTCTCCCAGGATGCCCCGCTCAGCGGATATCCGTGGATAAGGACAACCGGCTCACCCGAGCCATGGTCCTCATAGTAGAGATCGATGTTTCCGGAGTTTTCCTTCCCGACGGTAATATATGGCATTGAGATTCTCCTCGACAGCAATGCGCGTCGATCTGCCGTGGCGCGCGCGGCAATACGTGGACTCTATTCGGTGGCCTTAGGCGTGAGCTTTGGCGGCCGAACGTGCAGGTTCTTCGTCTTTGTCGGCGATACCTGCACCCACGAGGTGTTCGGATACAAACCAGACTTGAAGTTCATTGACACGAAGAACGTCGCTGACCAGCAAGTCATTGGTCCCATCGTCGCCGCTCGCCGCCGCGGCACGAGCCGCCTCACGGGTTGCACCGATGATCAGTTCGTGAGCCTGCACCAAACGAAACAACTGCACGGTAACGTCTTCACGGCCCCGCGGTGGGCGGGCAATACGCGTTGTCTCGGCAACATCGTGAGCCATGGCGATGGCCACTCCGCCCAGGGTCTGAATGCGCTCCGCCAGCGCATCGACAATCCCGGCCTGTTCGCCGAAGTGTTTGTCATAGAGGAGATGGAGTTGGTAGAACGTGGGGCCCGAGACCTGCCAATGGTGCTTTTTGTACATATCGCGTAAGGTCATCGTGTCGGCGAGGAGTTGATTGAGACCGTCGGCGCTGGCCAGGCGAACCTTGTGATCGAGCGATAGCGGCCGGTTTACCACTGTTCCATATTCTTGGATTTCAGTCTTAGAAAGATTGGGTTTCATAATCGCTCTACCTAGAAGCACGCCCGGGGCCGTTTGGTTTTCCCCGCCGAGCGAGAGCATTGGCAAGTCACGTGCAAAAGGATACGCATGAAGAAACAAGGCGATGAAGAAAACCGAACATACAGTACCGTTTTGAGTGGAGAGAGGAGGGTGGGTCAGGGGTCCGGTGGCCAGTCCGGAGACACTCAGGGATTGTCGGACGTCGCCGAGGCAGGCTCGGAGAGCGTCGAAGAACTGCTTGAGGAGGGTCAATCCTTCGAGGCCGAAGCGGTCGGCGGCGTCGAAAATGCACCCGACCCGGACGTAGCTGAAGTTCACACGAGACAAGTTCCGGAGGACGATGTGCCTTCCGAATACCTGGACAGAGATTAGCCCGCGGGGGCCGGCCGGTCGCGCGCCGGCCCCCGCGGAGCGTTATCCTCCGATTACCGGTTGCCGATCGGCGTGCCCATCTCCGTGCCAATTACCTCGCCGGAGATTACAATTTCCACCCGCCGATTCTGCTGCCGTCCCGCCGCGGTCGCATTGGAAGCCACCGGCTGAGTTTTTCCGAAGCCCTTCGCCGTGACGGAACCTGCGTCCATTCCTTCCTGCGTCAGGTAGTCGCGAACGGACCCGCCGCGCTGCTCAGACAGCCGCTGGTTGTACTCATCGCCGCCGACGCTGTCCGTGTAGCCGTCGACCTCCAGGCTCAGGCCGGGGTGCCCTGAGACGATGCCAGCCACCTTCGCCAGCTTTTCGCGCGCCAGGGGCCGCAACGAATACTTACCCGTGTCGAAAAGAACATCCGACATGTTCACGATCAAGCCGCGCGCGGTGTCGCGAGTTTGTAGGATCGCATTGAACTGGCTCAGTAGCTGAGCCCGCAGCCCCACCCTCTCCGTCTCCGCCTGCGCCTTCTCCTTCGCCGCGCGATCGAGGTCGGCCTGGGCACTGGCCCGCTGCGCGTCGTTCTCCCGTTTCAACCGGTCCGCTTCGGCCAGGGCGGCGGCGGCCGTAGCGTCGTTCGCAAGTTTCAGCCGATCGGCTTCGTTCTGCGCGGCAGCCATCTGGGCTGCGTTGTCTTGCCTGGCACGATCCATTTCGTTCCGAGCGGTCTCCATCTTAGCGTCGTTTTCGCGCTTGAGGCGGTCGGCTTCGTCCTGCGAAGCGGCCACCTGGGCTGCGTTGTCTTGCCTGGCACGATCGGCTTCATTCTGGGCGGCTTCCGCTTTGGCGTCGTTTTCGCGCTTCAAGCGGTCGGCTTCAGACTGGGCGGCAACCTGCGCCGCGTCCGCGTCCCGGGTAACGCGCGCGGCGTCGGCTTGTGCCGCAACCCGTTCGTTTTCGGCGCGCGACTCACGATCCGCCCCTGCCTGGCGCTCATTGGCCAGCGTCTCCTCATCGATCTTCTTTACCGTAATGATGCGGGCGTCTTCGGCCATTTGGACGGCTTCACGAGCCACCGTGTCGATAGGCTTCACTCCTGCCTTGCCCGTCAGGTAGCCTTCGGCGTTCTCCAGGCCCTGGACCGCCTTTTGGTAGGTCTCGGGGGCGTACTTGTCGGCGCCGGTCCAGCGCGCAATCCGGACGGCGTTTCGCGCCTCGTACAGATCGAGCGGCACCTTCGAGTTCAGCGCCACGGGGCTGATCTCGGCTGGGTTCACGTTCAAGGTGTACTGGCCCCGCTGTAAGAGCTCGTACTTGGCGTCGACCTGCTCGATCGTTCCGGTGGTATCCGGCCGGACGAAGTTCTCCATAACCACGACGTCACTGGGTCGAGTTACGGCGAAATAGGGTTCCGCGGTGACAATCAAGCCGAACGACTGCAGCTCCGTGGTGGCATCCAGCTTGCTTTTTTCTCCGTTCAAGATCACTTCGCCGACGTTGGTGGCGCGGCCCTCGGGAGTGACGGCCCACATCACATAGGTCAGGTACTCGGGGCCGAACATGGTAGCCGGCTGCAGTTTCTCCATGCGCGCGTCGATCTTGGTGACGCCTTGCTTACTCTCGACACTGGCTTGGCCGCGAGCCTCTGCTAAGAGCGCCGTTCCGCGAAAACCGATCATCGTCGATCCGCTGCGGTGATTGTAGTTGATTGCTTTGGTGGTCCGCTCGACCACGGTGATGCGATAGATGGGCATCGCGCCAGCGGCCATCCTGGCCGTATTTTCGGTTGACTGCTGAACCGGGTTTGGAGCTTGCGGCGACTGGGCCGCCACAAGTCCACATACCGTCAGGAACGCTCCAACGAACTTCATGCTTTGACCTCTCTATTCTCTTTCGACCGCTTTAACAGTGCACGGTTGGCACCATCTTCGGCTGCCCGGCCAGCGGCGACGCCGCAACCATGCAGGCAAAGGGTGTTGTAGAGGCGGCCTTGGCGACGCGCCGGATCCGCCGACGCGGTTTGCGCCGGATCAAATGCAGGTTCTGTCACGGAATATGCAGGTTTTGCTTGTCACGGTGGAAGAGCCTCGTTTACGCGGCACTGACGAAAGCGTCGCCGAGAGGTTCCGTTGCCTCCCGCCCGCTATCGGCGTCCTCCTGGCACTGGATACAACGCGGCGCCCATGGCACGGCCATGAGGCGTTTTGGGCTGATCGGCGATTCACAGTCGGTGCAAGTTCCAAAGCTTCCGTCGTGAATCCTTTTCAATGCAGCTTTCACGTGACGGAGCATGACGGATTCGCGGTCCACGTTTCGAATCGCCAGATCTCGTTCCGACGCGTACTGTATCTCATCCATCTGATCCGCGCTCTTCTCGATGGCGATGCCGTCCCGCCTTTGCAAGACCCGAGTCAGTTCAGCCGCTTTTCGTTCCAGGATCTCTTGAAACCTGCCCATCTCGGTAGTTGCTGTCTTCATGCCATTCCCTCCGCCCGTACGGGCTGCCTACGGTTTCTTAGCACGAGAGGGTCCAGGATCGGGCCGGCCCCGCTGTTTGAAGGCTGAGGCCAATCAGCGTAGCGATCCTTCGCCGGGCTCCGGATCCGGAAGCCTATAACCGCGCTGTATGCCGTTGGTTGGGCTCTTCGTCACCAAACCGGGTGGGCGGCCCGGGCCGCGGTGGTGTCCATAATCCAGACGCTCCAGGGTAGTGATGGCAACGTCGAGTTTGTCACGTTCTTCGCGCAATTGAGCCAGTACGTCTTTCAAATCCATGCTAATCTCCGTGCGTTTCTTTGCTGCAAGCACGAGAGGGGCCAAAAGGGAGGCCGCGTGGGTTCGCCCAAATGTTTCGCGGCCGAAGTGCAAAGTATGCACTCCAGGTGCGAAACGTGCCCTTCGCGCCGCCGCGGCCGCAAGTTGGATCATCGTCACCCGTGCGAAAAGGACCTGGTGCTGGCTCACGCTGTCCCCGTCTTTGCTCTAGGATGCGGCAGGCGACAAGAATATGGATGTCGTTCGACATGCCGCAGAGCAACGACCCAAGGGTGAACAGGCTGATGGCGGACGCGAAGACACGGCGCGTTCCGAACCGATCCGCCATCCAGCCGCTGATGGGAATAAACACGGCAAGGCTCAAGGTGTAGCTTGACAGGACCGATTTCATGCTCAGGGGAGCCACCTTAAGAGCCGCCGCGATGACAGGCGCCGCCGTGTTCAGGATGGTCGTGTCCAACGATTCCATGAAGAACGCAACGGCGACCAGCCATGGCAACACTCGCTTGCCGGCTGTATGTAGGGGACTGCCAGTGGTGGGATTCGGCATTGCGGCCGTTAATCGGCCGGCGGCACGGTGAAACAGAACGTCGATCCCGCCCCAGGCGCCGACTCGACCCACATTCGACCGCCATCCCACTCAATGGCCCTCTTGCAGAATGCGAGTCCAAGTCCACTGCCAGGGTGTTCTTTCCCGTGCAGACGCTTAAAGACTCCAAAAATACGGCTCTTAAATGCGGGATCTATGCCAGGACCATTGTCTGCCACCGAAAATACCCATTGGGTTTCCACCCGTCTGGATGAAATGTGAAGGCGCGGAGGCGGCGTGCCGCAGTATTCGATGGCGTTTCTCATCAGGTGGTGCAGTACTTTGGCAAGTATATCGAAGTCTCCCCAGACCCACGGCAAAGGGTCATGGGTAACGATTGCGCCCCGTTCCTTTACGAGCCCGTCGGTCGAGAGGAGCGCCTGGCGAAGGACCGCTTCCATGTCCGTGCGGGAGGGCTGCCGGTCGCCAGCGCCGGTGGCCCAGTAGTCCACCATGTCGGCGAGCAGCGACTGCATTCTTGCCGCCCCTTCCTGGATGTGCTTGAGGAGCGCGCCGGCATCGGAATCGAGGCGGCCGGCACAGGTCTCGGTCACCAGTTGACTGGACGAGGCGACGTCCCGAAGAGACTCGCGCAGGTTGTGAGCAGCCATCGAGACAAACTCTTCGAAATCCGCGTTGGCCCGGTCCAACTGCTTCTGGACCTCGAGACAGGCGCAAGTTTCCGCATCGAGCGTCCTGCGTAAGCGCTCGATTTCGCCTTCGGTGCAGTTTTGTTCCAAGTTGCCCATTTTCAGTCCGCGCGCCGGGGTTCAGATTCGCGGAGGGGGATTGTGAACTTGAACGTAGCGCCCCGCCCCGCTTCCGATTCCACCCAGATTCGTCCGCCCTTGCGCTCGACAATTTTCTTACAAAGCGCAAGACCGATGCCAGTGCCCGAAATTTCTCGTCCATGCAGGCGTTTGAAGATGCCGAACACCCGGCCGGCGTCTTGCGGATCGATACCGATTCCATTGTCCCGCACCGCAAACAGCCACCCTTCCGGGTTTCTCTCCGCCGAGACGTGGATTCGCGGTGTCTCCTCGCCTCGGTACTTGATCGAATTGGAAATGAGGTTCTGGAAAACCTGCGTCAGCATGACCTCTTCGGCCACCAGCGTTGGCAGGGGATCGGAGGTCACGATGGCGCCACTTTGCGCGATGGCTGCCTGAAGGTTCAGCAGCGCTTTGGCGAGAACCGCGCCGCAATCGATGGAGGCGAAGCTGTCCAGTTCCCGCCCGTTAACTTCCCAATAGGCAAGCAGGGCCTTCAGCAGAGCCTCTATCCGCAAGGCCCCCTCCACGGAATAGGAAATGAATGTGTCCGCTTCCTGGCCCAGCTTTCCTCGATATTCCCGCCCCAGAAGCTCGGTAAAGTTCACGACCATGCGTAGCGGTTCCTGCAAGTCGTGAGTGAGCGCATAGGCGAAATCCTGCAGCTCGGCATTGGTTGCGCGAAGCGCTTCCTCAGCCTGTTTGCGGTCGGTAGCGTCCTCAATCGCCAGCAGGATCGTGCGCGCTTGCGCATTCGGATTGAAAATCTCGCTGCCGTTGAGCAGCATCACTTTGCGTCCGACATGCTCAAACTCGTGGATCACCTCAAAGTCGCGGAAGGTTGCGTGCGCGGGGAGAATGTTCTCCAGCAGCTCGCGCAGCTTCGGGATATTCCATTGTCGGTTCCCCAAGTCGTAGATAAGGTGGCCCTCCGTCTCTACCCTTGTGGCCTGGAAACTTTCGTAGAACGTCTTGTTGGCTTTCATGACCTGAAGGTTCTGGTTCAGGATCACGAGAGGCTCGCGGACCGTTTCCACAATCGCTTCGGCGAAGTCCAGGCCGCGCTTGGCGGCATCGATGTCGATCAACATCAGCACGGCGCCGTCGATTTTGCCATCGGGTCCCACGGACGGGAGGATGCGAAGCGAATACCAGCGGCCGTGCGAGTCGCGGATATCGCGCGGTTTCCGATTGCCGCTCTCCATCGCATCCAAAAGCAACCGGCGCAGGTCGGGTAGTTCCATTTGAGGCTGAAGATCGGTGATGGACCGTCCGACATCGGAGGCAATCAGATTCAACATCGGTTCGATGGCGCGGGTAAAACGGCGAATGCGCAGATCGCGCCCAACCATGACAAGCGGTATGCTGATGCTCTCTAGAAGATTGGTAAGATCGCGGTTGACTTTGCTGAACTCCACGTTGCTGATCTTCAGCTCTTCGTTCAGCGTGTTTAGTTCCTCGTTGGCGGATTCCAGCTCTTCTTGCGCGGTTTCCAGTTCCTCGTTGCCCGCCTGCGCCTCTTCATTCGCCGCCCTCAGCTCTTCCAGGGTGGTTGCGTTATCCTCGACGATGGATTGCAGATACTCCTTGGCGGCTACGAGCTCGCGCCGGAGCCGGCCGCTCCCTGCGTTATCCCCGGTCGCGGACTTGAGCGCCGGGCTGCCACTACCGTTCGCAGCGGCGTCCTCGAACAGGACCAGGAAATAGCGCTCCTTGGACGATGACGAGCGCTTCAACGGGATTACCTTGATGGCAACGTCTCTCAGCCGGCCGCCGTCTTCGGTGACGAAGCCGTTTTCCTTGGCTACGGCATTGCTTTGCCTGGCAATCCGGATCGCCTTACCGAGGCCCGCAATCAAGCCTTCGCGCGCCAGTTTCAGGAGCTTATGGGTCGGCTCGCCGGGCGAGATCTCCAGGTACGGAGCGGTGCGGCCGCGGACCTGAACGATGTTCATCTTCTCGTCGATGACGGCGCCCGGGGGGCCATGTTCGGCCAGCACCAGCCGGTCGGCTTCTCTGAGCACGTCCAGCCCGGCACGGCCCTCGGCAATTCTCTCCCGGAGATCCACCCGGCCCTCGGCCCGGCGTTCTTCGCTCAGGGGTGTCAACGGCTTACTCGCGGCCGGCCGTATGGAATAGATCTTGTGCCTCTTTCCGACTTGATGAAACAGCTCTGTAAGGGTGCCGACGCTTTCCGACGGACCGAGCGCCAGGAAGCCGGTTGGCTTGAGGGCGTAATGCAGCGTCGACCACACCTTTCGTTGCAATACGGGGCCAAGGTAGATCAGCACATTGCAGCAACTGATGAGGTCCAGCCGGGAGAACGGCGGGTCCTCGGCCAGGTTGTGCCTGGCGAAAACGCATACGTCACGGATGCTTTTAGCGATCTGGTACCCGTGTTCCGATCGGGTGAAGAAGCGTGCCAATTGCGGCGCGGAGACGTGGGCCAAGGTGGCGCCCGTGTATGTGCCGGCGCGGGCTTTTTCGATTGCCGTTTCGCTGATGTCGGTGGCGAAAATCTCGAATGGAACCTGCAGTTTCGCGTCGTCCAGGAATTCCATCAGGCAAATGGCGATCGAATAAGCCTCCTCACCGGTGGCGCAGCCGGCCACCCAGATCCGGATTGGATCCTCGGGCCCTCTATTCTCAACCAGGGCGGGGAACACCTTCTTTTCCAGTTCCTCGAAGATGCCCGGTTCCCGAAAGAATTGAGTGACGGTGATCAGACACGTTTCGCACAGGGCTCTGGCTTCCCCGCTACTGCGCTCCAGATCGCGGCTGTAGGCTTCCAGGGTGTCGAAGCCGCGGAGGACCATGCGGCGCTTGATGCGTCGCGTGAGGGTGCTTTGCTTGTAGTGGGTGAAGTCCACTCCGGTGGCGCTCCGCACCAGCCGCAGTATCCTGGCCAGTTTCGGATCGAGGGACGGCTCCATCGGCTCGCGAGACTCGACCGGGACATGGGAATTGCGGGCGATGGCCACCAATTGCCGCGCGATTGCGGCCGGCGGCAGAACAAAGTCCACCACACCGGCGGCGATAGCGCTTTTCGGCATGCCGTCGTACTTCGCGGTTTCGGTTTCCTGAGCGAAGGTGATACCTCTGGCAGCCTTGATCGCCTGGAGGCCCAAGGTGCCATCCGATGCGGTCCCCGATAGAATGACGCCAATGGCCCGGCTGCCGCGGTCTGCCGCCAGGGCGCGGAGAAACGAGTCGACCGGCATGTTGCGGCCACTGTCCGGCCGGGACGAGGTATCGAGAACTCCATCGGAGATGCCCAAATTGCATTGTGGCGGGATCACGTAAACATGATTGGCCTCAGCGCGAGTTTGGCCTTTCACTTCAGAGACAGGCATTTTGCTGGCTTTGGAAAGCAACTCGGCCAGGTGGCTCTCGTGTTTCGGATCGAGGTGCTGAATCAGCACGAAAGCCATGCCGGTATCGTCCGGCAGATGGCTGAGCAGCTCCGTGAATGCCTCCAGGCCGCCGGCGGAGGCGCCTACGCCAACAACGGCGGGGGAAATCCCTGGGGTGCGTTCGTCGGCCGAACCGGCGACAGCCGCCGCGGAAACGGGCCTTACGGCCGTTGGGGAGGGGTTCCGGCCCGGGGACGTTCGCCGCTCTAAACGGGGCGAGTAAGGCGCACGTGAAGAACGCGAAGTCTTGCCTGGCAAATGACGGCCGGTATTCTTCGCCACACGCATCCTTGACCTTTCTGGACTGCAACTGAGCGGGCGCCATCACCATGCACGCGTCGTGCCACTCTCGTAGCCCTACTTACGCCGGACGTCCCTGGTAGCATTATTTGCGCCGGCGTTACGAGCGGATCTCGGTAAGTTGTTTATTTCCAATGAAAAATGGTTGCGATGAGCGGTGACCGGGCGCCTCGAAGCCGGTCGCAGCTCGGTAACTTACTGATTACACTGAGCCAAGGCATCCTTGAGGATTCTGCCGATGTCCATGAATTGATCCAGCCCGGACGGCTTGGTGATGAATTGGGAAACTCCGAGCTGCTTTAGCAGTGCCTCGTCTCGCCGGGACCGGGAAGAACTCCACACACAGACTGGAACGCCGCCGAGATGTCCGGCGTTTCGGATCTCGCGCAAGATGTCTTCGCCGGTATACTTGGACAGGTTCAAGTCCACCAGGATCAGGTTTGGAATGGCCGCATCCGCATAGGCCCCCTGCCGGCGAATAAAGGCGAGGGCTTGGCCGCCGTCCAGCAGGTGAATCAGTTCAAATCGGAGATCCTGCTTGTTCAGCGCCCGCTCTAGCAGGAAGACGTCCGAACCGTTGTCTTCAATGACAAGGATTCGGGCCGCGGGAACAACCGTAGCGTGTTTCAAGCTTACCCCCAGCGATCTATCTTCGCCCACCGTTTTCATCATTCCACACTTGATGGCGGCGCGGTTTGCGGTGACACCTGCCGGGCCCTTACGATCCAGCGCTTAGGCGCGGCTCCGATATAGAAAAAGGGATAGCAAGTCACCAGTGTCAGCACGTTTTCAGACGAGGGGGCGAGTACCGAAACATTCTCCGGCTCGACAATGAGGAGCGATTCGACTACGTATTTGAAGTCGCCGCCCGGCGCGGAGAATTGAATTTCGTCCCCGGTTCTCAAATCCTTCAGGGCGCGAAAGAATGTGTCCCGGTGCCCGGCGAGGCCCACGTTACCGGGCTGGCCCGGCAGCGCCGTGCCGGGAATATGTCCGACCGCGCGCCGGAGAGTGGCTTTGTCGATCCCTTCGGCGACGATCGCGGAAAGGAGAAGACGCGGGATCTCGATGCGGCCGATCGGAGCGTCCATCGCGGCGGCGGGTACGCCCTTCGGGGAAGTGCGGATCTCCGGATGAGCCGTGCTCCCGGTGGCGGCGCGCCGTTCACTCAGCAGGCGGTCCAGATCCATCGTCTCGCGCCGCTGGAAAATCCAGGTATCCAACAGAACGAATCCGCAATAGCCCAGCAGCAGGATGGCGCAGGCCAAGAGCGCACGCTGGGCCCACTTCAGAATCCGCCGGAGCGGCTCCTTCGCGAGTACCAGCCTCATTTGGCGCCCTTCTCGTCAAGCTGCGGCTCGCCGCCGGCTATGTAGCCGGTGCGGGTGCGGACGGACATTTTGTCGTGGCCCTTCCCCGTGGCAACGACCCGAATGGAACGATAAGCACCGTCACGGCTCGGGCTGAGGGGAACGTATCCGATGGTGTATTGATGGCGAATGTCCCGGGCGATGCGCTCGCAGATGGCCACCACGTCGCTGAGTCGGCCGGGAAGAAAGGCTTCGCCGCCGGTCGCCTGCGCCAGGCGCTTGAGCGCACCCGGGTTCTGCTCCTTATCCTCTTCGTCGAACAGGCCCAGAGTATAAATGACGGCACTGGATTGCTCGGCCAGTTTCATGACCTGCGCCAGACTGCGCGCGCTGACGTTGTCACCACCGTCGCTGACCACGATCAGCACTTTCTTATCCCGCGTGCCTGCCTGCAACTGATCTAACGCCTTGACGATCGCGTCGTAGAGCGCCGTCTGACCGCCGGTGGGCGTCGAAATCGCTCTTTCGAGCGCGGCGGTGCTATCCGTGAATCCGGTCGTGGGAGGCAGGCCCAGCCACACGCGCTCGTTGAAGTTGACGACGAACATTTCGTCTTCCCGATTGCTGGAGCCCACGAAGGTTCGGGCGGCGGCGGTCACCTCGGCAAGTTTCGGCCGCATGGATGTGCTGTGGTCGATAACCAGTCCCACGGTAACCGGAATATCTTCATTTGTGAAAACCCGGATGTGTTGCGGTACGCCGTTCTCATAAACCTCAAAATTCCGCTGGCCCAGATCGGAGACAAAGCCACCTTGCCGGTCGGTGACCGTAGCGTGCAACACCACCAGGGCAACGTCCACTGAGATCGAAAAAGATCCCGAGTCGCGATCTTGTCCTGTCCGTGGAGCCTGAGCTTCGGCGCAGCCCGCCAGGACAAACAGAAGAAAGACGGGGAGAGCGACGGCTTTCGCTGCGCCACGCTCTCCCGCCCGCGACTGCCCCACACTCATAACATTCATGTGCTCTCCGCTCGAGTTTGCCGGGTTCCGGCCAGGGAGTCCCTCGGCCACATGCCTAACGACCGCCGGCGCGCCGGAACAAAGACGCGCCGAATCGCCGGTCAAGGCCCTTACCGAACGCGCTTTTGCGCCAGCCGGAGGGTCCAGGCCGCACCCAATGCAAGCAATCCGAACAACGCCATCAGCGGCAGCGTGCTGGCCGTGGCTGGAAGAGTGCTGACCGTGGCTGGAGCCGTCTGCTCCGGTACTGCTGCGGGCGCTACTTCAGCCACCGTTGGTGGCGGAGTAACGACCTCGGCAAGTTGTACCTCTTCGCCGGTAGGCTTGATGGCCATGACAGGCGCCTGCTTCAGTTGCAGCACCACAGGGTGGCTCGCCGACTGAATCGGCTCGGCGACTTCCACCGGAACCTCAGCCGCCAGGAAGAGAACGGGGGTGTTGGTTTCTTTTGCTAGTTGTACTGCTCTGGCTTTCGGATAAACGAATTCCTCGCCCCAGTTTCTGCCGGGATAGAACCACGCCCGGAGCGCCTCCGGCTCACCTGCCGGACGCTCCCGGAAAGTAACTACCGTCTTGCCGGTCGCCCTGAAGCGATAGTTAGGGATGGCCAGGATGGTAGCGTAGCACTGCGTTTCATCCGCATTGAAGATCTGGACGATATGGCGGTCGGACGCCGAGTCCAGGATTTTGAACACATAGGTGCCGGCTGGCAACACCGCCCACCCCTTTAGATGGACTCCGGGTATTTCCACAGGCGCACTGAAAGTCATTACGGTTTTCCGGTTCCAGTCGTCCGCCTTAGCGCGTGGCGCGAATACCGCGCCCATTAGCGTCAGGCAAAACGCCGTTGTTGTTACTGTTCTCAGGACACTCATCTGCTTTTTCTCCTTTGTTCTCGAACCCGTGCTGCCGGCTCTTCGCTCTGTCGGGCGCCATGCCGCAAGACCTCGGCTGTCCGGTCGTACACGATCTAAAGAAGAAGCACTCCAAGGTCCATCGGTGCACTCCCTGCGCAAACCACGCGGCTGTCCTCTCGTTTCAGGGCCTTACTTGCTTCACCTTGAGGAACAGGCGGCGCGGCGCGAACGGCGGGAATCTCTCAAAGCGCGTCTTGCCGGCTGCGCTGCCCGCTCATGCAGTTATTGCCGGATGCAATGCAGGAATTGCTGGGAATAACACTACAGGGGCCCTGCCACTAACTTGGGGAAACGATCGCTCCAAAGAAGAACCGCATCGGAGCAGCTCATAGGCCGGCAAGAGCTGCCGCCGATGCGGCTCGCCCAGGTTTGGGCTGGGATCCGGCGTCGGACCGTTTGGAGCAGCCTGGAGGAAATCCGCGTCCTGTGATTCCTTCGCCAGGAATGCCAGACGGCTACCGCAATCGCGATCCCCGGGGAGACCATCATGACAACATTCCACAAAAAACCCTCTGCGGCAAGCACAAAGCGAAAGTTAAGTGAGCGGCAGTAAATCGAACACCGGCTCCCGCAAGCACGCTGTTGCCACAGCCTACTCTTCTTCCGCCTTCCGGTTGCAGCAGAGGGCAGGCTTGAAAGTTTACTTCGCCAATTCAACTAACGGTTAGCAACCCAATGACCACAGCGCCACTCGGCGCGAGTGCTTCTGGCGGGCGGCCTTTCGCCCGACTCATTCCCGATCCGTTTCGCCGGTGAATCCGATCTTTCGGGCCTCCTGACGGATCGCCGGGGAGAAGTGCTCGGCAACCACGATGGTCAAAACCTGGCTCCACGGAATCAGGATACTGAACCGCTCCACGGCAGGATCCCGCTTTTGCCCGCTCGCGGCCAATTCGATCCATACTCCTCTGGCGTCGTCGGAATCGAGAACCGTGGCGAATATTATGTGACTTTCGTCAACCCCACGAATCTCGGTTTGCGGGCTGTCCTGCTGACGAAGAAACATCTTTACGCCATGCAGATTTGCCCACGTTCGTTTGACTACAACCGCTATGCTGGCATCTTTATCAAGTTGCATTGTATTGATCTCTGGATTTAAATCCAAGACAGGGGCCGGGTAACGGGGAGTTGGTTGTTGGTGGAGGGACTCGACGGACGTCTTTCAGCACACAACACCTCCGCGGCCTTTGTTACGAGCATGAGTCGCTCTGATCGGTTGCCGTTACAAGGCGCTTTGTCCCCGCGTTTCGCGTGGCAGCGCCATCACGGGCAGGGTGGCCGGCGAATGTTTTTCCTAGCACACCGGGTGCCGCCGTCCGCGCGTATTCGTCGGCCTGTTTTTCGGCCTCCGTTTTCGCGACCCTGCTCCTCCCGGTTATCCCGGCGTAATTCATCCGCGGCACGTTTGCCGCCGTTTGAATTGAAAGGGACCTGTGGGGGAGAGGTCACCGCAGGCCGCCCATGCGGCCTGGGGGCGCGGCAGAATGTGCATTGCCAAAGGCAGATCCTGCACAAACGCGTCCTCTCCAACCCTGCACTTCCGCAACGCGGCAGCCTCCAGCGCTTGGCCCAGTTCGTGCACATACCAAAGCGCGACATTTCAAAAGGAGGAACGGCAAATGGCAAGGCACACATCGGTGATGGGAATCTATCCGGATCGCACAACCGTTTCGGATGCCATCAACGCCCTGCACAAGGCGGGGTATCGCACGGCGGACATCTCGGTCCTGGCGTCCGACAACCAAGGCTCAAAGGACTTCGCGCACGAGAAACACAGCAAGGCGCCGCAGGGCGCGGCGATCGGAGCCGCGGCGGGCGCGGTGATTGGCGCCGCATTGGGCTGGTTCGTTTCCACTCAAACTTTCACCATCGCGGGTCTGGCGGCGCTGGCCGCGGCTGGACCGGTGGTGGCTGCCGCGGCTGGAGCCGGCGCAGGCGGGGCGCTGGGTTGGATGGTGGGCTTGCTGGCGGGCCTGCGCCTGTCCGAATACGTCGCCAGGCGATACGCGGGCAGAATCAGAAGTGCTGGCATTCTGCTATCCGTTCACTGCGACAGCCCGGAGTGGTGTGCCCGGGCGGCCAAAACCCTGGAAGACACCGGCGCCCGGAATATCTCCTCCGCCACGGAGGCGGCAGCCGACTACGGTACGACGGACAAACCGACGGAGAGGGTACCGGGAGCTGCACCGAACGCTGATGAACCGCCTGCCCGGCAAACATCGGAATACGTTAGTCACGAAATCAAGAAATAGGAGGTTACTGCAATGATCGCTTATGTTGGACACATGGAGAAACAGACTCTGGAGAACACCTGTTTTCGCCGGGTGCTATTCACCGGAAAGCACACCCAGCTTGTGGTGATGTGCCTGGGAGAGGGGGAAGAAATCGGTGACGAGGTACACCAGGACGTCGACCAGTTCTTCCGCATCGAACGGGGCGAGGCCACATTTGTCTTCAACGAGGGGCAAGAGCACGTAGTGCGGGACGGAGATGTGGTGATAGTTCCGGCAGGCACGTACCATAACGTAATCAACAGGTCGAACACGCAGCAGTTAAAGCTGTCTACGCTCTATTCTCCGCCCAACCACCCGGATGGCACGGTGCAGAAGACCAAGGCCGAGGCGGAGGCAGCCGAGGCGGTACCGCACAGTTAACGCGGACAGGTGAAGAAGTCAAACCACGTCCATGCTGCGCAGCCGTATCCGTACTGAAGTGCACGCTGTTCCTTCGCCAGGCGATGAGCGGGCGGAGTTCGTAGCAGCGCCTGGGAGGTGTAATCGTCCTGCGCGGGGGGCGATTGCCGGCGTATTGCTCGGTACGGGACTCTGGGGCGCAATTCTGGTTCTGGTCGGCGTCATTAAGCTTTAGGTTCAGTAATTTAGACCCAACTGTTAGCCTGCGCGCACGTTCAGGTAGCGGCCTTATAAGGGAGGAACATCACTAATATGCAATTCGTTCGAGCTATCGGCACCGCCGCCCTGTTTTTGCTCTTCGGGACGATTGTCCCTGCGTATGCGCAACCGGCACGCGGACAGGAAGAACACCAGCAGCCGCAACCGCAGCGCGCCCAACCCGCTCCACAACCGCAGCAGCAGCGGGCCCAGCAGCCTCAACAACAGCAACACGCGCAACCCGCCCAACAGCAGCAGCGCGCCCAACAGCCTCAGCAACAGCAGCACGCGCAACCCGCCCAACAGCAGCGGGCCGCCCAGCAGCCTCAACAACAGCAGCACGCGCAACCCGCCCAACAGCAGCGGGCCCAGCAGCCTCAACAGCGGCCAGCGCAGCAGCAGGCACAACGTCCCCAGCAGGCCCAACAACAGCAGCCGCAGCGCACGCAGCAGCAGGCAGCGGCGTGGCAACAGCAGCGGGGATGGCAACAGCATGGCGCCTGGCAGGGGCATAGTACGTTTCAGCAGGATCGTGCTCAACACTGGGCCAGCGATCATCGCACTTGGGCGCAGCGCGGAGGTTATGGCGGCTACTACATTCCTCAGGACCGCTTCGGTCTTTATTTCGGGAGTCAACACTATTTCCGGATGCCCAACCCCACGATCTACATGGGGTATCCCCGTTTCTCGTACGGCGGCTTTTCGTTCATGCTGGTGGATCCCTGGCCGGAATACTGGGCCGAAAACTGGTGGGCGACCGATGAAGTCTATATCGCTTATGACAACGGGTACTACCTTTACGACACCAGGTATCCGGGCGTCGGGCTGGCGATCACTGTCGCACTGTAGCTGACGAATGCAAGCGCTCCAAACGGAACGACATCGCACGGGACGCGTCGGCTGGCTGCGCGCGGCGGTCTTGGGCGCGAACGACGGGATTCTATCGACGGCGAGTCTGGTGCTCGGTGTCGCAGCCGCGCACGCGAGTCACGGGAACGTAGTGGTCGCGGGGATCGCCGGCCTGGTTGCCGGGGCGATGTCGATGGCCGCAGGTGAATACGTGTCCGTACACTCACAGGCAGACACCGAACAGGCCGACCTCAAGCTGGAACGCACGGAACTGAAGACGGACGAAAAGGGCGAACACAAGGAACTGATGGAGATCTACGTCGCTCGCGGTCTCGACCGCAAGCTCGCCAAACAGGTTGCCGAGCAACTGATGGCCCATGACGCCTTAGGCGCGCATGCTCGCGACGAACTCGGCATCTCCGTAGCTTTCACTGCGCGTCCGATTCAGGCTGCGTTGGCCTCGGCGGCCAGCTTCGTGGTCGGAGCGGCCCTGCCTCTCGCAGTCACAGCGGCAGGCCCGCAGGCGAGTCTGATCCCCCTTGTCGGCGGAACCTCATTGCTGTTCCTGGCGCTGCTGGGAGGGTTGGCTGCGCGTGTCGGAGGCGCAGGCGTGGCGCTCGGCGCCGCACGCGTCACATTTTGGGGTGCCCTCGCGATGGCGATGACCGCGGGCGTCGGGGCGCTGTTCGGAACCCTCACAACCGGGACCTAAGGACCGCGAAGAGTTAATATGCCGCCCGGGGTAGGCCGGCAAAATCTGCGGCAAGTCGCCGGTCTCGTGCGGTTTCTGCACCTCCGCGCCACATCGGGTTCGCGGGCCGGCAGTGCGTCGGTTAGCCCGTAACCCCATGTAGTTCCAACCTGGCGTTTTGGAACCGCGCTTGCAAGCATGTGTCGCGAAGGAGCCAAAAATGCTTTGGACAATCTGTATAATTCTGCTGGTTTTGTGGGCGTTGGGATTGGCGACCTCCTACACCGCCGGTGGGCTGATTCACATCCTGTTGGTGGTTGCTTTGGTAGTAATGGTAATCCGGCTGCTTCAGGGGCGCAGAGTCATTTAATTCGTGGGGACACATCCAACGCGAACCAACCCGGCGATTGGGCAGCGGATTGCTTCTTGAAGGCGCAGGAGAGTAAAAAACATGCCCCTGATAAACATCGTCATCGCGCTGGTCGTGGTCGGCGTCGCGCTGTGGCTAATCAATAACTTCATCCCAATGGCCGGGAGTATCAAGACGATCCTGAATGTAGTGGTTGTCGTTGCGGTCGCCATTTGGGTCATGAAGGCGGTCGGAGTGTGGGGAACCGTGACCAGCTACAGGTTCACGCAATGAGCCAGTGACGCCGCGGTGCCGTCTTTCTTTGGAAGCGGCGGCATCCGGACCGGCTCGATACGGTTCGTAGGGACGCGACGCGGGGATACTCCTCGCGTTCAGTTTCGCCTCTCATCGAGGTTGCTAGTTCTGGCCGGCTCGCCGAACCACGACGCCGGTTCCGTCGCGGCTTGCTAGAATAGTAGGCGATGCCCCGACTGCCTGCGGTTTCGGGCCGGATACTCATTGTCGATGACGACGAGCGTCAGCGCAGTGCCCTGGCTGCCATGCTTTCCGATTGTGCGTTTGACACGCAAGTCGCGGCCGATGGGCAGGAAGCGCTGGAACGGCTCTCTGCCTTCAACGCGGACGTGATCGTTTCGGACCTGGTGATGCCGCGCATGGACGGCTTTGAACTGCTCCGGCACCTGAAGGAACGCGGCGACCTCACTCCGGCGATTGCGCTTACCGGCTTCGGCAGCATGGAAAAGGCGCTTGCCGCCGTCCATGACCTCAAAGCATTCTGGTTCCTTGAGAAACCGGTGGAAGCGCGCGCTTTCAAGATTCTCCTTGACCGCGCGATTCGCTACAAACGCAGCCTGCAGAAAACCGCCGAGCTCAAGCGCGACCTGAGCCTTCGCGGCGTACTTGGGGACTTGGTAGGGACCTCCCCGGCGATGCAGCAGATTTTTTCGCTCATCAGACAGGTAGCGCCCACTTCGGCGCCGGTATTGATCTGTGGCGAGAGCGGCACTGGAAAGGAATTGGTTGCGCGGGAGATCCACAAGTGCAGCTCTCGCGGCGACGGGCCTTTTGTCGCGATCAATGCGGCCGCCTTACCGGAGACTCTGGTTGAGAGCGAGTTGTTCGGCCATGAGAAAGGCGCGTTTACGGGCGCCATGGAGCGTTCGGCCGGTTGCTTTGAGCAGGCGCACGGGGGCACTTTGTTTCTCGACGAAATCGGGGAGATGCCGTCGTCCACGCAACCAAAGCTGCTGCGGGTTCTCGAGGACTTGCGAGTGCGGCGGCTTGGCGGCAGGCACGAAATCGCAGTGGACGCCCGGGTACTTGCCGCCACCAGCCAAGCACTCGGAACGCACTTGCGCGAGGAACTTTACTATCGGCTCAGTGTATTTCAGATCCTGATTCCGCCGCTGCGGGAACATAAAGAAGATATTCCGCAGATCGCCGATGTCATGCTGGAAAATCTGAACAGGAAACATGGCACGCGGGTCACGGGTGTCGATGCCGACGTGCTGGTCATGTTTCAGCGGTATGATTGGCCCGGTAATGTGCGGGAGCTGCGCAATATTCTGGAGCGAGCCGCCATCGTGACGGGCGATGGTCCGATCCGGATGACGGACCTTCCTTCGCCCGCGTTCGGTGTAAGCACGGCCACGTATGCGCGGCCTTCGGACGGCGAGGACGGTCGATTCAAGCTCCAGCCTGGCCAGCCACTCATGAAGCTCGAGGAGGCTTACATCAAGCTCACCCTCGATCACGTGCACGGCAATCGCAAACTTGCGGCCGGGATGTTGGGGATCAGCCTGCGGACGCTACAGAACCGGATCGCGGCGCTGCGCGAAGAAGCGAAAACCACCGCTCCCGGCTCATAATGGCGCGGACGAGGGTCTATTCTTGGACCGTCACCCAAGCCCCGGTTACGTGTTTTTGTGTGCTCTTCGGGAGGAGTGTGTCGCTCGGTTCCAGGCGGATCCGGCAAGAAAGCCGATCCCAACCGCGGCCACCAGAGAGCCTGTCAAATGGCGGCGGCCAAACCTCCGCAAGTCAGTGAATACGCCTTTCAGATCGCGATCTTCGACGTAAGATGCGGTAGCATCCAGTCGATCCGCCGTGCCGGTAGCGAAGTTATCGATCGCATCGCCTGTTGCGCGAACCGAGGAGGCAGCCGAGTGGAGCGCATCGCCCGTCTCCTCTCGCGCCTCAGCCAGTTTCCTGCCTGCGGACCGGCCCAAGTCATCCATCGACTCTTTGGCCCCGGCGCCAAGCTCTGACGCCTTTTCCGTTAACGTTCTTAGATTAGTCAAAATGTTCCTCCAAAGCCTGGGAAGATTCTCCCCAGACATGCGCGGACAGCAAATCCAGGGCACGTTTTCCTCCATTTCAATTTGAGAGGGGAAGCCGCAAAGTCAGCGGGCGGCGGCGTTGTCAAGCGGCAGGAACTGCACTGTCGGAAGCAACAGATTGGCCAAAAGCTTGCTAGGTGCTTACTTCGAGGTGCACACGAAGATGAAAAGGATCATAGGACTATCTCTTCTGTTTTGCGTGGCTGCTTTTGCGCAGCGCGGTGGGGAGTCACGCGGCGGCGGTCACCCCGCGGCGGTTGGCGGTGGCCACATCCCCGCTCGGGGTCCCGCTGCCGCGAGGGCTTCCAAGCCGGCGCGCGCTTCGGCCCCTGCCCGGGCGGAAAAGTCCGCGACCGAGAACCACGTGAAAGTGGACAGGAATGGTCATCCGGACGTTCCGCACGTGGACGCCAGGAACGACAGGTGGGTCGGACACAATACCGGCGCCAACGACGCGCATTACCACCTCGCACAGCCGTGGGCACACGGACGCTTCACCGGTGGCTTTGGACGGGAACATGTATTCATGCTGGCCGGAGGAAACGCGCAGCGCTTCTGGTTCAACAATTTCTACTGGGACGTCGCCGCGTGGGACTACAACATCGTCGCGGGCTGGAACTGGACGGGCGATCAGATCGTGATCTACGAAGACCCCGACCATGTTGGCTGGTATCTGGCATACAACCCGCGCTTGGGCACGTACGCGCACGTGGAGTACCTGGGAGGTTGAGTCCAGGGAGCCACGGGGCGAAGCAAATCCCGCACTTCCAGGTGCAGCTTCTGCACTCATCCCAGGGTACACGTCTGCCCCTTGTCGCGGTGAGATCGCGGCGCCTGTCGCTGAGCGCGTTGGGTTGCGGCTGGTTGACCGCGCCAATAAGCGGGCGGGAAGACCTTTCGCCACTCACGCTGCGGGAGTCGCTCACGAGCAGCACTGTCCGTGGGATTCGGAGGTGCAAAAGGAGACCCGAATCGCTTGACAGATGAACTAAAGAAGCCTTCGGCCATTGGTCCCGGCCACCAGCTCGCGGCTCGCCCTCCGGCACGCCGCCGGCATAAAGTCGCGTGGGCCGTCATGTGGGGCCTGTTACTCCTGATCCTGGTGCTTGCCATCGCGCTGGTCATACGACATCGCCAGGCCGTCAAGAAAGCGGCGGCATTGGCAAGCCGTCCCGCGCCGGGGATCACCGTTACCAGCGCGACAGCTCAAAAAGGTAACATCGGCATCTACCTTGATGCAATCG
This sequence comes from Bryobacteraceae bacterium, assembly GCA_052148435.1. Lineage (GTDB taxonomy): Bacteria > Acidobacteriota > Terriglobia > Bryobacterales > Bryobacteraceae > JBEKYD01. The sequence continues at coordinate 25,203 of JBKQIF010000183.1, forward strand.
GCACTGTCACCCCCGTCTATACCGATTCGATTACCAGCCAGGTGGGTGGGCTGGTCGTTACCGTGCAATATACGGAGGGTCAGCGGGTACTTAAGGGCGATCCCCTGATTGAAATCGATTCGCGTCCGTACCGCGCGACGCTCTTACAGGCGCAAGGCGCGCTGGAGCGAGACGAAAATCTGCTCGCCCAAGCACAGATGGACCTGGAACGCTACCGGGCGGCGTGGGCACGCAACGGCATTGCCAAGCAAATCCTGGACGATCAGGAGAAGCTTGTGCTCCAGGACGCGGGCACGGTAAAAAACGACCAGGGAACGGTGCAATACGACCAGGTTCAGGTCGACTTCTGCCATATCACCGCTCCCATCTCCGGCCGCATGGGTTTACGGCTGGTGGACCCGGGCAACGTGGTGCAGTCCGCCGGAACCGTGACCCTCGCAGTTATTACGCAGTTGGAGCCGATCACTGTAATTTTCACCATACCGGAAGACAGTCTGGGCCAGGTGGAGGCTCGCCTAAGCAAGGGCGCCAAGCTCCCCGTGGATGCTTTTGATCGCAGCGCGCAAAAGAAGATTGCAAGCGGGACGCTGTTGACGATCGACAACCAGATTGACACTACGACCGGGACGGTAAAAGGGCGAGCGCTGTTCGGCAACGCCAACGACGCGCTCTTCCCGAACCAGTTTGTAAACACCCGGCTGCTGGTAAATACGCTTGTGGGGGTGACGCTGCTTCCAGCCTCCACCATTCAACAAAATGGCCAGGCATCGTTCGTGTACGTCATTCAAAACAATATCGCTCATATGCGCAGCGTCACGCCGGGGGTCACCAACGGCGGTGTAACGCAAGTTGACGGCATCAATCCTGGAGACGTTGTCGCCAACAGTAGCTTCGATAAGTTGCAGGACAACGCGAAGGTGGTTATTTCGAACACACCTGCCTCGGGCAAAACGCGCGGGAGCAAAGCGCAGTGAGTCCATCTCGTCCATTTATTTTGCGACCGGTGG
>JBKQIF010000184.1:0-11394 GCA_052148435.1 Bryobacteraceae bacterium
GGTGTTTGTCGAGATCGGCCCCACGCCGATTCTGGCGGGCATGGGCAGCCAGTGCGTACCGCCGGGCGAGGGTGTCTGGCTCCCGTCCCTGCGCCAGGACCGCAACGACTGGGAACAGATGCTGGAGGACGTGGCCACGCTGTACGTGAAAGGCGTGAATATCGAATGGCGGGAATTCGAGCGCTGCCACCCTCACAGGAAAATCATGCTGCCGGCATATCCCTGGCAGCGTAAGCCGTACCGGGTGGAAGCCGCCAGGACACGGCAGCGCGGATTCACTTCGCCGGAATCTTCCCGCTGGCAGAATGCCGTGACTGCCGCGCGCACCCAGTCCCTTCATGTGCCGATCGATCTGAACCTCGGCAGTTATCCGGCCAAGTGGCAAGCCCTCGACCGGATCACTACCGCGCTGATGACTCGGACCCTGTTTGAGTTAGGGGCATTCCGAACGCCGCATCAGACTCACTCGGTGGAGTCATCGCTCCGCGACCTCGGGATTCGGCCAACCTACCGGACCCTGATTGCGCGCTGGCTGCAGAAGCTGGCTGCCGCAGGGGTGCTCCAGCAGGAAGGCAGCTCGTATAGCCGTCGAGAGCCTCTGTCCGGGGACCCACTCACTCCGGTACCTGGTCTTGCCGACCCGTCACTCTCGGACATTCCCTTTGTGCTTGAGTATGTGAGCCGTTGTGGCCAAATGGCGGCAGCGATTCTGACCGGTGAAGCCTCGGCCCTGGATACGCTTTTCCCCGGCGGTTCACTGATCCTGGCGGAGCACATCTACGAGCATTGGGCGCTCTCCCGCTACTTCAACGACATTGCCCGGTCGGTGGTCGAATCGCTGGTACGGACTTTACCGCATGGCCGGCAACTGCGGATTGCGGAGATCGGAGCCGGCACCGGGGGCGCCACCTCGGCGCTGCTGCCGGTGCTGCCCGCGAATCGCACTCAGTACTGCTTCACGGATGCATCCAAGTTCTTTTTCGACCGTGCGCGCGACAAATACAAACAGTATCCCTTCCTTCGCTTTGGGCTGCTGGATATAGAGAACAAACCGGCAGACCAGGGCTTTGGAGAACATACATTTGACGCTATTGTGGCTTCCAACGTTCTGCATGCCACACGGAACCTGGATGAGACCATTGAGAATGTTCTCAGCCTGATGGGTCCGGCAGCCCTGCTGATCCTGTGTGAAGTGACCCGTCCGCCTTCGTGGATCGAATTCTCCTACGGTTTCATGGAAGACTGGCAGCGTTTCAACGATGGGTTGCGCAAGGATAGCCCACTGCTTTCCCGGAAAGATTGGGAAAAGGTGCTCCGCTCGCATGGTTTTGAAGATGTGGCGGTCTTTCCGGAGCACGGGTCGCCCGCGGAAATCCTGGGCGAACATTGCATTGTGGCGCGGGCTCCGTCTTCGGCACGCCCGGTCCGAAGCGAGCAACTCGATAGCTGGATGGACGACTCAGGCCAGCCTTCGATGGCTGCCGCCGAAATCCAGCCTGCGCAGGCTGCGAAAGGACGCGGAGAGAGTTTTCTGAACGCGCTCCGGTACGCGTCTGCCGGTGAGCAGCGGGAACAGTTGGTGGAGTTGGTCCGGAGCCGCACCATGAAGGTCCTGCGGCGGGATCCTTCTGATCTCATCGACCGCCGTCACCGGCTGATGGATCTGGGGATCGATTCTCTGATGGCGGTGGAGCTGAGAAACGCTTTGAGCTCGGAATTGGGCCTGCCCCGTGCGCTTCCCGCCACGTTGATTTTCGACTATCCCAGCGTGGAGGCCATCGCCGGGTATCTGGCATCGCGAGTCCTAATTCTCGATCCGGTCTCCCCGGAGAATCGTCCCGGGGAGGGTAGACCAGAGGCGATGGAGTTCCAGCCGGCGGCGTTGCGCATTGAGGATTTGTCCGATGAAGAAACGGAACAGCTACTGCTCAAAAAGCTGGAAACGATGTAGGTGGGAACGATTGATGAACGCAAGGGCTGGGGTACGAGGAGATTTTCTGTGAACGGTGATCCGCAAGGCAAGAGCGCGCTTTCTCCAGTGAAGCAGGCGTATCTCAAACTGGACGAACTGCAGTCCAAGCTCGCAGCCATCGACCACGCGAAGCGGGAGCCGATCGCCATTGTCGGAGTGGGGTGCCGCTTTCCTGGAGGCAGCCACGATCCGGAGGCGTTCTGGCGATTTCTGCGCGAGGGCCGGGATGCCGTCCGGGAGGTTCCCGCCGACCGTTGGAACATCGATGAATACTACGATCCCAATCCCGGAACGCCGGGGAAAATGTACACCCGCCACGGCGCTTTCCTGGACCGGGTGGACCTGTTCGACCCGCAGTTTTTCGGCATAGCGCCGCGCGAAGCCATCGGCATGGATCCCCAGCAGCGGCTGCTGCTGGAAGTAGCCTGGGAGGCATTAGAGCACTCGGGTATCGCCCCGGACAAACTATCCGGCAGCCGCACGGGCGTTTTCGTGGGCCTCTGCACAAGCGACTACGCCGACCTTCAGCTTCGCTCGCTGGACGTGACGAAACTCGATGCTTACCACGCATCCGGCATCGCCCACAGCATCGCCTCGGGACGACTCTCTTACGTCCTGGGATTGCAAGGTCCGAGCATGACCGTGGATACGGCCTGTTCCTCTTCCCTGGTGGCGATCCACCTGGCTTGCCAGAGCTTGCGGGTGCGAGAGTGCAACATGGCCCTGGCCGGGGGCGCGAGTGTCATCCTGTCACCGGATATGTTCATTGCGCTGTCCAAGGCGTCGATGCTGGCCCCCGACGGCCGGTGTAAGACTTTCGATGCCTCCGCCGACGGGTATGCGCGCGGAGAGGGTTGCGGCGTTGTGGTACTCAAACGCCTCTCTGATGCTTATGCCGACGGCGATCCGATTCTGGCACTCATCCGCGGCAGCGCGATCAATCAGGATGGACCGAGCAGCGGTCTGACGGCGCCCAACGGACCCGCTCAAACGTCCGTAATCCGCGATGCGCTGACGAACGCAGGCGTCCGGGCGGAGGAGGTGAGTTATGTGGAGACCCACGGCACAGGTACGTCTCTGGGGGACCCCATCGAGGTCCAGGCCCTGGCGGCCGCCTATTGTGAAAGCCGTCCGCCCGATCGTCCTCTGCTAATCGGCGCCCTCAAGAGCAACATCGGTCACCTGGAAGGGGCAGCAGGTGTTGCCGGCCTGATTAAGCTGGTGCTGGCGATGCAGCACCGGGAAATTCCGCCCAGCCTGCACGTGCACCGTCCGAATCCGTTTATCCCCTGGGAAGATCTGGCTGTCAAAGTCACCACCCAACCTACCCACTGGGAACTCGCCGGCAAGTCCCGCTTGGCGGGCTTGAGTTCCTTCGGATTCAGCGGAACGAATGCTCACATCGTGATCCAGGAAGCGCCCGTACCAGCAGGCGCGCCAGCCGCAGTGGAGAGGCCGCTGCATTTGCTGGCTCTCTCGGCGACGGGCGGTGAGGCACTGAATGCCCTGGCGGACCGGTATCAACAGCAGTGGTCAGCGCTCGGGAGCGAGGGAATCGAGAACGTTTGTTACACCGCCAATTCCGGCCGAGCCCATTGGCGGCATCGCGCGGCCATTCTCGCCGGCTCCATGCAGCAGATGGGCGAAAAGCTCTGCCATCTCACTTCCGGCGCACTGCCCGCCGGCGTCTACAAAGGACAAACGGAAAACTCAGACCGCTTGAAGATCGCGTTTCTTTTCACCGGTCAGGGGTCCCAGTATGTCGGTATGGCGCGGGAACTGTACAGGACGCAGCCGGTCTTCAGGAGAGTTCTCGATCAATGCAGCGAGATCCTGCGGGATGAACTGCACCCGGGCCTGCTTTCGGTCCTGTACCCGGAGGCGGGCCAGACTTCGCCTCTCGATGAAACGGCATATACCCAACCGGCCCTGTTTAGTCTGGAATACGCGCTGTCCCAGTTGTGGATGTCTTGGGGGATACAGCCCGGCGCGGTTATGGGCCACAGCGTGGGAGAATACGTCGCCGCCTGTGTGGCGGGCGTGTTCAGTCTCGAAGAAGGTGTAAAGCTGATTGCGGCCCGCGGCCGGCTGATGCAGCAGAACTGTGAACGGGGCCTGATGGCGGCAGTCTCCGGCGATGAACTCCGCGTGGCGGCAGAACTGGAAGGCTATCGGAACCGCGTTGCCATAGCTGCACTCAACGGTCCGGCAAACACGGTGGTTTCCGGACGAAGTGAAGCGGTAGAAGAGCTCCTCGACAAGTTCGCACGGGCCGGCATGAAAACGAAACGGCTGACGGTTTCGCATGCCTTCCACTCTCCGCTGATGGATCCGATGCTGGAGGCCTTCGCGAAGACGGCGGCGACGGTGAACTACCGGCCACCGCGCCTTGCGCTGGTCTCCAATCTCTCCGGACGAATTGTGTCCTCCGAAGAAGTCTCCAGGCCGGATTACTGGGTGCGACACGCGCGTGAAGCGGTGAACTTCGCCGGCTCCATGCGGACCTTGCACGAAAAGAGTTTCCAGGTGTTCCTGGAGATCGGCCCTTCTCCCACTTTGTTGGGAATGGGCGCCAAGTGTTTGCCCGAAGGATTCGGGATGTGGCTCCCGTCGCTGAGGAACGGCCGCGGCGACTGGCAACAGATGCTGGAGGGCCTGGCCACGTTGTACGTTCACGGAGCCGATGTTGACTGGAGGGAATTCGATCGCGGCTATCAGCGGCGCCGCGTTGTGCTCCCCACCTATCCCTTCCAGCGGAAACGGTATTGGACGGAAATTCCCCAGGACCGCCCGGCGGGAACATCCTCAAGTAACACTCCGCGCAAGACGCTCGCGCATCCTTTGCTTCACCGCCGCCTGGATTCGCCCTTTCTCCAGGACACTGTGATTGAGTCGGACATCTCCCCGACGGATCTGCCGTGGCTGAACGACCATCAGGCATTCGGGCAGCGTGTGCTTCCCGCCACCGCCTATCTCGAAATGAGCCTGGCAGCCGCCGGAGAGACTTTCGGATCCCGGACGTTTACCGTCAGGGATATGGATATTCGGGAGGCCATGACCATCGAAGAAGGGGCGATCCGGAGGGTTCAGATTGCGGTAACACCACTGGAAGGTGATGCGGCCTCCTTTCAGATCGCCGGCCTCACCGAAACGCCGGGTGCCGGCACAAAGTGGAAGGTTCACGCCGCCGGCAGGATTCAGGTCGAACCAGCGGGTGCGGATTTTGAGGACGCGGGCCGGTCATCGTTGGCGGACGCAAGGTCGCGCTGTCAGCAGGAGATTCCCGTGGAAGCCTACCATCAGCAGTTCGCGGCTTTGGGGATGCATCTGGGCCCGAGCTTCAAGGGATTGAATCGCCTTTGGCTCGGCAGCCATGAGGTCCTCGCGCAGGTACGGCTTGTGCCGGCGATCGCCTCCGAAGCACGGCTCTATCGGATTCACCCGGGGATGCTGGATCCGTGTCTGCAGCCTTTCGCCGCGGCAGCGTTGCTTCCTGAGGAACTGGCTGCGGGCGGCGTGATCTACATGCCGGTTGCAGTGGAAAGCTATCGGGTATACCGCGAGCCCGGTGAGAATCTGTGGAGTCACGTCGTAGTTACACCGAATAAGCGAGGGGCCGAAGGGTCCGCCACGGTGAAGGTGGACGTCTCGGTGTTCGATGAGGCAGGGGCGCTGGTGGCGGACGTAAAGGGTCTCTCGCTCCGGCGTGTGCACCGGCAGGCACCCACCAAGCACCCGGACAAGCCTCTTCAGGACTGGCTCTATGAACTGAAGTGGCGAGAAGCACTCTTGCCCGTCTCCAGCCCGGCTCAACTCACAGAGGAACTGCGGCGTTCCGTGGGGCGGTACCGGTCAGAGCCCGCACTCGCCGCGTTTGCATCTCTTTTCCCCCGCCTGGAAGCTCTGAGTACGCAGTACGTGTATCAGGCTCTCCGGCAGCTTGGCTGGACCATGCAGAAGCAGGAACGGTTCACCACCGAATCCAAAGCAGCCGGCCTGCAAGTGCCGGCGCGGCATTTCCGGCTGTTTGGAAGGATGCTCGAGATGCTGCACGAGGATGGAATTCTCGAGCGGATGGACGGGAAATGGCAGGTTCACCATTTGCCCCTGCCGCCGGACCCGGAGATTTCGCTTCCCGGACTTTTGGAACAGTACCCCGACTGCGCGGCTGAATTGAAATTGACCGCTCGCTGTGGTCAGCACCTGTCCGCCGTCATTAAGGGTGACTGTGAGCCGCTGGACCTGCTGTTTCCCGACGGGTCCGCGGAGGATATCGAGAAACTCTACCGGGATTCGCCGTTCTCCCGTTTTTACAATAAACTCGTTGCGGATGCGATTCGGGGTCTCGTGTCGCGATTTCCCGCGGACCGGCCGATCAGAATTCTCGAGATCGGGGCCGGAACCGGCAGTGCTACCGCCTCTGTTCTACCCGAGCTTCCAGCGCACGCCACGGAGTATGTCTTCACCGACGTGACTCCGCTGTTTGTCTCCAAAGCCCGGCAGAAGTTCAGCGGCTTTCCGTTCGTGAAATACCGGAGTCTGGACGTTGAGAAAGATCCCCTGACACAGGGATGCGACGCTCATGCTTACGACATTGTAATCGCAGCCAACGTTCTGCATGCGACGGCGGATTTGCGGCGGGCCCTCGACAACGTCCGGACGCTGGTAGCTTCGGAAGGGGTACTTCTCCTTCTGGAAGGCACCCGCCCGCTTCGTTTCGGCGATCTGATTGTGGGGCTGACGGACGGATGGTGGAAATTCGAGGATACCGAGTTGCGCCCTTCGCACGCCCTGATGGCTAACGGAAAATGGCGCACGCTGCTGGCCGACAGTGGATTCACCGATGTGGTGATCAGCCCTGAAGGCGAAGGGGACGGCGTGCTCGGGAATCAGTCCCTGATACTTTGTCATGGCCCTCGCCTGGCCGGTGTGGAGACCGCGACATTCGCCGACATCAAAAAGTCGCGGGCACGTTGGATCGTCTTTGCCGATCGCGGCGGTCTCGGGGAAAGTCTGCGGACGTTATTGCAGTCCCCATCCGGGAACTGCGTGACGGTCTTTGCCGGATGCCGATATGAAGCTCTGGGCGGAGAGAATTATCAAATCGATCCCGGCAGCCCGGACGACTTCCTCCGGTTGCTTCGAGACGCGGCGGGCACAGATGAGTCTCCTTTCGACGGAGTGGTATACCTTTGGCCGTTGGATAATTCCAACGCTGAGATCGCGGATTTCGACGATCTGAACCGAGGGATACGGCGGGGATGTGAGAGCCTGCTCCACCTGGTCAAGGCACTGTTTTCCGATGGAAGCTCGAAGGTGGCCAGCCTATGGATCGTCACCCGGGGAGCGCACTCGGCGAATTCCTCCGGCGAGCGGGTCGCCTTGGCTCAGGTTCCGGTCTCCGCCATGGGAAGCACAATCGCTCTGGAGTTTCCGGAACTCCGCTGTTCGAGGATCGACTTGGATCCCCGCGTGGCGCCAGATGAAGCCGGTGATCTTGCTAGAGAGATCCAATCCAAGAATGACGAGGACCTGATTGCCTTCCGAAATGGACGGCGCCATGTAGCGCGGCTGAGCCGCTTCCGGTCGGATTCGGCGCCGGCGAACGAACGCCACGGGCTTGGCAGTCAGCAGCCGTATCGATTACAGACTTCCGCGCCGGGCATGCTGGACCGTCTCACGTTGCAACCTCTCGAGCGGCGGCAGCCCGGGCCGGACGAAGTGGAGATCGCGATCCTGGCCACGGGGTTGACCTTCCGCGACGTCCTGATGGCACTGGGACGGTATCCCGGCGCATCCAGCGTTTTCGGAAACGAATGCGTCGGCCGGATTGTGGCTCTGGGTGCGGGAGTTCGGCAGTTCCAATCGGGGCAACGAGCGATCGTGATGGGGCCGGGCAGCTTCGCATCCCATATGACTCTGGCGGCTCACGATGTGATTCCGGTGCCGGATTCCCTCAGCGATGAAGAGGCCGCCAGCATTCCGAGCGCGTTCCTCACGGCGTACTACGCCCTCTGTCATCTGGCGCGGATGGCACCCGGAGATCGGGTGCTGATTCATGCCGCCGCGGGAGGCGTGGGGCTGGCTGCGGTGCAACTCGCGCAGCGCACCGGCGCAGAGGTTTTTGCCACCGCGGGGAATCAGCAGAAACGAGACTACCTGAAATCTCTGGGGGTGACTCACGTGATGGATTCCCGCTCCCTGGACTTCGCCGCCGACATCCTGCGGGCAACAGATGGTAGAGGAGTGGACATCGTACTCAATTCGCTGGCGGGGGAGTTCATCGAGAAAAGCTTCTCGGTGATGGCGGCCCATGGCCGGTTTCTGGAAATCGGCAACACAAGGATCTGGGACCAGGCGCGGGTCACTCAACTGAACAGGAACATCTCATATCACCCCATCAACCTGGCAGCCACGTTTCGAGAGACCCCGGACCTCATCGGCGGCCTGCTGGTGGATTTACTGAAGGAATTTGGAGAGGGCCGTCTGAAACCCCTGCCGATCAAGGTCTTTCCCGTCGCCGAGGTGGCCGGGGCTTTCCGCTACATGTCCCAGGCCAGGCACATCGGAAAGATCGTAGTGAGTCATGTGGGCGCGGCGAGCGGCGCCTCCGCGGGGTCGGGCGCGCCTTCGTGGCAAAGGACCGGATTCGACGCCGATGGCAGCTATTGGATTACCGGGGGTCTGGCAGGCCTCGGATTGCTCGTAACTCAATGGATGGTCGAGCAGGGTGCCCGCCATGTGGTGGTGACAGCGCGAAGCGAACCTTCGGAACAAGCCCTCGAAGCGATACGCCACATGGAGCAGAAAGGCGCCGAAGTGGTAGTGTCACGGGGTGACGTTTCCGATCGAAGCCACCTGGATGAGGTCTTTTCGAAGTTCGGCCGCGTCTTGCCGCCGCTCCGGGGAATCGTCCACTCGGCGGGCGCTTTGGACGACGGCGTTCTTCTACATCAGAGCTGGGAACGCTTCCAAAGGGTGTTTGCGGCTAAGGTGGCCGGATCCTGGCATCTCCATGCGTTGACGAAGGCCCTGCCCCTGGACTTCTTCGTCATGTTCTCCTCGGCGGTATCGCTGCTGGGCTCGGCAGGCCAGGGCAGCCACGTGGCGGCGTGTGCTTTCGAAGATGGCCTTGCCTACTACAGGCGGACGCTGGGATTGCCGGCCTTGAGCATCGACTGGGGCCCGTGGGCCGAAGCCGGGGCTGCAACCCGGGGGACGATCCGCCAGCGCGTTCAATTGCAGGGTTTTCAGCTGATCCCACCGGACCAGGGATTGCGCGTTCTGGAGAATTTGCTGCGTCAGGATCGAACCCGCGCCGGAGTCCTCGCGGTAGACTGGCGGCAATTTTCCGATTCCCTGCCTCGCAGATCCGCGCTTCTGTGCGAATTGACCCTCGGGACGGAAACCCCGTCCGCGAGCGCACTGCGGAAGTCCGATCAAACCCAGGACCTGTTGCGGCAGTTGAATCAAGCTGCCACCGGGAAACGGCAAAAGCTTTTGATGGATTATGTAAAGCGCCAGTCGGTCAAGGTGCTGGGACTGGATTCCACGCAGGCTCTGGACCCCAAACAGCCGTTGAGTGAGCTTGGGTTGGATTCGCTGATGGCCGTCGAGTTGCGAAGTCTGCTGAGTGCCGAACTCGGCCTCTCGCGCAGCTTGCCCGCGACGCTGGTTTTCGATTATCCGACCATCGCCGCGCTGACGCAATACTTGGCCGACGAGGTGCTGTTATGGGAGAAGCCCGAGGCGCCTCCGCTGGAACCGGTGGACAAAGAGGAAGACTTATTCGGGATATTGGACCGGATCGAAGCTCTGTCCGAAGAAGATGTCGATCGCATGTACGGCGGGGAGAAGGCGGTTAAGTAAATGGACGATTTTCTAGAGAGGATTTCCAAGCTCTCTCCCAGGAAACTGGCTCTACTGGTCCGGGATCTTCAAGCCCGGCTGGATTCGATCGAGAAGGATAAGCGGGAGCCCATCGCCATCGTCGGGATGGGTTGCCGGTTCCCCGGAGGAGCCAATAGCCCGGAGGAATTCTGGCGCCTCCTCTACGACGGCGTGGATGCGATCTCAGAAGTCCCGCGAGACCGCTGGGATCTGAACGCCATCTACGATCCCGAGCCCGGCAAACCCGGCAAGACCTGTACCCGGTATGGCGGATTTCTGGGCGATATAGAGCGGTTCGAACCGCTCTTCTTCGGTATCTCTCCGCGGGAAGCCGCCAGTATGGATCCGCAGCAGCGCCTGCTCCTGGAGGTCACTTGGGAGACCTTGGAGAACGCCGGTCGGTCGCCCGAGAAACTAGCCGAGACGAAGACCGGCGTTTTCGTAGGACTTTGCAACAACGATTACACTCGGGTGTTGCTGGAGTGCGACCCGAGAGAACTCGATATGTACCGTGCCACGGGGGGATCGAATTCCATCGCCTCCGGCCGGATCTCGTATCTGCTCGGCGTGCATGGTCCCAGTATGTCCTTAGATACGGCGTGCTCGTCCTCTTTGGTGGCTGTGCATATCGCTTGTCTCAGCCTGCGCGCGCGGGAGTGCCAGGCGGCATTGGCCGGAGGAGTCGGCGTCATGCTCTCGCCCGAAGCCACGATCATGTTCTCCCGTTCGGGTCTGATGGCGAAAGACGGCCGCTGTAAGACCTTTGATGCCGCGGCTGACGGTTACGTGCGCGGCGAGGGCTGCGGAATGGTGTTGCTCAAGCGGCTTTCCGACGCGATCGCCGATGGAGACCGTGTGCTCGCGACGATTCAAGGTTCGGCCGTCAATCAGGACGGCCGCAGTGGAGGGATCACCGCCCCCAACGGCGTGGCTCAACAAGCCGTGATTCGCGAAGCGCTGTCGGCGGCTCGTGTGGAGCCGAAGGAAATCGACTACGTGGAAACGCACGGAACCGGGACGCCCCTCGGAGATTCGATCGAAGCTGGCGCCTTGAACGCCGTTTTTGGGGTGGGGCGTCTGAAAGAGGATCCCCTGTATATCGGGTCGGTTAAAACCAATATCGGTCATGCCGAGGGAGCCGCGGGGGTCGCCGGCCTGATCAAACTCGTGCTGGCCCTGCAACACAAGCAATTCCCCCCGCATTTGCATCTCAAGAGTCTCAACCCGCAAATTCGGTGGGATGAGAGCCCCCTGGCGGTCACGAGCGAGTTGACGCCCTGGCGCTTGAGAAACCAAAGGCGCGCAGGGGGGGTCAGTTCCTTCGGGTTCAGCGGGACGAACGCGCATGTCGTCGTGTGTGAGGCTCCCGAGCCGAAAGAGGGTGCAGTGGATTCGGGCCGGCCGTATCATCTGCTGACGGTTTCGGCCAAAAGTGCGGGGGCTCTCCAGGAACTGGTGGGCCGGTATGCGCGCTACCTCGGAGAACATCCGGATGTTGCCCTGGCCGATGTGTGTCACACCGCGAATACGGG
>JBKQIF010000185.1:0-65010 GCA_052148435.1 Bryobacteraceae bacterium
TGGTCGCCCCCCAGGTGGACGAGAAGTTTATGAGTGCGTTTATCCGCGCGGTGAAACCGGCCGGAGCGTGCGGCGGCGCTTCCTGCTGTGACCGCTGAAGGCGGGGGGCTTATCCTGCGCGGGTAGCCCGGCCCTGGAGCCGGATCCGGTATGAATGGGGATCAGGTTCCGCAATGGCGCCATAGCCGGTTGTCCTTGGGGTGACGGCCTTTCTTCAGTTCGCCTTCTCGATGGGGATGCCGTACTCCTTGATCACCGCGTCCGAGATGGTGCTGCCGAGGCCGGGTTTTTCGGGCACCGTCCAGGCGGCCGCGCTGTCGTCCCACGTTCCGAACAGTTCCTTGTACATCTTGGGATTGTGCGCGCCTTCCTCCAGAATCAGGAAGTTATTCATGGAGGCGCACAGGTGCAGGTGCGCCGCCGTGCACACCGGGCTGTTGGGGTTGTGCGGCGCAACCGTCAGGTAGCGCGTGTCCGCCTCGCTCGCCATTTTGCGGAACTCGGTTATGCCGGCGCATCGGGTGGTGTCCGCCTGAAGGACCCGGATGGCGTTCAGGTCCAGAAACTCGCGCAGTTCGAATCGGGATTGCATGCGCTCGCCGGCGGCCAGGGAGACACTGGTGGAGAGCTGGACTTCCCGCATGGCCTGCGCGTTCATGCCGGGGATGGGCTCCTCGAAGAACAGGGGGCGGAAAGGCTCCAGGGTTTTTGCCACGGTAACGGCCGAGCCTACATTGAACTTACCATGCCCCTCGATACAGATATCGAAGTCCGGCCCCCCTTCGCGAATCCCCTGAACCATGGCTTCGAGTTCCCGCAGCATTTTCAGCGTCACCTCCATGCCCGGTTCCAGACGGTCGAAGAATGGGTCATACTTGCCGGCCACCGCGCCCTCGGCCACCAGTTCCTTTGTCCGGTTGGCGTAGGCCTCCCGCGTGCGCGGCACATTCCGTCCCCAGCGGTAACTGGTGTAGATCTTCACCCGGTCGCGGAGCTTCCCGCCCAGGAGTTTGTACACCGGGACGTTAAGCTTCTGACCCACGATGTCCCAGAGCGCGCAATCGATCGCCGCCAGCGCGGACATCACGGACGCTCCGTGGCTGGAGGCACGCCGGTTGTAGAAGCTGTGCCAAATGTTCTCGATATTCCAGGCGCTTTGGCCTACCAGGGAGGGCGCCTGCCTTTCTATCTCCGTGTAAATTGGCGCCACGTTGCCCCAACTCGACCCATCGCCCCAACCCGTGATGCCGTCCTCGGTATCGATGCGTGCCAGCAGGAAGTGGACATGGGGAATCTCGGTCAACGAATCGCGCTGGAGCTGCATCACGTAGGGTGTTACCTTCTTGATCTTCAGAGAACTCGAATCAGCGCGTAGCTGATTCAGCACGGAGTTCGTTCGCATGCCGGTCCACGAACTCACGGCGCTCATGCCGCGTCCCACCGAAACACCCCCGCCCAGGATGCCGGCCGCCATGGCAGTCAGGAACTCGCGCCGTCCGCTATTCGCTTCGCTTCGTGGCTTCACGATGGTTTCTCCTTCAAGAGATCCGCCCGAATCGTAATATAAGCCGGATTTCCATTTTGGCACCCGGCATGAGGCCAGTATACGGCCAATCGCTTTCCTTCGATCCTTCGGGCAGCCCTCTCCGCACAATGGCGTCGTCAGGCGGAAGCTGGAAAACGGAACGATATGCGGCAATATCGTCGATAGCAGCAAATGGCGTCACGTTTAGATTTTCAGAGGCCGGGTAATAGCTGCTTTCCAGGGGGAACCGAAGCTTTAAGAAGCTCGAAGATGTTAGTGGCGCCGAACGCGGCCAAGGCTCCGGCCAGGAACTGCAGGAGGTCTCGGCGGCGCTCCGCGGCGGCGTCGGTCCATTTGGCGTTGACTTTGCCGTCCACAAAAGTCGCTTTGAAACGGTGGGCTGCTGCGCTGTTGGGCGTATCGGCGGCACGGCCCTCAAACTGGATATCTCGGGTGTCTTCCAGCCGGAACATGACCATGGCAATGGTTTCGTCCGAGCTACCGCGGCTCCAGACGATGCGGTCTATTGATTCGATTAGGCCATCAACGGAAACCGCCGTGGGAGACAGCTCTGAGAGGCCTCTCACAAAGGTGCCGCTACCCGATTTTGTGATGAACGCCCAGCCGCCGTCCGGAGCGACGGAAGCCGAATCCACTTCCTTTGCTACGGAGGAGCCGACAGAGGTCGAACCAGGAACTCCGATCAGCGGCTGAATCCTCCGCCAAGCGCGGCTGTACACAAAGCCCGCGATCGGGCCGGCGAAGCCCGTGGATTGAGAATTCGCTGGTCCGGCCAACAAACTCAAAACAGCGACCAAACCGGCCAAGGTGAGGCAACAAAACATGGTTAGTAATGGCTCCCGAACACAAAACGTACCCGCACTGATGGAAACTGGCTGGGTGGAACTGGAAGCCTTGAGAAATAAATCACCGCGCCGGTGCCGCCAACGGCAGCGACGCCCAGCAGAATCCACTTCAATTTTCCACCGGGTTTAGAGGTGTGCAACTCCGGAGTGCCCACTTTTGTTCCTGGCGTGGCCGCTACGTTCTGGTTAATCGGCCCCCTGGCCCGCAGCCCGTGATAGGAGGCCATGACGTAAATTTGAAGCGTGCCGTTGCTCTTCAGCCCATGTACCATAGCCAAGCCGTTCTTGTCCGTCACCACGGTAAGGGTCTTCGAGCCGTTGGAAAATTCACCACTGGTGCCCGAGATCGGAAGAGCGAAGACAACCACTGCGTCGCCAACTGGCCGGTGATCGTCATCCTCGATCTTCACGACTGGGTCGCGGGCGCCGGTCTGACGGATTGTTGCACCTTCTCCCTCTGCCAGGACAACCTCTATCCATGCTGGGAGATTCTGCGCGATTTTCCCGGCGCTCCGTCTATGGCAAACAAAAATTCAGCCCGCTGCCAAAGCAAAATTCCTTAACAAATGGTTGTTTATTTCTCCGGCCACAACGCAGATTGGAGTAGTATTCAATTCGAACGCCGAGTCCGCTACTATATGGAATGTAGTTCAAATGGCAAGGCCGGAACGAATTGCCGACCCAGCTTAACCGCGCTGCATAGAACAAGCGAGGCTTGGCAGAGTGCTAAAGATTGAGAAGACTTCCTATTGTTTACGATTCTGGGAGAGGCGATCCAAGGGCGAGCACGATCTTGAAGGACGTCGGGGATTGGTCTTGAACTTGCAAGTTCTGAAAATTGCACGAGTTGTGGGATAGAAGGCAGTGACCAGGACAAGTTTACAGTTCAAATCTGCGATGGCTCTTTTGCTGATGACGGCAGGAATCGCCATCGCTCCTGCGGCAGAGCAGGCGAACAATACGCCACCCAAAGAACTGGTCCAGTACATCCACGAGGCCAAACGGAGCGGCACGAAGGAAGACAAGATCAGAAAGCAGGCGCTGGCTCTAGGGTGGCCGGCCGCGTCAGTGGAACAGGCGATTGCCTACGAGAAGAGTGGGGAAACTTCGCAGCCGCCAAGTCCCACTGCCGTAACGGCTAGTCCTCAAGAGCCTAAGTTGGAACCTGGGGAAGTGCCAGCGGCCGCTCCCCTGACACGCCCGGCACATGCCCTCGGCGAAGGAACAAATGCGGTTGGCGCAGTTGCGAATCCAAAGTTGCCCCAGGACTACCGCATCGCCGCAGGCGATACTCTGCAGATCTCGGTTTGGAAGGAGCAGGAAGTTTCCGTTCCGAGCGAAATTGTGAGGCCGGATGGCAAGGTCACCGTGCCCTTGATCAAAGAAGTGGAAGTGGCTGGACTGACACCGAAGCAGGTCGAAACAGCTGTCACCGAGCGGCTGGCAAAATTCATCAGTAACGCTAATGTAACTGTCGTAATCACCGCCATGGGCGCGAAATACGTTTACGTAACCGGCGAGGTGAAGAAAGAGGGCCCTGTTCCATTTGTATACGGTATGAGTGTGATCCAGGCGATCAGTGAGGCTGGTGGCCTTACTGACTTCGCGAAACGCAAGAAAGTCTACATCCTGCGCACCGAGAATGGAAGGGCGTCTCGACTGGACATCAAATATAACGAAGTGGTCAAGGGGATAAGAATGGAACAAAATATTCAGCTGGTTCCCAGCGACACAGTGGTGGTTCCCTAATTGACTGGTCGGCGGAGGCAGATCCTTAGAAAGGTCTCACGCGGCAATCTGACGCTTACTGGGAATTGACTTTGACAATCGTCTCCGCGGCGTCAAGCGAGACCTGCCTCAGGTCCTTGTAAACTGCTAGCCCGTGGTCGATTGTGATCCGGGAAGGCCCTGGTTGGGCATCGGGAGCAACTCTTAGCCGCAACACGGCAACCACGCCATTGTGAATCGCCTCTCGTCCGCCGTAAAGAATGCAGACGGCAGTGTGGACGGCGCTGGTTTTTGTCTTGACCGCGCAACTGACCGATTTCCCAGCCGCCTGCGCTGCCTGACCAGCCGAAGCGATCTGGTCCAGAAAGCTCAACTGGGGCCTAGGGATCGCGGCCTCCCATTGCAGAGCCGACGGTTCCTTACCAACAGGGGATTGTAAAGAGATTTCGACTGCCACCGTTGCCCCTGGTGGTCCAGTGGCGGGGGAAAGATGCAAGGCTTGACTGAACACCGGCGGTTGTGGACACCAAAGGAAAGACGTGATAAACCAGAACGTCCAGGGAACTCCCTGGGCTCTCCTCAGCCCGGACGAGGCGCCTGTCCGGACTGCTCCATTCGCATCGAGGTTGGAACCCAGACCGCTATGGAGTTGGAATAACTGCCTGAGTCTGAGTTGAATACGCACTTTCGACATTGCTGCTGTTCAGGGAGGTGACCACATAGTAGTACGTTTGCCCGGAAACGACAGTGCTGTCCATATAGCTGATCACGTTACCCGGTGACGCGAAGACCGTGTAAGGGCCGCCGGAAGTCGTTGCCCGATACACATTATAGCCCACCGCACCCGTGCTGGCTGTCCAGCTCAGCTCAACGACGTGTAGCCCTGTACTGGTCAAGCAAGTCCCGCCCAACGAAGCGACGATCACCCGCTGCACAACGACGATGTTGCAAACGTTGGCTCCAGCAATATTGGCGGTGCAAGTCGCGAGGCCGAGGCTCATATTGATCGCCGCTTGCACATCGGCGGCATTGACCACTCCGTCCTGGTTCAAATCACAGAAGCTTGTTGCGCCATGGGCGCAAATGGAAATCAAGAGTAGGCCAGCAGAAAAAATGGGTAGTGCTGATCTGGACATTGGCAGAATTCTCCTAACGCTGCCGGTTGCCGCGGCAACGGTGTTGAGCTCCTTCGGCACAGGCAAGGCTCACGCTACACTTCATTATAGGGGTCGGAGGCGATAGCAGTACAATCCGGCCAATGGTTAGGACCGCGTTGTTAACTCTAAGTATTCCGCAGGCAGTTCCAGCCCAGTGGCCTTCGCCGTCCAACGGATTTCCAGGCTTCCCCGTCATCGGAGGGTGCTGGCGTGTGGGAGCCAGGACACGGAAACGCGGACCGCGCCTCGAGAGAAACTGTACGGGGAATTTTGCAAGCCTCCGGAATAGCTCTGGTAAGCGTACTCCGCCCGCAAAGTACAATGCGTGCTGGGTCCAAGGGCTTCGGGGCGCATTTACCTGTCCTTCTCCTGCGGCTGAGGGGAACACGATCCTCTGCCAATCGACTGGTTTGGCGAGGGATTTGTTTCACGCTGAGAGAAGCCATTGACGACAGTAATGGTACCGCTTTGCGAGTAAAACGGAATCACTTCACCGCCAGAAGACGCCCCAAGGGAATTACTGACCAGAATTGTTGCCGTTCGGGTACCTGGGGTGAGTGCTACGGTCACCCTGGCCACTACCCCGTTGGCAATCACATTAGGATTCGCCCCAACGATCAAACAGCGGTACGCCGGCGCATCGCCCGCACAAATGACCGTTTTTTCGGCAGATGCCAGCACCGGCCCATCGTCCACCGTGATGCCGCTTACGGACGAGTATTGCAATGTCCATTGAACCGCTGCTGGGCGCATTCCGGACAACGAAATCAGCGAAAGGTCAAGTGACGCAGTCTTTCCCGGTGCTACTTTCGCCGACGAGAGCGTCAGACATGTTTGCGCGTGTAGATTGGTGGTAATGAATAAACTTAGTATACAAACGAATAGCATTGAGGCACTCAATTCGAAACAAGACATTACCACGAGCTGCCTATACGGAAGTATGGCTATATGGCGTGGCGCAAGACGACCTTCACCCTCCCCGAGGATTTGGCTGCCCAGTACCTGCGTCGAGTTCCATCCCGAAACCGGCTTCGCTACCTCAGACGAGGCATTCGCGGCCAAACTCCGTGAACCCGACGGGCTGTCATTGAACGAGCTCAAGCAAGCCGTGTCGCAGGTATTGCCTAGCTGCGACTCGTCGTTACTCGACCAACGCATCATTTGCGGAGGACGTTCCATTCGTTCCTTCGTTTTGCAGCTCGACTGGACAGGGCGTTACGGAGTAAAAACAAAGCGCAAAATCGTTTCGCTCAGGACAGGTTCCTCCCCCCGTCGCGCCGGCTGAAATTTCCAGAACGGTGCGGCGCGAAGAGCAGCGTCGATAAGGAGTTTATGGATGTTTCCCTGGTTAACAGGTTCCGCTCTAAGAACCTTCCCGGTCTTGTCTATGGTGACTCGGACTTCGACGACCTGAGGCTTGATTATCACAGATTTGAGTTCCATGGGAAACTCGGGTGTGATTTTCCGCGTGGGTACTGGCGGGTGATATGCGGGACTGGTTGATGCCGCGGGCGGGTGAAGCGAATTGGAGGGCGCGTCTTCCAACGGTTCTTTCGATGCGGCTGAACGTGGCATGAGCGGCGGTCCCGACGTCTGCACAATATCAATCGAAGCGGGGGCGGGCACAGGATTCGGATTGGACCAGAGCGCAGGGGGCTCGTTCAGAGGCGGAGCCATCGGCGATCGGGGATTTGTGGTTGGAGGAAGGGTAAACGGCTTGGGTGCCTGGACTGCTGGAGTGCTGTTGGACCCGGCCCGTTGGCCTAGCGCAGCCCCACTGAAAGGTCCGGATACTTCCACGGAGTGTGTTTGGGGCTTGTCAGACTGGGCGAAGATCACGGTAACCGCCTCGGTCACGGCCCCGGTTGGGGTCGAGACTGCAAGCTGTATCAGAACCTGATCTGTAGCGGGCGAATAAAGGATACTCCCGTCGCGTAACTGCTTTGAATCGAGGGCAATTTGGCGTTTGGAGCTGCCATCGTCGATAGAGATCAGGCCGGATGTTGCCGTAGCAATCCAGGCCGATTCACGGTTCCAGGTAAGCTCCAAATCACGGTCCTGCCTTTTGGCGTGGAGACCGATGACGGGATGTGAAGATGGGGGAGCGGAGGGCGCCGTTGTGGTTGGCGGATTGGAGAACGCCTTCCAAATGGGCGAAAGCCGTTCTTGGAGTGACGGGATGTTGATTAATGTTGCGGCTCCGATGACAACGGCAAATAAGAACAAGGCGGCTTTCTTCAGAACTCCCCTGCCTGCCGTGCGGGGGCCGTTGGATTCGGGAAACGTGGGAGGCTGGATTGCGACAGGCTGCTCGATCGTCGCCTGCTGCGATCTCCTGATTCTATCGCGCTCCTCGGTGGCGAGCAGAGATGCATCAAAGGGGAATTCCATGAGGGCTAACTCCGCCATTTGGTGACTGCCATCGTGGAAAAAGAAAGCCGCATTAGGCGGGGCGAAGCCGTTGGGCTGAATCACCAGGAAGACCTGATACGCCTCGGCAAAACATTGCTTAGCTAGGGAGGAATCGTTCTCGTTGAGGCGAAGCGTATCTCCCCATTCCGCTCGGTAGTACCCCACCAGCAAATGCTTACGCTGCTCTTCGGGCAGTGCCGCAATCATGTCTGGCACGCTGCGGTTGTAGGCGGGTTCAAAGTCTGAGACTTCCGTTGCCCCCTCCGGAGTGCTGCCGAATAGCAGTCCTTGTTCTGTCACGCCAGGCCCGGTATCTCGAAGACGTTCTTGGAGTTGCTCGATGACGTGCAGATCGAGGTACACCTTAACCGGCGAACCGGGGAACCACCAGACGTAGTGTCTAGGAACTGTTACCGGGTATTTCTCAGCGGTAGCCATGGTCCAGCCCGACCAGTGCGGACGTCTGCAGTCCTAGAGCAACCCCATCGCCAAACGTTGCTGGCTAATAAATGCTTTGAATACAGACGGTTCTGGATAAAATATAGCCAAATATCCCAAACATTTGGGCCGCAGGCTTTGGGGGCACTTCAGTTTAGTGGGGAAGGCCAAACTTGTCAGACAGGCGCCTCAAAAGTGAAGGGTTTCTTCTAGAATCACCGTATGGCGCCAGCCTTGGAATAAAGTGGTCCTCATGGGCGGCGAACATGCTAGACTGATCGGGCAGATCCGCCCCCTCCCGTTTCAGAGGAGCATGGTGTTTCTCGACTGGAATCATTGATACCGCATCTGAAGAAGCGGAAAGCGTCTGGTCCAGCGTCTCGATCAGGCCCAAATTGGTTGCAGCCTCTCGAACATAATTCAGACCAACCAGAGGCGATTCGTCTCCGTAGGCCATGAGAAGCGCGCTATCGCTGATGGAGTTAATCAAACGCGGGATTCCCTGCGACCACTGAACGATGCCGGCCACCGCATCCGGATTGAATGGCGGGGCGTCTTTTCCACCCGCCTTGGCCCACCGGAAGCGAATGTATTGTTGAATTTCCAAAGGAGCTAGGGGGTCAATGTACAGGCGCAGGGCGATCCGCTGTTTGAATTGCCGCAAATCCCGCCTGTTCAGGAGACCGTCCAACTCCGATTGGCCCAGGAGCAGGATCTGGAGAGACTTTTCGGATGCGGTCTCGTAGTTCCCCAGCAAGCGGATTTCTTCGAGGACATCAAGGCTTAACTTGTGGGCTTCGTCAATGACCAAGACGGCAAATCGGTTCTGATGATGCGTGCGCGCCAGAAACTCTTGTAACTTCCAGAGCCGTTGCGCCTTGCTGGCGGGCAGATCGGGAATATCAAAATCCAACAGCACGCTTTCCAAGAACTCGGAAGCGGTGAGGGTGGGATTCAGAATGATGCTGGACTCGACACGCTCGGCAGGTAAACGGCTCAAAACACTGTTGATCAGGGTGGTTTTCCCAGTGCCGGCGTCTCCCGTCAAAACCACGAACCCCTTTCTTTCCAAAACCGCATAGGTCAATCCGGCAAGCGCCTCGCGGTGCTTGGGAGGCAGGAAAAGGAACGCCGGGTCGGGCGTCAGATTGAAGGGGAGCTTCTGTAAGCTGAAGAAATCTTTATACATTGTGCCGAACCAGCGGTGCGCCGGATCAATACAAGCATAGCAAGACCGGCTACTAGACACAGATCGCATAGCACGCGTACTGCCACCGTGTGGGCGCTTCTTAAGGTTAAGAGTTCGGCATGCAGCATATGAATCACTCTCCAGAAGGGCCGCTGGGCAACGATAGCCCATCCCGGCCAGACACGAGCCAAAATGGGACCAGCAAAGTTTCATGACGCAACACCGATCCAGGGGCCTTAGCGGCGAAAAAAGGGGAAGCATTTTCAATACGCGCGCCGGCGGCGGCCACCGGAGTTCTGCCGCAGGGCGCGATGATGGCGAGCCCGTCATCGAAGCCAAGCGGCATTAACACCGTGCTATACGAAGGCGCCCACTGGCCAGAAACTTGAATCGCGTGCGTGCCACCACCTCCGTGTCGAAGCCCCCTTCGCCAGCCCCGGGTTGCTGCTCCCCGGACCATTAATGGTTGGACACGCCAGAGTCTGGTGCTGATAGTACTTTCAATTGGTTTCGGTACGCTCGAAGTACGACTAGCCCTTTCGATGCCGGCCATCTAACGGCACACTATCGGACAGACCAAGAGGCCGATATATGCCTGGAACACCCATTCTCGTAGTAGACGATGCACCGATAAATTTGAAGCTGATCCGGCTTCTGTTGACACACGAAGGCTATGAAGTCCGTACCGCGGAATGCGCGGAAGATGCCCTGCGGATGCTTTCCAATTATCGGCCGGAGCTAATACTGGCCGATATCCAATTGCCGGGCATGAACGGCCTGGACATGACCAGGAGGGTCAAAGAGGACCCCCGGACAGCCGCAATTAGGGTAGTGGCGTTGACCGCTTGCGCCATGAAGGAAGACCGGGAAAGCGCCCTCCGTGCTGGCTGCGAAGACTACATCAGCAAACCGATCGATACCTCCACCCTGTCTTCTAAGGTGCGTGACCTGCTCGCGCGGCCTCCCGCTGCGCACTTCGCACCGGTCAACGCTGAGCTGAATAACATGGATGCCCTGGACTTCTCCGGTCCGGAGATCGAAGGCTTACGGCGCCGCTTTTTGAATGATGGGACCGAGCGCAGCCGGCAGTTGCTCGACAGCCTGAATACCGCGTTCGATTCGGCCGGAGCCGCCAGCCAGTTGCATAAGTGGACTGGCAGTGCGGCCCTGCTCGGCTACCACGAAATTACCAGATTGTCGCGCAAGGGTGAAGACTTGCTTCGCGAAGATCAGGTGACAATCACCCGCCTCCGGGACATCTTCACCGATCTGTTTCTCGCGTTCGCCGAACTACGCGACAGCACTGTCCTGCCTCTGCCGGAATTCGTCGTCCAGGCGATCACCGGGAAACGCATTGCCTTGATTGAATTTACGGCGGAACGCGCCGATGCCATGTGCGCGATGCTGGAACGCGTGAAAGCGCGCCCGTTATTATTCGGTGCGGCCGATTCCCCCGACTCCGAAGCCATTGGGAACTGCGACCTGGCAGTATTTCACGTGCGGCCTGAAACCCTAAAGAGTTCCTGGCTGCAACCCGGCGCGCCCGTCCCGGCCGTGAGGAAACTCGTATTCACGGGCGACCAGCACGATCTGATGGCTCTTGCTTCGGCTGTCCGGTCGCGCGCCGTGGACTTCGTCGTGGATCGAGAAGATCCTGAGGGAGTCTTGATGCGCCTCGCCTTCGCCATCTCGCGCAGCCTCGCCGCTGTTTCCGAACCACACCCCGCGGCCGCCCCTGTTGCTGCCGGTTCGCCGGCTCAGCCTCGGACGGCCGTCACCCGTCCCAGCGTGGTACTGGCGGATGACGATGGCATCGTTTTGGCGCTGGTAAAATCAACGCTGCAGAATTATGGCATGTCCTGCCGGTCCGTTGACAACGGGCGTGACGCCCTTAGGCTCATCCGGAGCGAGCAGCCGCATGTGGCCGTCCTGGATGTCAATATGCCGGGAATGGATGGCTACGAGGTGCTCGCCGCCGTTCGTGCGGAGAAACTTCCAACACGGTTGATCTTGCTCACTTCTCTCCAGCAGGAGAAGGACATTTTGCGCGCCTTCAATCTGGGAGCGGACGATTACCTAACCAAGCCATTCAATCCTTTTGAGCTCGTGGCGCGTTTGAAAAGGCTGGTGCAGTGATGATCCGGGCTTTCTCAGGAACGATCCAGACTGTGGAAGGTGCGGGGCTTGGCGGGCTCGTGCTGCTACTGGCTGTTGCCGTGCTCTTCCTGGCACTTGCTGCCGTGCTGTCCCGGTCCGCCCGCGGCACGCGGCAGGCCGCCGGGCCGCAGATCCAGCCGCAAATCGTCGAGGCGCTTTCCGTTTACCTGGGAGGCAATCGCGACTCGGCTCGTCTGCGCGCGATGGCGACAGCGCATCCGGATGAAGTGCAGGAAACGATTCTTCGATATCAGACCATTGTGGCTGGCCAGCGCGAGGAACTCTGCGAACTGACCATCGTTTTGGGCTATGTTCAGCGCTGGTGCCGACAGACGCGTTTCGCCGGGATAGTAGAGCGCCGGAAAGCATTTTCGTGCCTCTCCGCGGTCGCCCACTATGAGGGGGTTCGCCGCCTCGCCGGCGACATCCCGGCGAATGCGTTTCGCGATCCGGACGAGCAGATTCGACTGGAAGCAGCCCGCATCCTGCTGTCCACCAACGAACCGGCTGAGATTGGCCGCGTGTTTGAAGGTATCCTGTCGGATACTCCCGGCGTCCGCCTGGTCATCGGCAGGGAACTTGGCCGCTATGCGACTCAGTTGTGCCAGACCGCAGTCCCCCGCGCCCTGCGGTCCCAAAGCCCGCTAGAAGTGCTGAGGCTGCTGGTTTCCTGGGAACGCGCCCTGCCGCTGCCGGACGTCAGCCCGCTCGTGGAACACCCGGATCCGGCGGTCCGTGTGGAAGTCATGCGGCTTCTGCGATTGCTGCCTGCGACATCCGAAAACCACGCTGCTATTCTCTCCGGCCTCACCGACGCAGACTGCGACGTCAAGGCTGCTGCTGCCGCCACCGCGGGCTGGTTGAGACTTCCAAATCGGGATCCGCTGGTGTCCCACGCGCCTGGCGCCAGTCGCGAAACGTCTGGACCCTCGGCCATAACCTTCGCAAACTGGAGAATGCTTGATGCCGAAGATTGATCGCCAACACCACCGGGTTTCTGTCGATTACGAGGTCGTTTTTTACTGGGAAGATGCCGCCAGTCAAGTCCAGACCGCGCGGGCGCAGGCGCGCGATGGTTCAGCCTCCGGCATGCGCGTCGAAAGCAACGTTGCCATAGAGCGCGGAACTCAGGTTTGCATTGACGTTCCGCGCTGCGGTTACGCCATCGAGGCCGTCGTTCGTTACTGTGTGCCAGACGGTGCGGCCTTTCGGATCGGGGTGCAGTTCTCCAGCAACTCGTGTCACGCCGCGCATGCAGTAAGCGCGGAAATCAACTACTACGAGGTCCTGCAACTCAGTCCAAGAGCCGACCTGGAAACCATTCATCGGGTATATCGGATCATGGCCGCGCGGTTTCATCCCGATAATCCCGACAGCGGAGATCAGGAACGCTTCCTGTTGTTGTCGGAAGCGTACCGGGTCCTCAGCGATCCCGCGCGGCGCGCGCACTACGACATGCAGAACGGTACCGAACGCCCCCGCCCTTTGGCTCTGTTTCAGGCCAGAGCTTTTGTCGACGAAAAAGAAGGCGAGGCGAACCGCCGCCTGGGCGTCCTCTGCCTCCTGTATGCGCAGCGCCGACGGAATCCCGACCATCCGACGATCACGCTTATGGAACTCGAAGAGGTCATGTCGATTCCCCGAGAGTACCTGGAATTCACGTTGTGGTATCTAAAGCAGAAGAAATATCTCGAGATGAATCAGGGCGCCGATTTCTCTTTGACCGCCGCAGGGGTAGATTTCGTTGAGGAGCATACGCCGGCACAAGACATCCTGCGCCGCCTACTCTCAGGTAGCACATCGATACCGGCGCAAGAAGCAAACCCGACACAATCGGCTCCATTCGCGTCCTCCCATGTACAGTAATCTGCTGGGCGGGTCATTTTCCGATCGGACCTGTGTCTCGCGCCCAATTGGCCCCCGCGACGAAACCCGCTCCCAGGCGGTCGCGGCTCCTTAACTTGCTGAATCTACAGGGCTGCGCTGGCAGCAAGTCGTGCTTTGGGACTTGTGCAGCAGGTGGTCAGATTTAGCTTGGGGGGAGAGATGACGCGTCAAATCGTCGATGGCGGCGAAAAATAGGCCACTTTGGCGGGCGAAACGGGCCGGCGGTGCGGTTACGTTATGAGGGTCTTGACCCCTCCAGAGGCCTCTTGCCGGGCTTGTTTTTCCGTAGCCGGTTTGTGACAGTTTCGCAACCGGTGGGCCGGACGACGGCTCACGTTCGGGGTCGGCCTCGCAACCGTTCTCATGATTCCCGAAGTGCGGCATTGGAGTCAAAGAAAATATCTCGGGAAATTTCAGAGGCTCCCTTGGCCCCCGCTCAACTGCGACTCGGCATTGGCGGTGTGGCTCGCACCGGCCCCGCCAAAATGCCCCCTTCGCTCACCGCCATTAGCAGTTCAGACCTCCCCGAAGCCGAATTCCAACCAATCTCAGCGCGCCAATCCAATCTGCCCAACGTTTACCAACGCCGCGTTTGTCTCACAAATTGGGAGCAAGTCCAAATCCTCCTCACATTACCGGATCATCCCCAAGGGATGCTTAAGTCCAAAATCTCTAAAGTATTGAAAATGTGGGATATGTCCCAAAGCCATTTCTGGCACTAGAACTGCGTTTATCAGCACAAATTGGATCTGTTGGGGGTCCAGGGGAAACAGGCCTCTGGGACTGATATGGCGGTAGCTTGCGCCAGCGTTATCCCGCCTCACTTATTTGTGTCGAACCCCATCATGGATAGTCTCGAACGATGGTTTGCTCTTCGAGTAAAGTCGCGCTGCGAGAAGGGAGTCGCCAACATTGCACGGAATAAAGGGTTTGAAGCATTCCTGCCGCTCTACCAGAGCCACCGCCGCTGGTCAGACCGCCTGAAAAGGATAGAACTCCCGTTGCTTCCGGGTTACATCTTCTGTCGATTAAATCCACAGCAACGCCTGCCGCTGTTGACGATCCCTGGATCTCTGGATTTTGTGAGCTTCGGTAAGACCCCGGCCCCAGTTGAGGATGCCGAGATTGCCGCCATTCAAATGGTTATCCGATCAGGGCTTTCAACGGAGCCGTGGCGGTTCCTCGACGGTGGTCGGCGGGTACGCCTTGAAGGCGGCCCTTTGACGGGACTGGAAGGAATTTTGGTCGAAACCGCCAAGCCACAACGTGTTGTCGTTTCCGTAACCCTTGTGGAGCGATCGGTCGCGGTGGCCATCGAGCGTCACTGGGCAAGATTTGTGGACATTCCCAGTCGGCCTGTGGAGATCGCAGTGACGCCCTCCCTGAACTTCTACGTAGCCGGTTCGTTGAAAAAATAGCAGTTGTTTTGCCTTATCGCAAATCTTGGTGTTCGGTTCCCGCCGTCTTGACGAAGTTGAAGAAGCGCAAAATTCAAAGGTTCCGAAAGGGAAAGGGAAAGAGAGCGAGCTTATGCTCAACAAAATGCTAGGCCTCAAGGAGAAGCCCGAAAGGGATGCCCAGCCTTCCATCCTGCGCCAAGAATCCACCGGCCTCGGAATGCTCCCCCAGGCGCTCTTTCTGAAACTCTTGTGCCTGGAACGAAAGCGCACCGAGCGCTCGGGGCGACGTTTTGTGCTGATGCTTCTCGATTCTGGCAACCTAATGAAGACCGCGAAAGCACCAGTCATGGCAAATCTCCTGTCGGCAATTACGAAATCGACCAGGGACACAGACCTGAAGGGCTGGTACAAGGAGGGGTCAGTCATCGGCGTGATTTTCACCGAAATCGGTGGCTCCGAAGACAAGTCCATCGTACGCGAGCTTTCGACCAAACTCACAGACTCGCTGTATGCCGCCCTCCGGATTCAGGAAATTAACGAGATCAGGCTATCGTTCCACATTTTTCCGGAAGATTGGGACGATGAAGGCCCGGGTGGTCCTGTCACATCGACGCTCCAAATGGAGTTGGCGCGCGAAATCAATCGGAAGAAGGTTTCGCTTAGCGCGAAGCGCCTGATGGATATTGCAGGTAGCATAGCGGGGCTGCTCTTATGCCTGCCCGTGTTCGTGATTATAGCGCTTGCGATTAAGTTGACGTCCAGAGGGCCCGTCCTGTTCCGCCAGGTGAGGCTGGGACAATATGGGAAGAGGTTCACGTTTCTGAAATTCCGCTCGATGTACGTCAATAACGACCACAGAATTCATGAAGAATATGTGACCCGCTTCATCGTGGGAGCATCTGGTACCGAGCAGACCGCCGGGAACCAGAAAGTATATAAACTGACGGCTGATCCGAGGATCACGCCGATCGGACGATTTCTCCGAAACACGAGCCTGGATGAACTGCCGCAATTTCTGAATGTCCTGTGGGGGGACATGTCGCTGGTGGGGCCTCGGCCGCCCGTCATTTACGAATTCGCACGTTACGACCTGTGGCACAAGCAGCGCCTGCTGGCAGTGAGACCCGGAATCACAGGTTTATGGCAAGTGGACGGTCGCAGCAGAGTTAAGTTCGACGAGATGGTTCGCTTGGATATCCGATATGCCAGATCCTGGTCGCTCTGGCTGGATATTAAAATACTGTTACAGACGCCGCGCGCAGTTATTTCGGGCGCCGGCGCCTGCTAAACAGCCGATCGCTCAGCGCAGCACGCGCTTCGGCCGCGGGTTCCTCGCCCCGTCGTCTGGACCGTCTCCTATGGGCCTGCCGATCCGAAAAGGGGCGTACACGGGCTCCGATTTCAGGAAGTCGCAGGGTGCAGACCCATCCTGAATCCTATTTCCATAAGACTTCTCCAGCAGGCAGCTTTACCAAGGGAAACGATGATTCGAGTTGGCATTATCGGCTACGGCTATTGGGGCCCGCAAATTGCGCGCAACTTTCACGGCATGGAAGATTGCGAAGTCTCCGTAATCTGCGACAAGAGTCCGGCCGCTCAAGGGCGGATTCAACGCGCATATCCGAATGCACGAGCAACGTGCGACGTTTCGGAAGCGCTATGCTCGCCGCACATTGATGCCGTCGCTGTGATCACGCCTGTTTGGACACACTTCGAGTTGGCCAAGACAGCCCTCGAAAACGGAAAACATGTCTTTGTCGAGAAACCGTTTACATCGACCGCCGCGCAAGCCGAACAGCTGATCGAGCTGGCCGCGAAGAAGCATTTGACGATCATGGTCGATCACACCTTCCTGTTCACGGGTGCGGTCAAGAAGATTGGGCAGATGATCGAAGACGGCACTCTGGGCAAGCTCTACTACTACGATTCCACTCGCGTCAATCTGGGCCTGTTCCAGCACGACGTTAACGTCATCTGGGACCTTGCGCCTCACGACCTTTCCATCATGGACCACCTCGTGAAGTCGAGACCGGAATTCCTGGCGGCAACCGGGCAAAGCCATGTGAATAGCCACCAGGATGTCGCATATATCACCGTCTACTTGAGTGACAACGTGATTGCGCACTTCAACGTTAACTGGCTGTCGCCGGTCAAGGTGCGCACGACTCTTTTAGGTGGCGAAAAGAAAATGGTGGTGTGGAACGACTTGGACGCCGATGAAAAAATAAAGGTATACGACAAAGGTGTGGAGATCAAAAGCCGCCAGGGTGTTTACGAGTTGCTTGTCAGTTATCGCACGGGCGATATGTGGGCTCCCAAGGTGGAACAGACTGAAGCACTGGCCGCGGAAGTCCGATACTTCGTCGACTGCATTACGCGCAACATAGTGCCCTTCAACGATGGGATCGCCGGCTTGCGCGTAGTCAAGCTGCTCGAAGCGGCGGACCGATCGCTGGCAGATAAGGGTGCTGCGGTGCGTCTATGAGTGACTACCTGTGCATCGCCCCAGACGTCAAGCTTGGCGGGAATGTCAAGCTGTCCAAGTTCATTAACCTCTATGGTTGCGAGATCGGCGACAACACGAAGGTCGGGGCGTTTGTCGAGATCCAGAAGAATGTGACGGTGGGCAAGAACTGCAAGATTTCCAGCCATACCTTCGTCTGCGAGGGGGTCACGATCGAAGACGAGGTTTTCATCGGGCACGGAGTCATCTTCATCAACGATACATATCCGCGCGCTACGACGGCGGTAGGAGAGCTCCAGACGGAGAGCGACTGGAAGGTGGAGACGACGCTAGTTAAGAAAGGCGCTTCGATCGGGTCGGGGGCGACTATCCTGGCAGGTGTGACTGTCGGCGAGAACGCCATGGTTGGTGCGGGCAGCGTGGTGACCAAGGACGTTCCCTCTAACGCAATTGTCGTGGGAAATCCAGCACGCGTCTTACGCATGGCACCAGCAGAAAAGAGATCAGAAAATGAATAAGACTGACAAAATCCCGTTTTTGGATTTGAGCACTCTCCACGCCGAGTTCGAAGAGGAACTGGTGAGCGTCTTCACAGATGCTCTGCGAACTGGCGGATTCGTAGGCGGTCCAGCGGTCGAGAAGTTCGAACAGGATTTCGCGGCTTTCTGCGATGCGCGCCACTGCGTCGGCGTGGCGAGTGGAACCGACGCATTGCGATTCGCCCTGATGGCGGCCGGCATAGGGGACGGGGACATCGTAATCACGGTTCCAAACTCCTTTATTGCGACTACCGAGGCAATCTCTCAGGCCGGTGCCAGGCCCGTGTTTGTCGATATCGATGACGGAACGTATAACATGCACCCTCGGGAGCTTGAGGCATACCTGGAGGGGAACTGCTACCGAGACGAGAAGTCGGGCTACTGGAGAGATCGCAAACTCGGCAGGCGAGTAGCCGCGGTGATTCCAGTGCATCTGTACGGGCAGCCGGCAGATATGGACGTAATCCAGGAAATCGCGGACCGGTTCCATCTGACGGTTATCGAGGATGCGTGTCAGGCGCACGGTGCAGAGTACTTTTCGAGCACAGACGACCGCTGGAAGAAGGCCGGCTCAATGGGCAAGGCCGCTGCCTTTAGTTTTTACCCCGGCAAGAACCTGGGCGCGTGCGGAGAGGCTGGCGCAGTGACGACGAACGACGCGCTGGTTGCCCAGAAAATTAGAATGCTTCGCGATCATGGGCAGGCTAAGAAGTATTTCCACGACGTGGAAGGATACAACGGGCGGCTGGATGCCATTCAGGCGGGAATTTTGGAGATCAAGCTGAAACGACTCCCCAGTTGGAACCAGGCGAGGAGGGCAGCGGCACAGCGGTACGCGGAGTTGTTGGACAACGCGAATCTGGGTTGGCTTGCAGGTTACGAACCAGAATGGTCACGGAGTGTATACCACTTGTATGTGATTCGGGTGCAGAATCGCGAACGCCTGATGAAGCAACTGGCGGATGCGAATATCGGGACAGGGATACACTATCCGGTTCCGCTCCACCTGCAAAAGGCTTACAAATATCTCGGGTACAAAGCGGGAGATTTTCCGATAGCGGAGGCAATGGCCTCTGAGCTAGTATCTTTGCCGATGTACCCCCAGTTGGTAGCCGAGCAACAGGAACGTGTGGTGAACGCGATCCAGCGTTTCGCGTTGGAGTCGGTAATGACAACGCCGGCGAGGAAAACCAGGTACGCTGCGGCGGGAGATTAAGGCGGATTGATCGGAGAAAGAGACTGCGGAAACCGGGTGCTGCTAGGCGGTGTGCTCCGAATCGGGCGAGGCAAACGGCCTCACCACCTCCCCGGCGATACAGTCCACTTATGAGTGCCAGCCCTCAGTTGATTGCAACAGACGCCATGAGCTGGGCAATGCGGCATCGCCTTCTGTTCATGCTTTTAGAGGAGTGAATCGTGAAACTATCCATCGTCGTTCTGTGCTGGAATGACAAAACGGTCATTGGTGATTGCCTCCGCTCGATCTATGAGGAGACGCGAGAAATCGATTTCGAAGTGATCGTATCTGACAATGGATCTAGCGACGGCTCGATCGAATTCATCCACCAAGCCTACCCACGGGCCCGCGTCTTGGAAAACGGCAAGAACCTGGGCTTCGCCCAAGGAAATAACGTGGGAATTGCCCAGACCGCGGGCCAGTACGTTCTGATTCTAAACCCCGACACCATCGTACACAACCATGCCCTAGAGAATCTGGTGGCGTTCGCCGACCGTCACCCAGAGGCGGGCGCATTCGGTTGTCGAGTGTTGAACCGCGACGGCTCATTTCAAGGCCCGGCACGCCCCTTCCCGACTATTTGGCGGAATTGGATTGCGGCCCTGTACTTGAGGCCGTTGGCCTACTTGTCCGACGTTTTTACCTCCGATACATACACCGGTTGGGACGGCCTCACGGAGAGAGAAATCGACTGGCAGTCGGGTTGTTGCATCATGTGCCGAAGCGATGTATTGAAGGATCTCGGCGGCTTTGACGAGCAATTCTTCTATCACTATGAAGAGGTCGATCTCTGTCGACGAGTGTGGAACGCTGGATACTCTGTCCGGTATACTCCCGAGGCCGCAATCACACACCTTGGCGGGCAGTCAGTCAACCGTTTCCCCTTACGTTTTGAGTTGGAGAAATGCAGGAGCCGTTACCGTTACTTCTACAAACATTTCGGCGCAGTGGGCGCACGGAGGAGCCGCCTCACTAACTTGGCATGGATCCGTGTCCGTCAACTTGGTTGGAGCCTTGCCTGCATCTGTCCGTCCATACATGGGCTGAAGGAGCGGCTGGAGATGTATCACCGCACCGCCTATTGGAACGCGCATATCGACCCGGTAAAATTTATCCAGAATGGTGAAGAACCAATAGTTACGCCGGTTGCAAATCAACAATCGTAAGACACTTACTCTAAAGACAAAGAGGGCTGTTGGAATGTCGATTTCTTTAGTTACGGGCGGCGCCGGATTTATGGGATCCCATGTTGCGGAGCACCTCATAAGGGCCGGACACGACGTGGTCGTGTTGGATGACCTTAGCGGAGGCTTTCTGGACAACGTCCCCCGTGCCGCTGAGTTTGTCAAAGGCTCGGTGCTCGATCACGACCTTCTGCAGCGCTTGTTTCAGAAGTATCCATTCACCTACGTGTATCACCTTGCGGCGTATGCGGCCGAGGGGCTCAGCCACTTCATTAAACGGTTCAACTATCAAAACAACCTGATCGGTTCCGTCAATCTCATAAATGAGTCGGTCAACCACAAGGTGCAGTGCTTTGTATTCACGTCCTCCATTGCAGTGTACGGCGCGGGGCAGACACCGTTAACGGAAGAGATGACCCCGGTGCCCGAGGATTCCTACGGCATCGCGAAACTGGCCGTCGAACAAGAGCTCCGAATCAGTCGTGAGATGTTCGGGCTGGACTACGTGATCTTCCGGCCACACAACGTCTACGGCGTGAGGCAGAACATTGGGGACCGGTACCGCAACGTTGTGGGGATCTTCATGAACCAACTGCTTCAGGGTCGACCCATGACGATCTTCGGTGACGGCACGCAACAACGCGCGTTCACTCACATTGACGATGTTGCTCCGGTCATCGTCGGGTCGGTGAATGTTCCTGCAGCTCGGCATCAAATCTTCAACGTCGGCGCGGACGTACCGTATAGCCTTAATGCGTTAGCTAATCTTGTGGCGGACGCAATGGGCCAAGCCTGCCGCGTTGAATACTTGGACGCACGCAACGAGGTGAAGGTCGCGTTTTCCGACCATAGTAAGGCTGAAGCTGTGTTCGGAAAACGGGACAAGACCACGCTGGAAGACGGAATCCGAGCGATGGCCGGGTGGGTCAAAGAGCGCGGCGCATGCGC
Organism: Bryobacteraceae bacterium; assembly: GCA_052148435.1. Classification (GTDB taxonomy): domain Bacteria; phylum Acidobacteriota; class Terriglobia; order Bryobacterales; family Bryobacteraceae; genus JBEKYD01. The sequence continues at coordinate 21,132 of JBKQIF010000185.1, forward strand.
GAGCAGCATTTTTGAGTGCATCGAAATCTCGAAAAACCTGCCGCCAAGTTGGGCAGCCATTACAAAGGCGGGAGTCGGAAGGTAACGGTCATGAACGCGGCGTCTGTCAAAGATGCAAGCGGGCTTTCGCTGAATGCCTTGGAGTTGGGACCGCGGCGCGGTCTACGGGTGTGCATGGTAGTATATGCCTTCTACGAGAGCGACACGCGCGTTCTGCAGTACGCGACGGCGCTTGCCGAACGCGGCGACACGGTGGACGTACTCGCACTCCGCCGCGATGACAAGCACGCTGAAACGGAAATCATGGACGGAGTGAATGTTCACCGGATCCAGTCGCGGACGGTGAATGAGAAGGGCCTGCTCACATACGCCTATAGGATTCTGCGCTTCCTGATCCGGTCCACACTGGTGCTCCGCCGGATGCATCGGGAACACCGCTATGACCTGATTCACGTGCACAACGTGCCGGATTTCCTGGTATTGGCCGCGATCTTTCCCAAATGGAGCGCAGTTCCGGTAATTCTGGACATTCACGACCTGCTGCCTGAGCTTTACGGCAGCAAGTTCAAGGTCAGCAACGACTCATTTCTGTTCAAAGTGTTGACCTTCGTAGAGCGGCGCTCCGCCGCGTTCGCGACCCACGTCATTATCGCGAACCATCTATGGCGCGACCGGCTGGCTGCCCGATCGGCAACGCCCGAAAAGTGCAGTGTGGTCCGCAACCATCCGGATTTGAACATTTTCGTCGCGCAATCCGCGCCAGATCGAAAGAAGAACGGCCGCTTTGTGGTTATATATCCAGGCACGTTGAACTGGCACCAAGGGCTGGATGTGGCGATTCGGGCGTTCGCTCGCGTCGCGGATCGGATTCCCGACGCCGACTTTCACATCTATGGCGAAGGGTCGGCGAAGAATTCGCTCATCGAACTGGCAAACCAATTGGGAATGCAGGATCGGATCACGTTTCATGGGTTCCTCCCCAGTCGCGAGATAGCGCGGGTGATGGCGCAGGCGGACTTGGCCATCGAGCCGAAACGGGCCACCTCCGCCTTCGGAAACGAAGCTCTGAGCACAAAGATACTGGAGTTCATGGTTCTTGGGGTGCCGGTGATAGCGTCAAGGACCAGGACCCACATGCTCTACTATGACGATTCAATTGTCAAGTATTACGATAACGACGATGAAGTGGAGTTAGCGGATGCGGTGCGCCTGCTCGGGAGCGATCCGATGCTCCGCAGGGAGCAGGCTGCCCGCGCCGCTAAGTACGCCAGTGAGAACACCTGGCAAGCCCGAAAAGAAGAATATCTCCAGTTGGTTGAGACATTGGTCAGCAGTAACGGCAGCACCACCGTCTCCAAACAGACCGCCGCAGGGGAGCCCGACCAAGCCTTCTGCAACAAGGCTTAACGACCCCGCAAGTTGTTTTGGACTTCCCCAAGTTAATTAAGAAAGGACCTTAAGTTATGGCTAAACATCTAATCACTGGCGGCGCCGGATTCATCGGTTCCCATTTGGCAGATCTCCTTATCAACAAGGGCGAATCCGTCACCATCATCGACAACCTCTCCACTGGGCGGTTTGCTAACGTAGCGCACCTGGAGCGAAACAAACGGTTCAGTTGCATCGTTGACAACGTGTCCAACGAGCATCTGACCGAGGGGCTGGTCCGCGAGGCGGATTGCGTGTATCATTTGGCGGCCAGTGTCGGGGTCCGGCTCGTCATCGAGCGACCGACCGAGGCCATCATCAACAACGTGATGGGAACAGAAATCGTTCTGAGGAACGCTTGCCGCTACCGCAAACCTATTTTGATTATTTCGACGTCCGAAGTCTACGGCAAGAGCCGTGAGCGCGTCTTCAGCGAGGACTCCGACTGCGTGATGGGTCCGACCTCACGATCGCGATGGGGCTATGCCACGTCGAAGGCGATTGACGAATTTCTGGCGCTAGCGTATTTCCAGGAGAAGCAGTTGCAGACGGTTGTCGTCCGCCTATTCAATACCGTCGGGCCACGGCAGACCGGCCACTACGGCATGGTTATCCCAACCCTGGTGAGGCAGGCTCTTCTCCAGCAGCCGCTGACCGTCTTCGGCGACGGTACTCAGACCCGCTGCTTTGCGCACGTTTGGGATGTGGTGCCGATGCTGGTGGACCTGCTGGGCAGGCCCGACACCGCGGGACTGGTGTTCAATCTCGGAACTCAGGAAGAAGTGTCAATCAAGCGGTTAGCGGAGCGCATTATCGAGCTGACCGGGTCGAGATCCACCATCACCTATGTGCCGTACAAACAGGCATACCCTCCCGGATTCGAAGACATGGAACGCCGCCTGCCCGATCTTGCCCGGCTCAAGCGATTCACGGGCTACGAACCAAAGCACCACCTGGACGACATTCTGCGCGACGTCATCTCCTATATTCAGGAAAAGGTGCCTCAGCAGGAACCGATTGCGATTGGCGCGTAGCTCGACGAAAAACAGCAGGAGCCGGTTACAGTGGTTCAACCCAAACTAGCCGCAAGTTCCGTTCCTGAAGACGCTCTCGTCTCCGTGGTAGTTCTTAACTACAACAACAAAGAGTTGCTGGAACAGAGTCTCGCTAGCGTTCTCGATCAAAGCTGGCCGAAGCTGGAAGTGATTGTAGTAGACAACTGCTCCACCGACGGTTCACCGGAAATGGTGGAGCAGCGATTCGGCGACAAGGTGCGGGTGATTCGCCGCACCGTAAATTCGCCGACGGCCGGACGGAACCAGGGTTTCGAGGCAGCGATGGGCGACTACATTCTTTCGATCGATAACGATATCACCCTACCGGACCGGAATGCCGTTCGGAAGGGAATGGCACTGTTCCAGCAGTTTCCCAAGGTCGCTGTGCTGGCATTCAAAGTCGGAACCTCCGAAAACCCGACAGAGCCGCTTCCCGAGCACTGGTGGTATTCTCGGCCCCTGGACACCTGGAAAGACCGGTTCTTCTACACCGACTTCTTCAGCGAAGGAGCAGTAATGTTTCGGTCCAAGACCCTTCTCACCAGCGGGGGGTACGACGACGAATTCTTTCAGTATTTCGAAAGTGTCGATCTGTCTTTGCGGCTGATTCGCGACGGCTTCGAGATGCTCTACTGTCCGGTGCTCACTTGTGTCGAGTTGCGCGTGCGCGGGCTCTTACCCCGAAAACGGACACCCATCAACTATCTCTCCCTGCGCAATCGGCTGTGGATCGTCTGGAAACATTATCCCTTTTGGCGCGGTCTCCGTTTCGCAGTGGGCAGAGTGGCTATAGCCTCGTTGCGCTCAGTGCGCTACGGATGGGTAGACTATTTCTTCCGCGGGGTCGTGGAAGGAATTGCCGCACCGCGTGCCATCCGGACGCAACGTAGGCCCCTAAGCAGGGATACGTGGCACAAGATCCGGGATATCCGTGGCGGCCTGTATCCTGTGACCCCAGATGAAGTAGTGACGAGCACGCCCACAGGATCGTAACCCTCCCGGCCTCACCACTTAGACTATCCTGCTCCAAATGGGGTTGATCTGCGCCATTGATGTAGTCGTCGTGTTCACGCTCGTCAGCGTGGCTAAAAGGCGCGGTTTGGAACGTGCACTGCCGCTCTTCGTCTTCTTTCTGACCCTGATCCCTAACGAATGCCGCATTGTCACCGGGGTGTTCGACCTCTACACCTATAGGCTCGCCCTGATTGCTCTTGCCATTCTGTTCTTCTCGCAAAGAAGAAAAAGTGTCATTCAGACGTTCCCGTTGAAAACTCTAATGTTCGTCCAAGCGGGTTGGCTTCTGCTTTCAACGCTTGCTTCCATTGTCGTCCTGACAAGCTCCAAGCAATTCCTCGCACAGGTACTCGAATACTATCTCATTTATTACATTATCTTGAAGACCGTCAGGGACGTCCGGACGATTTCGAAACTAGCCTTAGCAATGGTAGCGGCGATTGGGATAACGTGCCTTTTCGGTCTGCTAGAGAGTTACGCCGGGTGGAGCGTTCGGTCACTCTTCCCGGCAGAGTTACAGGAGACGTATGGCAGCGGGAGCCTCCTCTATACGGAGTTGATGGATCGCGGAATTCGAATTCGTTCCACGTTCCCTCATCCGATTCTTTTCGGCGGTGCAATCTCGATGGTGATTCCGCTGACACTGTATCTGCTGACGACAGCCTCAACCCGGCTTCAGAAAGTCCTTCTGTCCGTTTGTGTAGTGTTCATGTTTTGGTGCCTTTACAAAACGGGCAGTCGCGGTCCATGGTTGGCTACGGCTTCGTCCTTAGCAATACTGTTTTTCGCCGTCAAAGGCAAGTTTCGCAAGCAACTTCTGCTGATAGGCGCGCTTGTGTTGTTAGTGTTGCTGATGCGGCCCGGCGTCCTGGACACGATTTGGAACACCTATCTGGCAACGCTGGATACAAATACCGGGATGGGCATGTCATTTGCATACCGGCCGGCTCTTTACCGTGCCGTTACAAATGCGTTAGAAGCGGATCCGCTACGCGCTCTCCTGGGGTTCGGCCTCGGCGCATTCCGGGAAAAGGGCCTGCTCATCGTGCTTCCGAACATAGCGCCGCACCTATGGTTCACGTGCGATAGCGCTTGGCTTCTATTAACATACGAGACCGGTTATGGCGGCTTGCTGCTAATGTCAGCTCTGCTGATCAAACCAGCCGTCATGGCGCTACGCGCCTATCGAACACTGCCAAAACCGGAGTGCTACTTCTGTATTAGCTGTTTTTGCTCCTTTATATCGTTTTTTGTGGTCATGATATCTGTCGCCGTCTACGGCTGGGGCCAAAATGGGAAGATGTTGTGGGTGGTGATTGCGATGACGGTTTCGTACATAGCCCTGCGGAAACGCGAGAAGGGGCGCCGACTGCCAGTCGAGCGCCTACCTATGGACGAGGTGGTCGCGTTCTAATATCATGCCTTCTTCTGGGTTTCACATCACGTTCGTCAGTGCGGTGAATAGCAGAGAGGTGCTGGCACAGAACCTCCTGGCGTCGCCCTGCCTGCGGTCTACAGGCAGACATGAAGTTCTTATTCAGGAGAACTATCCGTCCGCCTCGGCCGCCTATAATGACGCGCTGCGCAAAGCTGCCAACGAGTTGATCGTTTTCGTCCACCAGGATGTGTTTTTGCCGGATGCTTGGCTGTCTCAGGTGGAAGAGAGCCTGCGCTGCCTGGAGGAGAAGGATCCTGATTGGGGCGTGGCCGGTTGTTGGGGCGCGCGAGCCGACGGCGACCTTTGCGGCCATATTTACTCGTCCGGCCTGGGCGTGTTGGGCCGGGAGTTCAAGCAGCCGGTGCCCGTGCAAACACTCGACGAGATCGTCCTGATCTTCAGGAGGGCTTCGGGCTTCACCTTTGACGAGACTTTGCCGCACTTTCACTTTTACGGCACAGACATTTGCATGAAGGCTGCGGAGCGAGGTCTGCAGTGCTACGCCATCTCCGCATTTTGCATTCACAATACGCGGCAGATCCTGAGACTTCCGGACGAGTTCTATACCTGTTACGCACATGTAAAACGGACATGGAAAAAGCGTTTGCCGATTCAAACTAGCTGCATCCGAATTTCACGCTTCGACGCGGAAATGCGCGTGCGGAAACTGGAAGAGTTTTGCCGGCATGGGTTGCCCGGCGGCCGCCAGCCGGCGCCGCGCGGCATGGATCCGCAGCGGATTTTGAAGGACCTGGAAGCCCGGCAAATGATAATGGTTCGATCACAGTGAACGTTTACAGGCTCGATCCGCTCCAAGACCCGCGGTGGACGGAGTTTCTCCTGCGGCATCCCAAGGCTTCCATATTCCACACCCCAGGCTGGCTGGGTGCTCTACGGTGCACATACGGCTACCGGCCGGTAGTGTTCACAACGTCGGCTCCGAATGCTCAATTGGAGAACGGTCTGCTGTTCTGCTACGTCAACAGTTGGCTGACCGGGCGGCGATTGGTATCACTGCCATTCTCGGATCATTGCCAGCCCTTGGTGGACGGCAGCGGGGAGCTTCAGACAGTCCTCGATTACTTAGAACAGCAGGCGCGGTCAGAACGCTGGCGATACGTGGAGTTGAGGCCGCTATCCGATGCTGGGATCTCTGACCTTGGGTCTGGCTTCATAAAAGGCGCGAATCACGGCTTTCACAGAATCGATCTCCGCCCAACTCCGGAGGTAATCTACCGGCGTTTTCACGATAGCTGTGTGAGGCGGAAGATCAAAAAGGCAGAGCGTGAGCAACTCCTTTACGAAAAGGGCCACACCGACGAGCTGCTGAAGAAGTTTCATTATCTAATGCTTCTGACTCGCCGGCGGCATCAGTTGCCGCCCCAGCCCATCGCGTGGTTCCGGAACCTAATTGAATGCCTGGGCCAGCAATTGACGATTCATGTTGCCTCCAAGGATTCCGCTCCAGTCGCTAGCATTATGACCTTGGCCTACAAGAACTCGCTGGTATACAAGTATGGCTGCTCGGATTCCCGGTTTAATAACTTAGGCGGCACATCCTTTCTGTTCTGGCAGGCAATCGGGGAAGGCAAGCGGGCTGGTATGGAGGAATTCGATCTGGGCAGGTCCGGTCTGGAAGACCCCGGACTTTCGAGTTTCAAAGGCCATCTGGGGGCCACTGAGTCAGAGCTGAATTACTATCGCTATTCGACATCACCGCTCAAGAATTCCTCCGCCCGACGGGAGCGCCCCTACCTCCGGTCGGTCTTTGCCTGCATGCCCGACGCGATTTTCACCGGGGTCGGACGCCTGCTCTACAGGCACATGGGCTGAGCACGTCTGTGTGTATCTTGTCGTATGAACAAAGCATTTCTGGACTATTATCGTTGTCCTGAGCGCTATGCCGACTTCCAGGCGTTAAATGACGGTGCGGACGGCCGGCATTTGGGCTACTTTCGGTTTGGCGGCCACCTGTGTTACGGAGCGTCGACGGTTGCGGAAGGCGCAGCCGCCGCCAGCGATAGCCTGCCAGACGTCCTTTCAGGTGTCGAGATCGGCGGCTCGACGTGCTTTCTTCCGTTCAATCTGACCGACGTGATAACGAATCTTCGGCAGGAGAGGTACGTAACAAGAATCGGCCGGGCCTCGGCGTTTAAGAGGCTGACCCGAAGCGCTTATTACCTGGCTCGGCCCTGCTTGACCGTTCCTGTGCGGCGGCACCTTCAGCGTCTTTGGCTGAAAGGCTGGGACAGCAAGCCGTTTCCACGCTGGCCGGTGGACCGCACGGTGGACCAACTCTTTGAATTCGTCATGACACTTTCTTTAAAGGCCCGCAAGACTCTCCGCATACCCTTCATCTGGTTCTGGCCGGAAGGTAAGAAAAGTTGTGCCATTGTCACCCACGACGTGGAAACCGGGGCGGGCCTGAAGTTTTGCGACACGCTCATGGATATCGACGATTCCTTTGGCATCAAGTCCTCCTTTCAATTGATTCCTGGCGCAAGATATACCGTCTCAACCGACACCTTGGAAGCCATTCGGGGCCGGGGCTTTGAGATTAACGTCCACGATTTCAAGCACGACGGCCGGCTTTTCGAAGAGTTGACCCAATTTCAGGAGCAAGCCCGGCAAATCAATGCGCACACGGAGAAATTCGACAGTAAAGGATTCCGGTCAGGCAGCCTATACCGAAACTTGGATTGGTATGGCGCGTTTCGTTTTTCATATGACATGTCGGTGCCGAACGTCGGACATCTGGATCCCCAGCCCGGCGGATGCTGCACGGTCATGCCATTTTACATCGGTGAAATACTCGAGCTTCCCCTGACCACCATACAGGACTACTCACTGTTCAATATTCTCAACGTGTACTCAATCGCGCTATGGGAGCAGCAGATTGACGTAATCAGGAGACACCACGGCCTGATCAGCTTTAACGTGCACCCGGATTATCTTAAGACTCCGCGCGAACGTGGTACGTATGAGGCCTTGCTACGGAGCCTGGCGTCGCTTCGTTCCGAAGCGGATGTATGGATCCCTCTCCCCAAAGAGGTCGATACCTGGTGGCGGCAAAGAAGCCAAATGAGTATGGTGCCAGACGGAGGCAACTGGCGCATCGAAGGCGCCGGTGCCGAGCACGCCACAGTCGCCTACGCCAGCCTGGTTGGGAATGACATCGTCTATTCCACCGACTGAATCGAAGAACTTGCCGCTACGAACTCCTGAAAGAGAGTTTAACACTTGACAAACTCCACACGAACCTGGTTGCCTCGCACGGCTAGAGTGACGCAAGCCCTCGCTTGGCTCCGCAAGTTCCTGGTGGCTTTGTGCGTAACCGCATGCTGCCAAGTTTGCTATTCGGCAGATGTTGTGTTTTTTGAGAAAGGAGACGGACCGTCGCTTTCAGGTCGGCGGGTGGCCGTTGCCGCCGGCTTCTACGGGCTCAGCGCCACAGTGTTTCACTTGAGAGCCCAGGGGGACGAGATCCCTGCCATCAAGGCCGCAAAGCAGAAGACCACGGTGGCTGTCATCATTACCGCCGACGTTCTGCCGGCGATCACGGCAGCGCACCTACTGTCTGCGATCCAGCGGGAGAATGGGAAGAGCATCCCGATTTTGATAGACGGAATCACAAACGAGACGGGACCGGAAGATCTGCGCAAGTGGTCGGGAGGTGCGGTCACAGGCTGCCAAGGACCAGTGAGCATCAGTGAACAGAGCGTTTACCGCATTTCGACGATCGAAGAGGTGACTCGGCAGCTTTCCGGCCAGAGGCTGAGCGCCAGGACTGGTCAGACGTGTACGCTAGTCGTACACGACTCGAAGGCCAAATCCGTGATTGACCTTGCATCCGTAACTGACGAGCGGCCCGTGTTTGTCAAGGCGATTGTTGGGTCAGGAAGCGTGTTCTTAAGTTCCGACGTGGCCTTAGCTCACGTGGCGCCGCCGCCGAGTGCGCTCGATCAATCCTTGAGCGAATTTTCCGCGGTAGCGCCGACAATGCTCTTTCTCCGGTATGCGGCTGGGGACATGGCGTGGCACGCTAACGGGCACTACGCTAATCTCACGGTTGATGATGCATGGCTGCGGGAACCGTACGGATACCTTCAGTATGGCGATCTATTGCAGGAGATGCGGCGGCATAATTTTCACACAACAATCGCTTTCATTCCGTGGAACTACGATCGCAGCGAACCGGACGTGATATCGCTGTTTCGGGCAAACAGTGACCGGCTGTCGATCTGTATCCACGGCAACAACCATGACCACCAGGAATTTGGGCCGCTTGCCAGCCGGCCATTAAATGAGCAGGTCAATAATATCGGGCAGGCAGTTGCTCGGATGGAGCAGTTCCGGAAGCTGACGGATCTTCCGTACGACCGGGTCATGGTATTTCCGCATTCGATCGGCTCAGAAGCGGTCATCGGCGCGTTAAAGGGTTTCAATTTTCTTGCGACCGCAAATTCACGCAATATTCCACTGGACTCCCATGTTGCGCTCGATCCCCAGTTCGGACTGCGGTCGTGGACTCTGGCTTTCCGCAACCTGCTTAGTCTGCGGCGGTATTCCGCTGAAATACCCATTGCGACGTCCGAGCTCGCGGTGGATGCTTTCTTGGAGAATCCACTGTTGTTCTATGTCCATCAGGCCTATTTCGCAGAGGGCATAAATCGATTTGACGCCATGGCCGATACGGTCAACCAACTCCAGCCCGACACGCTGTGGCGCGGGCTAACCGATATCTCCGAGCATCTGTATCTTGAGAAACTGCGCGACGATGAGAGCTTCGACATCCAGGCATTCAGCAGCAGTTTGCAACTTCACAATGTCCATTCGAAAGAGGCGACCTTCTATGTCGAAAAAGATGAGGACTTCGAATTCCCGTTACAACTTCTCGTCGATGGGCGACCGTATAACTACACAAGAATCGGAGGCCGAATCGCTTTCACGTTGCAGGTGCGTGCGGGTGCGTCGCGGCAGGTGACTTACCAGTACCAGAATGGTCTGGATCTCAAGAGGGTCAACATCTCGAAGTCGTCATTGCGCGTTGCCGTATTACGGCACCTGTCCGACTTTCGTGATGATGTGGTCAGTCGATCGCTTATCGGCCGAATACTCATTCGCGTCTACACCTCCTATGAGAAGCAGGCCAATAATGGCGTCGCTGCAGCGTTCGTAGTCCTGTTCCTCACCTTGCTGGTAATTGCCTGGCGCACGTGGAAAAGCTTCCACCCTAGCAGGATGCTGAAAAAAGGCTGCTGAGGCCGTGTACGCTGTGGAACAGATCCGCGTCTTAATGCTTGTACGCCAGATATCCTGCGAGGCAGGGAGATCTGAGAGCCACTCTGGCCCAAAGCGATAAATCCTGGGGTCTGGGGCGAAGCCCCAATCAAGAAACGCCCTTGCTCCTTGGCTCTTCGGTATCTGCGTTATGATGGCGTGCGTATGAACGAGAAGGAGCTGTTTCAGGTAGCCTTGGGCTGGTGCCGCCATGGATGCTCGACCGTTGCACCTTCGATCAGGTGGCCGGGCGTCTGGACATCCATCTCGATTTTCCGCGTGGCGGCGCCTTTCCGTGTCCGCTTTGCGGGGTTTCCTGCAAGGCCTATGACGCCGACGAACTGACCTGGCGGCATCTGAACTTCTTTCGCCACCAGACCTTCCTCCACTCCCGCACGCCCCGCGTCGACTGTTCGCAGTGCGGCATTCATCGCGTGACGGTCCCCTGGGCCTGGTCGGACAGCGGCTTCACGCTACTGTTTGAGGCGCTGGTGGTGCTGCTCGCCAAGTCCATGCCGGTCCTCGCGGTGGCCCGCTTCGTCGATGAGCACGATACCCTGGTTTGGCGCATTGTCACCTACGACGTAGACGCAGCATGCGCTCAAGCCGATCATTCCATGGTCACCCAGGTCGGTGGCGACGAAACCGCCTCCCGGCGCGGCCAGAGATACGTTTGTCTTTTCGTCGACCTGGAGCAGCGCAAGGTGTTGCTCGCCACTCTGGGCAAAGACGCTTCCACTGTCGCGGCTTTCGCCTCAGACCTCAAGGCCCACGGCGGCGATCCCGAGGCGGTCACCGACGTCAGCGCCGACATGTCACAAGCCGTCTTCAACGGCATCACCACAAACCTGCCCAACGCCGCCGTCACCTTCGACAAGTTCCACATTGTCAGCCTCGTCAACACCGCCGTGGAAAAGGTTCGCCGAATCGAGCAGAATGTCCCGAACTCATCGGCAGTCGCTGCGTCTGGCTCAAGAACCCCGAGAACCGCACCGACAGCCAGTGGGAAAAGTTCGACGCTCTGGACATCGCCAGCTCCCATCTGAAAACCACCCGCGCTTACCAGATCCGCCTCACTTTCCAGGATTTCTTCAACCAACCTGCCAATAAGGCCAAAGCACTCCTCGACAAGTGGTATTTCTGGGCCACTCACAGCCGCATCCCGGCTATCATTGACGTGGCTAAAACCATCCGTCGCCAGGCAGCGCGATCGATGGGCGAACGACGCGGCATGCCGGCTACCAGATCAGCGAACGCAACCGGAAACAGATTGAGGAAGTGTTCGGTCGGCTGAAGATGGTAGGGATGTTGCGTAAGACGCAGCACCGGGGCATATTCAAAGTCGGGTGGGTTTTCAGCTTCGCGGCCACCCCTTACAACCTCGTGCGGATGCGGAATCTGCTGTCGCAAGCAGTTCATTCCGCCGAAGTTGGGGGGAGGTGTCTGGAGCCCTAAACCAGGGCTTCTGAGGCCCGTACTCCTGCACGGAGGAGCCTCAAGAAGGGCCTTAAACAGCCTCAGAAAGTGAAAAATGAGGGGGGCAAAGCTTCGTCAACGGCTTTTTTTCAGATCTTCTTCGCTCTAAGCGCCGCTTGTGAAGACCGCTCCGCCTTTCCGTTCCATAAACTTACGAATGGCAGTCTAATGATGTTAACCTACAGCATCTTGCCGTGGCTTCGTTGCGAAGGCTATAAAGAGAGTAGTGGTGCTAGGCACGCCACGCGAGGAGTAGCTCTGCGCGGCCATGCTGAACCCTGCCGAGTTCGCGCCTGCCAGGCAACGGATTTCGCTGCAGTTGATGTTCTGCAGTTTGGATTGGAAGCAAGTGGAGTGGATGGGCCATTTAGATGAAACCATTGCTTAGTACTTCAGTGCGACGTCTCCTAGCTTGCATGGCGGCCGTCGTTCTAGCGTGTAGTTTTTCATCATCAATGACTGCTGCCTGCCACGTTGTCACCGCGGCTGGTGCTGGATCGAAGACTGGATCCGACTGGAATAATGCCTACGCGGGACTTCCCGCCACGCTAGTTCGTGGCGACACCTACTATCTTGCAGATGGCAGTTATGGAAGTTATGCCCTTAATACGCCAACTTCCGGCGCTACTCAGATCGTTATTAACAAAGCCATTGCGTCGGATCACTGCACCGATACCGGATGGAATGTGGGAACGATGGGCTCGGCCCAAGCAACGTTCACACAAATTGCTAATTCCAGCGGCGGCTACTACACGATCAACGGCCAGGTAGGAACGTTCAACAGTAGCGGCCTTCCGACTGAAGGATCCTTCGGAATCTACATCAACGGCACGACTTGTCAGTTGGGATCGATGAGCAGGTGCGTCGGGCTGGACATGCCCAACGCGAGCAGCACGACGCTATCCTATATCGAGGTTCAGGGGACAGGGGCGACTTCAAGCGCCAACACTAACACGCCGGATGACCTCCTCTACTACGGCGGCTCGACGAATCTTACTATAGATCATGTGTTCCTGCACGACAGCAGTTGCGACTTCACGTTCGGCTACGGCAGTACAAACTTACTCGTTCAGTACTCGTACTTTTACAAGAATTGGGGCGCCGGTTCCTGCCATGGTCAGGTGAGCTGGAACGGAAGCGCTCACACCGGAACAGTATGGCGATATAACACCATGCGTACCATCGAGGGAAGTGCGATCTGGACGGCTGCGACGGCTGGCGGAGGTACGACTTACACCGGCGTACAAATCTACGGCAATGTCATATACTGGGGTGGCACAGCGGACAAGGCCGGTTACCAGTGTTTGGGAGATGGTGTGTTCACCTGCCTGAATTCCGGAGTATCCTGCAATGGTTTGCAGTTTTACAACAACACCATCGTTAATCTGCAGGCTGCCGGAAGCGCCGGGAACAATTGCGGCGCTGGAGCGGCCGGTATTTACTATGACCCGGCATCAAGCGGAGGCACTGCAACAGCCGCCAATAATGTGTGGTACAGCAGTAGCAGCGGCGCAGCGGGGCCGAGTTTCTCAGGTGGGACGATTTCGCACAGCTATAATTCTGCGCTCGGTACGACGAGTGGGGGATTAAGCGAAACGGGAGCTACCAATGATGCCGCAGCTGCTAATCCGTTTGTGAGCTGGAGCGGGTCCGGAAATCTCAATGCTCAGCTAGCCGTGAGCAATTCGGACGTCAATAATTGGTTGCCTTTGTCGTCGCCATTTGCTACCGATCCTAATGGGGTCGCCCGCACATCATCAAGGGGCGCCTATCAATTCGTCAGCGCGCAAACGCAGCTGGCGACGCCTCCGGCCAACGTGAGTACGACAGTTCACTAGGCGCCGCTTCCTAGTCTCATTCTCAGCATTTACCGACTCGCAGGGGAACCGATTGTCGTGAAGCGGGCAAGAGTGGAGGTGTTCCACTCCTGCCGCGAGCAGCTCGCCACCCATCGCGAGGTGGTGTGCAGAACTTCAGCGCACTAAGAATGGCGCTCGTCCCAAGAGCCGCGTACTTAAACTTGCCTTTTCTTGCAGCTCCAATCGCCACCTGTCATGCAACCGACCATCTCCGTCGTGATCCCTGTCTATAATCGCTTTGACTGTTTGAAACAGTCCGTCGAGAGTGTACTGACCCAGACGTTGCCGGTCGCTGAGGTGATTCTGGTCGACGACGGTTCGATCGACGGCACCTCTGACTTGCTGCCCCACTATATCGCGGAGAATATCGTTTGGCGGGAGCGCGTTCGCTATTTCCATCAGGAGAATCAGGGACCGAACGTCGCCCGTAATGTGGCTATTGCGCATGCAAGGAGCGACTGGCTCGCTTTCAACGATAATGACGATCTCTGGCTTCCACAAAAGCTAGAATGGCAGTTTCGGGCGCTCGACCAGTTCAAGGACCAGTGTGGCGCTTGCATTACAGACGCCTGGTTCATGAATAACCCGCACATGAAGATGACGCTCTTTCAGCTTGCGGGCAAGGGCCATCGCGAGAGCATTGGCATGATCCCAGATGCCCTCAGGTACATGCTTAGCACAAACTCGGTGGTAGGTGTGCATCCGATATGGCTCCAGAACCTGGTTGTTCGAGCGGACCTGGTACGGCGCGTGGGCGGATTCGACCCGGCTTTCCGCTTTGGTGATGACGATGACTTTGCTTTCCGACTGGCCTGCGAAACGAAGTTCTGCTTTGTCAACATGCCCATGGTCCTTATCGACCGCACCCTGCTGGCTGACCGCCATGTCGGGGCAAGCAAGAACTGGGACGACGCGGATTTTCGTCTTCGTATGGCCCAAACCCGCATGGAAAAACGCCTTCGGATGAGCGACGGCTTGCCGCGTGAGGTCCGCACGATGATTCGACGCGATTTAGCCGCCATCCATAGCGGGTGGGCAAACTGGCTTCTCCAGAAGGGAGAATATGGAAAGGCAAGAACAGCCGTCAAGGAGGCTTTCCGGTATCACGGTACATTCAATACTGCAATCAAATCGGCGCTTATTCGATGCGCGCCAAGGCTGGCCAGAAAACTCGTCCACTCTCGGGAAGACCGTCGAACCCGCAGGACATTCGGCATCGGGTAAGGCCGCCACAGACTTCACTCTCGTGCCTCGACTTGATAACATGAAGAAGGGCGCAGAATGAACTCCCAAGGGCAACCGCTCGTGAGCGTCGTCACGCCGATGTACAACGAGGCCGAGCATATCGCTGAATGCATCGAAAGTGTTGTCGGCCAAACATATCAGAATTGGGAGTACATTATCGTCGACAACTGCAGCACGGATCGGTCTGTGGAAATCGCCCGTGGCTTTGCTGACAGAGACCGGCGGATTCGTATATTTCATAACACGCAGCTTTTGAAGGCACTTGTGAACCATAATGCGGCGTTACGCCAAATCTCTCTTGCCAGCAAGTACTGTAAGATGGTATTCGCGGATGACTGGGTCTTTCCAGAGTGCCTGGAACAGATGGTCACCGTGGCCGAGGCCCACCCCTCAGTTGGAGTGGTCGGCGCATACGGCCTGGAGGGCCCGCAAGTCGTTTGGACCGGGCTGCCGTACCCCAGTACTGTGGTCTCTGGTCGCGACATTTGCCGTCGCCTCTTCCTCGATGGCCTCTATGTTTTCGGGACGGCCACTTCCCTGCTATACCGGGCGGATCTTGTTAGGGGTCACAAATCCTTTTACAACGAAGCAAACATCCACGCAGACATGGAGACATGCATTGCGCTTCTTAACACTTGCGATTTTGGTTTTGTTCATCAGGTCCTCACCTTCACGAGAGTCCGCGAGCAGTCGCGGATTACGTTGTCGAGGAACATGAATACTCTCGCAGCCAGTAACTTGCATCATCTGGTCGCTTACGCCCGGCTCTTCCTCAGCCAAGAAGAATTCGAAGAATGCCTGAGGCGAACACTGGCCGACTACTATCGATATCTGGCGGCCTGTCTGCTGCGCGGCCGTACCAAGAGCTTCTGGGACTACCACCGCGGAGCGTTCCGAGACGCCGGCGTCCCCTTTAGTCGCGCAAGCCTGGCTCGAGAGGTGTTCGCAGCATTGTTCAATGCCGGCCTGAATCCCAAAGCCAGCATTCAGAGGCTTCTGAGGGTTACACCCGATCAGAGCGTGGTACTTCATACAGAAATGACGCCAACACAATCGGCCTCGGCTCCCGAGTCCCGAGCAGCACAGCACCAATGACCCAATCTTTGATGACGGAAGTCTCGGCCGAGGCCGTGAATTGATGCCTCCTTTGGAACACGAAATGCAGGGAGGTGGCGCATCTTGGCACAAAGGACGCCGTGCACCCGCCATCCGATCCAGCACCGGCGACAACCACTTGCCGAAAGAGGCCGTGCCGCCCAGGATAGGACTGTTCGGGCACTTTGGAGACATTAACTTCGGGAACGAAAGCACCCTTCAATCGCTCCTTTGGCATCTTCGGCGCAACTTGCCAAGTAGCGAGATCACCTGTATCTGCACGAACCCTGGCGCCGCAGGACGGGCCTATGGTATCGGCACTCTGCCAATGAATGGTCTAGTTCTGAAGCCGTTGTGGTTCCAGCGCAACTCCCTGGCGCGATTCGTCCGGAGGCTGGTTGTCGGTATCCCAAGCGAACCGTACAGGTGGCTCCAGGCCGCACGGGCGCTTAAGCGAATGGACGTGCTTATCGTCGCTGGAACAGGCCTGCTAACGGATCTTAGCGGCCTTCTCAATTGGGGCCCCTATAGTGTGTTCAAGTGGTCGCTGATGGCCAGGGTGTGTCGGTGCAAACTGCTCTTTGTGAGCGTGGGCGCCGGTCCGGTATACGGCCTTGCCGGCAGGCTTCTGGTTAAAGCCGCCCTTCGTCTCGCGAACGTTCGCTCTTATCGAGACGCCGCCACAAAGCAGTTTCTGACCGATCTCGGCTTCCAGACACGTGATGACAGGGTATACCCTGACCTCGCATTCAGTTTACCTAAGAGCGCCATACCGACCGATCCAGTTCCACGAGGGACACGGCCCATTGTCGGCCTCGGTCTGATGTTGTACGGTAAACGGCAAAGCGCTGACAGGCCCAGTGAGGCGGTCTATGCGGACTACCTCGAAAGTCTTGTCGGTTTTGTCCGGTGGTTGTTGGCTCACGACTATGACGTCAGACTGCTAACCGGTGATATATGCGATCGGGCTGCGGTCGGACACTTTGTGGGGCTGCTGAAAGAACGGTCAGTCCTGTATGAGGAGGGTCGGGTCATTGACGACCCAGTCCTATCTGTGGAACACCTTTTGTGGCAACTTTCGAAGACGGATGTGGTAGTTGCAACTCGCTTTCATAACGTTCTGTTGGCTCTACTCCTCAACAAGCCGGCGATTTCGATTTCGTTCCATCCGAAGTGCAATTCCCTGATGAGCGCCATGGGATTGTCGGAATACTGCCAGGACATAAAGCATCTAGACTCCGAGAGGTTGATAGAGCAGTTTTGCGAGCTTCAGAAGAATGTGCCGTGGCTTAAACGCTTGATTGAAGAGAAGGCGGAACAGTTTCGTAGCGACTTGGACGAACAGTACAGCATGATTTTAAAGGAGATTCTGACTGGGTAAGCGAGTCGACGCCTTAGCAGAGGAACGGTCCTCGATTATTGTGCGAGAGGAGAAATTGCCTTAATGGGACAGGTGAGCGAGACATATTATAAAAGAGACTTTTGGGCTAAGGAAAATCTTCAGTATAGGGATGTCCATTTCCGACTGGAAAAAGTTGCCGGACTTGTAAATGGAATTGCAGGCGACAGGCAGTGTGATCTTCTTGATGTTGGCTGCGGGCCCGCGACTCTGAGGCGAATGCTTCGAACAAACGTACAGTATCACGGAATTGACATAGCTATTCACACGCCAGCACCGAATCTTGTACAGACCGATTTTGTGGAAGGACCGGTCGCCTTTGACGATAAGCGGTTTGACATAATTGTAGCGCAAGGCGTTTTTGAGTATGTCGGTAAGGTTCAGCCGCAAAAGTTCTCCGAAATACGAACCTTGTTGAAAAGCGGTGGCACGTTCATTACATCGTACGTCAACTTTAATCATCGAGAGGCGAGTATTTGGCCTGCGTATAATAATATGCAATCGTTCAACGAGTTTCGAGCGGGGTTGGCGTCTGTTTTCGATATAGAGCGTTCTTTCCCTACCTCTCACAATTGGCATCATCATGAGCCACGGCGGCAATATATGAAGAGAATTCAGATGCATATGAACGTGACGATTCCCGTTATCAGTCGCCTGTTTGCGGTGGAATATTTGTTCATCTGTTCTTTGCGAGGTTCAAGAACGCGCTGAAGGCCGCGCAGCCGCTCGCGTCAGAGTGGTTTGAAGGAAGCCCTCTGCGTGTCGTTTCATCGAGTGACCGTTTATGACGTTTGGGAAAACGAAGCTGCCAGGGGTGTTCGAGATTCATATCGAGCCTAAACCGGATGAGCGGGGGTTTTTTGCGCGCTGTTGGTGTCAGCGGGAGTTTGAACACAATGGCCTGAATCCGAAGCTCGTGCAATGCAGTGTGTCATTTAACGTCCGGAAGGGAACGCTGCGAGGCATGCATTATCAAGCCGCGCCGAGTGAGGAGGCCAAAGTCGTTCGCTGCACCAGAGGGGCGTTGTACGACGTGGTCGTCGATCTGCGCCGGAGCTCGCCAACATTCGGAGAGTGGGTCGCGGTGGTTGTGACGGCTGCGAGTCGGAACATGGTCTACGTGCCTGAAGGGTGCGGGCACGGCTTTCTGACCCTGGAAGACGAAACCGAGGTGTTCTATCAAATGTCGGAATTCTACAGCACAGAATCGGGCAGGGGGGTGCGGTGGGATGATCCGGCATTTCAGATAATCTGGCCCGCTGAAGTAAAAGTGATTTCCGAACGCGACCGGACGTACCCGAACTTCGAATAAACGCA
This sequence comes from Bryobacteraceae bacterium, assembly GCA_052148435.1. GTDB lineage: Bacteria > Acidobacteriota > Terriglobia > Bryobacterales > Bryobacteraceae > JBEKYD01. Next base: position 39,738 of record JBKQIF010000185.1, read on the forward strand.
ATGTGCCTGCTGAAGGAACTCGAACAGAGAGACCCGGCGGATACCGGGCGCGATCTGCACTGTTTCGCGGGAGAACTTTACCCCATCTGCCGAAGCATCACCGGCGATGGCATCCGGCGGACATTGGCTTTGATCGCAAACCGGATTCCGCTGCAGACGGTTGAGGTGCCGACGGGCACGCCGGTCTTCGACTGGACCGTCCCTAAAGAGTGGAACATTCGAGATGCTTATATCAAGGCGCCGGACGGGAAGCGGGTTGTGGACCTTCGGCAATGTAACCTGCATGTTTTGAATTACAGCGTCCCCGTGCACACCACCATGCGCCTCAGCGATCTGAGACCGCACCTGTTCACTATTCCCGAGCATCCCGAGTGGATCCCTTACCGAACCTCCTATTATCAGGAAACCTGGGGGTTCTGCTTGTCACATAACCAAATGCTGACACTCGAGGACGGCGACTACGAAGTGTGTATTGATTCGACTCTGGTAGATGGGCATCTGACATATGGAGAGTGTTATTTGCCGGGGCGCTCTACCGACGAAGTTCTAATCTCGTGTCATGCGTGCCATCCATCCCTAGCGAACGACAACCTATCCGGTTTGACCGTGGCAACCTCTCTGGCGCAGTTGCTATCCGCGCATGATCATCATTATTCGTATCGGTTCCTGTTTATTCCTGGGACGATCGGGGCGATCACGTGGCTCGCGCGAAACCATGAGGGGGTTGGACGCGTCCGCCACGGGCTGGTTCTGACGTGTATTGGAGACGCCGGCGGGTTCCATTATAAGAAGAGCCGCCGCGGAGATGCCGAGATTGACCGGGCGGCAGCGCACGTTCTCCGCCACCACAGTGAATTTCCCGAGATTCTGGAGTTTTCCCCGTATGGCTACGACGAACGGCAGTATTGCTCGCCCGGTTTCAATCTCCCTGTCGGCTGCCTGATGCGGAGTGTGTGGGGCACATTTCCGGAGTACCATACTTCCGCCGACGACCTTGCCTTTATTCAACCGCTCCAACTGGCCGGATCGCTTCGCGTGTGCGCCGCTATTTTGGACGTATTGGAAAACAATCGGCGATATCGCAACCAGAGTCCTTACTGTGAACCGCAGCTGGGACGACGAAACCTCTACCGGCCCATGGGCGGCGAGGCGCCCGGACTGGAGATCTCCGCGCGCCTCTGGGCGCTGAATCTCTCCGATGGAGAGCATTCTCTACTGGATATTGCTGAGCGGTCCGGTATCCCGTTCTCGGCTGTCAGCGATGCGGCGAAGTTGTTGTGCGAAAATGGCCTGCTGGCTGTCGTCCCCGATGATGTTGCTGGATGCACTCCGTTGATGCCCCGTATTGTCGTGCCGTGATGATGCAACGGGTCACTGCAACGATGGTCTATCGTGATCGAAGGATGCGCCGTTGCGCGAACTTCCCAAGTTTTGGGATTTGCGAATCTCTGCAAATCGTCGTGGTCGGAGATAACTGCTGTATTATCAGTGGTCTAACGCCGCTAAAATCGATTGGATTCCGGCGTGCTAAATGGGGAGTACCGGCATGAGACTACTATTGACTGGCCATAGAGGCTATATCGGCGCCGTTGCGGGACCCATATTGCGTTCCGCCGGCCATGAGGTTATCGGCCTGGACACAGATCTGTTTTCCGGCTGCGAGTTCGGTGAAGGGGCTCAGGACATTCCAGAGGTTCGCAAAGACATCCGCGATCTGACGAAAGCGGATCTCGAGGGCTTTGACGCGGTGGTGCATCTGGCTGCGTTGTCGAATGACCCGTTAGGCAACCTCAATGGCGACCTCACTTACGACATCAACCACAGAGCCTCAGTCCGGCTGGCCGTATTGGCTAAAGAGGCAGGTGCGCGCCGCTTCGTCTTCTCCTCGTCCTGCAGCACTTATGGTGCAGCGGGGGACGCGATCCACGATGAGACCGCTCCGCTCAACCCAGTGACAGCGTATGCCGATTCCAAAGTTCTGGTGGAGCGTGACGTGGCACGGCTGGCGGGGGAGCATTTTAGCCCAACCTACTTGAGAAATGCGACCGCTTACGGCGCTTCTCCGCGACTGCGGCTGGATGTTGTCTTGAACGACTTGGTGGCCTGGGCATATACTACTGGCAAAGTATATATCAAGAGCGACGGGACGCCATGGCGGCCGATTGTGCATATTCGCGACATTACCGCCGCGATCCTGAGCGTGCTCGAGGCTTCGGAGGAGGCCATTCACAACGAGACCTTCAATGTCGGCCAGACCGAGGAGAACTATCGTATCCGGGAATTGGCTGCCATTGTCGCTGAAACCGTGCCGGGCTGCCGCGTCGAGTATGCTGCCGACGGTGGTCCCGACAAGCGTTGCTATCGCATCAATTGTGACAAAATCGGACGCGTTCTGCCGAATTTCCATGCACAGTGGAACGCCCGCAAAGGAGCGCAGGAGTTATATGAGGCTTATCGGGCGGAGGGGCTGACCTTTGCCGACCTTGAGTGTGGCCGTTACACCCGGATCAGCCACATACAGAAGATGATGAAGGCAGAGCGGTTGGACGCTTCGCTGCGGTGGAAACCGCAACCTGTCGAGGCCGCAGTGGGTATCTAATCCGGCACGAACACCGGGAGAGCATATGGCCACAATCAAGCTTTCTGCCGACACCCGGCAGCCTGAAACCACGACCAGGCGGTGCCGCTTCTGCGGCGCGGGACTACAGCGAACTTTTGTCGATCTGGGGATGTCCCCCCTTTGCGAGACCTATCCGTCGCCCGCCGACCTCAACCGCGGGGAGATCTACTATCCCCTCCACGTCTACGTCTGCGAGCAGTGCTTCCTGGTACAACTGGAGCAATATGAGAGCTCGGAGAACATCTTCAGCAACTACGCGTATTTCTCCTCCTACTCCGATTCCTGGCTGAAGCACGCTGAGAATTACTGCAACCAGATGATGGGGCGATTCGGCCTGAGCGGGGAGAGCTTCGTGGTCGAGGTGGCCAGTAACGACGGTTACCTGTTGCAGTATTTCGTGGAGCGGAACGTGCCGGTGTTGGGCATTGAGCCAGCGGCGAACGTGGCCAAGGTGGCAGTCGAAAAGGGTGTTTCCACGCTGGTGCGGTTCTTCGGCGCGCAACTGGCCGAAGAGTTGGCGGCAGAAGGCCGTTGCGCCGACCTGGTTCTCGGCAATAACGTGCTGGCACAGGTCCCGGACCTGAACGATTTTGTGGAAGGGCTCAAGATCTTGCTGAAGTCCGATGGGATACTGACGCTGGAGTTCCCCCACCTACTGCGGCTGATCGAACGCAATGAGTTTGACACGATTTACCACGAGCACTTCTCATATTTTTCGATGATCTCCACCGTACGCATCCTCGAGGCTCACGGACTGAAGGCGTTCGACGTGGAAGAGTTGACGACGCACGGCGGCTCACTCCGTGTCTACGCCTGCCGGTCGGAAAACCAGACACACTCCATTAAGCCGAGCGTTCGGGGACTGATCGCGGAGGAACAAAGGCTTGGGCTGGCTTCGGCGGAAGGTTACGATAGCTTTGCCCGCCAGGTGAAACGGACCAAATTGGCGTTCGTGGATTTTCTGCTCACTGCCGCCCAACAGGGCAAATCGGTTGCAGGGTACGGGGCGCCGGGCAAGAGCGCGACGCTACTACATTACTGCGGTATCGGAAAAGATCTCATCGAATACACGGTGGACCGAAGCCAGTACAAGCAGGGACGATTCCTGCCGGGTACCCATATTCCGATTTATCATCCGAGCCGGATTCGCGAGACCAAGCCGGACTATGTCGTCATCCTGCCCTGGAACCTGAAAGACGAGATTATGGAGCAACTGCAGTTCATCCGGGAGTGGGGCGGCCGGTTCGTAGTACCGATTCCGAAAGTGGCCATCTATTGAAACAAAAAAGGTGGAGGTGAGTTTATGAAAGTGGTTCTCTTCTGCGGGGGGGCCGGCATGCGGCTCAGGGGATACGCCGATGACGTTCCCAAACCGATGGTGCAGGTCGGGACGCGGCCGATTCTCTGGCACTTGATGAAATACTACTCCCACTATGGGCACAAGGACTTTATCCTCTGCCTCGGTTACAAGGGTAACTGCATCAAGGATTACTTCCTGCACTACGATGAATCCGCGTCCAACGATTTTGTTTGGTCGCAAGCCGGAAAGAAGATTCACTTCTTGAACCGCGATATCGACGACTGGACCATCACCTTCGTCGAGACCGGCAGCAGTGCCACGATCGGTGAGCGGCTTAAAGCAGTAGAGTCGCATTTGCAGGGCGAAGAGATGTTTCTAGCAAACTATGGAGACGGGCTGAGCGACCTCCCGCTTCCGGCCATGCTCGAGGCGTTTCGGCAAAGCCACGCCGTTGCTTCTCTGCTGTTGGTGCAGCCTACGGCGAGTTTTGACATTGTCAACGTCGGATCCGCGGGAATAGTCACCAACATTTCCGCGCTGAACCGCACTGACATTTGGATTAACGGCGGCTTCTTCGCTTTGCGCAACGAGATCTTCCAGTATATTCACCCGGGCGACGAACTGGTGCGAGAACCATTTCAGCGGCTGATTGAGAAGCAGGCCTTGTTGGCGTATAAGTACACCGGCTTCTGGCAATGCATGGACACCTTTAAGGACAAGCAACACCTCGAGGAACTGAACCAGGGTTTGGCACCATGGAAAGTATGGCCGAAGGCATCTGTGCCCGCCTCGGACGAGACAACGACGATATCGGCTCGTGCATGATCCACCTGAACCTGAGCAGAGGGGCGGCTGAAGCACTGCAGATACTGTGCTTGGGCTCCCATTCCGACGATATAGAAATTGGCTGCGGCGGCACGATCCTCCGCTTGGCTGAACAGTATCCGGCCCGTGTATTTCACTGGGTGGTGTTCAGCGCGATTGGAGTCCGGGAGACGGAGGCGAAGCGCGCGGCTGAGATGTTCGCCGGGCCAACGGGTCTGAGAGGCCCACTACTGAAGACTTTCCCGGACGGATTCATGCCGTTTGTGGGTGCCGAGGTGAAAGAGGTCTTCGAGGGGCTGAAGCGGTCGGTCTCCCCGGATCTCATCTTCACTCACAACCGCAAGGACGCCCACCAAGACCACCGCCTGATAGCGGAATTGACCTGGAACACATTTCGAGACCATCTGATTCTGGAATACGAAATTCCGAAATATGATGGTGACCTGGGACAGCCCGGCTTGTTCGTGCCGCTCCAGCCCGAGGTATGTCAGAGGAAGGCTCGATACATCATAGATGCTTTCCAGTCTCAACACTCCAAACGTTGGTTTCGAGAGGACACGTTTCTCTCTCTCATGCGGCTGCGGGGGATGGAATGCAACGCTCCCAGCGGTTACGCCGAGGCTTTCTTCTGCCGCAAGATGGTGCTGTGAATTGAAGGACAACGCGCCAAAGACGGTAAGGCTGCCTGCCACTTCCGGCATTCTGAGAACACAATGCAGGACTTGAAGAGTAAGACGATTCGTGGTGGTGTCGCAAGGCTCTGCGCCCAAGGAGCAAGTTTTCTCCTGCGCGTGGGCTCTCTCATGGTATTGGCGCGGCTTCTGGGGCCGAAAGACTTCGGATTAGTGGGTATGGTCACAGCTTTTACCGGAGTCTTGACTTTGTTCCGAGATTTCGGGCTTTCGTCGGCGGCTATTCAGCGTGCGACCGTTACGGACGCGCAGATTTCGACATTGTTCTGGATCAACCTGGTGTTCGGCGCACTACTCGCGCTTCTGACACTAGCAATGGCACCCGTTATTGCCGCCTTTTACCACGAGCCCCGGCTCCTCGCGGTGACGGCTGTTCTGGCGGCGGGATTCATCTTCAACGCGACGGGAATACAGCATTCGGTACTTCTCCAACGTCAGATGCGTTTTACCGCACTGGCGGTGATAGGCGTCATCTCCTTGATTGTGGGTACCGCCATTGCCATTGGTGGGGCCATAGCTGGTTACGGGTATTGGGCCCTCGTAGTGATGACGGTCAGTCTTCCCCTCACTAACACTATTGGTTTGTGGATGACCACGGGTTGGGTTCCTGGGATGCCACACCGGCGGGTTGGAATTCGTTCGATGATGCGTTTCGGCGCTGCGATCACTTTGAATGGCCTCGTGGTGTATGTTGCGAGTAACCTTGAGAAAGTTCTGCTGGGCCGCTTCTGGGGCGTCAATGCGATCGGAATCTATGGAAGAGCCTATCAGCTCATCAACATCCCGACAGACAACCTGAACTCGGCAGCCGCCGAGGTGGGGTTTTCCGCGCTGTCCCGGCTCCAGGACGACCCCCCTCGCCTCAAACGCTACTTCCTGAAGGGCTACTCCCTCCTCTTGGCACTCACTCTTCCTGTCACGGTTGCATGCGCTCTTTTCGCTGATGACGTGATTGCCGTTCTACTGGGGCCAAAGTGGAAAGAGGCGGCTCCGATTTTTCGTTTCCTCGCTCCGACGATCCTCGTGTTCGCGATTGCCAATCCATTAGCATGGTTGTTGTCTTCGATCGGGTTGGTTGGACGCCTTTTGAAGATGGCTTTGGTCATCGCACCCATCATGATCGCGGGTTACCTCGTGGGATTGCCTTATGGACCGAAAGGCGTCGCGTTTGCTTACTCCGCGGTGATGACATTGTGGCTCATTCCGCTTGTCATCTGGGCTCTCTACGGTACGGTCATCTCTCCGCGAGATATTGTGTTGGTGGTGGGCCGCCCCCTGGCTTCGAGCATCGTAGCTGGAGGCGTCGCCTTTGGGCTGCGCTTAGTCTACGGCCAACTGTTGTCTCCATTGCCCCGAATGGTTCTAGAGAGTACTATACTTCTCGTTACGTTCCTCGTGATGCTCTTGTTCGTCACAGGACAGAAAACATTCTACTTGAGTCTCCTTCGCGAATTGACGAGGCCCGCACCGGCGAAAGATAACAGCTTGGTTTCGACTTAGCAGGTGACCAATGTTGAAGGGAGACTTTCCAGAACCCGGAAAAGAACGGATGGGCCAAGTGTTTGAGGGTGACGAAATGCCGTGCGGCCAAGCGGATCGCGAACACGTCGATAGCAGCATTCGCGCCGGGCGTGTGGCCGTAGTGACCGGAGCTGGCGGGGGAGTTGGGCGCGCCATAGCGCTTGCATTGGCGCGTGAAGGGGTGGAGCTGTGTCTCGTGGGAAGGGATCCGATCAAGCTGGCAGAGACCGGAGCGGCCGCCCGGGCGTTTTCACCGGTGACCGAATTCCAACTGGACCTGACTGTTGAAGAGGCACTCCAGCCGCTTGTGCAATACCTGGAAGGAGGAGTTGGTAGGCTTGACGTTCTAATTCACTGTGCCGGCGTTGTTCAGCACGACCCAATGGAACGCGCTCGCATTGCAGACCTAGACCTCCAATATGCCACCAACGTCCGGGCGCCGTACATCGTGACACAGCGCCTGCTCCCTCTGTTGATGGCCACCCGTGGGCAGATTGTTTTCATCAACTCAAGCGCAGGGCTGACGGCGAGAAGGCCTGAAGTCGGGCAATACGCTGCCACAAAACACGCATTAAGAGCGATAGCCGACAGCCTGCGTGAAGAATTGAATCCGAAAGGAATTCGGGTACTTTCGGTGTACCTCGGACGCACCGCAACACCCATGCAGGAGGCCGTCTGCCGGAAAGAAGGAAAGGCCTATCATCCGGAAGCGCTCCTGCAACCCGAGGACGTCGCTTCAGTGGTTGTTCAAGCGCTGACGCTCCCGTTCACAGCCGAGGTAACGGACATCAGCATGAGACCGGCGCGCAAGCCATGTTGACATTATCAGTCGCGATATCAATCGCAATAGTCAACCCTTGGTGTCAGACTTCCTCCCAGCGGCATAAGAATCTGCCCGCGGGAAGTATTAAGAGATGAACTTAAGACGATAGGGTTTGGGGGGGGACTGTGAAAACGCTCTTGTTCCGTGACGGCCTTCGATATGGTCAGTCGGCGCGCCGTGTACTATTAGCGACGGTGTCGGTCGTCGGCTGGCTGCATCCAGCCGCTTTGATGGCTGCGCCAACTATCACCTATGTCCAGGGTAACTATACCGCGCCGCAGACGCCTCAGACGTCAGCGAAGGTCACCTTCACCGCCGCGCAGCTTGCTGGCGACCTCAACGTCGTAGTAGTGGGGTGGAACGACAGCACGGCTACGGTCAGTACAGTTGCGGACTCAAGTGGTAACGCGTATACACGCACCGTGGGTCCCACCGTTCAAAGCGGAGTCGCCTCGCAGTCCATTTACTATGCCAAAAACATCGCGGCGGCGACCGCTGGAGCGAACGTCGTTACCGTTACTTTCTCCGTTGCAGCGGCATACCCCGACATCCGTATCCTGGAGTACAGCGGCGCGGATCCCAATAACCCGGTAGACGTAACAGCTGCAAGCAGCGGGAGTAGCGCTGCCAGCAGCAGTGGTTCGGCGACAACGACAAATGCAACTGACCTGATCTTCGGAGCCAACCTGGTTCAGACCACTACCAGCGGCCCGGGCAGCGGCTTCAGCAGTCGTATGCTGACGTCACCGGACGGCGACATCGCTGAAGACCAGATGGTGACCGCAGCGGGCAGCTATAGCGCCACCGCGCCGGTCAGCCCATCCGGGCAGTGGATTATGCAGATGGCGGCCTTCCGCACTCCGTCAGGAGTCACAACTCCGCCGACGGTGAGCAGTGTATCGCCGAACAGCGGGTCGACAGCGGGCGGGACGGCGGTCACGATCACGGGCACAAATTTTGCCGCGGGAGCGACGGTGACGTTTGGCGGGACGGCGGCAACCAATGTCGTGGTGGTGAACGGTACCTCCATCACGGCCACAACTCCAGCGAGAAGTGCCGGTGCGGCGACAGTCACCGTAACCGTCAGCGGGCAGAGTGGAAGTCTACCCAGTGGATTCACTTATATAGTTATCCCCACGGTAAGCAGTGTATCGCCGAACAGCGGGTCGACGGCGGGTGGGACGGCGGTCACGATCACAGGCGCAAACTTCGCCGCAGGAGCGACGGTGACGTTTGGCGCTACAGCGGCGACCAATGTGGTAGTGGTGAACAACACATCGATTACTGCAACTTCGCCTGCGAACGCAGCGGGGACAGTGACGGTGGCGGTGACGGTGAACGGGCAAAGTGGAAGCTTAACGAGCGGCTTCAGCTACATTCTTCCGCCGACGGTTAGCAGTGTATCGCCGAATAGTGGGTCAACGGCAGGCGGGACAGCAGTCACGATCACAGGCACGAACTTCGCCGGTGGGGCGGCGGTGACATTTGGCGGGGCTGCGGCAACCAATGTGGTGATGGTGAACAGCACGACCATCACGGCCGCAACTCCAGCGGGAAGCGCCGGTGCGGCGACAGTCACCGTAACGGTCAGCGGGCAGAGCGGAAGTCTAACCAGTGGATTCACTTATGTAGTTATCCCCGCGGTAAGCAGCGTATCGCCGAATGATGGGTCCACGGCGGGCGGGACGGCGGTCACGATCACGGGCACGAACTTCGGCGCGGGAGCGACGGTAACATTTGGCGGGACGGCGGCGACCAATGTGGTGGTCGTGAACAGTACATCGATTACCGCGACATCGCCTGCGCACCCAACGGGGGCAGTGACAGTGACAGTCACTGTGAGCGGGCAAAGTGGAAGCGTAACCAATGGCTTCAGCTACATTCTTCCGCCGACGGTAAGTAGTGTATCGCCGAACAGCGGGTCGACGACGGGCGGGACGGCGGTCACGATCACGGGCACCAATTTTGCCGCGGGAGCGACCCTGACGTTTGGCGGGACGGCAGCCACCAATGTAGTGGTGGTGAGCAGTACGACCATCACAGCCACAACTCCATCGGGAAGTGCCGGTGTAGTGACGGTGGCCGTAACGGTCAGCGGGCAGACTGGAACTCTAACCAGTGGATTCACTTATGTAGTTATCCCGACGGTGAGCAGTGTATCGCCGAACAGCGGGTCGACGGCGGGCGGGACGGCGGTCACGATCACAGGTGGAAGCTTCGCTCCGGGAGCGGCTGTAACCTTCGGAGGTGTGGCGGCAACGAACGTGGTGGTGATAAGCGGGACGCAGATCACGGTCACGACGCCGGCGGGAAGCGCTGGAGCGGTGACGGTGACGGTCACGCTGAACGGGCAGAGCGGAAACTTGGCCAACGGGTTTAGCTACACGCTTCCGCCGACGGTGAGCGGTGTATCGCCGAATAGCGGATCGACGGCGGGCGGGACAGCAGTCACGATCACAGGCACGAACTTCGTCGCGGGAGGGACGCTGACATTTGGCGGGACGGCGGCAACCAATGTGGTGGTGGTGAACAGTACCACCATCACGGCCACAACTCCAGCGGGAAGTGTCGGTGCAGCGACGGTGACTGTAACGGTCAGCGGGCAGAGCGGAACTCTGACCAGTGGATTCACTTATGTAGTTGCCTCCACGGTGAGCTTTGTTCAGGGCAATTATGCCGCACCACAATCCCCCCAGACCAGCGTCAATGTCACGTTCACGGCCGCACAGGCAGCCGGCCACCTCAACGTCGTGGTAGTGGGATGGAACGACAGCGCCGCCACGGTCAGCACTCTCACTGACAAGAGCGGCAACGTCTACACACGCGCGGTGGGTCCCACCGTTCAAAGCGGAGTCGCTTCACAGTCCATTTATTATGCCAAAAACATCGCAGCGGCAGCCGCTGGCGCGAACGCCGTTACCGTTACATTTTCCATTGCCGCAGTATACCCCGACATTCGCATCCTGGAGTACAGCGGCGCGGATCCCAATAACCCAGTAGACGTAACGGCTGCTAGTAGCGGCAGTAGCGTGACCAGCAGCAGCGGCGCTGTCACCACAACCAACGTGACCGATCTGTTGTTCGGCGCCAACCTGGTTCAGACCACAACCAGCGGCCCGGGCAGCGGGTTCACCAGTCGCCTGCTGACGTCGCCGAATGGTGATATCGCGGAAGACCAGATGGTGACGGCAACGGGTAGCTACAGCGCCACGGCCTCGCTCAGTCCATCCGGGCAGTGGATTATGCAGATGGTGGCCTTCCGCACTCCGTCGGGAGTCACAACTTCGCCTACGGTGACCAGCGTATCGCCGAACGGCGGCCCGACGGCGGGTGGCACGGCGGTCACGATCACCGGAACGAACTTTGCCGCAGGCGCGACGGTGACGTTCGGCGGAGCGGCGGCAACGAACGTCGTAGTGGGAAGCGCGACGCAGATCACGGCCGCGACGCCGCCGGGAACCGCTGGAGCGGTGACGGTGACGGTGACGCTGAACGGGAAAAGCGGAAGTTTGGCCAATGGGTTTAGCTACAACCTTCCGCCTACCGTAAGCAGTGTGTCGCCTAACAACGGGTCGACGGCGGGCGGCACGGCAGTCACGGTCACAGGCACAAACTTCGCGATGGGCGCGACGGTGACGTTCGGCGGAGCGGCGGCAACGAACGTCGTGGTCGTCAGCGGCACGCAGATCACGGCCACTAGCCCGTTGGGCAGTGTTGGAGCGGTAACGGTTACGGTAACGAACCCTGGGGTGCAGAGCGGGAGTTTGGCTAACGGGTATACTTATGTGGTGCCGGCTCCGACTGCGCCTTCCGGCCTGACAGTCGCGGAAGGAGGCCCGGGTCCCACTTACGTTAACGGCCAAGGTTACTACAATTCGACGTCCTTAACCACCCACACAACCACGTCATTTAACAGCACTGGCGGCGATCTGATTTTATTGTTAGCGTCCTCCCATCAAGGTGTTGCTTTTACTCCGAGCGACAGCTTTGGTAACACGTGGATTGCCATAGCTGGGCCGACGAGTACGGCCGTCGGTTACGATCTACGCTCGCAAGTATGGTATGCGCCAAATCCTATTGTTGGTCCTGGTCAGACGATCACCATGAACCTTTCATTAGCGCAACCCCTGGTGATGTCGATTGTGGTCGTTAAGGGCTCGAATACCTCTTCACCGATTGATGCCATATCCCTCGTTGGCAGCGACAACGGAACCTCGACGATCAACGTCACCAGCCCAAGCATAATCACCTCGATCGCAAATGATCTACTCGTTGGTTTCGTAAAGACCAATGGCACTGAAACGTTCACGGCTGGCTCAGGTTTCACATTGCAATCGGCATCAACCGTGTTAAATCTAACCGCTGAGACAGAGGTGGCGGCAACACCCGCTACTTATGATGCTACGTTTACACTGAGCGCAGGCGTTACTTGGCAGTCTGTCGTTGGAGCGGTAACCAATAATCCGAACCAAACGATGTTGTCGTGGACAGCGTCCACAGAGACCGGCGGAACCATCAGCAAATACCTCGTTGAGCGCTGCCAGGGCGCCGGATGCGCCAACTTCGCCCAGATCGGCACAGCGACACCCACTGTGCTCAACGACACTGGCCTGACGAGTTCCACTAGCTACAGTTATCGGGTCCGGGCTGAGGACACAGCCAACACGCTAGGGCCCTACTCAAGTGTTGTAACGATCACGACACCCGCTCCGATTCCCGCGCTTCCGGGGAATTTCACCGCAACGGTGGCATCCGGTACGCAGATCAATCTGTCGTGGGCGGCATCTACGGAAACAGGCGGAGCGGTCAGCAATTACCTGGTGGAGCGCTGCCAGGGCGTGGGCTGCGGCAACTTCACGCAAATCACGTCGTCCGCCACGACCACGTACAACGACACGGGGCTGGCGGCCGGCACGAGCTACAGCTACCGGGTGCAAGCCAGAGATACGGCTGGGAACCCGAGCCCATTCTCCAACGTGGCCAGCGCCACTACACAAGGGCCGCCGACGGCGCCCGGGAATCTGACGGCGACGGCTGCCAGCGCGAGTCAGATTAACCTGAGCTGGACGGCATCCACGAGCAGTATTGGGCTAGCGAACTATATTGTGCAACGCTGCCAAGGCGCAGGTTGCACCAACTTTGCGCAGGTAGCCTCGTTCGCGGCGACCACGGTCGTTTACAATGACGCGGGCCTGACGGTCGGCACGAGCTACAGCTACCGGGTGCAGGCCAGCGACACGGCTGGGAACCTCAGTCCATTCTCCAACGTGGCGAGCGCCTCCACACTCTCGTCGGGCACAACCATCACCTACGTGCAGGGGGCCTACACCACGCCGCAGTCGGCCCAGACCAGCGTCAGTGTCACGTTCACTGCCGCACAGACCGCTGGGGGTCTCAACGTCGTGGTGGTGGGATGGAACAATAGCACATCCACGGTCAGCACCGTCATCGACAAGAGCGGCAACACCTACACTCTCGCTGTGGGCCCGACCGTCCAAAGCGGAACGGCCTCGCAGTCGATCTACTACGCCAAGAACATTGCGGCTGCCGCTGCCGGTGCAAATTCCGTCACCGTGACTTTCTCGGCTGCCGCGGCATACCCTGACATCCGGATCCTGGAGTACAGCGGTGCGGATCCCAACAACCCGGTGGACGTAACTGCCGCCAGCAGCGGCAGCAGCGCTACCAGTAGCAGCGGTTCCGTGACCACGACTAACGCGCCCGATCTGCTGTTCGGCGCCAACCTGGTTCAGACCATCACCACGGGCCCGGGCAGCGGGTTCACCGAGCGCCTGCTGACATCGCAGGATGGCGATATCGCCGAGGACCAGATGGTCACCGCTACCGGCAGCTATAGCGCGGCCGCGCCGCTCAGTTCCGGGCAGTGGATCATGCAAATGGTGGCTTTCCGCACCTCTCCGGGAAGCGGCCCAGCGCCCTCGGTCAACGTCAGCAGCACAAATCTTAACTTCGGCAACGTTCAGACTGGAGCGACTAGCAGCCCGCAGCCGGTGACCGTAACAAACGTTGGGACCGCGCAACTCACGATCAGCGCGATCGCCGTTTCTGGAGGCAATGTCGGCGATTTTGCGCAGACCAACACGTGTGGTGCGACTCTGGCGCCAAACGCCACGTGCGCGATTAATGTGACGTTCACACCCACCAACACCGGCACTCGTAGCTCCAGCGTGCTGATCACTGACAATGCGCCCGGTAGTCCGCAATCCGTTAACCTGTCCGGCACGGGAACTGGATTCACGGTCACTCCGGGCGTCTCCGTGCTGACCTTCGCGGGAACGCAACAGTTTACCGCTAGCAGTGGAAGCGTCACTTGGTCGGTAGATGGCGTTGCAGGCGGCTCGGCATCGTCTGGAACAATTACCACGGGCGGCCTCTACACGCCGCCCGCCAGCACCGGTACTCACACCGTGACAGCGACCACGAGCCTGTCGCAGTCGGCGAGTGCGACCGTATACATCACGAACTACCCAGGTACGTTCACCTATCACAACGACAACCTCAGAACGGGTCAAAACCTCAACGAAACGGTATTGACACTGAGCAATGTGAACCAAAGCCAATTCGGAAAACTCCTCTCCTATTCAATAGATGGCATGGCCTTCGCGTCGCCCCTCTATGTCGCCAACGTTAGCATTCCCGGGCGGGGCTACCACAACGTCGTCTATGTCGCCACCGCAAACGATAGCGTTTACGCCTTCGACGCCGACGGACTCAGCACCACGTCCCTCTGGCACGTCAGTTTCCTTAAGTCCGGTGTCACCACGGTTCCGTGTGCCGATACGGGTGAATGCGGCGACATTCTTACCCAAATTGGGATCACGAGTACGCCTGTTATCGATCAAACTAGCGGAACATTATACGTAGTTGCCGCAACCAAAGAGGGCGCTAGCACCTGGGTGCAGCGCCTGCATGCGCTCGACATCACCACCGGCGCCGAGAAGTTTGGCGGCCCGGTCGTGCTTCAGGCAAGCGTGCCAGGGACAGGTAGCGGATCCTCAGGCGGCAACGTGGCTTTCGATCCATTGCGCGAAAACCAGCGACCCGGACTTCTCCTCAGTGGTGGTGTGGTCTACCTCGCATTCGGTTCTCACGGTGATAACAGCCCGTGGCACGGGTGGGTGTTAGGCTACAATGCCACGACGCTTCAGCAAACGATGTACTATAACGTCACCCCCAATGGTAACGGCGGCGGCATCTGGCAGGGCGGTGGCGGACTGGCAACCGATGCGACTGGAGATATCTACTACGTTACTAGCAATGGTGACTTTGACGCCAATACGGGTGGCGTGGACTACGGCGACTCGGTTCAAAAGCTCAGTTCCAGTGGAGTTGTGATGGACTACTTCACGCCGCACGACCAGCAGAACATGGACGTTAATAACCTCGATCTCGGAGCTGGCGGACCGGTACTGCTGGTCGATCAGACTACCGGTTCGTTCCCGCACCTGCTCATCACCGCCGGCAAGAACGGAACCATCTATGTGGTCAATCGAGACAACCTGGGCAAATACAACGCCAACAATGACAATCAGATTGTTCAATCCTTGCCCGGCGTGCTACCGAACGGCAGCGCGGAATCCGGAAATTTCAGCACGCCGGTCTACTTCAACGGCTATGTCTACTTTGGCGCCGTCAACGACACCCTCAAGGCTTTCCAATTGACGAACGGACAACTATCCACGGCGCCGACCTCGCAATCCGCGACGATCTACGGGATTCGCGGCGCCTCCTTTGCGATTTCCGCCAATTCGGCCTCGAACGGGATAATCTGGGCTCTGCAGAACAACGGCGCGAGCGCAGACAACGATGTGGGTAATCCGGGCGTGCTTTTCGCGTATAATGCAAGCGACCTTTCGACGGAGCTTTATAACAGCAGTCAGGCGGGGAGTCGGGACACTCTGGACAACGCCGTGAAGTTCTCCATTCCGCTCGTCGCAAACGGGAAGGTATTCGTCGCGGGCCAGACGCAGCTCACGGTGTTCGGGCTGCTGCCGTAGTGCGGACAGTATGGTGAACCTGGAGCAACCTACAATTTGGGGACCTGAAATCGAGCACTTCTTCCTTCTAAGCGATGCAGAAGAGCAAGGCCAATACCACGCCGAGTGGTTTAGCCCATTAACCGGCGCAGTCTTCCCGTCGTAACAGTCGCGGTTGGCCCTTCCTGGAATTCACCAAGGGCCCCGGATGGCTGCGATTTGGCGTCGCTACGGCGCACTTAGCGTGGCGGCCCGCTTGTCGGCAAGCGCAGTGAAACAACTAAAATTTGTGCATTCATATGTGTAGTTCCAAAACCCAATCTGCATTTCCGTCGTGGTTGTTGCCGGGAGTGCTGAAATATTGAGTGCCAGAATTCGGAAACGGTGACCCCGGGACCGCGGTGTAGGTGCCGTTCGAGGGATCGTACCACTGCGCAGTTACCGGACCCGAGAACTTGGCGAGGTCCACCGTCAACGTCGACCCGTTCGGACAGTAAGTCAACGCCAGGCTTCCACTGGTGATCCAACTCGTGGTGCAGTAGGTGGCCGTGGTGAAATTCTCATTGGAACCGTCATAGGTTCCGTACCCTGAAGTGACGATCTCATGCGTCGAGTCCGGGACGAGTTCCCACCACGCGACGCTGCCAAAGAGTTGGTTAATATATTGAATTTCCATGCCGCCGGGGCTGTCCAGATAGGATTGCCAACCCGCGGTAAACGTCACCGTATAATGGTTTCCATAAAGCTGTCCCGCCCCACCACTGAGCATTGTCCAGTACGCTTGCTCTCTCAGCACATAGGGGCCGGCTGAACCTGGAAGTGCGCCGGTGTTGTTCTCGTATTCGTAATTCGATTCGACGAGGTAAGTCGGAATTGTCGGAGAGCTGTTATAGGACTGGAGAACCATATCGTAGGTTTCATAATAGGTATAAGCGGAATCCAGGGTCAGGACGGAGCCTAGGGCGGAGTCCTGGCTGGAATAGCTACTATTGTAGTTTAGCTCGATAGTCTGCAAATGGTTAGAGTCGACGCTGGCGATGCCGGCCATCACTTGCTTGACCAGATTATTGTCCGTGCTGCTGCTCGACCACGACTGAAAGTCGTTGCCGTGTAACCAGACGATGTTGGCGAAAGTCTTGTACCGGTTCCCGATGTAGACCCCGTAATTGTAGGCTTTGGCGCTCCCATTATTCTCGAGCGTCACCAGCCAGCCGCCGGTCTCAATGGGGTCCAGAAAGACCACCAGGTTGTAGGTCAACGCCAGGTTCACCATGCTGTCGACGCGGGAAAAGTAAGCGGTGTTGGGCGTCGACAAGTCATAGTCCGATGGGCTGGAGCCGCTCGTGAATGGCGTAACCCCGTCGTAAGTGGTCCCATTAGAGTTGCAATAAGTATAGTTTGCACAGAGAAGGTTCACCCAAAGGGAATTGAACCCCAGGCGCTCTCGATCGGCCATGTACGTAGCCATGTCACTAGGGCTGACGTTTCCCACCAGGGACTGGGGTGCATCTCCCATAATCAAAAAGGGCGTTCCGTTTTGGCCGACCAGATAGCGATTGTTCGAGCTGGCCTTCAAAGGCAGCAGTGACCCCGTGGTGGCGCTTGCCACGCTGGAGTAAGGGCTCGGGTTGCCGGCCATATCGATGGCCTGCACTTGGTAGCTGTAACTGGTACTCAATAACAGCCCCGTATCGCTGTAGCTGGTCACGGCCGGCGTCGCAATCTGCGCAAAATTGGTGCAATCAGCGCCTTGGCATCTCTGTACAATGTAGTTTGCCAGCCCTACGTTACTCGTCGAGGCCGTCCAACTCAGATTGATTTGGCTCGCGCTGGCCGCAGTTGCCGTCAGATTACTCGGCGCCGTCGGCGGTTGCGGAGCTTGCGTGGCGGCGGTTGCGGAGTTGGAAAACGCGCTCGTATTCCCGGCCGTATCGACCGCCTGTACCTGGTAGCTATAGCTCGTACTCGGCAACAGGACCGTATCGTTGTAGTTGGTCCCAGCCGGTGTCGCGATCTGCGCAAAGTTGGTGCAGCCCGAGCCCTGGCACCGTTGAACCACATAATGTGCGATCCCAAGACAACTAAATGACGCAGCCCAACTTAGGTTGATCTGGCTGACACTCTCTGCGGCCGCCGCGAGATTGCCTGGCGCTGCTGGAGGCGCGTTCGAGCATGTTACAGTTGTGCGGAAGGCGACCATCTGCATGATCCAGGGCCCGGACGGACTGACCGGTGCGGTTGCGCTATAGCTGCCGATGGACGTGACCATCTGGTCTTCCGCAATGTCGCCGTCCGGCGTCGTCAGCAGCCGTTCGGTGGATCCACTGCCGGGACCGGTGGTTTCGGTCTGAACCAGGTTGGCGCCCAAAATCAGATCGGTCGCATTTGTCGTTCCCGCCGAGCCGCTACTGCTGGTGGCACTGTTGCCGGAACTCGCAACCGTCACATCCAATGGGTTGCTAGGATCCGCTCCGCTGTACTCGAGTATTCGAATGTCGGGGGCTGTCGCGGCACTTGCAAAGGTAACGGTGACGATGTTTGTCCCGGCAGCCGCCGCTGCGATGTTCTTCGCATAGTAAATGGACTGCGATGCGTACCCACTCTGGACCGTGGGGCCCACGGCCCGTGCATACGCGTTACCGCTTGAGTCCGTAACTGCACCGATCGCGGCCGTGCTATCGTTCCACCCCACCACTACGACGTTGAGGTCGCCAATCACCTGCGCGGCTGTGTACATGACCTTCACCGCTGTCTGGGGTGTTTGCGGCGTGGCGAAATTGCCTTGCACATAGGTGATCGCTGTGTTCGTGGCCACCGCATAGCTGAATCCGTTCGCCAGACTCCCGCTCTGCGCCCCGGGATTCGTCACCGTCACCGCCGCCGCTCCCGCACTGCCCGCCGGTGTGGTGCCCGTGATCTGCGTCCCGCTTACCACCACTACGTTCGTTGCCGCCGTCCCCGCAAACGTCACCGTCGCTCCGGCGGCAAAGTTTGTCCCCGTGATCGTGACTGCTGTCCCGCCTGCCGTCGACCCGCTATTCGGAGACACACCGCTCACCGTCGGCGGAGGAGTGTAACTGAACGCATTGGCCAGGCTTCCGCTCTGCCCATTCACCGTCACCGTCACCGTCACCGCTCCCGCGTTTCCCGCCGGTGTCGTGGCTGTGATCTGCTTCGCGCTTACCACCACTACGTTCGTTGCCGCCGTCCCCCCAAACGTCACCGTCGCTCCGGCGGCAAAGTTCGTCCCCGTGATCGTGACTGCTGTCCCACCCGCTGTGGCCCCGCTATTCGGAGATGCGCTGCTCACTGTGAGGTTACCTACATAAGTGAATCCACTGGCCAGGCTTCCGCTCTGCCCGTTTACCGTCACCGTCACCGTCACCGCTCCCGCGCTTCCCGCCGGTGTCGTGGCTGTGATCTGCGTCCCGCTAACCATCACCACGTTCGTTGCCGCCGTCCCCCCAAACGTCACCGTCGCTCCGGCGGCAAAGTTCGTCCCCGTGATCGTGACTGCTGTCCCGCCCGCCGTCGGCCCGCTATTCGGAGATACACTACTCGCGGTGGTCGAAGTTGTGCCGCCTGACGGAGTGCGGAAGGCGACCACCTGCATGATCCACGGCCCGGACGGACTGACCGGCGCGCTTGCGCTATAGCTGCCCGTTGCCGTGAGCATCCGGTCTTCCGCGATGTCGCCGTCCGGTGTTGTCAGCATACGACTGGTGAAGCCGCTGCCCGGGCCGCTGGTAATGGTCTGAACCAGGTTGGCGCCGAACATCAGATCGGTCGGGTTGGTCGTTTTCGCCGAGCCGCTGCTGCTGGTGTTGCTGTTGCCCGAGCTTGCACCTGTTACATCCACCGGGTTGCTAGGATCCGCTCCGCTGTACTCGAGTATTCGAATGTCGGGGGCTGTCGCAGCACTCGCAAAAGTCACGGTGACAGTGTTTGTCCCGGCGGCCGCCGATGCGATGTTCTTTGCATAGTAAATGGACTGCGACGCATACCCACTCTGGACCGTGGGGCCCACGGCGGTTGCATATACGTTACCCCTTGAGTCCTTAACTGCGCTGACCACGGCCCTGCTGTCGTTCCACCCCACCACTACGATGTTGAGGTCGCCAGCAACCTGCGCGGCTGTGTACGTGACCTTTACCGTGGTCTGAGGTGTTTGCGGCGTGCCGAAATTGCCCTGTATATAAGTGATAGATAGTGCAGCCGCAAAGCTGGCTGGATGCGACCACCAAGCAAGCGTCACAGTCGTCAACAGCAGCAGGCGCGCAGAATTGCTTATATGAGAGTTTCTCATTCTCAAACGGTCCTTGAATAAACGCATGTGCACTCGCTTGGCCAAACTTGCTGGTTCGGTCAGGAGAAGAAGGGGCCGGATAGGACGCACGCGGCCTGGGAGGTTGACGAAAAGCCCTATTCCGATTGATTCTTGTAGTGGCGCTCCTTTTTGGGACGCCGCTTTGAATTCAAGAACATGCCCGGCCAAAAGCCGGATTCCACAGGAGCCCAAAAGAACTCTGCTGATGCAGACAATGCCTCCGGTCGTGTAGTTTTTGCATCTCCCGCAAGTTCAGCACCCGGTGGCGGTGTGAGTTCCATCGGCGTCCGCTCGAAGATCCCGCGCGGAAGCTAAAGCTGCGTCAAATCACCCAGTCTGCGTCGATCGCTGCAGAAATTTCCGCCACGAAAGCGGCCCTGTCGCCAATTTCTGGCGCTTGACATGGGGGTACGGAAGCGCCTGCGGATGCCTGGAGCAAAGAGCTGGTGTTCGAAATCATACAACCATGATCGCGTGGCGTTCCCGTTAATTCGCCAGCTCTGCTTGTGGTTTGGCCATTCCGAAGAAGGCATTCCCTAAACGACGGGTGCCGCAGAAGGCAGGGTAATCGACGCGAATCAAATTGCCAATATCCGTTGGGGTTTGTGGTTTCGCTTACGCGCTGGGCTACTATGTTTCGCCCTACCGAGCGAGATCCCCTCGCAATTCGGAAATTCATCTTCTCCCCTACAGCGGCAGCCGCAGGCGCGCCACGCAGCCCGCCGCCCCGGCGCGATTTTCCAGGATCAAAGCGCCGCCGTGGCCCTCGGCGATTTTGCGGCTAAGCACCAGCCCGATACCGCTGCCGCCCGGCTTGGTGGTGAAGAACGGTACGAACAGGTTGGCCGTGCCCGCCAGTCCCGGTCCGTCGTCGATCACCCGGATCTCCAGCATCGAGCCGTCGCGTCTCCAACCGATTCCGACCGCACCGCCGGTCGAAATCGAGGCGTCGGTAGCGTTGCGCAACAGGTTGATCAAGACCTGTTCCAACTGGTCCGGATCGGCCTGCACGGTCATCTGGGGGCCAGCTTGGGTCACAACCGGCAGCCGCGTTTCGAGGCGCGCCGCCCTCTCCACCGCCTCCGCCACGTTCAAGGGCTGCAGCGTGGGGCGCGGCAGCCGTGCCAGCCGCGCATAGGCGCCGATGAAGCGGCTCAGGCTGTCCGACCGCGACGTAATCACGCCCAGCCCGCGCCGCATGTCGTCGCGCCAATCCTCCGCCAGCGTCCCCCGCGCCAGCATGCTTTCAAGCGACCCCGCAATCGATTTGATCGGCGCCAGCGAGTTGTTCAGCTCATGGCCGAGCACCCGCACTAGCCGCTGCCAGGCTTCCAGCTCCTGCTCGCTCAGGGCCTTGGTCAGGTCGCTGATCACCACCAGTTCCAGCGGCAGCCCGCGCTCCCGCACCCGCGTGCGGCGAACGCCCCAGCGTCCCGCGCCGCCGGGAAACACGGCTTCGAAGGTGGTCTGCTCCGGTCCGTTCAGACAGACATCGAGGCCCAGTTCCCTGGCGCTCCGGCCCAACAGTTCTTCCGGCCCGGCGTCCAGCAACCGCTCGCCGGCGCGATTGGCCAGGCGCAAGCGCTCGCGCTCGTCGAAAGCGAAGACGGCCACGTCGATTTCCCGCATTACCGTGCGCAGCAGCGTGGTGGCTTCCATGGCGCCCAGGCGCTGCTCGCGCAGCGTGCTCCCCAGGTGGTTCACCTCGCGCATCACTTCGCCCAGCGCATCGTTGGGCCGCGCCGAACGGCCGCGTACCGAAAAATCGCCCTCCCGTAAAGCCGCCAGCAGGTTGGATACGGTCTGCAGCGGGAAAACCACGCGCTCCCGCACTGCAAATGCCACACCGATCCACACCGCCGCGATCAGCACGGTCAGCACCCAGGGCTTTCCACCCACGTCCAGAATGCGCAGCCATCGGCCGCCGCGCACATCCGACCACAGCAGCACCAGCGCGCAGAACGAGCCCGGCAGCCCGGCCAGAACGGCCAGCAGCACGATGCGGTCCTGGAAACTCAGCCGTTCGGTCTTGACCTGGCGGGCCATCGTCGGCTCAACCTTCGATCATGACAGCCCATAACGCTGCAAGCGGCGGTAGAGGGCGCTGCGGCTCACGCCAAGTGCTTCGGCGGCGTGGCTCACATTGCCGTTGAACCGCGCCAGGGCCTTCTTGATCAACAGCGCTTCCACTTCCTCCAAGCTCATCTCTTCGAGGCGCGGTGGCCCTTCGCGTCCCGTGCGCAAACCCAGGTCGGCCGCCCGGATCGTCTCCCCTTGCGCCATCAGCACCGCCCGCTCCACGGCGTGGTCGAGCTCGCGCACGTTCCCCGGCCAGGTGTGCGCCAGCAGGGCTTTCATGGCGCCTTCCTCGAAGCCGCCCATGGCCTTGCGGTAGTGGCCCGTGTGCTGCGCCAGAAAGTGACCGGCCAGCAGCGGAATATCTTCGCGGCGGTCGCGCAGCGGCGGCAGGTGCACTTCGATGGTATTCAGCCGGAACAGCAGGTCCTGGCGGAAGCGGCCCGCCTCCACCGCCGCGTTCAAGTCCGCATTGGTGGCGGAAAACACGCGCACGTCCACCCGGCGATTCTTCGACGAGCCGACTCGCTCGAACTCGCCGGTTTCGAGCGACCGCAGCAGCTTGGCCTGCAGCGGCAGCGAGACGTTGGCGATCTCGTCCAGAAAAAGCGTGCCGCCATCGGCCATTTCGAAACGCCCCACCCGGTCCGTCTTGGCGTCGGTAAACGCGCCCTTCACGTGGCCGAACAGCTCGCTTTCGAAAATGCCCTCCGCTAGGCCGCCCGTGTTCACCGTCACCAGCGGCCGCGTGGCGCGCAGCGAAGCGTTGTGCAGGGTTTTGGCCACCAGTCCCTTGCCCGTGCCGTTTTCGCCGGTGATCAGCACGTTGGCGTCCGACGGACCCACCCGCGCGATCACTTCCAGTACCGGACGCATGGCCGCCGATTGCGCCACCAGCTCCGGAAAGCGTTCCGCCCGCAGTTCGCGGTTTTCCGCTTCCAGCCGCTGCCCGGTCCGCAAGGCGCGCCCCAGCTCGATCTGGGTCCGCAAAATCGTGGCCAGACGCGCGTTCTCCCAAGGCTTCTGGATGAAATCCCGCGCCCCCCGCCGCATCGCCTCCACCGCCAGCTCCACCGAGCCCCACGCCGTCATCACGATCACCGGTAGCGTGGTATCCAGGTTCTGAATCCGCTCCAGCAGCTCCAGCCCCTCCTGCCCCGACGTGGTGTCGCGGGCGTAGTTCAGGTCCATCAACACCGCGTCGAAATCGCGCGATTCAATGGCCGCCAGCGCCGCCGCCGGCGAGGTCGCCGTCTCCGCCCGATATCCCTCCCCTTTGATGAGAAGGCGGAGCGCCTCCAGTACGTCCGGCTGATCGTCGGCCACAAGAATGGAAGGAATGGACCCGGCATTTTTCATTTGCGCCATCGGTTCTATCTATTGATAGCGCAAACTCGTATTGGTGGTGTGGGGCAGGCGCTTTCGGCTGCCGAGCCTGGCGGCAGAGCGCCCTACTTCGCCACCAGCAGCACCGCCACCGCGCAGTCCTTTTCACCCACGCGCACACGCTTCCCAGCGCCCAGCGCGCGGATCTCGCGTGGATAGCCGCTCCCATACGCAGTCACCGTGTAGCCGCCCGGCCCCAGCCCGTCGAACACAAACCGCCCCGCCTGGCCGGTTGCCACGTATCGCGTGCCGCCCGGCCCTGCCAGTTCCACCACCACGCCGGCAACCGGCTGCGAGATGCGCTCCGGGTCGCGCGTTTTGTCCATCTCCACCTGATACAGCTCGTTGGTAGTCACGAACCCTTCCAGGCGCCCCGCCGCTTTCGGCGCGTGGCCCAGCAGCATTAGGTAAGCCAGATCGTCTCCCGCATCCGCCAGCCGGCGCGTGCGCGAGCAACTTCCGGTGGAGACGATATTCGACTCTTCGTCGCTGTCGGCGTACACCAGGTACGTTTCGCCTGCCTGAAAGTCGAAACCGCAATCCCCGAACGGGGTCCACAGGTCGATGGTGCGCGGTTCGCCATCGTCCTTCCGCTTGCCTTCGTCCTTTGGCTTGCCGCCGTCTTTCTTGCTGTCGGCCTGCTCCGCGTCGTCGTCCGTCTCGCCGCGGAACTGCTCCAGCACTCTCAACCGCACGTGTTTGCCGTGGTCCATCACCCAGTAGAAAAGCCTGGCGAGATCGTCCGCGCTCGCGGCCGTACCAATCGCCTTTCTCCGGTCTTCAGGCAGATCGGGAAATGTCTTGAGGTAGGACCGCTTCAGCTCCTCCAACGCGCCCGGTGCACCGCTCTTGCGCGCCTGGTCGTAACCGCGACTTAGCGATTCCACTGAAGCCCGCTCGGCCGGATTCCAGCGGCTGAACACGCCGGGATCCATCGATTCCACCGTGCCGATGAAAACCACGTCGCTCACCGCCGCCTCCCGGCAGGCCGAAAGCGACAGTTGGCAGTCGCAGCCAAACAGTGCGGGCACGTACAGACACGCCGCCGCCAGCACCCGCATCATGCCTCCCATCCTAGCATCCACCCGCGAACCCCGGTGCTAGCCCATGGGCTCGTTAGCCCGCCTACAGTACTTCCGCCCGCGGATTGGTACTGAATCTCCAGGGCTCGCCATGCGATAACCAAAGTTACGGAAGGCTCGCAGCACTTCATGAAATTCGACCCGATTCCGTTGCGTTGCGAATGCGGCTGTCCGCCCATTCGGATCCACAACGTGGGGTTCTCCCCAAGCGGCCAATTAGTGATTCATTGGCGTTGTCTGGCGTGCCGAAAAACCATGTACGTGGTCAAAGACCTGGCCCAATCCTGCGAGGAAGCTATGGCCCGTATGGGTGGCGTCGACGGCGCCGAAGCCGAACGGGATTCCGACCGCCGTTTTCTCGAAAGCCTCGGCATCCAGCCCTGACGTGGCGCCATTCCGCACCTCCCAGCGTCCGCCTGTGGGGCATTGGACAAACACGTCTGCGCAGCCAGGAAAACCTGTGTGTCTTTGAGTGAGACGTTGCACCAGTCAGCTTACGCCGCGATATGGTTAGGCGGATTCCTTGTCGTGGTGGGGCGTCACCCAACCCAGGTTGAAGGGCAACTCCGTCATGGGGCCCTGCCACTGCAGCTCCCGGTCGATATCGGTGTGCATGCGGTAGGA
>JBKQIF010000186.1:0-18005 GCA_052148435.1 Bryobacteraceae bacterium
CAAACGTAAGCTCTCTATCGGAAGTGACGCGGCGAGATACGCCTCGGGTCTGGATAGCGGCTGATCGCCGCGTCACTTTCGATAGAGCCGTTTGAAGTGAGCCGCTTGCGTTTGCGGCGGACGCGGCAGCAGGCCGTATGGATTTCGAACAGGGTTTTGGTACTCGGACGACCAGCCCGGGATCTCGCAAATGGCGGCTGGCGAGGGGCTCCGATGACCATCGGAGCCTTGGGGCGCAGATCCGGCGCGGGGTGCCGGAACGCGTTCCCGCCAGGTTCGACCGCTTGAGCACACGTCCAGCATCCGGGCTCCCAGGCCCGCATGGCCAGTCAGGAGAGGAGTGTTGCTATGAGGTATCCGGCGCACGTCTTCGGCTGGTCCGCCAACGTGCTAACTCGCGAGGCACGATCATCTCGACCACTTCGATCGCGGCTCCGCAGATCGGACACCGTCGCCCGTGGTCTTGGTCGCCGCTTACCGGCGCCGGCTCCGCCGCTTCGACGTCGAGCAGCGCGCGAATCAGCGCCGCCTGTTGCCGGCGGCAGCGGTTGGCCATCCAACCATAGTGGCGGATCCGCACCAAGCCTTTCGGCAGCACGTGCAGCAGAAAGCGCCGGATGAACTCCTCGGCCGCCAGCGTCATCTTTCGCTTCTTGCCGCCGTGGGCGTAGTCCCTCCAGCGAAACGCGACCTTGCCGTCCTCCATGCCGATGAGCCGATGGTTGGAGATGGCCACCCGGTGGGTATAGCGCGCCAGGTAGTGCAGGACATGCTCCGGCCCGCCAAACGGCTTCTTCACATAGACCACCCACTTGTGTTGATGGAGCGTGTGCAGGAATCGCGCGAACGAGCGAGGCTCGGCCAGCCATGCCAGCGAGCCGTGGAACGCGAGTTGCTTCCGGCGGAAGAGCCCTTTCAAGCCATCCGTGAACTTTCCCCGGAACACCTCGCTGAGGACGTCTTTGGGCAGAAAGAAGCCGCGGCATTTGGGCCGCACCCATCGAGTGCGGCCAGGGGCAAAGCCCCCGGCCGGCACAACGCAATGAATGTGCGGATGGTGAATCAGCGTCTGTCCCCAGGTGTGCAGCACGCACAGAAAGCCGATCTCCGCACCCAGCCGCTTCGGGTTGGCCGCCACTTCCGACAGGGTGGCGGCCACGCATCGGAACAGCAGATTGTAGAGCGCGCGCTTGTTCTGCAGCATCAACTCGGAGAGTTGGTGCGGCACGGTGAAGACGACGTGGAAGTACTCCAGCGGAACCAGTTCGCGGGTGCGCGCCGCCACCCAGCGGTTGCGCGACTGCGTCTGGCACTTGGGGCAGTGGCGATTGCGGCAGGAGTTGAAGGAGAAGCCGAAGTCTTTCCCGCACCCGGTGCAGCGGTCGCGGTGTCGGCCGAGCGCCGCCGTGCGGCAGCGCTCGATGGCCCGCATGACCTTATGTTGCGGCCAGGAGACGCGAGCGCGGCTACGCTCGACGTAACGGCCGGCCCAGGCGCGGAGAATGTCGGCCACCTCCAGCGCTGGCGGGTTCATGAGGCGGCCGGCTCCCGACCCTGCGCGCTGCGGAGGTTCAGCATCTCCAGCGGATTCGGCGCCTCCCGCAGTTTGCGGGTGGCCAGGTGCAGGTAGATCATGGTGTCCCGTGGATCGGCGTGCCCCAGTAAGGTCTGGATGACCGGCAGTTCGGCGCCGCTGTCGAACAGGTGTGTCGCGAAACTGTGGCGGAGGGTGTGCGGATGGACGGCCTTGGTAATGCCGGCGCGCCGGGTTGCCTCGCGGCAGGCGTGCCAGACGGCTTTCTGCGTGATGGGCTGGTCGGCACGGCGGGTCTGCAGGCTGGGGAACATCCAGCCGTTTCTAACCTTCACCGAGCGGTAGCAGGTCCGAAGCTGCTCGAGCAGTTTCGGGCTGAGCGGCACTTCGCGGTCTTTGCCGCCCTTGCCCTGACGGATACGGACGACCATGCGTTCCTTATCGATGTCCTCGGGCCGGAGATGGCATAACTCGGAGCGGCGCATACCGGTCGAATAGAGCGTCATCAGAATCGTGCGATGACGCAGGTTCGTGGTGGCATGGATCATTCTCGTCACCTCGTCCGGGCTCAACACGATCGGGATCTGCCGGCGCAGCAACTTCGGCAGTGGCAGGTCGTCGGCGGACAAGCGCTGATGCAGAACCTTACGGTAGAAGAAACGGAGCGCGGCCGTATGCACACGGATGGTCTGCGGGTGCAACTTGCGCTGGTACAGATGCAGTTGGTACTCCCGAATCTCCAGCGGGCCGAGGTGATCGGGAGAACGGTGAAAGTGCTCGGCGAACCGCCGGATAGCGTCAATGTACGTCTGTACGGTAGCTTGGGAGTAATTGCGGCGCTCGAGTTCCTCGAGCGTCATTTTTCGAAGTTGGGTCACAGGGACCTCCTTGTGACCCACACTATCCGGTTGTGTTTGCGGCCGCTAGCGTCGACTACGCGTAGCGTCCGCCGCGCAAGCGGCTTAGTTCAAACGACATTTTGGGATGGAAGGAAGAATGCCGGCCTTTGAAAAGGCGAGGCGATTACAATTACGCGGACCCGATCAAGTACTGGCGCAGGCTGTCATCGGTGGCATTCTCGATTCTCAATATCGCTGCGGAACTGAACCAGGACAGGCTCGGTGAGGATGATGACTGGCTCATAGCAACCGTCGGATACATGCACGGCGGTGCTCCACTCGGTTACCGCCCTACCGACCCGAGCCACGGTCGATACTTGATAGGCACACTGGTGACCGATTGGATGGGCATAGGAGGCGTTACGCCCGTTCTGTGCTGGAGTGAAGAGCGCAGCCAGTGGGAAATGGTATTCGGGCCAGTCCACGGTAGTCCGTTCGGCGCCATCGGGCTGGCCCTCATGATGGCTGTATCCGAGAAGGACGGCCTCGCAATCTGCTCCAATTGCCACAAATCGTACCTCCCGACCAGGAGGCCGAACCCACGCCGTCGGAACTACTGCCCGACCTGTGGCAAACTCGCCGCATGGCGCGACGCCGCCAGGGCAGCCAGAGCCAAGCGGAGGGTCGTCGATATCGAGAGCCCGGCCCGGAAACGGCATTGAATTTGTGACGCGGTTTGTGCCGTAACCCACCCCTGGACCCCTAGCTTTCCCCCCATGATACCGTTCGATACCCTTCGCCGCGCCTGGGGCCTAAGCGCTTTACTGTCCGTCACATGGGGATGTTTGGAACGCCGCCGTATCACCCCGAAGCCTCAACTTCTAAGCAGGTGGTCGCTGGTTCGAGTCCAGCCGGGCCTACCAACCAAATCAAGAGGATACCGACAGAGGGGAATTGTGGCGGGGGTGTTTGTGACGTAACCGCCTCAATTCTACTCTTCGATTCCCGCCTCGCCACCTGCGCCAATCTCAACCGGCTGAATCAAATGGGCATCACCTTCATGACCTTGCGCCGCCAGACACGGAGGGGCCCGGTTATGGGAGGGACGTCAACGCCGTTCTGGCGCCAACCAGGTCGGGGCTTATCTGGACGGCTTGGCTGAGTTCGGCTTTGGCGTGCGCCTGGTCCTTGAGGCCCAGGTATCCAAGACCGGCGAGGTAATGAGCGTTGGCAGTGCGAACACGCGGTGAAAGTTCACGTCCGGCGCGGCCTGGGCGGCTGTCGCCGGTTGGCGCGGACTCCTTCAGCTCATTCTGCCCGGATTGCACCAGACCTCGGAATAGCGCTTGGGCTTTTTCGGTTTGACCTAACTTCTGGAAGGCGAGGCCTTGGTAGTAGGCTTGAGCACTGCCGCCGGCCGCGGTGCGGCGCAACTGGTTGACACGGCGCTGCGGAGCGGGCTCTGGCGGCGCTACCGCTCGCTTCCAGGACTCAGCGGCTTTTTGTGTTTCGCCGGAGCCTTCATAGGCGACGCCGGTCCAGTAAGCGAGTTCCGAACCGCGAGCGTTGCCGCCGCCGAACTCGAAGCCCACAGGCAGATTCGCCGGAATTGTGGCGGCGGTGTGGAGATCGGCGAGTGCTTCCCGGAAGCGTTTAGCCTGAATTTCCGTTTGGGCGCGCAGAATGTGGGCATCGGCCCAGTGATCCACCACATTGAGATTGGCGCCTTCGGCCACCGCGAAGGTGTGATCGGTCATGGTCCGGATGGCATCGTCGACCTGGCCGGTAGACACCTGCAGAGCAACGGCCCGGTTGAGGGCATCATCCCGGCGCGCCACCACGGAGGCATTCTGCCGGAACAACGGCAGGCGCTTCTCCAGCGGGATCCCGGCCTGTTCGTAAAGCTCGTCCAGTTCGGTAAAGTGGAGGGCGTACTTGGGTTCTAAAGAAACGGCTTTCTCCAACTCGGCAATGGCCTTATCGATGTCGGCGCCCGATGCCTGGTGCATGTAGGCTGTAGCCAAATTGCGATGGGTGATCGCAAATGAGGGGTCGAGAGCGGCCGATGCCTCCCACATCCGGGTGGCTTCCTCCGGCTGCCAGTCATATAAGACGTTGCCTAAGTAATAAGATGCGCGTGCATCGCGCGGGTTGGCGTCGATCGCCTGACGAAGCACATCAATGGCTTCGTTCTGGAACGGAAAGACGTAGTCCGGCGGCATCGACATGGCCTGCTGGTAATACTGGGAGGCATTCTGGGTTTGGCCTAGCTTCTGCGCGAAATAGCCGAGGTAGTAATAAGCCATGGGATGGATGCGGGATTTGTCCGGCGCCGCCAAAGTCAATTGACGAAGCACGTCTGTGCCGTCCTGCCAGAGTCCTTCATTGAGGTATTCGGCGGCGGTCTCCTGAGCTGTTGCGGGGTGATCGTTCATGGTGGCGGCCAGCCTTTTGGCGGCCTCTTTGTCCCCGGAGGCCAGGTAGGTCTCCGCCATGGCACGCACATCCAGCGGGTCCGCCGCGTGAGATGCGGCGGCCAGCACCTGCAATGCCTCCTGGTTACGGCCGAGATGGCGCAGCACCGCGGCCTTGAGGTTTTGGGCCCGGATGTTCAGTGCGCCCGAATCGATCGACCGGTTCACAAAATCGAGCGCAGCGGCCATATCGCCGCGGGAGGTGGCGATCTGCGCGAGCGAATAGTAGCCGGCGGCCTTCCAGGCCTGGCTCCAGGTGGCCTTATAGAAGGACGTAAACGCTTCGTCGGTCTTGCCTTCGGCCTTGAGCGTGGCGCCGAGATAATAAATCGGCTCGGCGTCTTTTGGCGTGGTATAGCGGTCCGTGGCACGCTCCAGTGCCTTCCGCAGGTATTTCTCCGCGTCGGAATACCGAGCCTTGGTGAAGGCCGTGATGCCGAGAACCGTGTTTACCCGGGTGTCGCCGGGGTCGCGGCGCAGGGCCTCCTGCCAATAGAGGAGAGGGTCTACGATGGGGTCGTGGAACTGCTGGGCGCGCAACCCGATGAGGTAGAGTTCTTCGTTGGTCTTGATTTCCTGCGGGGGCGGCGGCGGAGTGACTACCGGAGGGGCCGATTGGGGCGTCAGACGAATGGGATTGTACGAGACGAGTTCCCTGGCGCCGTCCCAGAGCGAGGCAACCAGATCGTGTTCGTCGATGCCTGCCGGTACGGCGACCTGTTTCACGTAGGGCTTGGCGGGGTTGATGGCTACAGTTTCTTCGAGCAGCACCTTGTCTCCCGCTTTGAGCAGAACGCGGGCGGAGGAGTGAGCCGAAGTGGCATAGAAGCCCACTTTGGCGAGGCCGGCGGCGACGTCGAGGTTCACGGCGGCATCGAGGTTGGCCTTCTTAACGCCGCCGATATCCCGGAACGGATACCAGTTCATGCGGAACGAGCGGGTTTCATAAGGCTGGAGCCAACTGTAATCGGGTTGATTATCCGAATAGGCGCCCACCATCAGTTCGATGTACGGGCCGTCCTCATCGGTGAGGGTAGTGTCCCATCGCTTGCCGCTGGGGCCGTTGCCCCACGTCCAGAACTTCTTGCCAGGCACGACGTTGTGATCGGCCACGCTCATAGTTCCGGCCTCTTTGCCGTGGTCATAGCCGGCGAAGAAGTCATCCTGATAGTTCCAGGCGAAAACCGAATTCGCCGAGATGTGGTTCTTGTACCAACCGATATCGACGCCCTTGGAAAAATCCGCGCCGCCGTAGGAGGAATGGGAAATCGGCCAGTCCGTGAATTCGCGTTTGGCGTGGTGTACCCCGAACTGCGTGCTGGGCGGGAAGATCACCTGATAGTTGTCGTTGGCGTGGACCGCCAGATTGGCGAAGCAAAGCATGGTGTTCACTTCGGGGGTGCGGTTGAGAATCCGCACGGAGGCTTCCAGGTACGCCTTCCCCGGCCGCAGGGTGTACCCCACGGCCCAGCGCATGCGCTGGCGCAGTTCCAGTTCGCCCACCCAGACGGTCTTGCTGCCATCGGCATTTTCCTCGATCTTGTATTGCACTGGAATGAAGGTGCTGGCGCGGTGGTGATGCGGGATGTTCCATTCCACGCCGCCGGACATCCACGCGCCGATCAGGCCGATCAAAGCCGGCTTAATGACGTGCTGGCGGTAGATGAAGTTATAGTTATTGGTCTTATCGACGCCTTCGAAAATGCGGCCGCCTACCTCCGGCAGGACGCCGATCCGGATGTACTCATTTTCCAGATAGACCATGGTATAGGTCTTGTCGACTTTCTTGCCCGTAAGGCTGTCGTACATGGGATAGGGGTAGACGGGCCCCTGCGCGCCCTGGGACTGGCGGCCGAAAAAGAACATCGGGTTTGGTTCGGGATCTCCGGCCAGATAAGTGGGGATGACGGCTTTGGTCTCCCAGACCTTTACCCCGGAAACATCGGCGGCAAAGCAGGCGCCAGCCGCAAGCAGCAAAACAAGAGCGATAAGAAGCGTTTGCCTACGAATCACGAGGATCTCCTTCTTCGAGCCCTAAGGAATGCTGAGCTTAACACCGTGATCTTCGTCCGTCCAGGGCGTTTCCGGCGTCCCGGCGCCGGACGCCTTGGGCCTTTGACTAAAGGGCCGGATCTTGCCCGAGTGGACGTCGAGCAATCGTTTGAAGGTTTCCTTGGCGGCCGAAACAAGTTCCGGATAGGCCCGATCGGTAACATCCACGAACCCGATGTTATAGTTTTCGCCGTCCATGCGTCCGGTAACGGACTCATCGACGCCCGTGAACCAGCCTGCGCCCAGAAAGCCGGGTAGCGCCGCGGCCTGCTCGACGTAGTAGCGGTAAGCCACGCCGCGCTCCTTCTGGTCGCGCACTTGCACCAGGCCGGCGCCGAGACCGTCGGCCGGAACGCCGAAATGGAACTCGCCGATAATGACCGGACGTCCGGAAAGTTCGTACGCGGTCTTAACCTGCCTGGTGGGCTCATATTCGTAGGTGTTCAAGCTATAGACATCGAAAACGTGCGCGGCCCTGGAAATATAGTCGGGCGGGTTTCCGCCGAAGCGGATGCCGAGGTTGAGGTGATTGGGGTCGTACTTCTTGAGTGCCGCGCCTACCATGGCCAGGTACTTCTCGAAGGCCGAGCCAACAAATTGGCGGCGGCGTTCGGGCGTATCGCCCTGGGTGAGAAATCGTTTGACCTCGCGCTGCATGGCAGTGGGCGGACCGGCCAGATACATGTCGATGACTTCCGATTCGCGCCGCGGCCAGGGCGGTTCATTGCCGATGAAATAGCCGATCAACCAGGGGTCGTCTTTACGCGGCGCGAGTTGCGCTTTGGCGCTCTCTTCGAGGAATTGGGCAAACTCTTCGGAATAGACGTCGGGCATCCCCAGATTCATGGGAACCTGGCTCGAGTTGCCGCGCGGAAGGGTACTGAAGTACGCGAGGTAAGGCTTGCGGTGCTGGGTGTCCGTGCCGCGTGACACAATGCTGGTCAAACCCCAGCCTTCGGCGCGCCGCAATTCCATCTCGGCGGCCTTAGCCGGCCATTCCGAACCGTACCGGCGAGAGAGATTCCAGGTGCGGAACCCGGCCATTGCGCCACCGCCGGAGTTTGCTCCGCCGCGGCCCGTGGCGGACGCCCCGACTTCCGGCGGCGGGAGGGCTCTGTAATAGCTTTCACGGCCGGAGGCGCGCGTCTCCGCACCGCCGCCCGCCATGCCCGGCACGGCCATGGAAAGGTAAAGGTGGCCGTCGGGGTCCACGAACCACCACTTTCCTTCGATTTGCTCCACGCGGAAAAAACCCGTGGCTCTGAACTTAGTCGATTGGTAACCGCTATATTTGCAGTACCCGAAGGCGTTGGGTGTGAAACTCTTCTCTTCGTTGGCCCAATCCTGTTTCAGTCGATCGAGGCTCGAAACCTTCCTGGGCCAATCCGCGTAGACCCACTGGCCAAATTCATCGATTACGGGCAACTTCTCCAGAATCTCCGACCCGGGGTCGTCTTTGGCGAGCCGGATGGAGCGGATCTCGATCACCGGGTGATTGAGAGGGTAGTCCATCATGAACACCAATGCCTGGACGTTACTGATGGGGCCAAAGGGGCCCCAAACCGAGAGCCAGTAGGAATGGAAGGGACGATTGGTGGCAGACGCAAGGTCGAAGCCAGACTGGTCGCGTCCTTTGAAGAACCTGAGTGGAATCGCGGCCCGAAGCCACACATTTTGGCCGACAGGTTGGCATACGAGACGCCGAAGGCCGGTCTTGTCCTGGATGATCAGGTGAAAGCGTTGCGGCGTGGAGGTTCGTATCTCCATTACGAGATACTCGAAATCCGACCAATCCGCCGGAAAGTCCGGACCGAGGTCTTTGAGGTCGAACTTCCGCACGGCCTGGGTACCCTCGAAGGCGACCCGTTTGGTTTGCGCGTTAGCTATCGCGCCAAGCACCAGAATCGATAGAATCAATGCTTTTTTCATCGGCTGTTTCTTCCGTGAGCGCGCTGTCTCGGACCCGCATACCGCTTAGTGACTGTCAGGAAATGACCACTCCCATCATCGGCAACCGCTCTCTTACGGTCGCGGCTTCTGACTCGCGGCATGATGCACCGGAAGCGGTTGGTGCAGTTATTACGGAACAAGCCCTTAGTGTCTTCCACGGCGCGGCCGCTCGCAACCGGTGGTCCGAAGGCCTGGCGATCTCTGTATACTTGAGGTCGTTATGCACCGTCGCCGTACGCTCTTCACCGTTTGTGTCCTGACATTCATCGCACTTCCCGCTGTATCCGCGAAACGCGGCGTCACGGCCGAGGACTACTTCGCTTTTGAGTCCGCCAGCGACCCGCGCCTCTCGCCGGACGGCAAGCTGGTGGCCTACGTGGTCACCGCCGTCGACCAGGCCCGCAATCGCCGCGACAGTTCCATTTGGGTAGCCGCCACCGACGGGAAGTCGGCGCCGCGGCGTCTGACGGCGGAAGGCGTCAACTCCAGTTCGCCGCGCTGGAGCCCCGATGGATCGCGCCTGGCGTTCCTCTCCAGTCGCGCCTCGCAACCGCCGGCCGCCGCCGCGCCGGCCGAAGCGGCCCGTCCGCAGATCTGCATCCTCCCCATGTCCGGCGGCGAAGCGCAGGTCTTGACGCACCTGAAGAACGGGGCCAGCGCGCCGCAGTGGTCCCCCGACGGCAAGCGGTTCGTGGTCCTTAGCCGGACCGGCCCCAGCGATAACGTGCCGGCCGCTGCCCGCAAGAGTGACGTCCGCCATTATTCCCACATTCTGTACAATTTCAACGACACCGGCTGGTACGACGACAAGCGTAGCCACATCTTTGTGATCGATGCCTCGACCGGCGCCGCCAACCAGGTCACATCGGGCGACGATTGGAACGATACCGATCCTCAGTGGTCGCCCGATTCCACCCGCATCGCCTTCGTCAGCGACCGCACCGGCCATGAGTACGACGACGGCCACGCCAAGAATATCTGGGTGGTCCCGGCCGAGGGCGGGGCGCTGGCGCGCATCTCCGACCATGAATTCGGCGACTCCGGGCCGCGCTGGTCGCCCGATGGATCCGAGATCGCGTTCATCGGAGAGGCCGAGAAGCGCGTGTTTCCCAAGCTCTACATCGCGCCGGCGGCGGGCGGCGCCCGACCGCGTCTCGCTGCCGACGATATCGACCTCATTCCCACCGCGCTCCGCTGGGGGCCCGGTCCCCGGGAACTGAGCTTCGAAACCGGCGTCAAGGGAACGCTGCATGTGTTTCGCGTCGATCTGGACACGCGCAAGGCCGTTCAGCTCACCAAAGGCGAGCGCGCGGTCCGCGCCGTGGACGCCAACCGGAGCTCCGGCGCGATGGCCTATCTGGCCAACGATTTCGAGCACCTCGATGACCTGTATGTATCCGCTCTCGATGGCAGCGCCGAGCGCCAACTGACCCACTTGAACGCCGCCCTGTGGAGCGGCCTGGAACTGGCCGCCGTGGAGCGCCTGCCTTACAAGAGCAGCGACGGCTGGGACATCGATGGCTTCCTGGTCAAGCCGGTCGGCTGGCAGCCCGGCAAGAAGTATCCGCTAGTGCTGAGCATCCATGGAGGTCCCGCGGGGCAGTACGGCGTCGATTGGTATCACGAATTTCAGGTCTACGCAGGGCGCGGCTGGGCGGTCTTCTTCTGCAATCCGCGCGGCTCCACGGGCTACGGGCAGAAGTTCGAGAGCGGCATCGTCAACAACTGGGGCGGCATGGACTATCGGGACGTGATGGCCGGCGTGGACGCTGCCATCCACCAGAATCCGTGGATCGATACCGGAAAGCTGGGCGTGACCGGCGGCAGCTATGGCGGCTATCTGACTAACTGGATACTGGGGCACACCACGCGCTTCAAAGCAGCCGTCACCCTGCGCGGCATTTCCAACTTCATCAGCGACGATGGCACGCGCGACGGCGCATACGGCCACGAGGACGACTTCAAAGGGTTCCTGTTCGACAACTTCGATCAATACTGGGCCGCGTCCCCGCTAAAGTACGCCAGGAACGTCAAGACGCCGACACTGATCCTGCACTCCGACAACGACTATCGCGTGCCCATCGAGCAGGGCGAACAATGGTTCCGGGCGCTGAAGCACTACGGGGTGAGCGCCGAGTTGGTGATCTTTCCGCGCGAGAACCACAACCTGACTCGCACCGGCGAGCCTACGCACCTGGTGGAGAGCCTGAACTGGCAATGCTACTGGTTCGACCGGTTTCTCAACGGCAATTCCGCCGCCCGGCCGCCCGACGCGTTCTGACGTGGGTGGGTAGTTACCAAGCTGCCCCACAGGAGCGGGCTCCGGCCTTGCGTATACATACGCTCGGATTCCGGCTGTTTGGCTGATGAATCGCGCTGCTCTCCACTTGCCTGTCGCGCACCCCAGGCTTCAATTTCTACGCTCAGGCGCGACCACCTTGCTGCTAAAATCAGCGAAATGAGCATCGTAGCTGGAGTGGATTTCGGGACCCTGAATGTGCGCGCTTCCATCTTCGATAGCGTGCGCGGCCGGCTGGGCGCGGGCGTGGCGGAGTATCCGCTTCTGCGCAAGCAGGACGACCCGGACTTTGCCACCCAGCGCCACGCCGACCACATGCAGGCGCTGGCGGAAGCCATGCGGAGCGCCATCGCCGAAGCCGGCATCGACGGTCAGGCCGTAGAAGCGCTGGCTCTCGACACCACCGGCTCCAGCGTCATCCCGGTGGATGAGACGCTCACTCCAATCGACGATTACTATCTCTGGTGCGACCACCGCGCCTGGGAGGAAGCCGCCGAAATTACCGCGGTGGCGCATGCGCGGCATCTGCCGGCCATCGATTGGTGCGGCGGCACGTATTCTTCCGAGTGGGGTTTCTCGAAGCTCCTGCACTGGCTGCGCCACAATCCGGACAAGCGCGAACGCTTCGCCACCGCGCTGGAACATTGCGACATGGTGGCGGCGGTGCTAAGCGGCGTCACCGACCCGGCCGCGGTTTCGCGCAGCATCTGCGCCATGGGGCACAAGTGGATGTGGAACGCCGCGCTGGGCGGATTTCCACCGGAAGAGTTTCTGACGGCGGTGGATCCTTTGCTTACAGGCGTGCGGCGGAAACTCGACGGCCATTACCGCACCAGCGACAAAATCGCCGGCCATCTGGACGCGGCGTGGGCGG
Source organism: Bryobacteraceae bacterium (assembly GCA_052148435.1). Taxonomy (GTDB): domain Bacteria; phylum Acidobacteriota; class Terriglobia; order Bryobacterales; family Bryobacteraceae; genus JBEKYD01. The sequence goes on from JBKQIF010000186.1 coordinate 12,023, forward strand.
CCGAGCTGGGCCTGCGCGCGGGTATCCCGATTCCGACCGGCGCTTTCGATGCGCACTGGGACGCCATTGGCGCCGGAGTGAAGCTGGGCGACGTGGTGAACGTGGTCGGCACCTCCACCTGCATCATGGCGATCAGCGACGAAGCCCAACTGGTTCCCGGCGTTTGCGGCGTGGTGCCGGGCTCGATCGACCCGGCGCGCACCGGCATTGAAGCTGGGCTTTCGGCAACCGGGGATATTTTCGATGCAGTGGCGCGCCGCGCGGGAACCACGGTGGCGAAACTTTCCCAAGGTTTGGAAGCCTTCCGCGCCGGCCAGACCGGCCTGCTGCGGTTGAGCTGGGACAACGGCGACCGCACCGTGCTGGTGAATCCGGAGCTGAGCGGGGTGACGCTGGGCTGGCGGCTGACCCACACCGCGCAGGACGAGCTGTTCGCCGCCATCGAAGGCACGGCGTTTCACACCCGCGTGATTCTGGAGCGGATGGAAGAACACGGCGTGCCGGTGCGGCGGGTGATCAACGGCGGCGGGATTCCGCGCAAGAACCAGGTGCTCAACCAGGTGTACGCCAACGTGCTGGGCAAACCGATTCTGGTGCCGGCGGGCGACGTCACCAGCCTTGGTTCGGCTATCTTCGCGTTCCTGGCGGCGGGCGTATTTCCCTCGATCGAAGCGGCGCAGGCGGCGCTTTGTCCGCCATTCCGCACCATCGAACCGGAACCGGCGGCCGTCGAGACCTATCGGGAACTCTTTCCGCTGTACCGCAAGCTATATTTTTCTTTGGGGCAGCGGCAATCCGGGGCGGTCGAGATCGGCACGGTGCTGCCCGAATTGCGGCGCATCGCGGCCGCCGCCAGAATGGGGAAATAATGCTGGAAAAATTACGGGAAGAAGTTCTGGAAGCCAATCTGGAATTGGTGCGGCGGGGCCTGGTGATTTTCACTTTCGGCAACGCCAGCGGCCTCGCGCGGGAAGAAGGCCTGTGCGTGATCAAGCCCAGCGGCGTGCCCTACGACAAGATGAAACCGGCAGATATGGTGATTACCGATCTGAACGGCTGCATCGTGGAAGGGTCGCTGCGGCCGTCGTCGGATCTGGAAACCCACGTGGCGCTGTACCGCGCCTTCCCGGACATCGGCGGCGTGGTGCATACTCACTCGCGACACGCCACGGCCTGGGCGCAGGCGGCGCGGGAGATCCCCTGTTTCGGCACCACTCATGCGGATTACTTCCACGGCCCGATCCCGGTGTCGGCGCCGCTCACCGCGGAAGAAATCGACGCGGGTTACGAGGCCAATACCGGGGTCGCCATCATTCGCCGCCTCGCGGGCACGAAGCCGCTCGATTGCCCCGCCATGCTGGTGCACGGTCACGCTCCGTTCGCCTGGGGCAAAGACGTGGCCGACGCGGCGCACAACGCGATCATCGTGGAAGAGCTGGCCGCCATGGCACTGGAGACGATCGCCATCAACCCCGATGCGCAACCGATTTCCCTCGCCCAGCGCGATAAGCATTTCTTCCGCAAACACGGTCCGACGGCCACTTACGGGCAGGCGAAATAGGCCCAACTTAGCGCGGAGTACCCTGAAAAGGCATTGCCCCGCCCGCATGATACCTTCATAACTTTTATTTATCTATTTGCCCTCTTGCATTTAGTAAACTTGCGGGCTAAACTCAGAGAGTAACTTCCGATGTCGCTTGCCCTCACAGGCCGCCCCGTAGTATCCAACGTGGTAGGTATTCCTGTAGGCTCGATTAGCCTGGCCGTACCCGGCCCCGCTTGAAGGCATCGGAAAGCAGGTTTTCCAAGGCCATCGGCGGGGCAAACAGCCCGGCCGATGGCCTTTTTCGTTATCGATCGAAACTTTGAGGCGGATGATATGGCAACTTTGATGAGCGGCGCACGTATGCTGCTGGAGTGTCTGGCGCGCGAGGGCGTGGATTGCATGTTCGGCTACCCGGGCGGCGTCACGCTTCCTTTCTACGACGTTTTGTACGAACACCACATCCGGCACATTCTGGTGCGGCACGAAGAGAACGCCGCTTTCGCCGCGGAGGGTTACGCGCGCGCCACCGGCAGGGTAGGCGTGTGCTGCGCCACTTCCGGACCGGGCGCCACCAACCTGACCACCGGCCTGGTGGACGCCATGATGGATTCGATTCCGATCGTGGCCATCACCGGGCAGGTGACTAGCAAGCTCATCGGCAGCGACGCCTTTCAGGAAGCCGACACGTTCGGCATCACCCGCTCCTGCACCAAGCACAATTACCTGGTGAAGCGCCTGGAGGACCTAGCCGAGACGGTTCACGAAGCGTTCTACATTGCCTCCAGCGGCCGCCCCGGCCCGGTGCTGGTGGACGTTCCCAAAGACGTATTTCAGGGCCAGGGACATTACCAGCCGGTGACGGCCATCCACCTGCCCGGCTACAAAGTGTTCACCGAGGGGCATACCGGGCAAATCCGCCGCGCCGCGCAATTGATCGAGAAATCGGCGCGTCCGCTGGTATATGCCGGCGGCGGCATCGTGGCGGCCAACGCGGCCGCTGATCTGCGGGAATTCGTGGAACTGACCGACTCGCCCGCGGTAGTGACGCTGATGGGTTTGGGCTCGCTTTCGAGCGAACATCCCAATTTTATCAGCATGCCCGGCATGCACGGCAGTTACGCCGCCAACATGGCCCTCACCCACTGCGATCTGATCGTGGCCTTGGGCGTTCGTTTCGACGATCGCGTCACCGGCCGGCTGGCCGCCTTCGCGCCCCACGCCAAGGTGATTCACGTGGATATCGACCCGGCCGAAATCGGCAAGAACCGCGCCGCCGACGTGCCCATCGTGGGCGACGTCAAGCGGGTGCTGGGGCGGCTCAACAAGCTGCTCGCGGAACGCGACAGAAAGCCCACCGCGGACGTGGCTGCCGAGCGCCAGTCCTGGTGGCGGCAGATCCGCGGCTGGAAACAGGAGCATCCGTTCGACACCCCGGCTTCGGACACGGAGATCAAGCCGCAGCAGTTGATGCGCGAAATCGACCGGCTCTCCGGCGGGCAGGCCATCGTCACCAGCGACGTCGGCCAGCACCAGATGTGGGCGGCGCAGCTCATCCGCTTCGCCGAGCCGCGCCTGTGGATCAACTCCGGCGGCCTGGGTTCGATGGGTTTCGGCCTGCCTTCCGCCGTCGGCGCGCAGATGGCCCGGCCCGATAAGCTGGTGTTTTCGCTGGTGGGCGACGGCGGCTTCCAGATGGCGCTTCCCGAGCTGGCCACCGTGGTCAGCCAGGGGCTGCCCATCAAGATCGTGATCATGAATAACGGCTACCTGGGCATGGTGCGCCAGTGGCAGACGCTGTTCTACAACCACCGCCTCAGCGCGGTGGAGCTGGACTGCTTCCCCGACGTGGAGAAGTTGGCTGCCGCCTACGGCTTCAAGGGCCGCACCATCGATAAGCCGTGGGAACTGGCTCCGGCCCTGGAAGAAGCCGTGCGCGAACCCGGCCCTTACCTGCTCAACGTCAAAGTGACGCCGTTCGAATCGGTCTACCCCATGGTGCCCGCCGGCGCCGGCATCAGCGAGATGGTGCTCGGGCCGCCCCAGCCGGTAGAGGTTCCAGCCCAGTAAGTGCGCGAGGGAAAACTCATGTTGCAAGTCATATCGTTACTCCTCGAAAACAAGCCTGGTGCGCTGATGCGCGTCACCGGGCTGCTTTCGCAGCGCGGCTACAATATAGAAAGCCTGACCGTGGCGCGCACGCTCGATCCCGCGCTCTCGCGCATGACCATCGCGGTGGAGGTGGATTCCAGCCAGCGGCAGCAGGTGATCAAGCAGATGAACAAGCTGATCAACGTGCTGCAGGCCACCGACCTGACGGACACTCCGGCGGTGGTGCGCGAGCTAGTGCTGTTGCGCGTCAAGACGCCGCAGGAATCGCGCACAGCGGTGTTGAAGGAAGCCGAGATTTTCGGCGGCCGGGTGGTGGATTCCTCCACCGAAGGGTTCGCCATCGAAGCTACCGGCGATGCGGAAAAGCTGGGCGAATTTATCGACGTCATGGGCAGCTACGGCGAGATCGACGTGACGCGCTCCGGCGCGCTGGCCATCGCCCTGGAGGCGAAGAAGCTGCGCCTGCAGCCGCCGGTGCCCACCGGCGGCGGCGCCGGCGTGGAAGAGAAAGTATTCTGATCGGCGCGCCTCGTGCCTAATCCATGGAGAATCAAAATGCCTAAACGCTATTACGAAAAAGACGCAGACTTGAACGATCTGAAGGGCCGCACTGTCGCCATCGTCGGTTACGGCAGCCAGGGCCACGCCCACGCACTCAACTTGCGCGACTCCGGCATCGACGTTGTCGTCGCCGAGCGACCCGATAGCCCCAGCTATGAGAAGGCCAAGGCCGCCGGCCTTGCCGTCATGAGCGCCGCTGAAGCCGCCTCCCGCGCCGATGTCGTCATGATGCTCGTCGCCGACCATCAGCAGCCCGGCGTCTATGAGGAAATCAAGCCCTACATGACCGCCGGCAAGACGCTCATGTTCGCCCACGGCTTCAATATTCACTTCCAACAGATCGTTCCGGCCAAGGACGTGGACGTCTCGATGATCGCTCCCAAGGCCCCCGGCCACCGCGTCCGCGAGCTGTATACGGAAGGCGTCGGCGTCCCCGCGCTCGTCGCCATCCATCAGGACGCCTCCGGCCAAGCTCTCCAGCGCGCCTTGGCCTACGCTCTCGCGCTCGGCTGCCTCAAGGCCGGCGTCATCGAAACCACTTTCAAGGAAGAGACCGAAAGCGACCTGTTCGGCGAGCAGGCGGTGCTGTGCGGCGGCGCCAGCGAGCTGATCCGGGCCGGATTCGAAACCCTGGTGGAGGCCGGCTACGCGCCCGAAATCGCCTACTTCGAGTGCCTGCACGAGCTGAAGCTGATCGTCGACCTGATCCAGGAAGGCGGCCTGGCCTACATGCGCTATTCCGTCTCCGATACGGCCGAATACGGCGACTATACCCGCGGGCCGCGCATCGTCACCGCCGAAACCCGCGCCGAAATGAAAAAAATCCTTTCCGAAATCCAATCGGGCGAATTCGCCCGCGCCTGGATCGAAGAAAATAAAACCGGCCGCAAGAATTTCCTCGCCATGCGCGAAGCGGCGCGCCATCAGCCGGTCGAGGTAGTGGGCAAGGAACTCCGCGATATGATGCCCTTCCTCAAGAAGCGCAAGGAAGCCGGAGTACCGCAAGAGGTAGCCGGGTAAGCGCCCAGCGCGCTCCCGCAATAGGTAACATGAAGATCTTCACGTTCGATACCACTCTCCGCGACGGCACGCAGGGCGAATCCGTCTCCTTCTCCGTGGATGACAAGCTCATCATTGCGCAGAAACTGGATGAGCTGGGCATCGACTATATCGAGGGCGGCTGGCCCGGTTCCAATCCCAAGGACCGGGAATTTTTCACCCGCGCCCGCGACCTCGACTTGAAACACGCGCGCCTGACGGCCTTCGGCTCCACGCGATTCGCCAAGAACCCGGTGGCCGAAGACCGCAACCTGGCCGCACTGGTGGAAGCCGGCACGCCGGCGGTCTCGATATTCGGGAAAACGTGGGATCTTCATGTGCACCGCGCCCTGGGCATCACTCTCGAAGAAAATCTCAAGCTGATTTCGGAAAGCGTGGCCTGGCTGGTGTCGCACGGCAAGGAAGTCGTCTACGACGCCGAGCATTTCTTCGATGGCTATCGCACCAACCCGGATTACGCTTTCTCCACGCTCGACGCCGCCAAACAAGCCGGCGCCGGCGTGCTGTGCCTGTGCGACACCAATGGCGGCACCATCACCGGGCGGCTGGCCGAAATCGTCGCCGACGTGCGCCGCCGCTTCGACGGCATCCTCGGCATTCACACTCATAACGATTCCGACGTGGCCGTGGCCAATACCCTTGCCGCCGTCGAAGCCGGCGTCACCCACGTGCAGGGGTGCCTCAACGGCTACGGCGAACGCTGCGGCA
>JBKQIF010000187.1:0-7216 GCA_052148435.1 Bryobacteraceae bacterium
GGATCATGCCTTTCAGCGTCCGGTCCTCCGTCTGGATGTTGCGCCCCAGCGAACTGACGATTCCCGTAGTCAGCGTACCTTCGAAACCGAACGGATTGCCGATGGCCAGAACCTTCTGCCCCACCACCAGGCTCTCCGAATCCCCCAGGTGCAGGGTCGGCAGCTTGCGCCCGGCGTCGATTTTGATCAGCGCCAGGTCGGAATTGGCGTCCACTCCCAGTACCTTGGCCTTGTACTCTTTCATGTCCGCCAGCTTGACCGTCAATTGCGTGCCGCGGCCTTGCAGCACGTGGTTGTTGGTGAGAATCTCCCCGTCGCCGTTGATGAGGAAGCCCGAACCGGTGCCCTTGGACGGGTAGAGCTGCAGAAACCAGTTTTCGACATACACGATGGACGTCACGTTGACCGTGGCTTCGCGCGCCGACTTATAGATATCGATGTTATTCTGCTCGTCGGGCGAGTATCCCGTGGCGGCCGCGGCGGGCTCCTCCCACAAGCGCGAACCTGCGGGAGGCAGTAACTGCCCCAGCCTCCAGTGACCCGCCGAAGTAAGTGCCACAAATCCGGCTACCAGCAGGATAGCCCAGGCAAACAGTCGCAGAATTCTCATGGCTCAACCCTCTCCCGGAAGGCACTCCGGCCGAGCCGCCCGATGCCCGTTCGATAGCGCCTCCCAAACGGCCCGCGTCTGGCGCAGCGTGTCCTCTTTCTCGGCCGACGTGTCAATCGTAAAGTGGACGTGCTTCTTCTTCTCTTCCAGCGGCATTTGCCGCGCCAGCCGGGCGCGCACGCCGGCCTCCGTCGCGCCGGGGCGGCGCATCGCCCGTTCCAGTTGCTGTTCGGGCCGGCAATACACCAGAATCATCCGATCGAAATCGTTATAGCGGCCGGCTTCAACCAGGATCGCCGCTTCCACCACCGCAATCCCATCGGGGTGGTTGGCCGCAAATCGGGCGATCAATTCCTCTTCGCGGTCGAGCACCGGCGGATGCACCAGCGCATTCAGTCGCGCCAGCCTTTCGGGCGCTCCAAAAGCCTCGGCCGCCAGGCGCGCCCGGTCGATCCGGCCGTCCCCGGTCAAAATCCCGGCGCCGAACTCCGCCACCACGCCGGCATAGGCTTCCCCCCCGGGCTCCAGCACCTCGTGCCCCAACTCATCGGCCTGAATCAGAAGACAACCCAGGCGGGCCAGTTCCTCTCCCACGAACGTCTTGCCGCTGGCCAACCCACCGGTCAGCCCTACCTTCAGCATATCCTTTCCTTGTAGCGAGCTGTGATCGTCAGAGGCGGTGAAAAATCAAAATCGAGCCACGGATGAACACGGATAAACACGGATAAATCCTTTAATTTCTCATCTGCGTTCGTCTGCGTTCATCTGTGGCCATCTTTCTTCTCCGGCGCGGCGCTCGGCCGCAGCCACGGTGTTCACCATCAGCATGGCGATTGTCAGCGGACCGACGCCGCCTGGCACCGGCGAGTACGCGCCCGCACGCTCCGCCACGTCCAGCGGGTGTACGTCGCCCACCAGCAAACTTCCGCGCTTATCGAAAGCGGCCAGCTTTTCCGGCGAGTCGCGGAAGATGCGCGCCACCAGCGCGCGGTCGGTAATATGATTGGTCCCCACGTCGATTACCGTGGCGCCGGGCTGGATAAAATCTCCCGTAATCGACGCCGGCCGTCCCATGGCGGCCACCAAAATGTCGGCCTGGCGGCAGATACCAGGCAGATCGGAGGTCTTGGAATGGCAGATGGTCACCGTCGCGTTGGCGTGCAGCAGCAGCAGCGCCACAGGCTTTCCCACAATGTCGCTGCGCCCCACCACCACCGCGCGTTTCCCGGCCACCGGGATCCGGTAGCGCGCCAGCAGCTCCAGAATCCCGGCAGGCGTGCAGGCGCGCGGCGCCGGAAGGCCGGCCACCAGGCAGCCGACGTTGTACGGGTGAAAGCCGTCCACATCCTTGGCCGGAGCGATTCCCAGCAGGATGCGCTTCGAGTTCACCTGCGGCGGCAGCGGCAACTGCACCAGAATGCCGTCGATATCCGCGCGCGCGTTCAACTCCTCGACTATCGCCAACAGCTCATCGGTAGTCGCCGATTCGGACGGCGTAATCGTCTCGGAGTAAATTCCCAGGTCCCCACAAGCCTTGATCTTGTTACGGACATAGATCTCCGAAGCCGGATTCCGCCCGGCCAGCACCACCGCCAACCCGGGCCGCCGCCCGCGCGCCGTTAACGCCGCCACCCGCGGCGCCAATTCCGCCTTGATCTCGTCCCGTACCCGGTTCCCATCCAGCAGTTCCGCCATTCCTACTCAATCATAACGTGGGGAAAAACATCGGATGCCAACGTAGCGGTACACTCTGGAACCTCGGCGCCCGCCAGGGCCAAAATCGACCCGCCGCATCAGCCGCCCCCAGGGGCTGATCGCTGCCCGCCGATCGGCCTTACTATAAGAGGTGCAGGAATCGACCCATGGCAAAACAGACGCGTTTCTGGCTTCTCCTCCCGGTAGCGGCTCTCGCATTCTGGCCCGTTCAGGCCGGTGCCGCGGATCCCGCGCCCGATCTCACCCGCCAACCCACCTTGTATGTGGTCGGCTACGCCCACCTCGACACGGAGTGGCGTTGGGAGTATCCGCAGGTCATCAACGAATACATCCTCAACACCATGCGCGATAATTTCGCGTTGTTCGAAAAGTACCCGCACTATATCTTCAATTTCTCCGGTTCGAACCGCTATCGCTTCATGAAGGAATATTTCCCCGCCGATTTCGCCAGGCTCAAGCAGTACGTGGATTCCGGCCGCTGGTTCCCCGCCGGCTCGTCGGTCGAGGAAGGCGACGTCAACGCGCCCGGCGCCGAAGGCATCATTCGCCAGATCCTTTACGGCAATAACTGGTTCCGCAAGGAGTTGGGCAAAACCAGCGCCGAATATATGCTGCCCGATTGCTTCGGCTTCCCCGCCTCCCTGCCCAGCATTCTGGCCCACGCCGGCGTCAAAGGGTTCTCCACCCAGAAGCTCGTATGGGGCTCCTCGGCCGATGGCGGCGGCGTCGAGTCCCTGGAAAAGACTCCCGTTGGCACGCCCTTCGATGTGGGCGTGTGGGTCGGCCCCGATGGCAAGAGCGTGCTGGCAGGCATCAACCCCGGCGACTACGCCGCCGACATCACCACCGACCTCAGCCAGCCGCTTCGCCCGCCAACCGGCAAGCTCACAGCCGACCAGGATCTTCGCCGCTATCAGGGCGACTGGGCCGCTCGCGTCGAGAACAACGGCAAACTCACCGGCGTCTACACCGACTACCACTATTACGGCACTGGCGATATCGGCGGCTCTCCGCGCGAGCCCGCCGTAAAACTGCTCGAAGCCATCGTCACCAAGGGCACGGCACAAATCGGTTCGGATCCCCATGTGAGCGTCGGAAACGGCCCCGTCCATGTCGTCTCCTCCAACGCCGATCAGATGTTTCTCGATATCACGCCCGCCGAAGCCGCCAACCTGCCGCGCTACACCGGCGAAATGGAGCTGACCAACCACTCGGCCGGCTCGCTCACGTCCCAGGCCTATCAGAAGCGCTGGATTCGGAAGGAGGAATTGCTCGCCGATGCCGCCGAAAAAGCATCCATCGCGGCCGAATGGCTGGGCGCTCGTCCCTACCCCCGCGAGCGCTTGAACGATGCCTGGACCCTCGCCATGGGCGGCCACTTTCACGACATCGCCGCCGGCACCGCTACGCCCAAATCCTACGAGTTCGCCTGGAACGACGACGTCATCGCCATGAACCAGTTTGCCGGCGTGATGGCGAATGCCAGTGAAGCGGTGGCGGCCGGCCTCGACACTCAAACCAAGGGCATCGCGCTGGTGGTCTATAACCCGCTCAACGTGGCCCGCGAAGATCTGGTGGAGGCCAAGGTCGACCTGCCCGCCGGCGCCAAAGCGGTTCGGGTGGTCGGGCCGGATGGTCTCGCCGTGCCGGCGCAACTCAGCGGCGGCCGCGTGTTATTCCTGGCCAAGGTGCCCTCGGTGGGCTATGCGGTGTACGATGTCGAGCCGGCCGCCAGCGAGGCTTCCAGTTCCGCCCTCCACGTTTCCGAATCCACGCTAGAAAACGCCCGCTACCGCGTCCGCATCGATCCTACCGGCGACATCGGCAGCATTTTCGACAAGTCCACCCAAAAGGAACTCCTGTATGCGCCGGCGCGCCTGGCGATTTCCTACGACAATCCCGTTCAGTGGCCCGCCTGGAATATGGATTGGGACCAGGAGCAGGCCCCGCCGCGCTCTTTCGTTACCGGCCCGGCCACCATCAAAGTTACCGAGAGCGGCCCGGTACGAGTCTCGGTCGAGATTATCCGCGAAACCGAAGGCTCGAAGTTTGTCCAGACCGTCAGCCTCTCGGCCGGCGACCCCGGCAATCGCGTCGAAATACGCAACGTGATCGATTGGAACACCCGCGAAGGCAACCTGAAAGCCGTGTTCCCCCTGACCGCCTACAACCACGTGGCCACTTACAACTGGGACATCGGCACCATCGAGCGGCCTACCGCCGAGCCGAAGAAGTTTGAAGTGCCTTCCCACCAATGGATCGATCTCACCGATGCGTCCGGCGCCTTCGGCACGACGATCCTGACCGATTGCAAGAACGGCTCCGATAAACCGCGCGACAACACGATCCGCCTCACCCTGCTGCGCACGCCCGGAACCCGCGGCGGTTATCCCGATCAGGCCACGCAGGATCTCGGCCATCACGAATTCGTCTACGGAATCGCCGGTCATGCCGGCGACCGCATTCACTCCGGGACCGACTGGCAAGCATGGCGCCTGAACGAGCCGCCCATCGCCTTTGAGTCCGCCAAACATGCCGGCGCCCTCGGCAAGCAGTTCTCGCTGCTCAAGATCTCCAACTCGCGCATCCGCGTGCTCGCGCTGAAGAAGGCCGAGGCCAGCGACGAAATCATCGTACGCCTGGTGGAGCTCGATGGGCGTCCCGCCGAAAACGTCCGCATCTCGATGGCAGCCCCGATCACGGCCGCGCGCGAAGTCAATGGCCAGGAGCAACCCGTCGGCGAGGCCACCAGTTCGAGCGGTGTTCTGGTAGCTTCGTTCACCGCTTTCCAGCCGCGCACTTTCGCCCTGAAACTCGGTCCTAGGGCCTCCAAAGTGTCGGCCGTCCGTTCGCGGCCCATCGATCTCGTCTACGATCTTGCCACCGCTACCGAAGACGGCGCCAAATCGGCCGCCGGCTTCGACGGCCATGGCAATTCGTATCCCGCCGAAATGCTCCCCACCACATTGACCCTCGATGGCGTCTCGTTCACCCTGGCGCCGGCCAAACCCGGATCGCCCAACGCCGTCGCCGCCAAGGGACAGGCTCTAGCCCTACCCGCCGGCTCATTCAACCGCGTGTACGTGCTGGCAGCCTCCGCCGATGGTGATCAAAAAGCCGCCTTCCGCGCCGGCGGCCGCACCCAGGAAGTGACCGTGGAAAATTGGGGCGGCTTTGTCGGCCAGTGGGACAACCGCGTCTGGAAAAGCGGCCAGGTCACCGGCCGCGACGGCCGAACCGAGCAGGATCCCTACCACGAGATGGTCGGCCTCGCGCCCGGCTACATCAAGCCCGCCGCCATCGCCTGGTACGCGTCCCATCATCACGACGCCCAGGGCGCCAACGTTCCCTATGGCTATTCGTACCTCTTCGCCTACGCCATCGATCTGCCCGCCGGCGCTAAAACCTTGACGCTGCCGGACAACGACAAAATCCGCGTGCTGGCTGTTTCCGTAGCCGAAACCAACCCTGCGTTGAAGCCCGCACAACCGCTCTACGACACGTTGGAAAGGGCTGAACGCTGATGGCTGAGCTGAAAGCTGGGCTAGCTTTCAGTTCTCGCTCGGCATTTTCTGCGCCTGATCGATCACCAGTACTTCCAGTGGGGCTTTGCGCGCATCCAGCTTGAGCCCCACTGTTTGCACGGCCGTAAAAAGCGCATCGTCGCCCACCGTAGCCGCCCATTGGCGCGCCTGCGGAGGAAGGGTCATGCCCGCCGCGGTCGCCACTCGGACCTTCATGGCTTGGAAGTCTTCGTGGGGAAACTCAAGCTTGAAGTCATAAGTGCCCTTGATAGCCGTCATATCCACTATCGGGCGTTCCACCAATCGGGACAGCATGTCGGCCAGGTTCACCATGCTCAGCTTCCTGGCTTCCAACTCGTCTTCCCCGATCGTAAAATACGACCCCTTGCCGTAGGCGACCGTCGCGCCGCCCCGCCCGCCGCTCACGTCCACGTTCACCGCTCCCGTGCCGCCATTGGAACTGTCGGCATCCGGATCGATCGGCGATTCTTTCATCTTGAGCCCGCCCTTCGCCACCGTCAGCGCGTAGACCGGAAATTCCTTCGAGTCGCGGTGCATTTTGATCTGGAAGCGGTAGAGCAGCAAAGTCTGCAGCATGTCATTCACCTGTTCGCGCTGGCCGCCCTGCGGCAGTTTCGCCGAGATGTCGTACCGCTCCGCCCCGATCCACTCCGGCCCCATAACCTGATAGTCCTTGACTCGAAAGGCGATACGGATATAATCCTTCAACGACAGGCCGGTGCAGCGGACCATGGCGCCATCCACGTGGATGCCGAAATTGAGCCGTTCCGGGGCCGGCGGCGGAGACGCTTTGATCGAGGCGACCTCAAACTCCAAACGGGTTGCAGGCAGAGGCGCTCCGCTTTGCCCGAATGCCGCAACCGAAACCAACCACAAGCCAAATGTTCTGCGAATGGGGTCCATGTGTCTGCATACGCTCCGGCTCCGCATTAAGATCCGTTAAATTGCGGCCGAGCGGGGCGAAACCGCTTGCAATTGCCGTCTATTTCTGAGAGAAATAGAGATGTGAGAAGTGATCCACGCTGCCGGTTTGCATCCGATGAGAAGGCGGAAGCATACCTGGCCGGCAAACTTTCCGAGGCGGAAGCGCTCCGCTTCGAAGATCACTATATCCTCTGCCGGGAATGCACCGATCTGCTGGAATCGACCGATCGGTTCATCCGTTCCGTGCGTGCGGCAGGCGAAATCCTCCAAGGCTCTGCACCCAGCCGCCTTGGCCCCCAACGCGCCGATTCGGGGTCGAAATCGGCCCGCTAGCGCGCTCTACCAGGTGAGGCCATAACCCAACGGGAACAGCGGAGCGTAGCCCGCGTCTCCCGGGTGCAAGCCGACCTGTTTCATCTCG
>JBKQIF010000188.1:0-94029 GCA_052148435.1 Bryobacteraceae bacterium
CCCCGGCGGATTGACGCGCGAGCGCGCCGGTTTCGAAGTGCGCGACGTGCATCCCACCCACTACGGACGAATCTGCCCGATCGAGACTCCCGAAGGTCCCAACATCGGGCTGATTTCCTCGCTCTCCTGCTTCGCCTGCATCAACGAATACGGCTTCATCGAGAGCCCGTATCGGCGCGTGGTCAAGGGCGTGGTGATAGACGAAGTCAAGATCCTGAACCCGGGCGACGCCGATTTCAAAGTCGGCGACATCGTGCCGCGCGCCCAGGTGGAGGAGACCAACCGAAAGCTGGCCGCCAAGAAGCAACCCGCCGACTACGAAGCCCATTGCGAGTATCTCTCGGCCTGGGAGGAAGACAAGTACGTGGTGGCCCAGGCCAACGTGCCGCTCGACGAGAAGGGCCGCATCGTTCCGGAGTTGTGCAACGCGCGTCAGACCGGCGAGTTCGTGCTCAAGCCGCGGGAAGAAATCCAGTTCATCGACGTCAGCCCCAAGCAGCTTGTGTCGGTGGCCGCGAGCTTGATCCCGTTCCTCGAAAACGACGACGCCAACCGCGCCCTGATGGGATCCAACATGCAGCGCCAAGCCGTGCCGCTGCTGCGCGCCGACGCTCCCTACGTGGGCACCGGCATGGAGCACGTGACGGCGCGCGATTCGGGCGCGGTGGTGCTGTGCAAACGCCCCGGCGTGGTGGATTCGGTGGATAGCGAGCGCATCATCGTCCGCGTGGAAGGCGCTTCCCAGGAAGGCCAGCTTTCCCGCGAGGTGGGCGCCGATATCTACCAGCTCATCAAGTTCAAGCGCTCCAACCAGAACACCTGCATCAACCAGAAGCCCATCGTGAGGGTGGGGCAGCGCGTGGTGAAGAGCCAGGTGCTGGCCGACGGTCCTTGCACCGATATGGGCGAGCTGGCCCTGGGCCGCAACGTTCTGGTGGCCTTCATGCCGTGGCGCGGCTACAACTTCGAAGACGCCATCCTGGTCAGCGAGAAGCTGGTCAAGGAAGACTATTACACTTCCATCCACATCGAGGAATTCGAAATCGAAGCCCGCGATACCAAGCTGGGGCCGGAGGAAATCACCCGCGATATCCCCAACATCGCCGATTCCTTCCTGCGCAACCTGGACGAGAGCGGCGTGATCCGCGTCGGCGCCACGGTGAAGCCGGGCGACATCCTGGTGGGCAAGGTCACTCCCAAGGGCGAAACCCAGCTGACCCCCGAGGAAAAGCTGCTGCGCGCGATTTTCGGCGAAAAGGCCGGCGACGTCAAGGACGCTTCGCTCTACTGCCCGCCGGGAATCGAGGGCACCATCGTGGATTGCAAGATTTTCTCGCGCAAGGGCCAGGAAAAGGACGACCGTTCCAGGGCCATCGAGGAATCCCAGATCCAGCGCCTGCAGCGCAACTTGCAGGACGAAATCCGCATCCTCACCGACGAGCGCGCCAAGCGGTTGGGCAACCTGCTGGAAGGCAAGAAGCTCACCGCCGACCTGCACGACGAAAGAACCAACAAGCGCCTGCTCTCGAAGGACACCGACCTGACGCGCGACATCATCGAAAAGATCAAATCGCGCGACCTCAAGCGCATGCGGCTTTCCACCCGGGACCCGCGGCTGAACGAGCAGATCGATGAAATCGAGGAGATGACCTCGCGCCAGATCGCGGTGCTCGAAAAAATCACCGACGAAAAGATCGCCAAGCTCCGCAAGGGCGACGAGCTGCCTCCCGGCGTGATCAAGCTGGTCAAGGTTTACATCGCCATGAAGCGCAAGCTTTCGGTGGGCGATAAGATGGCCGGCCGCCACGGCAACAAGGGCGTGATCGCGCGCATCCTGCCGGAAGAAGATATGCCGTACCTGCCGGACGGCACCCCGGTGGAAATCGTTCTGAATCCGCTGGGCGTGCCTTCGCGCATGAACGTGGGGCAGATTCTCGAAACGCACCTGGGCTGGGCCGCCCAGGCTCTGGGCCTGCATTACGCCACCCCCGTCTTCGACGGCGCCACCGAGCGGGAAATCAAGAAGGCGCTGACCGATGCCAACCTGCCGACCTCGGGCAAAACCAAGCTGTACGACGGCATGACGGGCACCGGGTTCGAGCAGCCGGTGACGGTGGGCTACATTTACATGCTCAAGCTCTCCCACCTGG
The DNA here is from genome assembly GCA_052148435.1 of Bryobacteraceae bacterium. Classification (GTDB taxonomy): domain Bacteria; phylum Acidobacteriota; class Terriglobia; order Bryobacterales; family Bryobacteraceae; genus JBEKYD01. The sequence continues at coordinate 2,151 of JBKQIF010000188.1, forward strand.
TCGACGACAAGATCCACGCGCGCTCGATCGGACCCTACTCGCTGATTACCCAGCAGCCGCTGGGAGGCAAGGCGCAATTCGGCGGACAGCGCTTCGGCGAAATGGAAGTCTGGGCCCTCGAAGCTTACGGCGCCGCCTATATCCTGCAGGAGCTGTTGACCGCCAAGTCGGACGACGTCTATGGCCGCGCCAAGATTTACGAGGCCATCGTCAAAGGCGAGGCGGCCGTCGAGCCGGGCGTCCCGGAATCCTTCAACGTGTTGATCCGGGAGCTGCAGTCGCTGTGCCTGGACGTGGAATTGATGAAGAAGCCGCGCGAAGTGCCGGATACGGCGCTGGCGGCGGACTAGAAACGAGCTTTCGGCGGTCAGCTTTCAGCGATCGGCTCAACCGGGCTGCGCTAAGGGCTGATCGCCGATGGCTGAAGCTAAGAGTTGTGGCGGACTAGAAAACAGGCTCTCGGCGGTCAGCGGTCTTAACCTGATGGCTGATCGCTGGTTGCTGAAAGCTAAAAGTCTGGAGGCTATTTTGAGATCCTCTCCGTACGATCGAGCGAATTTAATCGCGGATTTCGATTCCATCCGCATTTCCCTGGCTTCTCCGGAGAAAATCCGGAGCTGGTCCCACGGCGAAGTCACCAAGCCGGAGACCATCAACTACCGGACCTTTAAACCCGAGCGCGACGGCTTGTTCTGCGCCCGCATTTTCGGTCCTACCCAGGACTGGGAGTGCTTGTGCGGCAAGTACAAGCGCATGAAACACCGCGGCGTGATTTGCGACAAGTGCGGCGTGGAAGTGACCCTGGCGCGCGTTCGCCGTGAACGGCTCGGCCACATCGAGCTCGCCAGCCCGTGCTCCCATGTGTGGTTTTTCAAGGGGCTGCCCAGCCGCATCGGGCACCTGCTCGACATCACCCTGCGCGAGCTCGAGCGCGTGCTCTACTTCGAAGCCTACGTGATCGTCGAGCCGGGTGAAGTGGAGGGTATTTCCCGCGGCGACGTCATTACCGACGAGCGCAAGCGGCAGCTCGACCAGGAACACCCGGGCAAGTTCGTCGCCATGATGGGTGCCGAGGGCATCAAGGAACTGCTCAAGAAGATCGACGTGGAATTTCTCAGCGAAGAGATCCGCGAAAAGATGAAGACCGAGATGTCGCAGCAAAAGAAGCTGAAGTTCGCCAAGCGGCTGCGAGTGGTGGAATCGTTCCGCAAGTCCGGCAACAAGCCGGAGTGGATGATCCTCGACGTGCTGCCCGTGATTCCTCCCGAGTTGCGCCCGCTGGTGCCGCTCGACGGCGGCCGCTTCGCCACCTCCGATCTCAACGACCTGTACCGCCGCGTCATCAACCGCAACAACCGCTTGAAGAAGCTGATCGAGCTGCACGCTCCCGACGTGATCGTGCGCAACGAAAAGCGCATGCTGCAGGAGGCCGTGGACGCTCTGTTCGACAACGGCCGCCGCGGCCGCGTGCTGCGCGGCGCCAACAACCGCCCGCTCAAATCCCTCTCCGATACGCTCAAAGGCAAGCAGGGCCGTTTCCGCCAGAACCTGCTGGGTAAGCGCGTGGACTATTCCGGCCGCTCGGTGATCGTGGTGGGTCCGGAGTTGCGCTTGAACCAGTGCGGTCTGCCCAAGAAGATGGCGCTGGAGCTTTTTAAGCCCTTCATCTATCACCGCCTCGAACAACGCGGCCACTGCACCACCATCAAGCAGGCCAAGGAGCTGGTGGAACAGCAGGACCCGGTGGTGTGGGATATCCTCGAAGAGGTCATCAAGGACCATCCCATTCTGCTCAACCGCGCCCCCACCCTGCACCGCCTGGGCATTCAGGCCTTCGAGCCGGTGTTGGTGGAAGGCAAGGCCATCAAAATTCATCCCCTGGTCTGCACCGCCTTCAACGCCGATTTCGACGGCGACCAGATGGCGGTGCACATTCCGCTTTCGCCCGAAGCGCAGATCGAAGCGTCCACCCTCATGCTGTCGAGCAACAATATTCTCTCGCCGGCGCATGGCGGTCCAATCGCGGTTCCCACCCAGGACATGGTGCTGGGCTGCTATTACCTCACCAAGGCGCGTCCCGGCGCCAAGGGCGAGGGCCGCACCTTCGCTTCCACCGACGACGTGCTGATCGCGCTCGAAATGGGCGAAGTGGAAACCCTCACCCCCATCAAGCTCCGCTACACCGGCCGCGTCATCGACCTGGTGCACGCCTTCGATAACCAGAATGTGACCCACACCGAGCCCATCGAATTCATCAAGCAGTACATGGAAACCACCGTGGGCCGGGTGATTCTGAACGACAACCTGCCCCAGGACATGCCCTTCATCAACGGCCTGCTGAAGAAAAAAGGACTCGCCCAGTTGGTGCAGTACTGCTACCTGAAGTTCGGGCTGGTGGTGACGGTGCAGATGCTCGACGAGATCAAGGCGCTGGGCTTCCTCTACGCTACCCGCGCCGGGATCTCCATCGGCATCGACGATATGGTGGTGCCGAGCGAGAAGGCCGGCCTGGTGCGCGAAGCCGAACGCGAAGTCGTCAACGTCGAAAGCCAGTATCAGGACGGCGCCATCACTCACGGCGAGCGCTACAACAAGATCATCGAAATCTGGTCGAAAGTCACCGAAAAGGTTTCCGATGAGATGTTTCAGGCCATGGAAGAGGACGACCGCACCGGCCGCAACCTCAACCCGATTTACATCATGGCCGATTCCGGCGCCCGCGGATCGAAACAGCAGATCCGCCAGCTTTCCGGCATGCGCGGCCTGATGGCCAAGCCCTCCGGCGAAATCATCGAAACCCCCATCACGGCCAACTTCCGCGAAGGCCTGGACGTGCTGCAGTACTTTATTTCCACCCACGGCGCCCGCAAGGGTCTGGCCGATACCGCGCTGAAGACGGCCGATTCCGGCTACCTCACCCGCCGGCTGGTGGACGTGGCCCAGGACGTGATCGTAACCGAGAACGACTGCGGCACCGCCGAAGGCATCTACGTGGAGCCGATCATCGAATCCGGCGAAATCATCGAACCCTTGCGCGACCGCATCGTGGGCCGCGTGGCGCTCGAGGATCAGAAGGATTACGAAGGCAACGTCATCGTGGGCGTGAACCAGGAAATTACCGAAGACCTGGCCGCGGCCATTCAGGCGGCCGGCATCGAGCGCGTCAAAATCCGCTCCGTACTGACCTGCGAATCGAAGCGCGGTGTCTGCGTGGCCTGTTACGGCCGCAACCTGGCCACGGGACGGCTGGTGGAACGCGGCGAGGCGGTCGGCGTCATCGCGGCGCAATCCATCGGCGAGCCCGGCACCCAGCTCACCATGCGTACCTTCCACATCGGCGGTACCGCTACCCGTATCAGCGAGCAATCCACCCAGGATGCCAAGAGCGACGGTTTCGCCCGCTACATCGGCATCCAGACCGTGCGCAGCAAGACCGGCGAGATCATCGCCATGAACCGCAACGGCATTATGGCGGTGGTGGACGATAAAGGCCGCGAAAAGGAGCGCTACCCGGTGGTCTACGGCGCGCGCATTCTGGCCGAGGACGGCGCCCCGGTCAAGAGCAACCAGAACCTGCTCGAATGGGATCCTTACACCTTCTCCATCCTGACCGAAGTCAGCGGCGCGGTCCATTTCAAGGACCTGATCGACGGCTTGACGTTGCAGGAGCAGGTGGACGAAGTCACCGGCATGTCCCAGTTGGTGGTGACCGATTCGCCCGACGAAAAACGCCAGCCCACCCTGATCGTGCGGCCGGAGGGCGCTACCGGCTCGCGTTCGGAGGCCAAGAAGTACCTCATGCCCACCCACGCTCACCTGATGGTGCGCGACGCCGAGGAAGTTCACGCCGGCGACGTGCTGGCCAAGATTCCACGCGAGACCACCAAGACCAAGGACATCACCGGCGGCTTGCCGCGCGTGGTGGAGTTGTTCGAAGCGCGCAAGCCGCGCGAGACGGCCATCATCGCCGAAATCAACGGTGTGGTGAGGTACGGTGAAGTGACCAAGGGGCAGCGCAAGATTTACGTGGTGGGCGACGACGGCGCGCAGCGTGAGTACTCGCTGCCGCGCGGTGTCCACATCAACGTCCAGGAGAACGAGCGGGTCAAAGCCGGCGAGCCTCTCATGGATGGGCCGCGCAACCCCCACGACATCCTGGATGTGCTCGGCGAAAAGGAACTGCAGAAGTACCTGGTCAACGAGATTCAGGAAGTCTACCGGCTGCAGGGCGTCAATATCAACGACAAACACCTGGAAGTGATTTCGCGCCAGATGATGCGCTGGGTGAAGGTGGAAGATATCGGCGACAGCGAGTTCCTGCCGGAGGAAGTGGTCGATAAGTTCAAGTTCCGCGCCGAAAACGCGCGGGTGGTGGATGCGGGCGGCCGCCCGGCGCAGGGCAAGGCGGTGCTGCTCGGTATCACCAAGGCTTCGCTTTCGACCGATTCGTTCATCTCCGCGGCCTCTTTCCAGGAGACCACCCGCGTGCTCACCGAAGCCGCCATCAACGGCCGGGTGGATTACCTGCGCGGCCTCAAGGAGAACGTCATCATGGGCCGCCTGGTTCCGGCCGGCACCGGCATGGAGTATTACCGCCAGGTCAAAATCGCCGGCGAGGATGTCCCGGAGGAGCCCGTGCAGGAGCCGGCCGCTCTCGATATCCCCGGCTACGACGAAGAAACCCGCCTGCAGTATGCCGGCGGTCTGCCCGAAGATACCGGCGAAGAAACTTTGGCCGAATAAGCCACAGCAACAAATCGAACGGCGCCCCGCGGAAATGCGTGGGCGCCGTTTTTGTTATCCGCAACTTACCGCCTGCATGGCTGGACCGTGAGGGAGACTGTCATCGCGCACGCGCTTGCGGGACCTCGTTGAATTTCTTCCCATCGAACTCGAAATCAGCCCTAGCGGTCTTGGTGGGCGGCCGCGCCGGATCCCGACCCGGCACGCACGGTAGCCGCCCTTCGGGCTTCGCGCGTCCCCCGCCGGAGCTTGCAGTTATCGACAGGAGCGGCGCGCCGGTCTTGCTGGTGCGGAACTCTACCTTGTCGATGGTAGTGCGCGTCACCCGACCGTGGTCATCCAACCCGCAGGTCCAGGTATTGTCGAACGCAGAGAACACTATGTTGTCCTCGTCGCCATGGGCCGCCATCAAAGCGGGCCTAGGGCTGAGCAGGTCCTCAACATAGATATTGGTCAAATTGTTCCCCTGTCCCCCAAAGGTCCCAATGCAAACGAGGATTTCTCGCCCATCGTTTAGCGGCAGCCTGTGACATCTTCCTATTTGAAGACCGGCCGCGTACCGGAGCATCGACCATCTTCCGGATTTCCTTGTAAGCAGGACAGCCCCGCCGAAGTTACGGGAATGAGGCTCGCAGCCGGTCATCCAGAGTACAGCGTCCTCGCTAGCCGGCGAAAGAAAGTGCCCGAACGTTACCGACTCAAGCGACCAGGGCAGGTCCATCGATCCAAAGCCGCTATCCGGTGGGCAGTGGGCGCAGCCGAGTTCTTTCCCGGTCGCGATCTTTCCTGGACACACAGCTCCGAGCAGCCCCGTGCCGTCGACAGCTTGCGGATCTTGGCTGTCGGAGGGGAACGCCTGCTCGTTCGGTTCAACTTCCTGCGCCCAAACGACGGCTCTCGTGACCAGGATCATCGCCGCAATCCACGGATAGCGAGGCGTGGCGCGAAATGCCATACGCGGGTTATTGTATCTCTACGCCAACCGTGCCGGGCGACACCGGAGTTGAGTGGCACAGGCTTTATCCGGCTTTAGCTTGTGGTTCCGTTTGCCGATGTGGGGCAGGTTGGTAAGTAACCTGCGCGCCGATTGGCAATTGGCGCAAGCTTGCGCGGGTTACCAACCCGCCTCTGGACGGAGCGTGCACCGGCGCCTCTCTGCGCAGGGGATTTTCCGTGATCCGGCGGTGGGCCGATTAACAATCGGCCGCGGGTTACATTACCAACCTGCCCCACAACCTAATACGCCAGCAGCCGCTCGAGCGCCGATACGAGCGTTTCCGTCTGCGGCAGAATCGCGGCTTCCAATTGCGGATGATAGCCGACCCAGGTATCGAGCGCGGCCACCCGGCGCACGGGAGCGTCCAGACGGTCGAATAGTTCGTCGGCAATGCGGGCGGCGATTTCGGCGCCGTATCCGAACGAGAGAACGTCTTCGTGAGCGATCAGCACGCGGCTGGTCTTCATCACCGACTGGCGAATCGCCGGCCAATCGTAGGGCGCCAAGGTGCGCAGGTCCAGGATCTCGATGCTGCAGGCCGGGTCGCGCCGTTCGATCTGGGTCGCCGCCAGCAACGATTTCTGAACCAATGCGCCGTAGGTCAAGAGGGTGGCGCTGGCGCCCGGTTTCACCACCCGCGCCCGCCCGAACGGAATCAGAAAGTCGCGGCCGGGATGGGGCGACCGGTTGTAGGGCTCGCGATAGAGGCGCTTGTGCTCCAGGAACAGCACCGGATCGTCGCTGCGCAAGGCGGTGCGCAACAGGCCGCAAGCATCGAGAGCGTTCGACGGCATCACCACCCGCAGGCCGGGGATGTGGGTAAAAGCCACTTCGCCCGATTGGCTATGATAAATCGCGCCGCCGTTCAGATACCCGCCGATCGGCACGCGAATCACCGCCGGGCATTTCCACCCCCCGCCCGAGCGCCAGCGGAGCGTGGCCAGTTCGTTGCGCAATTGCATCATGGCGGGCCAGATGTAATCGAAGAACTGAATTTCGGCCACCGGCTTCAGCCCGCGGGTGGCCATGCCGATGGCGCGGCCCACGATGGCGGCCTCGGCGATGGGGCTGTTGAAGACCCGCGCCGAACCGAATTCCCGCTGCAGCCCCTGGGTCGCCTTGAAGACGCCGCCCTTGCCCTTCACCTCGGCCAGGCTGGCCTCCCGGCTGGCATCCGCCACGTCCTCGCCGAACACCACCATGGCGGGATTGCGCCGCATCTCCTCGTGCAGGGTGGCGTTGATGAGATCCACCATGGTCATCGGCTTGCCGTGGTAGGCCGGCGGCGAGGCGAAATCATCGGAACAAGGATCCACGCTTTCCGAATACAGGTGCCGCATCGCGGTGTCGGCGGCGGGCGCGTCGTCCAGCCCGGCGCGATGGGCGGCGTCCTGCAATTCGGTTTCAACTTCGTGGGTGACACGCTGCAGCGCCTGCCGGTCGAGAATACCCTCGGCCACCAGAAATTGCGGAAAACGAATCACGGGATCGAGCGCGGCTTCCGCTTGCCGCTCGGCTTCGGTCTTATATAAACGCTCGTCGTCGGAAAGCGAGTGCGAATAGGGACGCGTCACGCGGGCACGCACCAGCGCGGGTCCCCGGCCTGTGCGGCAGTACTCGGCCGCGGCGCGCATGGTGCGGTAGGACGCCAGGAAGTCGGTCCCATCCACTTCCAGGATGTGCAACGACGGAAACGCCGCCACCAGCCGGGCGACGTTTCCGCCGGCAGTCTGAAACTCCACTGGCACGGAGATGGCATAGCCGTTGTCTTCGATCAGGTAGAGCAGCGGCAGCCGGCCCAGGCACGCGATGTTGAGCGATTCCCAGAACTCGCCTTCACTGGTGGCGCCGTCGCCGGAAGTCACCAGCGTGAGCGAATCGGACTTGGCGTCGAGGAAACGCCCGGCTTCGGCCGCCCCCGCCGCCTGCAGGAATTGCGTGCCGGTGGGAGAAGAGGCGCTGACAATATTCCAGCGCGGATGGCTCCAGTGGGAAGGCATCTGCCGCCCGCCGGATGAGGGATCGGCCGCCGCGCCCAGCGCCTGCTGCAGCATTTCGTAGGGCGTCACGCCCAGCGTCAGGCACAGGGCGCGGTCGCGATAATAAGGATAGAGCCAGTCGTGGCCGGGCTTGAGGACCATGCCCGCCGCTACCTGGACGGCTTCGTGTCCCGCGCCGGAGATCTGGAAGAAAATCCGGTTCTGGCGTTTGAGAACGATTTCGCGATCGTCCAGGCGGCGCGCCATCTGCATCAGACGGTAAGCGCGAATCAGCCGATCTGGGTCGAGCCCGGCATACCGGTCGGAAGACGTTCCATCGGCTGACGGCGATGGCTGGTGATTGGCGGGCGCGGGAGTAGAGCTGGTGGTTGCCAAGGCCTCGGTACCCTTTCCACAGTGTAATCGAGTGCTGCAAGCCCGAGGATGTGGAATGGGACCGGGTACGCAAACATGGTGGGGCCGCTGGCGGCAATCCTAAGGTGGCGGCGGCCGGCACAGACAACCAAGAAGTAGCCGAACCCCAGAGGCCAGGCGGAGCGAGAATGGATACATGGCAAGTGGTAGATCCTGGGATTATGCCTATGACCTCGCCATAGCTCTTATCGAGGCGGAACTGGCGAGCCCCTCCGTCCCCTTTTCAGTCTTTCTCGTTCAGTGATCAGCGGTCAGCCACATCTGCTTGGTTACCCGATAGCCGATCGCTGAAGGCTCTTCAGTTTAATCGCATCGCAGCGCTTCCAGCGGATCGACGCCGGCGGCGCGCTGGGCGGGCAGGTAGGCGGCCGCGGCAGCGGTGAACGTCAGCACGGCTACCGCGGCGGCGACCACCACCGGATCGAAAGCGCCGACACCGTAAAGCTGGCTCTTCACATAGCGCGAGAGCGCAAACGCGGCCGGAACTCCGGCGCCGAGCCCGATGGCCAGAATCCAAACCAGCTCGCGCATCACCATCCCCCGAATGCGGGCCGGGGCCGCGCCCAGGGCGATGCGGATGCCGATCTCCCGCGTGCGGCGCGCGATGCTATAGGCCATCACGCCGTAGAGACCAAGCATCGCCAGGCCCGTAGCCAAGGCAGCGAAAACCGCCGCCAGTCCGAGCACCAGGCGCTCGTTGGTGAGGTCCATGCGGATCTGCTCGTCCAGCGTGCGCAGGCTGCCGGGCGGGATGTTGCGGTCCAGGGCGGCCACGATGCGGCGGATGGACGGAATTACCTGCGCGGCGGGCAGCGCCGAGCGCACGTAAAAAGTCATCGAGCCCGGGTGCTCCTGCTGCCGCCAGGGCGTGTAATAGACGCGCTGCGGTTTGTCCTCCTTCACAGCCGAGTAATGGCTGTCTTTCACCACGCCCACGATTTCGATGTCGGGCACCACCTTATCGCCGCCGCCTTTGGCGAATTTTCTGCCGATCGGATTGGCGCCGGCGAAGAAGTGGCGCACAAACTCCTGGTTCACGATGGCCACCTTAGGCGCGGACAGGTTGTCGCGGCCGGTGAATTCGCGGCCCGCCACCAGCGGCACGCCCATATTGCCGAAGAAGGCGGGGCCGATTTCATCGAGGTCGGAATCGGTGTCGGCGTTGGGGTCGCGCGAATAGCCTTGCACCGTCAGATTGGTGCCTTCGTCGTCGCCGGCGAGGAGCGGGAGGCTGGATGCCGCCACGCCGCGCACGCCCGGAATCGCCGCCAGGTCGTTCTCCAGGCGATCGAGATAGGCGCGGTTCTGCTCCCACGTATAACGGTTCAACTGCGGCGCGACTCTGAAGGAAACCACGTTTTCGGTGCGGATACCCAGATCGATATGGAGGATGTTCACCAGGCTCCGGAGCAGCAGCCCGGTGGGAATGAGCAGCACCGCGGAGAAGCCCACCTGGGCGCAGACCAGCGCGCGCCGCACCCGCGCCGAACCGCGTCCGGCCGAGCCGCGCCCGCCCTCGTCCTGCATGGTCCCAGCCAGGCTTGTCCGCGACGCCTGCCAGGCCGGATAGAGCCCGAACAGCAGGCCGGTGAGAATGGCAAGGCCCAACCCGAAAAGCAAAACCGGCCATTCCAACCGGGTGGAAAGGAAATGGGTGGGAGAATCGCCATCGATCTGCGTCAGCAGCAGTTTCTGCGTCACGCCGGCAAGCGCAACCCCGGCGATCCCTCCAGCGATAGACAGCAGCAGGGCCTCCGTCAGCATTTGCGCCATCAGTTCCCCGCGCCCGGCCCCAAGCGAAGCGCGGATCGCCAGCTCCCGGCGCCGGCCGGCCGACCGCGCCAGCAGCAGATTGGCGGCGTTGGCCAGCGCAATCAGGAGCACCAGCACGGTGGCGCCCATCAGAATCAGCAGCGGCACACGCGCGTCATCCCGAGTCGAACTCTTTCCCTGGCGGCCATCCACCAGGCTCAGACGGGTGCGGCGCAACCGCTCCAGGCGCGCGGCCGACCAGGCGTGCTTTTGCCGCGCATAGTCTTCCATCTGTCCGGCAAAGGTCTGGTTGAGCCCGGTCGCCGCCTGCGGACGGGTCACGCCGGGGCGAAGGCGGGCGAAACAGTAAATCCAGTAGTCGTCGAACCGGTTGGTGCCATCCCAGCCCGGCGTCATCAACGGCTTAAAGGACAGCGGCAGGTAGACATCCGGCGTATCTCCCAAGGTGATTCCGTTGAACCCCTCGCGCGCCACTCCGACTACGGTGAAAACCTGACCGTTGACGCGGATGGGCTGGTTGAGCACTTCCTCGCGGCCGCCCAGCCGCTCGTGCCAATAACCGTAGCCCAGCACTGCCACCGGGTTGCCCGCGCCGGAAACGTCGTCGGCCCGCGTGAGCAGCCTGCCGAACAGCGGTTCCACGCCCAGCACCGGGAAATAGCCTCCCGAAACCAGCATGGCTGCGCCCGGCACCGTCTGGTTGCCGAGCGCCAGGCTGGCGGACACGGGAAGAAACCCGGCTACACCCACCACGCCCGCAGGGTGCTTCTCCAACTCGCGAAAAACGGGGTAGTTGAACACGAAGTCGCTTCCGCCTGCATTGCTGGCGGAGACGTGGCCGGTCTTCGATTCGGAGGACGCCCTCAGCAGCGCCAGCTCGTCCGGCCGCGGCACCGGCAGTGCACCCAGCACTACCTGGTGGAGCAGCGAAAATACCGCGGTGTTGGCGCCGATTCCCAATCCCAGCGACAGAACTACCGCCAGGCAGAAAAGCGGCGCCTTCCGCAGGCTACGGAGAGCGAAACGAATGCGGGACATAATCTCTTAGACGGAGAATTGGGCGGGAACGTTGGCAAATTCGGGTCGGCGAATCGAGCCCGGCGGTGGCGCGCCGGGCAGCAGCCCCTATGGGTTCTTCGGGGCACTCTACCAAAGCAGAAGCTGCCCCGGGCATCCCGATTCTCAAGCGAGCCAAGACGGAATATGCCAGGCTGTCAGGGTTTTAGCCGACCGCTGACCGCTGATTGCTATCTGCTCGCCGAATGCGTCGTCGACCGCGAGCGGCAGGTGGAACCAGAAAACCGAGCCCTGGTTCACCCGGCTCTCCGTGCCGATCTCGCCGCCCATCAGCTTCACGAGTTGTTTCGCAATCGCCAGCCCGAGGCCCGTGCCGCCGAACCTGCGGCTGATGGAGCTGTCCGCCTGGCTGAATTTCTCGAACAGCCGGCCAAGTTCATCTTTGGGTATACCGATTCCGGTATCATGCACGCGAAACCGAACCACCACGTCCTGTCCGGTCAAGGCTTCCCGCCAGACCGAGACGGTAACCCCGCCGTGGCTCGTGAACTTGACGGCGTTACCCACCAGATTGGCCAGTATCTGGCGAATTCTGCCTGCGTCTCCCACCAGGCGGACAGGTACGTCGGGCGCGCGGAAGACTTCGAGCCAAAGCCCTTTTTCCGCGCAATTGGCGGAGAATACTTCCACCACCTCGTCGATCAGTTGCGCCAGATCGAAAGGCGCGGGCACGATGTCGAGTTGCCCCGCTTCGATCTTGGAGAAATCCAGAATATCTTCGATCACCGTGAGCAACCACTGGCCGGAGTTGCGCACGGTTTCCACATAATCGAGCTGTTCCGGCGTCAGATCGGTGTCCAGCAGCAGGCTGGTAAAGCCGATCACCCCGTTCAAGGGCGTACGGATCTCGTGGCTCACGTTGGCGAGGAATTGGGATTTGAGGCGCGACGCTTCCAACGCTTGATCGCGAGCCTTCGCCAAATCGCGTTCGGTCTCGACCCGCACCGCGATTTCGCGGCTGAGCCGCTGGTTCGAAGCGGTCAATTTCGCCACCAGCCGTTCCGCGCGGCCGGTGTGAATGGCGTTTTGCAGGAACAACGCCGCCACCGCCAGCGTAAGAGTGAAACCCGCCAGCAGAGCCACCCAGGGATACCAGGTTCGGCCGGATTGGATGTACGCCCGGGTCGGCGTACAGACTACCAGCCAGTTCCGCATGCCCACGGTCAGGGTGCGCTGGTATTTGAGGTCCCCGGGTACGGCCGCCGCGGCTTCGGAAAGCGGCTCCGCAGCGCGGCTTTCAGAAGTCGAGCGATGGAAATAGAGGAACCGCCTTCCCGCGGGAGCCGACTCGTCGTAGAACTGAATGTCAATCCCGACCGGGTTCAGATAGCGCAACGCCCGCTCCAGCACGTCTTCCACCTGCACCACCACCGCGGCGTAGCCCACCAGCTCGGCTTTCGATTCACCCCCAGCCGTGGGGCGCTTCACCGCAAGCAGCACCGGTACCGCGTAACCGTCGCCGGTCGTTTCCACAATCTTGATCTTGCCCATGGCTGCCGGCGTTCCATCGCGCAGGGATTGCGCCAGGGCTTCGCGCCCGGATGGCGTCGAGGCCAGGTCGTACCCCAGCACCAATCCGTTCCGGTCCGTACGGGGCAAGAGATACTCCACCGGGAAGTATTCGCTGCGTTCCCCGGCTTCCCGGAGAGTTCCCGGCATGCCCTCGCCGATGTGGGGCCATGCCGCGCCTTCGCTGTTTAGGCGTTCCTCGAATGGACCGCGCTCCGCCTGCGGCACCAGTGGCGCCCACTCTACCGAACGAAGGCTGGGGTGGGACTCCATGATCCGGGCTGCGAAATGTTCGAACTTATCGCGGTCCAGAGGTCCCGGCAACTCCGCCAGACCCTGCACCAGTTCCAGAGCCAGAACATTGTGGTCGATTTCGCGCTGGATGGCGGAAACCCGGTTTTCCGCGTTGAGCTCCAACTGCTTCCGAAAGATGCGGTCTTGCCAGTCACGGGCAACTTCGAAACACACCAGGGTCAGCAGCCATCCCCCTAGAACCACGAGCGCTACCCGGAAGGCACCCTTCCGTTTCGACAACCCGGCGCCACCGGCCAGTGTGGCACGCATTAAACCCCACGAGAATCTCGAATTCACCAATCTCCGTTCCCCATTCAAACGGCGAGGCTATCCGATCCCGAGTATCGCGTAGGAGTCCGGCTAAGACAACAATTACCTAGGATGCTGAGGCAACAGTTACCTAGGATAACGTCGCGGTACGCCTATCAAACCGGTTCTGGGGCACTAAGTCGAATCTCTGTGCCCACGGTTTTTTCACCGAGGTGCCGATGCCGCGCCGGGAGCGGGCGGCCTTTCAGCGCTGCGCTTCAGTGCGCTACCATGTACCACGCAATGCATCGCAGAGATTTTGTAAAGTGCGCAGCGGCCGCCGGAGCCGCATGCCTTCGGTTGACCGCACAGGCGCCGGAAACGCGCATCGACGTCCTGGTGGATGAACCGGTCGGCGCCATTGCTCCTGAAATCTACGGGCATTTTGTGGAGAACCTGGGCGGCGTCGTATACGACGGCGTTTGGGTAGGCGAAGGCTCCACGATTCCCAACGTCAACGGCGTGCGCAAGGCGCTGGTGGAGGCGCTCGCGCGAGTGAAGCCCGGGGTAGTGCGCTGGCCCGGCGGCTGTTTCGCCGATCAGTACGACTGGCGCGACGGCACGGGCCCGCGCGACAAGCGTCCCACCCGCACCAACTTCTGGATGGACGCCGCCGAGTGGCCGAAAGCCGCCCGCAAGGACGGGCCGAACCGCTACGATCCCAACCAGTTCGGCACCCTCGAGTTCGCTCGCTTCTGCCGCCTGGTGGGCGCCGAGCCTTACTTCGCCGCCAACTTGCGCAGCCTGCCGGCCGAACAATTCTGGCGCTGGGTGGAATACTGCAACTCGCCGGCCAAAGCCGATACCCTGGCTTCCCAGCGCGCCGCCGACGGCGAAACCGCGCCGCTCAACGTGCGCTTCTGGGGAGTGGGCAACGAATCCTGGGGCTGCGGCGGCAATTTCGATCCCGACGATTACGCCGCCGAATTCGGCCGCTACACCGCCTGGGTGCCGGACTACGGCGTGAAGCTGGCGCTGGTGGGCAGCGGGCCTAACGACGGCGATACCAACTGGACCCGCCGCTTCTTTTCCAAAGCCTCCAGAACCGGCTCTTTGGGCTCCATGTGGGGTTGGGCCATGCACCACTACGCCTGGAACGCGAGCGGCGGGCGCACCACCGAGTGGGCCGCCGGCAAAGGCGACGCCCTGCGCTTCGACGCCGAACAGTATTACGAGATCCTGCGCGAAGCCGACCTGGTCGGAGACTTGATCGCCGCCCACTGGGGCGCCATGGCCGAAGCCGACCCGCATCATCGCGTCAAACTCGTGGTGGACGAGTGGGGCGCCTGGTACGCGCCCGGCACCGAGCCGTTCGCCGAAGCCCTCCTCGGGCAGCAGAACACCCTGCGCGACGCCGTGGTGGCAGGGATGACGCTCGACACCTTCAACCGCAACGCCGATAAAGTGGGCATGGCCAACGTGGCCCAGCTCGTGAACAACCTGCAAGCGTTATTCCTGGCCCACGAAGATCGGTTTTGCACGACGCCCACCTATCACGTATTCGACTTGTACACCCCTCACCATGGCGCTCAATCCCTGCGCACCGTGGTTTCGGCGCCCGACGTGCATTACCAACGCAATGGCGCGCCCGCCCGCCTGCGCGGCTTGAGCAGCTCGGCATCTCTGGCCAACGGCCGGCTGACTGTGACTGTGACCAACCCATCGATTGACCGGCCGGTGCAGAGCGAGATCGTGGTCCGCAGCGGCGCGCCGCGCGCGGTGTCTGCAATCGAGCTGGCGAACGCCGATCCGCACGCTCACAACAGTTTCGAGAATCCGCATGCTGTGGAACCGAAGAAAGTGGACGTGAGTTTGAGGAGCGGGTCGATCGTACATAGCTTCCCGCCCGCCTCGGTGACGCGATTGACGGTGGAGATGTGAGGCTACCTTAAGGTGGGGCAGGCTTCAGCCTGCCGCCGACTTTCAGTCGCCGGCTTCGGGCTAAGCCCTGGTCCAGCAGCAGCCGGCTCATGCTACGCGATCGATACTTAACCGCTCGTCATCGACGGTCGCCGCAGCGTAACTCAGCGCCTGGTGGACATCTTCAGGCTCCAGAAAAGGGTACTCGGCGAACAGCGCCGCCCGGTCGGGATAGGTTGCCAGCAACTCGAGAACGCGGCGCACGGTGATCCTCATACCCCGGATGCAGGGCTTGCCGCCACATTTCCCAGGTTCGATCGTAATTCGATCGAACGAGTGTACCGTTGCCATGTGCTCAGCTTAGACCATGGGCGGTGCGGCGGTCGAGCGGCGCTAACCTAGCCCCAACGTGGCGCACGCACTTTTGCGTGCCGCGTCGAGACTCGTCTCGACGCCTGCTTTGGTTCGATTGGGAGACTCCCTCTTTCGTGCGGCGATTCGGCAGGCACGCTGTTTCCCGTCCACGCCGCCCGACATCCCCAGGCCGAGCGCAAGCGTCGAGAAAAGTCTCGACGCGGCACGCAGGAGTGCGTGCGCCACGTTAAGTTAGCGGCTGCTACGCCGTTCCGCCCACCGTCATCCTGTCGATCCTGATGGTCGGGATGCCGACGCCTACCGGGACGCTTTGACCTTCCTTGCCGCACACGCCGACGCCTTCATCGAGGCGCAGGTCGTTGCCCACCATGCTGACGTGCTTCAGCGCTTCCGGTCCGTTGCCGATGAGCGTGGCATTGCGCACCGGGCGGGTTAGTTTGCCGTCTTCGATCAGGTAGCTTTCCGAGGCCGAAAAGACAAAATTGCCGCTGGTGATGTCCACCTGCCCGCCGCCGAAATTGGCGCAGTAAATCCCCTTCGATACCGACCGTACGATATCCTGGGGATCGCTTTCCCCGGCCAGCATAAAAGTGTTGGTCATGCGCGGCATGGGGATGTGGGCGTAGCTTTCGCGCCGGCCGCTGCCGGTGGACGTGGTATCGAGCAGGCGGCTCGAAAGCTTGTCCTGCAGGTAGCCGCGCAGCACACCGTTTTCGATCAGCACGTTGCGCTGGGTGGGCTGGCCCTCGTCGTCCACATTGAGCGAGCCGCGGCGGCTGCGGATGGTGCCGTCGTCAATCACCGTACACAGTTCGCTGGCCACCTTCTGTCCGATCCGGCCGCTGAATGCCGAAACGCCCTTGCGGTTGAAATCGGCCTCCAGGCCGTGACCCACGGCCTCGTGCAGCAGGATGCCCGGCCAGCCCGGGCCCAGCACCACCGTGGTTTCACCGGCGGGCGCTTCCACCGCATCCAGCATGACGACCGCTTCCCGCGCGGCTTCGGCGGCGAAGTGTTCGGGGGTTTTCTCCTTGAGAAAGAAATCCAGCTCGACGCGGCCTCCGCCGCCGGCGTGGCCCCGCTGCGGTGGGCCGCCACTCTGCCGCGCCAGCGCCGATACGCTCATACGCGCCAGCGGCTGCCGGTCGGCCGTGAGCACGCCCTCGCTGGTGGCCACCATCACATAACGCAGGTTGTCGGCGTACATCGCCTGTACTTGAAAAATGCGGGAATCGTACGCCCGCGCGGCGCGGTCGGCACGCTTCACCAACTCCACCCGATCGGTGAAGGCCGTTTCAGTCGGCGCCGTCACGACCGGATACAAATTGTGGCGCGCGCCTTCGTTCAGATCGAATTTTTCCACCTTGCTGGGCCCGGAGGCGATCGCGGCCGCCACGCGCGCCGCCTTACGGATTTTCTCCGGCGCGAGGTCGTCGCTATAAGCGTAGCCGGTACGCTCCCCCGCAATCACCCGCACGCCCACTCCCATCCCAACGCCCTGCGAGGCGCTCTTCACCATCGATTCGTCGATGCCGATGGAACTCGTCAGGAGATACTCGAAATACAGGTCGGCGTAGTCGCCGCCCGCGGATAAGGCTTCCGCCAGGTAACTTTCCAGGTCGCGCCGCGTGATCTGAAAGCGGGTGGCAAAGATAGACTCCGAAAACCGCATAGTCTCAGGCTACCATCCCAGGTTTTGTGGAGTAGGCCGTTGGCCTGCGTTTTCGCAAGAGCGGATACCGGGTGCGGCAAAGGCAGGCCAAAAGGCCTACTCCACGAGCTGACCGCTGGCGGCTTTCCTCAACGCACGGTGGGATACTTGATCCCGAGCTGTTCCAGGTACGTGTCGTACTTCGACGAATCGTAATAGAACGGCCGCATGCGGTCGCGGTAGGTCTCCATGGTCTTGGTATTGAGCCAGATGGCCGGCTTGTCGTCGGGGCGAAGGAAGCTCTTGTACTTGGTCTCCTTTGTCTCGACGTCGTTGAAATAAGCCCAGGACTGCTTCACCAGGTCGGGATGGAGCAGGATGTCGAGCATGGTCATGGCCTGAACTTTGGCGCCGGCCACGACGCCCTTGTGCGCGATCGGCGTGGCCATGGAAACGCCGTTGGCCCAATTGTGGCCGGGACCGCCAGGAATATTGGATGGATAGCGGAGGGTGATGGTCGGTACAACCCAGGACACGTCGCCGATATCGTCCGAACCGCCGCCGGTGGGCTGCTGCCCCTGCCCCATACCATCTTCGTCATCCGGCTGCGGCGGGCGCGGCTCTCGCATTGGCGGAATCTTGCTGGTGAGACCGCGCACCGGCACCTTCAGCTCCTTTTGCAGCCCGCGCGCCAGGTTCTGGTCCTCTTCCGACCACGCCGGCAGGCCGACCTTCTTGATGTTTTCGTACATGGCCAGGGCAATGGGCTTGTTGAAGTAGCCAGGCCAGGCTTCGCCCAGCAGGCGCTCGGTGAAGGTGGTATCGGTCATGAGCGTGGCGCCCTTGGCCATGTTGTCGCCTTTTTGCCACAGGTCCATGATGTGGTCGTAGTCGGCCTCGCGGAAGTAATACCAGACCGCGGCGGTGGGCGGCACCACGTTGGGCTGATCGCCGCCATCGGTGATGACGTAATGGGAGCGCTGCGCCAGGCGGAGGTGCTCGCGGCGGAAGTTCCAACCCACGTCCATCAGTTCGACTGCGTCGAGGGCGCTCTTGCCGCGCCATGGAGCGCCCGCGGCGTGCGCGCTTTCGCCCTTGAACGAGTACTCGATCGACACCAAGCCGTTCTGGTTGACGGACGGGCCGTAAGAGACGCCGAAGCCGGCCGCTACGTGGCAGAACAACACCACGTCGACGTCCTTAAACATGCCCGCGCGGACGTAGTAAGCTTTGGTTCCGACCAGTTCCTCCGCGACGCCGGGCCACAGGCGAATGGTGCCCTTGAGGTGCTCGCGCTCCATTACCTTCTTCACCGCCAGCGCCGCCAGAATATTGAGCGGTACACCGGAATTATGGCCCTCGCCATGGCCGGGAGCGCCGGCAATCAGAGGATCGTGGTATCCCACGCCTGGCTTCTGCGAGGCTTGCGGAATGTCGTCGATGTCCGAGCCCAGCGAAATCACCGGTTTGCCTTCGCCCCAGCTTGCCACCCATGCGGTGGGAATGCCGGCGTAGCCGCGCTCGATCTTGAAACCGGCCTGTTCCAGCACGCCGGTGAGATACTTCGAGGTCTCCACTTCATGGAAGCCGAGTTCGCCGAAACTGAAGACGCTGTCGACCATGACCTGCGCCTGTTTCTTCATGCCGTCAATCTGGCCGGTGAGATCGGCCTTCATGCCGGCTTCCTTTTCCGGCGAGACAGCCGTCTGCGCCATCGCACAGGCGGCTAATAGAATGGCTAACGGTACACTTTGCACTCGGACCTCCCTGGTTCGGTTATGGATATTGGGAATAGTGTACCAACCGCGAGCGGGCTGCCGCCGCCGGAAGGTGGGATTGGGTTCGTGCTGGGTTGGATTCGGAGAACCATTCCTTTGTTTTCAATTACTTCTTGGGTTCGTTTGGTGCGGACAGTCTGCAAAGTGCAGGCGTGGCGCCGGTTGAAGGCGGTGTTGGCCGTCGCCATGGGGGCGGCATTGGACGGCAGAAATGGTGTGCGTCGCGACGGCATCGGTGTCCCGCCACCAGGATAGAGCACGGGCTGGAAGTGGAAGATGGTAAATGGCGTGTTTTCAGCCAAAAAGTCTCGTGACCGGCTTCGGCGCCGGAAGCACCTTGACAACTGTTCCCAGAATTGGGGACATCAAACGTGAAGGTTTTCGGCGAGGCCGCCGTCACGGCATTGGCAATAATGCACCCCGCCCAGTTTCACCATCTGGCTGAATTCGTTGGGCTTACGGTCTGACAGCTTAACGACCCAACTATAGAGAAACCACTTCACCACCCGAACCGATCTCGAGCTTCCGACGTGCGACGCGTCCGCGCGGATTGCCGGATAATCAAAGAAGGACTGGGGGCTTTCGATGCGGTTTTCTTCCACCCGGCGAGCATTCCTTCTGTCCAGCGGCGCGGCATGTTGTGCCCGCCGCGCGGACGCGCTACAGGAGCCGGT
Source organism: Bryobacteraceae bacterium (assembly GCA_052148435.1). Lineage (GTDB taxonomy): Bacteria > Acidobacteriota > Terriglobia > Bryobacterales > Bryobacteraceae > JBEKYD01. Next base: position 21,605 of record JBKQIF010000188.1, read on the forward strand.
TTTTTCGACTGAAGTCAAGGTGGTCAACGTGCTGGCCACGGTGCGGGACAAGAAGGGCGCCATCGTCGCCAACCTGGGCCAGGACGATTTTTCCATCGCCGAAGACAGCCATCCGCAAGCCGTCCGCTATTTCGCGCGCGAAACCGACTTGCCGCTGACCATCGGCCTGATGGTGGACACCAGCGCCAGCCAGCGGGGCGTGCTCGATGCCGAGCGCGGCGCCAGCTTCCGTTTTCTCGACCAGGTGCTGCGCGAAAACAAAGACCAGGTCTTCATCATGCAGTTCGACAGCGCCGTGCAACTCCGCCAAACGCTCACTTCGAGCCGCCGCCAGTTGAACGATTCGCTGTCGTACGTGGATACCGAAACCGAGAGCCAGTTACGCCTCCAGAACGGCGGCGGCACGCTGCTCTACGATGCCGTGGCCAAAGCGTCGGGCGAGATCATGAAGGGCCGCCAGGGGCGCAAAGCCCTGATCCTTCTTACCGACGGCGTGGACTTCGGCAGCTACGGGACGGCCGACCAGGCCATCGCCGCGGCCCAGCGCGCCGACACGCTGGTGTTTTCGATTCTCTACTCCGATCCCGGCGCTTATGGCCTCTTGGGCGGTCCCGACGGCAGGGGTGTCCTGGAGCGGATTTCGAGCGAAACCGGCGGCGGCTTCTTCGAAGTTTCGAAAAAACGCACCATCGACCAGATCTTCGACGATCTGGAAGCCGAGTTGCGGAGCCAATACAACCTGGGCTACGTTTCCGATCAGCCCGTTCGCATCTCGGAGTTCCGCACGGTGCATGTCACGGTCAAAGAGAATGGCCTGGTGGTGCAGGCCCGCCATCGCTACTGGGCCCAGCGGTAACCCGCATTTGCCGCGACGGTCTTATTTGTGCGCAGTTCCGCTTTCGACGGGATACCCCTTGTCGATCCAATCCTTGGCGAAATTGGTTTCGACGAACATGGCCTTGACGCGGGTGAAGCCCATCTGCTTTAAGAGTTCGACGGCAGGCTTCACATTCGGGCAGTGGCTCCACGGACAGCAGCCGCAGTAGACAACGATCTGGCGATCGCGAGGAAGGCTGCCGGCAGCCACTTTGAGTGCTTCGAGACCCTCGGGCTTGGATGCAGGGCCGGCGTAGATCGCCCCCGGAATATGTTTACCGCGATAAAGCACATTGGGGCCCACATGAAAGATAAGCGGGCTCGTGCTTTTCGTGGCGAGTTGGACCGCCAGGTCTCCCGGTTGGATCAAAACCAGGTCCGCTGCCACCCCAACCGCCAGCAGGGCCACCACTAAGGTCATGACTTTCATCCCGATTCCTTTCGGATGTTTAAAGATTTGCTGCCACCATTTTCTCCCAAGTCCGCCGGACGCTCGCGCGGGCCTATTTCAATCCCTGCAGAAACCAGTTGGACCGCTTTTCCCGGCCGATGGTTGTATTGGCGCCGTGGCCGGGGATCACCACCGTCTGGTCGGGCAAGTCGAGCAGCTTGTCGCGGATCGACCGCAAAATCTGCCGGCCGTCGCCGCCGGGCAGGTCGGTGCGGCCGATGCTGTCGCGAAACAAGGTGTCGCCCGCCACCAGCTTGGTTTCCGAGGGAATCCACAGGCTGATGCTGCCGGGCGTATGGCCCGGGGTGTGGAGCACGTGGAACCGGGTTGCGCCGAGCGTCAGCGAGTCGCCGTCGCGGGCTTCGGTATCGATGGCGACGCGCTCCGGCGTGGGTACGCCCAACCAGGAGGCTTGTTCGGCCAGCATATCCGCCAGCGCGCTATCGTTGGCATTCATGAACACGGCCGCGCCGGTGGCCTGCTGGAGTTTGTGCGCGCCGCCGATATGGTCGATGTGCGCGTGGGTGATGACGATGGCCTTCAGCTTGAGCCCGTGGCGCTCGAGAATCTCCAGAATGCGGCCGATCTCGTCGCCGGGATCGACCACCATGGCCTCGCGGGTCTGCTCGTCTCCGAAGACGGAGCAGTTGCATTGCAGCGGACCGACCGGCAGGATCTCGTGGATCATAGCTCGATTGTAGCGGCATGACGCCGGCGGTCACGGCCGGGCAGCTTCGCGCGACGCTAATACGGCACTGTTCGTGCCGCCAGGCGAAAGAGCGTCCCAGGGATGCAAATGGTTTTATGTCAGCCCCATATCGGCAGAAGCGGATGGAGGCGCGCCCGAAGGCGGCCGCTGGCATTCGAGTCGGTGGGAAGGGAATCGGCCAGGCGCCAGGCGACAAACACGAAGGTTGCCTCGGTGACATCGGGATGCCGGTGGAAAAGCCTTCTGCAGAACATAACGGGTTGGCAGGCGGAAGCGTCGGCCTGCTAACACACCGGTGCGGCGACTGTGTATACTTTCCTTGATGATCGAAGCGCTTGGCGTGTTCATGTGGTGGCTTCATATCTCTTCGGCCGCGGCCTTGATTGGCGGCATGCTATACGCGAGCGCGGTGTTGGCGCCGGCAGCGGGCGGGCTCGGTGCGGAGGCCAGAACGGCGCTGGCGGAACGCGCGGCGGCCGGCTTTCGCCGGATTGCGCTGGCGGCCATGGCCGGGCTGGTGCTCTCGGGGCTCTACAATATCCTCAGCAATACGGGCCACTCCACGCGCTACAAAATCCTGCTCGGCATCAAGTTGCTGCTGGTGGCGCATATCTTTTCGGCGGCGCTGACGGCCTGCCGTCCTCATCATCCTCGCCGCACGCGGCTGCTGGCGGGCGGCGCCGTCTCGGGTTTTGTCGTGATCGCGATTTCGAGCTACTTGCGGCACATATTCTAGGGCTGGCGGGCTAAGAATTCGAGCCGCCGATGAACCCAGGTAAATACCGATAAGCGTTTTCTTGAATTATCCGTGTTTATCGGCGTTTATCGGTGACTTTATTCCCCGCTTCCCGCGGCTGCGGCCCGGTAAGATGGAGGAATGACTCCGGGTTACGAAGCGCTGGCGAGCGGGGCCGCGTGGATCGATCTGACCGGCCGCGGGCGCGTGAGGGTCCGCGGCCGGGACCGGGCGCGGCTGCTGCACAACATTTCGAGCAACGACATTAAGAAGCTCGCACCCGGTTCCGCTTGCTACGCTTTTCTGCTCAGCCCACAAGGGCGCATTCAGGCGGATTTCGAGTTATTGTGCCGGGACGATCATTTCCTGATCGACACCGAGCCGAATCTGCGGGAAAAGGTGATGGCGCACATCTTGCGATACAAAGTGGCCGATCAGGTGGAGCTCGAAGACGCGACGGCGTCGACGGTTGCCCTGGGTATCGAAGGGCCCGGTACCGAAGGCCCCGGCGCGGAGGCGATCCGAGCGGCCGTGGCGGACGGGACGGTGGCACCGTTCCGCCTTACCGGCCAGCCGGGCTTCCGCGTGTACGGGAACCGGGAGGCCGCCGCGGAGTGGATCCGCCGCCTGGAGAAGGCCGGGGTAGTGCAGGCCAGCGCGGAAGACGCGCGCCGCGTCCGCATCGAAAACGGCAAGCCGCGCTACGGCGAAGATATCCGCGATATCACGCTGCCTCAGGAGAGCCGGCAGATGCACGCCGTATCTTTCCAAAAGGGCTGCTATATCGGTCAGGAAATCGTCGAGAGGATCCGCGCCCAGGGCCGCGTGAACCGCGAACTGGCGAGTCTTGAAATCGAGGGCGAGGCGGAAGTTCCGCCCGCCAGTAAAGTGATCGCCGGGGAGAAGGAAGCGGGCGAAGTGACCTCGTCCGTCTATTCGCCGCGGGCGCGCCAGGTGGTCGCGATGGCCTATCTGCGCGCGGAGTATTTCGAACCTGGCACGGCGCTTTCCGTTTTGGGCCGGACAGCCAGGCATCGGCAGCCAGCTTTCAGCGATCAGCCATCGGCGATCGGCCGCTCCGGGGATAGCTGACCGCCGATGGCTGACGCTTTTTTACCCTTTCCATGAAGATCGCAACGCGAAACGCGGCGGTGGTGGTGCCCACCTTTAACGAGGCTGAAAACGTTCCCAAAATTGTCGAGACCGTATTCGGCCTTTATCCCGAGATTCATCTCCTGATTGTGGACGACCAATCCCCGGACGGCACCGCGGAAATCGTGCGAGGGCTTCAGCCGTGCCATCCGAACCTGGAACTGCTGGCGCGCAGCGGCGACCCGAGTTTCGGGCGCTCGTATCGGGACGGATTCCGTCAACTGCTGGCGAAGGAGTGGTGCCAGGCCATCGTTACCATGGATGCGGATTTCTCGCACGATCCGGCGGCGATTGCGAGGCTCCTCGAGCTTCTCGAGACGAACGACGTGGTGCTGGGGTCGCGTTACGTGGCGGGCGGCTCGGTCGGCAACTGGGCGCTGGGGCGCCGCCTGTTAAGCCGCGCGGCGAACTTCTATGTTCGCGCGGTGCTCGGTCTGCCCATCCGGGACGTGACTTCCGGTTTCCTGTGCATGCGGGCGGGCGCTCTGGCCGCGATCCCGCTCGACGCAATCGTGTCCGACGGCTACGCCTTTCTGGTGGAGCTGAAATACATGCTGGCGCGGCAGGGCTGCCGCTTCCGGGAGAATCCCATCCGGTTTGAGGAGCGGCGCGAAGGCCAGTCGAAGATGTCGATGGGTAAGATTTGGGAGTCGGTTTGGCTGCCGTGGCGAATTCGCCTGGGCTCTATGCGCCGGCAGCGGCCTTGAGAGCGTCCACTACTTCGGGCGGGACGCGGAGATTCGAGTCGCAGCCGGTGCCCAGGCGGACATCGGGCTTCAGCGTGCCGTGGTAGTCGGACCCGCCGGTGACCAGCAGTCCATACCGCCGGGCAAGCTGCAAATAGAGTTCGGTTTCGGCCTGGCCATGGTCGCTGTGATACGCTTCCAGGGCGTTCAACCCGGCGGCGCAGAGTTCCGGCATCAGGGCGGTGACGTCTTCGTGTACGCGGATGGGGTGGGCCAGCGAGGCGATACCGCCAGCCTGGCAAATGGCCCCCACGCCCTCGGAAAACCCGGGCTCGCGCCGATAGACGTAGCCCTTGGCCGATTCGTCCAGGTAGTCGTCGAAGGCCTGGCGCAGGTTCGCGACATAGCCCTTGTCGACCAGCAACTTGGCGAAGTGGGGCCGGCCGGTCATGCCTTTGCCGAGAGCTTCGGCCTCATCGAGGGTGACGTCAAGCCCCAAGTCGCGCAGGCGTTTCGCCAGCCGCCCATTCCGTTCCCGCCGCGAAGCCTGCTGGTCCAGCACCCAGCCGCGAAAAGTCTCCAGGCCGTTCTCCAATGGAAAATATCCCAGCAGGTGCACCGACTTTCCGTGCAGCTTGGTGGAAAGCTCAATGCCGCAAATCAATTCGACCCCGGCTTCCCGCGCCGCGTCCCGGGCCAGATCGTACCCGGTAAGCGTGTCGTGATCGGTGATGCCCAGAACTTCTACGCCAGCGCGGAAAGCTTCGTCTATGAGCTGTTGCGGCGACGAGGAGCCGTCGGATTCATTGGTGTGGGAATGTAGATCGATCAAAGGCTATGAGACCTAAACGTTCCAGTGTAGCCCAGATTCGCTCGACGCTTTCCTCCGGAGTTTCTCGCGAGGAGTTTACGGTCACCTCGGGTTTGAGAGGGGGCTCGTACGGATCGGTGATGCCGGTGAACTGGCCGATTTCTCCTTTCAGGGCTTGCCGGTACAGGCCCTTGACGTCGCGCCCGGCCAGCACCTCCACGGGGCACTCGATGTATACTTCCACGAAGAGTGGTATCCGCGCTCGAATCTCGTCGCGCACGGCGCGGTAAGGGGAGATGGCCGCAGCGATGGCGACGACCTCATTGCGGGACAGCAACTCGCACACGAAACCGATGCGGCGAATGTTCTCGTCCCGGTCTTCCTTGCTGAAACCCAATCCCTTGGACAGGTGAGTACGCACCACGTCGCCGTCCAGGATCTCGACTTTGATCCCGCGCGCGCGCAAACGCTCGGCGAGAATGGCGGAAATGGTGCTCTTGCCCGCGCCGGACATCCCGGTGAACCAGAGCGTGAAGCCTTTATTCACGAAATTTAATGCCCCGAATTGAGGCGGCGCACCGAGCCATCCGGCAAGAAGTGAATGCCGCACTCCTTTTGTCCTGCGCTCTCCCACCACCAGCGGCCAGCCCGTCGATCCTCGCCGGCTTCGATGGCGCGCGAGCAAGGTGCGCAGCCGATGCTGGCGTATCCCACGGCATAGAGCGGGTGCACCGGAACGAGGTGCCGCCGGCTGTATTCTTCCATCTCGATGTCGGTCCAATCGGCCAGGGGATTCAGCTTAATCTTCCCGCCGGTCTCCTGAACTTTGCCAATGCCGAACCGGTCGGCGGACTGCCCACGCCGCAGGCCGGTTGCCCAGGCACGAAACTCGGCGAGTTTGAGCTCCAGCGGCCTGGTCTTACGGACTTCGCAACACAGACGCCGCAGCTCTTCGCTTTGGTGGAAAAGGTTTGGACCGTGCCCGGTCACCATGCGGCTTACCTCCGCGGCATCCGGACCCACTACTTCCACGGCGATCCCGTAACGTTGCCGCACGGTCTCGATCATTTGAAACGTTTCCTGCGGCAGACGCCCGGTGTCGAGCGTAAACACGCGAACTCGCGAATCGATTCGCACCGCCATGTCGATCAGCACCATGCCCTCTTTCTGAAAGCTGGTGGCAATGCCAAAGCACTGGCCAAACGATGCGATGGCCCAGGTTAGAAGTTCTACTGCCGGGGCCTTTTCCAGGTCGGCTAAAGGCGTCAATCTATATCCAGATTAAGGTCTTCACTTGGCAGGTGTCAAACGGGGCGGGGAACTGGAGCGGGAGTTTCGACGAACAGCCGCGGGCGCAGTTCCGCCGTCTGGCCCGCCTAATCGAAAATCCCCTCCGTCGCCGGTTTCCCCTCTTAGGCTGCAGGCCCGTCGGAATCGTTCTTGGCCAGGGCCGCGGGCGTCGAACGCTCACCGGTTCGCTCCGATTTGCGCAATTCCGCAAGCAACTTCGGAGGACGCCCGCGCCGCCGATGGCCTTCCTGTTTGATTCGCTCCAAGCTCAAGATCGCAGCATCCAGATTATCCAACTCAGCACGCAACTCAACCAGTACTTTCGCTAGGTCCATACGTACCTGATTGGAGTCTAGCGGGAGTTTACTGAAGAGTAAACTCCCGCTAGTACCTTTATGGTTCTGGGCCAATCGAATCTTGAAACTCCTGAAGGGCGGACTAATGTACGGGGATGCACACTTGATCGCTGCAGGCCTTCACAGCCGAGGTGGCATGGCTATCGTAACTCCAGCCGGAAGCCGGAAGACAGAAGTTGGAAGCACGCGCTTCGGTCTTCTGGCTCCTGACTCCCGGCTTCCATATCCCGTAGGGATATCAAGGGCGAAGCCCTTGTTTTACTCTTCTTTAGCGACGACGACGGTCACCTCGGCGGTCACATCCTTGTGCACCTTGACCGGCACTTTGAACTCGCCCAACTGCTTGATGGGGTCGTCGAGCTGAATCTTGCGGCGGTCGATGGTGAAGTTCTTGGCGGCCAGGGCGTCGGCAACGTCTTTGGCGGTCACCGAGCCAAAGAGCTGGTCGTTCTCGCCGGCTTTCTGAACGATGGTAACGGAAACCCCGGTGAGCAGCTTGGCCAGATCCTGGGCCTCGCTGTGGAGCTTGGCGTCCTTGCGAAGGTGGGCCTGACGCTCCTGCTCGACGATTTTTTTGTTGGCGCCGGTGGCCGTTACGGCCAGGCGTTTGGGCAGCAGGTAATTGCGGGCATATCCCGAGGCCACTTTCACCACCTGGCCGCGAGCGCCCAGCTTATCGATATCTTCTCTGAGAATGACTTCCATAGTTGCAATCCTCCTGCCTTACACTTGCGCCGCGAAGGGCAGCAACGCGATGTTGCGGGCCTTCTTGATGGCATCGGCGAGCCGCCGCTGGTGGGGCGCGCAGACGCCGGAAATGCGCCGGGGAACGATCTTGCCGCGTTCCGCCACGAAGGCGTGCAGCGTCTTGATGTCCTTATAATTAATGTCGTCCATCTTCTCGACGCAGAAGCGGCATATTTTCTTGCGCCGGAAATACTGTTTCTTTTGCGTGGCGACGGCTTTATCGCCGCCAGTGGGGCGCTGGCCGGCGCTACCTGGTCTACCTTTCGATTCCGCCATGGTTTAGGACTCCTTCGGTACGCCCGGCATAGCCGGAGCTTCGCTGATCTGTTGCGCCAGGGACGGCTGCGCCGGGGCATTTGGCGCGGGCGCATTGGAACCCCGTTTGGCGGTTCGCTTGTCGCGCGCTTTCTTGCGCTTTTCCAGCCGTTTGAGCGTCTCATCGATGCGCACGGTCAGGAACTTGATCACGACGTCGGAAACGCGCAGGCGGCGCTCCAGTTCCTTGACGATTTCCGCGCCGCCGGAGAACTGAAACAGGACGTAGGCGCCTTCCCGATACTTATCCACTTTGTAGGCCAGCTTGCGCTTGCCCCACTTTTCGACTTTGTCGACGGTAGCTCCGGCCGAAGTCAACTGGGTCCGCAGGGTCTCTACGAACTGATCGACTTCTTCCTCCGGAGCATCCGGCTTCACGATAAACAGCTCTTCGTAAATCCTCATGCTTCCTCTTCATTTAAGCCTGGGGCGCGACGATTGAATCTCGTCATGGCCTTGACGACGCCCTCGGCGATTATGGATTCCACCGCATCGGCCGCGTAGCCGACGAAGTCATCCAATTCCTTGGTCTGCGCGCGCCGAAACGGCGCCAGCAGATATTCCTTGCCACCCGACCGCGGATGACCCGGATGAACTCCCAACCGAACCCGGACGAACTCGCTCGATCCCAGACAGCCGATGATGGATTTCATGCCGTTGTGTCCCGCGGCCGAACCCTTCGGCTTGATCTTGATCGCCAGCCAGCCCAGATCGAGCTCGTCGTAAACCACCACCAGGCGGTCGAGCCGGATGGCGTGCTTTTCCATCAGCGGCGCGAGCGAAACACCGCTGAGGTTCATAAACGTTTGCGGCTTGGCCAGCATCACGGCTTGGCCGCCGATGTCGCCCACACCGGTGAGAGCCTTGGAATCCTTCCGCGTGACGCGAATCCCATGCCGTTCCGCCAGCCGGTCCACGGTGAGAAAACCCACGTTATGCGGCGTGAGAGCGTACTCTTCGCCGGGGTTCCCCAGGCCGGCAACCAGGAACATACAGGACTATTTCTTCTTGCCCTTTTCCTCGGCCGGGGCGGCTTCTTCCTTCTTGCCCTTCTTGATGACCTCGGGTTCGGTGCCGGCAGCGGGTGCGGCTTCGGGTGTGACGGCAGCGGCTTCGGCGGGCGCCACTTCCTCTTCGGCGCGGAGAGTCACGATGTGGGCGATCACGGTGTCGGGCGAGCTGATGAGTTTGACCGAGCCGGAAATCGCCACGTCGCTCGACCGCTTGCTCTGCCCGATCATAAGCTCGCCGACGTCGATAGTAAAGGATTCCGGAATCTCGTCCGGCAGACACTCGATTTCGATGGCGCGGGTGATGATTTCGAGCAGTCCGCCCTGAACCTTAACGCCCTGGGGTTCGCCGACGACATGCACCGGCACGGTGACGCGGATGCGGCGGGTGAGATCGATGCGTTTCAGATCGGCGTGCAGCAGAGTGCCTTTGATGGGATCGACCTGCTGGTCTACCACCATGACCGGCGTGGTCTCGCCGCCCGCGACGGCCAGGTCGAAGATGGTGTTGAAACCGGTGGCGCTATGCACGATTTTCAGAATCTCGCGCGGGTTGACCGATACGCTGACCGGATCCTGAAAAGCTCCGTAGACGACGGCCGGAATCCGGCCTTCACGGCGGGTACGCCGAGCTTCATTCTTGCCGCGCGAGGCACGCACCTCGGCGGCGACGGTAATATCTCTTTTCACTCGTTAATCTCCTTGCGGAGGCGAAGTCCGTTGGCCCGGGTCCAAAATTGAAGACCCGGGTTACCGTGGGTTCGTCCGCTCCGCGATTCTCGTTACCCAAACCAACAGCCGCTCCCGTACGGTCGCGACTCGGAACCTAAATGAACAACACACTGACCGAAGTCTCCTCGTGAATCGATTTGATCGCCTCCGCCAGCAGAGGCGCTACCGACAACGACTTGATCTTCTTCGAAGCCTGCCCCTCTTTCGAAAGCGGGATCGAATTCGTAAAAACCACTTCCTGCAACGCGGACTCGTCGATCCTCCCGACCGCCGGACCGGACAGCACCGCGTGGGTGGCACAGGCCGAAACACCCGATGCCCCGTTGTGGATCAGGGCTTCGGCGCCCTTCACCAGCGTGCCGGCGGTATCGATCAGATCGTCCACCAGCAGGCAATGCCGGCCCCTGACGTCGCCCACCACGTTCATGACTTCGGTGACGTTGGCTTCCTCCCGCCGCTTGTCGATAATCGCCAGCGGCGCATTCAATCGTTTGGCAAACGCCCGCGCGCGCTCCACCCCGCCCGCGTCCGGCGATACCACCGTCCATTCCGCCGAGGTGCCGCTGCGGAAGTGCTCGATCATGACCGGGGACGCAAACAGATGGTCCACCGGAATATCGAAAAAACCCTTGATCTGCGCGGCGTGCAAATCGAGCGTCAGCAAACGGCTGGCGCCGGCCGTTTCCAGCACCGCGGCTACCAGGCGGGCCGAAATCGGGACCCGCGGCTTATCCTTGCGGTCCTGCCGGGCATACCCATAATAGGGTAACACCGCGGTGATGCGCTCCGCCGACGCGCGTTTCAGCGCGTCCATCATGAGCAGCAGCTCCATCAGATTGCGCTCCACCGGGGCGCAGGTGGGCTGGATGACGAACACGTCCGCGCCGCGCACGTTTTCATTGATCTGCAGGCGGATTTCACCGTCTGCGAACTGGCGCACGTCGGCGTTGCCCAGGGCAATTCCGAGATGGGCGCAGATTTCGTGGGCCAAAGCCGGATGGGCGGTTCCCGTGAAAATCTGGATGCGGTCGTGCATCATGGCATGTATCGGCTTCGGGGCGGCCATATTCTACCAGAAGAGTGTTCGGCCAGAGCCCGCCACCAAAGTGAGCGGTAGCGCGCCCTGGTTACCAACGAAATGCGAACTGCGTTTTCCTTTCCGAAGGAACGAAGGGCGGAGGCCGCCAGCGCGGCAGAGGAGAACAAACCGAACACCGCGGAACCACTGCCGGTCATCATGGCTTGAACCGCTCCACACCTCGCCAAGCGCCGCTTCAGCTCCGCCAGCGCCTCATGCTCTTTGAATACCACCGTTTCAAAATCGTTAACAGGGGCACCCAAGCCAGCCACTTCCCACGTTTGCGACTGGAAACTAACTATTTTATTTTGTTGGAATTCACTTGTCAAACTGAGGCTCAAGGCGCGGTAGGCGGCGGCGGTGGAAACGTGGAGTCCCGGAGCCACCAGCACGCCCGCCAACGGCCGGCCGCCGGGAAGCGGGAAAAGTTCCGTGCCACGCCCAATGCCCGCGGCGCGGCCGCCGAGAAGGAAAAAGGGCACATCGCTGCCTAGTTGCTGCGCCAGCGAGAGCAGCGTTTCGAGCGGAAGGTGGCAGCCGGCCAGAACCGGCAAAGCGAGCAATACTGCCGCGGCGTCGCTCGAACCGCCGCCCAGACCCGCTCCCAGGGGAATCCGCTTGTTCAGCCGGATCCCGAACGATCCGGAAACCTGGGCCGACTCCAGCACCAGGCCAGCCGCGCGTAGCATCAGGTTGTCCGGTATGGCCAGCGGATCGGCCAGCTCGACCCGGGTGTGGCGGCCGGGAGTGAATTCGAGGTCGATGGTGTCCGCCAGCGACACCGTCTGAAAGATGGTGCGCAGTTCGTGATAGCCGTCCGGCCGGAGCCCGAGAACACGCAGATCGAGATTGATTTTCGCCAGCGCGCGTACCCGCGCCCGCCGCGTAGCGCTCATTTGTCGTACTGCAGCAGGGAGAAGACCTCGTAGCCGGGGAGCTTGCTCCGGCCGCCGAGGAAGGTCAACTCGATCACGAACGCCAGACCGGCCACCTTACCGCCCAGCTGTTCCACCAAGCGTGCCGCGGCGGCGGCCGTGCCTCCGGTAGCCAGCAGATCGTCCACGATCAAAACACGAGCACTGGAGGCGATCGCGTCGCGGTGCACCTCCAGGGTATCGCTGCCATACTCCAGATCGTAGGTAACGGCGGCCACCTCCGCCGGAAGTTTGGCGGGCTTGCGCACCGGCACGAAGCCGGCGCCGAGGGCGTACGCCAAGGCGGGCGCGAAGATGAATCCTCGCGCTTCAATACCCAGCACCACATCGATGTGGGTTCCGCGATAGCGCTCTTTGAGTCCGTCGATGACGGCCCGAAACCCGTCTGGGACTTTGAGCAGGGTGGTGATGTCGTAGAACAGGATTCCGGGTTTTGGGAAGTCGGGCACTTCCCGTATCAGTTTTTTCAGATCATCCATGGAATCAACCGTAATTGTCACACGCCGGCCGGTACGGCTTCAACACGCCCCCCCAACGTCCCCCCAAGAAATCCACATGCACCTCCAAAAGGGCTTGCGGTTCAGGGGCTCTCGTTGGCCGTTGTTCGGCTGGTTTGCCGCCACGCCTGCTGCATCTCCATCCAGCGGCTTGCCGGAGCTCGGCCAGCATGCCGCGTCCGTCCGCCTAATGTCCCGTTAGTTGTACGCCGATATAACAGCAGGAGTTCTTTGGATTGCATTAATAAAAATTATTGATTTCATTTTAGTGAAGGAGAAGACATACACTTGGCCTAACGAAATCTTTATGGAGGCTGGCCTCGTCCGCATCGCCTTCGACGGCACGCATCGTCTTCGTGCCCCGTTACTCATCTCAAGTTCGAAGGAGTATTATGCGGACAATGCACTGCGCCACTTTGATCGTCGGGTTTATCCTGGGAGGCGCGGCCGCCGCTCAGGCGCAGACTCCCGATAATCCCCCGGCAGGACAAACACCGGCCGCCGCGCCGGCGCCTGCCCCTGCGGCTGCTCCCGCGGCGGCGCCCGATTCGCCTCTCAGGCAATGGGGTACGGAGTTCGACTTTCTTTTCGACGGGTACGTAGACGCCAACCTCAACGACCCGGCTTCCGGCGTCAACGCACTGCGAGGCTTCGACGTGCGCTCCGACACGGCCCACGTCGGCATGGGCATGGTGACGATTGACCATGCGCCGGCTCCCGTCGGCTTTCATCTCGACGTCGGTTTCGGCCAGGACTTCGACATTATCCACGCCGGCAACCGCGATCCGAACGCCTGGAAATACTTCATGCAGGCTTATGTCAGTCTCAAGCCGAAATCCTGGCACGGCGTCGAACTCGATGCCGGAGAGTTTGTAACCTCTGCCGGAGCGGAAGTCATCCAGACCAATCAGAACTTTAACTATTCCCGCTCGCTGCTTTTCGCCTATGCCATACCCTATTCGCATACCGGGCTTCGGCTGCAATTCCCGGTCGGCTCCCATTTCACCGGAAGCGTTCAAGTGGTGAACGGCTGGAACAACGTCGAACCCATCAACAGCGGGAAGACTTATGGTTTCAGCGGTGCTTATGCATGGAAAAAGGTCACCTGGACCAATACCGACTATGTCGGGCCGGAGCATCCAGGCACCACCAAGGGGTGGCGCAATATCTACGACAGCACCGTGGCCGTCAACCAGACTGACAATTTCACCTGGTACCTCAATGTGGATTACGGTCACGATAAGAGCGTCGGCCCCGGCGCCAGTACATGGGCGGGAGTGGCAGGCGCGGCCCGGTACGCGATCGGCAAGAACTATGCCATCGCCTCGCGCCTGGAATTCTTCGACGACCATAACGGGTTTACCACCGGAACCGCCCAGACCGTAAAGGAATTTACGTTGACGGGCGAATACAAGATTTCCGGATGGTTAATGACCCGCGCCGAATTCCGCACCGACTGGTCGGACCAGCCTTTTTTTGAGAAGAACAACCAGCCAAACGGCGCCAAAACCCAAACGACGGCCCTTCTGGGGCTGATCGCATACATAGCGCCGAAGAAATAAAGCTCGAGCGAGAGGGCGGAACGTCAAAAGGCTCTCTTCCCCACCTCCGAAAATCGCGGTTTGTAGGACAACTTAGGAGATTACCGAATGGCAGATCAACCCGAAGTTACGATGAAACCGACCCTGGGTCTCACAGGGCTTACCATGAACGCCATGGCGCTGATCGCGCCGGGCGCTTTCCTATGGCTGACCTTTTTCATTCAAGCCACGGAGGGTTCCACCTCGCCCTCGATGTGGATCGGGATCGTGTTCGCCCTGCTGTTATGCCTGGCGACGGCGGTCTGCTATGCCGAAATGGCCAAACTGTATCCGGGGACCGGGAGCTCGTATTATTTCGCCGAACAATCCTTTCTGAACCATGCCACCGTCTGGCGCTACGCGCGGCTTTCCAAGTTTATCGTGGGCTGGGGCTCGCACCTGTATTATTGGATCTACCCCGGCGTGATGGTGGGCGTCATGGGGATCCTTTGCGGCTATCTGGCGGGCACGCTCTGGCCCAACTTCATCAATGCGTCCAATCCGGGGCCGGCGTTCATGATGGCGGTCGCGGTGGCGTTCTCTTTCGCGGTGGCCTACATCGCCAATCGCGGGGTGACCGGTTCCACGGCGGTGAACGTGGCGATCAACGTGATTCAGATTGCGGCGCTGGTGGTGTTCGCGGTGCTGGCGCTGGGCTACCGCACCAATCACCCGGCGGGCAGCGCCGCTTACCAGTTCGACGCGGCTTCGGGCGACGCTTATACTTACGAGTTCGCCACCGAAAAACAGGTGGTGGGCGGCCAGGCGACCGACGTGATTCTGCGCGATGCAGCCGGCGTGCCGAAACCGAAACTGGACGCGGCCGGCACGCCCGTGCCGTTTCACGTCGCCTATCCGACCCAGGACGAGAAGGGCAACTTCCTGTCCCATTCCAGCGCGGGATCGGTGGTGGGCGTTCATAATTTCAGTTGGGCGTTTATTCAGGCCACGGTGGCGATTCTGATTCTGGTGGGATTCGAATCGGTCACGGCCATGGGCGGGGAAGCGCGCAATGCGAAGCGCGACGTTCCCATCGCGGTGATCGCTTCGCTGCTGGTGCAGGGCGTGGTGTGTTACCTGTTCGAATACTTCGCGGCCAATTACTTTTTGAACAGCGGCTACACCATGCAGAGCGCGACCGGATCGGCGGCGCCCATCGGCGACATGATGATCATTGTGGGAAATGCCACGTTCGGGCCGGGCGGCGGGCGGGTGTTCATGCTGTGCGAAGCGGTGACGGTGTTTCTGGCGCTGATCGGCACCACGCTTTCGTGCATGAATACCGGGGCGCGCGTGACCTACGCCATGGGCAAAGACAAGGAAGTGCCGGAGCATTTCGGACTGCTGCATTCCGAACGGCTCACGCCGCACCGGGCCATCTGGACGCTGGCGGCGATTTCGGCGGTGGTGGGCTGCGTGGGGGTGGTGATGGCGTTCGGCGATGGGAGCGCGCCCACCGACGCCACCATCAAAGCGCTGCCGCCGGGCTTCTGGTCGAGCCTGGGCTACAGCACGCACGATCAAATGGCGGCCTTGCCGAATTCGCTGCTGGTGGTGACGCTGGCATCCAATTTCGGCACCTTCGTGCTGTATGGATTAAGCTGCACCATTTGCATGGTGGCGTACCACAAGCACCCCAAGTTCAGTGCGCTCAAACACCTGGCGATTCCGCTTTTCGGCCTGGTGGCGAACCTGGTGTGCATGGCCTTTTACCTGGTGGGGCCTTTTATGGGCTATGGCACCAAGATGGAGCCGCTGCTGGCCCTGGGCATCGCGCTGGTATGGGCGATCTACGGCGCTATCTTTTTCGTCAAGACGAGCCGGACGACGGGGCGCACCACGCTGGTGCCCGACCGCTCCGGGGCGTGACTGCCGTCACGGGTTGGAGGTGGGACAGACGACAAAAAACGATCGTCGGTCCCACCTCTTTTCAGGTCCTGTCCCCGACGGGTTCCGGCGTCGCTTCCGCGAACCGGTAACCGATGTGGCTGTCCGTCAGCAGGTATGCGGGTTCAGCCGGGTCGTCCTCGATCTTTTTGCGTAACTGGCGAACGAAAGTCCGAAGATACTCCAGCTCGCCCCCATACTCCGGACCCCACACCGCATGCAACAGGCGCGCGTGCATCATCGGCAAGCCGGCATGAGCCATGAGATAGCGCAGCAGGTCGAACTCCTTCGGCGTAAGGTGAACCGGGCCGCCGGCCTTGCGAACCAGCCTGCGAGCCGGGTCTAGCTCTATGTTTCCAATGCGGATTATGGCGTCGGGATCGGTCGTGGAAGCGCACGAACGCCGAACCGCGGCCCGGATTCGCGCCGCCAGCTCGCGGACGTGGAATGGCTTGGTGATGTAATCGTCCGCGCCCGCATCGAGCGCCGCGACCTTGTCTTCCTCGCTGTCGCGCACCGTCAGCATGAGTATCGCCAGACGGGGCAAGCTTCTCCGTATTTCGCGACAAGCCCGGATGCCGCCGATCCCCGGCATGTTAATGTCCAGAAGCAGGACATCGTATTGGGCTTTGCCAACAAGATCCATCGCCGCTTCACCGGTAGCTGCATCGTCCACCGCGAACCCCATTCCCTGGAGTGTGTTGTGCAACGCCCGCCGAATGGAGATCTCATCGTCAACGATCAGAACCTTGCCGTGCGACTGCACCGGATTGCCTCCTTATTTCAGCCTTTATGCCGCGGGGCAGAGCGAAGAAGAACGTTGTCCCGCCAGGCTCTCCGCTGATTACCCAGGTTCGGCCATCGTGGGCTTCCGCGGCTTTCTTTGCGATCGACAGCCCGAGCCCGGTTCCCGGCGCCCGATGCCGCGAGTCCTCGGCCCGGTAGAACCGCTCGAAGATCCGCTCCCGATCGGCCGGCTGGATGGGCGGGCCGTCATTATGTACGGCGATGACGATCTCTCCCAGATTCTCTCCGGCGATGACGGAGATCGAAGATCCTGGGGTCGAATATTTGGACGCGTTATCGATAAATTGGTCCAAAGCCATCCCGAGGATCGCGCGGTCGCCCCAGACATCCAGGTACGATGCGCTATCGGACACATCGATTCGCCGGCCATGAAGCTGCTCGCGATGTCTCTCGACGGCGTCTTCAATCAGCGTGAGCACGGAAATGCGCTCCCGCCGGAGCCTGACTTCCGCGGCGTCGATCTTCGCCATCTGCAGGAGTTCGGTAGTCAGGCGATTCAGGTGCTCGGCCCGCTCGTCGATGAGCGCGGCCATTTCGAGGTCGTCGCGGGAGAGGCGCCCGGCCTCAAGAAGTCCCGAGCTTGCCGTCCGTATGGCCGTCAGCGGCGTCTTGAACGCATGGGCAAGCGAGTCGAGGACCGCGGTTCGAAGTTGTTCGGTCTGCCGCGCCGCTTCGGCCCGGCTCTCCGTTTCGAAGGAACGCGCGCGCTCCAGCGCAATGGCGGCGAGCGAGGCAATCGATGCCATCGTAAGGCGGCCCACCTCCGGACCGCAGATCGCGATCGCGCCGACGGGTCTCGATCCCAGCCGCAGCACGTGCGCCGAGGCATGCGCGGATTGGCCCTCCAGGGTGCTGTCCTGGAAATAGGCGCCGCGCGCCAGTTGTTCGAGATCGTTTGCCCGGGAGCCGGTCGCATCCAGGCGTGCCAGCGTGGCGTCGAACAGGGCCGCGGATTCCGTCCCGAAGATCTCCTGAATCAAAGCCACGACCTGCGGCCCGATCGTCCGGCGATCGAGAAGCAGAATTCGGCGGCTCAGTTCGTAGAGTTTCTCGATCTCCATTCGCTGGCGCGCTTCCACTCTTGCCTGGCCCTGCACCCGTGTCGAGAGCCGGCTCACGGTCAGCGCCGTGATCTCGAAGGTGGCGAGAGCGACCCAGTTCTGCGGATCCGAGACCCTCCAGGTGAGTACCGGAGGCACAAAGAAGTAGTTGAGGCAATTGACGGCGACCAGTGACGTGACGCTGGCTTCCCAAAACCCCCAGATGACCGAAACCATCACCACGATCAGGAAGTAGAGAGAGCCCGTTGTGGAGAGGTTCAGATGCAGGCGGAACGCGCCAAAAGTCACTAGCGCAACAGCCGCCAAACCGGCGAAGCATCCGCGCCAAATCCCCAATACTACCCGCGCGGCCCGCCGATAGTTCGTCCAACGATTCGCCCTGGTCCCGGCCGCCGGTTGGGTGGCGACGTCGGTCACAAGTTCAATTTTTCCATCCATGGCCGCCGATGTACCGCAACAACGCTCATCTTCATTATGCGCTTCGCCGGCGGTGTTAGCGGAGCCAGGCTCCCCGTTGCGCGGGCGGTCACGGGTCAGTCGAGACGATACCCCGCACGAGCGTACGCCTTGGCTTCCGGGCCGGCGACTCTAACCGCAATGCGATGCCACCGCCCACCGCGGTCATCGCCTGGGGGCACATACCCGATGACGTATTGATTCCGCAGCGCCTGGCCGATCCTGGCCGCCGCCTCCGCAATTTCCTTCCCGCCACGGACGGCGAAGCTCATCCCACCGGTCTTGGCGGCGAGTTCGTCGAGAAATAGAAGTCCTCGCTTTTCTTCCATCGCCTGCATGGGCTTGGCATACGGCGACGCGCTGCCGACGGCGATGGTGTAGATCTGTGCGTCGGATTCCACCGCCCGCTCCAACAGTTCTCCCCTGGAGTAACGGCTGTGATTATCCATTCCGTCGGAAATGATCAGCAACGCCTTCCGGGCATGAATGCCGGAGCGCAACTCTTTCAAGCTTTCGTAAACCGTATCGATCAGAGCGGTGTCTCCGCCGGCACTCTCGAATGCGATCCGGGTCAGGACGTCATCAAAATCCTGCGTGAAGCCGGAGTACGTCCGCGGGCGCGTCGACACGGTGTTGAGGAATGCTTCGTCGGCGGGATTGACGTCCTTCACGAGCGCCCGCAGAGACTCTTTGGCTACGCCGAGGACACCTCTCATGCTGCCGCTCAGGTCAAGCACGATCCCCATCGAGACGGGCGCGTCCTCCTCGCTGAACGAACGTATCTGTTGCCGCACGCCGTCCTCGGTCAGCGTGAACGCATCCCTTGCCAACCCGTTGACAACGGCCCCGCGGCGGTCCACTACCGCGACCGGAACCAAGACCAGCGTGGCATCGGCACGGAAGGCCGGGGCTTGGGACGCGGGAAGCCTCTGCGCAGCGGCGGACCAGGCCGCGGCGGCCAGGACGATCGTGACGGCGAAAGCGCCGCCAGCCTTATCGGACCTCATTCTATACGACTGCATGAGACACTTGCTCCTCTTGACTTACGCTTAGCCTCGGTTGACAATCGATCTCTCCGCTTTGGAACCGGGCGGCGAAGCCGTCCGCCTCTACGCGCGATCGCCTGAGTTCGAGCGTCATCCCCTCCACCGTTCTCAGCTCCCGCAAAAGCGCGTCCGCGACCAGCTGGAACTCCTCGCGCAACTCCTCGCACCGCTCGATCGCCCGATCCAAAGCGACCACCGGACGGGCGCTCTCTGGAAGTAAAACCGCACGCCTGTCTTCAGACCGCTCCCGGTCCGCCGCGACATGTTCACCTCGCGCCGTGGCCGGGCGGGCGACAGGCTTAGGAACCCTCTCTGGCGCCAAGCCGCCCCCGGCCGACTGGACCTCTTCGCGGTCGTCATCGCCACCGTATTCGACACCTTCGCGGCAGCACCTCGCGAACCCGTCCGGATCGATGACCTGAACGTAACCGAGCGCCACCGCCCGGACGGACCAGGCGTCCAGGTCTTTTCGCATCCGGTGTGCCGGAACATGGAACCGGGCGGCAATCTCCGCCGATCGCCAACCGCAAACGAAGAACAGAACAACCATGCGCCTCTGAATGCCTGCCGCAGGCTCCTTCAGGAGGCTTGGAATCTGCGCCGGAAAGGAAACGATGTTCCCCCGGATTGCCCGACGCAGGATCCCAATACCCGGGTGGACCGGCGTATTCAATCGCCGCTCGCTATGGATTTCCAAGACACGTGCCTTCGCACCCATAAAGTCCATAGAGGAGTCTAGACCGGCACGCATGAAGATCGCATAAGTGTCTGCCAGTTATCGTGTCTCCGCCTCCGCCCGACGTTGTCCGATTCAAGCGACTTAGGAACAGCGCACAATTTCCTTCCCAGACGCCACCGTGGCGCACGCACTCTTGCGTGCCGCGCCGAGTCTCTACTCGACGCTTCTGCGCCATGTGGCAGCGGGCGTCGGCAGGAGTGCCGACGCGGCACCGAAGAGTGCGCGCGCCACGTTTGCTCGACAAGGAACGTGAGCTTGTTCTTGCGTGGGCCATTAGCTGTTGTTTGCCCTCACCATGTGCAAGGGATAAAAAAATCTGAGGAAGCCTATCAAATCTTTCCATGCCAGCGCCAAGGTCAAATCATTCAGCTAGTTACGGGACATCCCCCCACTTATGCCACGCAGGGTGCGGAATCTTCATGCATTCCTCATGAGGCTTCCTTCACAATCACTCTAATCTGCTAATTGGGGGTGCGACGACACGCGGCGCTGCGCCGCCAGTTGAGGAACGGAGGAAATGAGCTCAACCCTCGAACAGGTGAAGGGAAAACTGTTGATTGTGGACGACGAGGCGGCGATCCGCTGGGCGCTAAAGAAAACGCTCCAGAATCCGAACCTTGAAATCGTGGAGGCCGAAAGTGCCCAGCAGGCGATCGCGCTGGTTCGCACGGTTCGCTTCGACGCCTTACTGCTGGACATCGGAATGCCCGGAATGAATGGCATCGAGGCCTGTAGGCGGATTCGCGAGCTGATGCCGCTGCTAGGGATTGTGATGTTAACCGTCAGGGACACGGAGGAAGACATGATTCAGGCGCTTGACGCCGGCGCGGACGACTACGTCACCAAGCCCTTCCATGCCCGGGAGCTCGCGGCGCGGCTTCGCGTTGCCGTGCGCCGCGCGCGCGCGTCTCGGCCGGACGAAGGCGCCGCCATCGTGATTGGAGAGATAGAACTAGATCCGGAGCGGCGAGTCGTGAAGAAATCGGGGGCGGCGATTCACTTGACACCGAAAGAATTCGACTTGCTTCGTTTTCTGATGTCCCACTCCGGACGTCCGCTTGCCCACGCGCGTATTCTTGCCGCGGTGTGGGGACCGGAATACGGTGGCGAGCTGGAATATCTCCGAACCTTTGTCCGCCAGTTGCGAAAAAAGCTCGGCGACGACGCCCTTTCTCCCAAATACCTGGTTACCGATCCACGCATTGGTTACCGTTTCAGGGCGGAAGCTGATTTGGAGGCGGAAGCGTGACCGTGACAACTAGCCACACAACATCTTCACGCGGTGCTTGTGGCTGCGGTTCCATGCCTGTGCGCAGCTCGCGGCACTTGCGGGATCACGGGGCCGCATGGGGGGAAGGACTGTGGGCCCAAACAGTAATATCTAAGAAGTTAATTACGGTGATAAATAGTCTCTATCGAATCTTTAGGTCTTCCTCATGCCTTTTAAGCGTTCGCTCTGCCATACTGGCGAAGACTTACGCCGTAATACTTGGGTCGGCAGGACGTCTTAGTGACGTTGCTTAAAATAAGGATGGCGTCGGACCGTTAAGGATGCGGTAACGTCAGTCGTGACGCAGTTAACTTTGTGGAGGAAAGGCGAATACCTTCAACTTATGACTACCAAACTATTAGTGGTTGCAACTTTGCCGCTGTGTATCGCATGGAATACTGTTGCCGCTCGCGCGGAAATGCCTTTGAGCGCTGTGCACGGCGTGACTCTGCGGCCGGATGGCGTTCCCTTGGCAGACGCGCACGTGTTGGTCCGCAACCAAAACGACAATAGCGAAAAGGTCGTGTCGAGCGGTCCGGACGGGAGGTTCGTGGTCGGGGACCTGAAGCCGGGAAGCTACCAATTGATTGCCAGCAAAGACGGATTTCTAACTTCCTCCACGGCGGTCGAGTTGAAGGCAAATGCGAATGTTCAGGTAGCGCTGGCGCTTTCGTCAAAAGGTGCAGCCGGCGTGGGCACGGCGGCATCGCAAGCCGACGCGCTGGCGGCTTTACAGGAACGCATCGAGCGCCTCGAAGCTATGCAAAAGCGCATCGGGCAACTCGAAGCCGAGCTGAGCCAGGTGAAGGCCCAGCCAGCCGCGGCTTCGACAGACACTCAAGCCGCTGCGGGAGCGGCACCGCCGGCGACGAGCCATGCCGCACCGCAGTTACCCCTGTACGCGTCTTTGGGCACTCCGCCCTTGAGCTCTTTCTCAACGCGGCCCTCGCCACCGGACGGCCCTCTGACTGCGGGAACTCTACCGCCCGCGGCTGCGCCGGTCAATGAACAGGCGCCAGCGACAACGCCCGCTGCCGCGGCTCCTCAAGCGCAGAGTCCGCCGGCCCCCGCGCCTCCGGCCGTTCCCGATGCCCTTCAGCCTCCCGACGCCGCGCCCGCGGTGGACAACTTCACTCCCTTCGCGTTCGGCGACTTTACCTGGCTTAACGGCTCCTCGCGCAACAAAGACACCATTCTGGATACGAAATTCTTTACTTTTGAAGGCCGGTTCGACACCCACTATATGGAGGATTTCAACCAGCCGATCGATCACACCATCGTCGGGGCGACCGAGTCATTCCGGTCTGGCGAAGTCCAGATTGAGCAGATCAGCTTCGGCGGCGATTTTCACTGGCAAAACGTTCGCGGCAGAGTCTTGACCATGTTTGGCCTGTTTGCAACCACGACTCCGCGCAATGACGCCAGCTTCGGGGTCGGCCAATGGGATCTCCGCGACGCCTACAAATACGTTTCGGAAGCTTGGGGCGGGTACCACTTCAACGTGAATCACGGCCTTAACGTGGACGCGGGAATTTTCGTCTCGTACATCGGTCTGTTCAGCTACTACAATTTCGATAACTGGACTTACCAGCCATCGTACGTGTCCTCGAACACGCCTTGGTTCTTCAATGGCGTGCGCGTTCAGTGGTTCCCCACCAACAAGCTGAAGATCGAGCCCTGGTTCATCAACGGATGGCAATCTTACGCCAAGTACAACGGCCATCCGGGTTTGGGCGGGCAGCTTCTGTGGCAGCCGAAAGAATGGTTTAAGCTTGTCGCGAACCAGTATGGCTACGGACAGGATAATCTGGGTCTTCCCCACACGGAACGCATTCACACCGACGACAGCATCGAGGTTAGATATTACAACAAGCCGGAAAGCATGGGTCTCGACAAGATGGCATTTTCCCTCACGGCCGACGCGGGATGCCAGTATGGCGGCGGAATTCAGTGCACGGGCGCACCCAGCAAGAACAAGGAATCGTTTATTGGGTGGATGGCCTATGACAGGATGTGGTTCCACAAGGATCTGTTTGCCCTTACGCTTGGCGGCGGAGAGATGAGCAACTGGGGCCGCTATCTGACGCTGCTGCCGCCGATCAACGGGGCCGACGCTGTGACGGGTTCGCCTTACTTCACGCAGCTTCCCGGCCAAAGGGCCCACATGTGGGATAGCACGGTCACCTTCCAGTACATGCCCAAACAGTACATCACCTGGTGGGCGGAGTTTGGATATCGTCACTCCGATATCCCATATTTCGCGGGGCGAGGCGGGGTCACGCCTCCCGGCTTTCCCCTCGGCGGAACGAATGGTTCTCCTGGGCAGTTCGCCTGTATGAACGGGGCAGCGTCCGGAGCAAGCGATCTCCCGACCGCCACCACGAATTGCAGCAGCGTCGGCGGCGTCTGGTTCCCCGACCTTCGGCGTAGCGAAGCGAAGCTGTCTGTTGGTGTGATGGTGAAGTTCTAGTCCCGAACCTGTGCGAGTGGATTTACGGTGTGGCGCTCCGGGCGGACACCCGGTCGCTGCCTGACTTTTACGGAGTGACAGATGCGGAATATCCCGATACAGTGGCTGTGCCTCGTCGTAGCCGCGGTTTGCCTCACGGCAGCGGATCCGGTTTGGAAGGGCAAACCAGCCGCCCAGTGGACCGAAGAGGACGCTAAGCTGATCCTGGCTTGGTCGCCTTGGGCGAAGGAGACCAGGGCCACTATCACGCGCCGGGTGACCGAGGACCAACTTAGGGAAGGCGGACAAATGGGCCAGCCCCGCGGTGTCGGCAGTGAGGGGGTGGACCCGAAGGGCAGTGGACCAAAGGTGTCGCCGAATGTCTTCACGGGTCCTGGAGGCGATGACCGCAGCCCCCGGTCTCTTCCCCGGCCCATCACATTGAAACTGCGTTGGGAGACCGCTCTCCCGGTTCGGCTCGCGGAGTTCAAATCGCACGAGGTCGAGCCTCCCACGCTCGATGGAGACGGTTATCGCATCGCAGTCTACGGCGTTCCCGGCGGCGATTTCAAGGGCGATCCCAAAGAACTGGGCAAACCTCTGAAGAACCTGGCCGCTTTGAAGCGCGAGGGAAAAAAGGATGTGAGGCCGGTCAGCGCTGAGGTGTTCCAGCGGGAAAACGACGTGGTGGTGGTCTATTTGTTTCCGTTGTCCGCGGAAATCACCAGGAAGGACCGGCAAATCCAATTCGAGGCGCAGATCGGCCGGATTGTCCTCGCCCAAACTTTCGATCTGAGTGAAATGGAGTTTCGGGGCAAGCTGGAACTTTGACGCTAGGACGCGCGCGAATTCATGAGAGGCGATAAATGAACGATTACCAGATCTTGGTATGGAGGCAATCGTAGTTTTGATTTCCGGCCCTTATGCGATCCTTATGCTCCGTGCCCTATTCTGTTTCGAGTGTCAGGGGAGTTTCTTGTTGCCGAACAGTTCCGGCAGCGCGGGAAATTTCACCGCTTCGCCCGTTCGGGCGGCACTCGGGCTGCAGGCAGTGCACCTCGTCGACGCTCAAGTCCGGCATCCTGTATGGAGGTTTCCGTGAAAAGCAAGGGCCATGCATTTGGTCTTCTACTGGTCGTCATCCCTTCACTTCTCATCCTTGATGGTTGCAGAAGAGCGGAAGCGGATCCGGCGCAAGGGGCGCCCCCCGACGCCAAAGTCGTTCCCTTTGCGGACGCCGCTCTCTTCTCCGTGGATCGTCCGGAGCAATTTCCGCTGGCCACGGCGGCCGAACACCCCACCACCTCCGAGTTGATCGTCACGGGGACGGTCACTCCCGACGTAGCCCGCAACATCCCGGTCGTTTCGCTCGCCTCCGGGCGCGTCGTGGGCATTCACGCAAGGCTCGGCGACACGGTTCAAAAAGGTCAGTTGATGCTGACCATTCGAAGTGACGACGTCTCCGGCGGCTATTCGAACTACCGAATGGCCGTCGCGGATGAGATCCTCGCCCGGACTCAATTCGAGCGTTCCAAGGATCTCTACGATCACGGCGCGATTGCCCTGAACGATCTGCAGGTTGCGCAAGACACCCACGACAAGGCCAAGATAGCCGTAGATACCTTGGCCGAGCATCTGCGTTTACTCGGCAACGACCCCGATAAACCGGCTTTCATGGTGGATATCTTCGCGCCAGCTTCGGGAGTGATCACCGATCAGGAGGTCGCCAACGCAGCCGGCATTCAAGCGTTTAGTACCCCGAGCCCCTTCACCATTTCCGATCTCTCGTCCGTTTGGGTTGTCTGCGATGTGTATGAGAACGACTTGGCCAGCGTCCGGCTCGGCGACACCGCGGAGATCAGACTGAATGCCTATCCCGCTCGCATTTTCAAGGGAAGGGTAAGCAACATTGGCTCGATTATGGATCCCAACATCCGCACGGCCAAGGTCCGGATGGAAGTTCAGAACCCGGGAATCATGCGGTTGGGCATGTTCGTGAAGGCCACCTTCCACGGCCAAACCAGGGAGGTGCACACCATTGTCCCGGCATCCGCCATCCTGCACATGCACGATCGCGATTTTGTCTACGTTCCCGCACCCGACAAGAAGTTTCGCCGCGTGGAAGTGGTCGGCGGAGACCTCCTGTCCGACAACACAAGTCTGCAGGAGATCAAGTCCGGATTGCAGCCAGGGCAACAGGTAGTCACGAACGCATTGGTTTTAGACCACGTGCTCGGTCAGTGACCGCGGTTCTAATGACCGGGATCCGGGGGTACAGCCAGCTCATCGGGCAAAACAGGAAAACAGGAAATGATTCGTGCTCTTGTAGATTTTGCGCTTAACAACAAATTCGTGGTGTTGGCGATTGCCGTCTTGTTGCTCGGATGGGGAGCTATCTCGTTTCACAACCTTCCGGTGGAGGCGTACCCCGATATCGCCGACAACTACGTGACGGTGATTACCCAATGGCCGGGCCGTTCCGCCGAAGAAGTGGAACAGCAGGTGACCATTCCGATCGAAATTCAGATGTCTGGAATGCCCCACATGACCTATCTGCGTTCCGAGTCCATTTTCGGCCTGTCGTTCGTGATTATGATCTTCGACGACAGTTCCGTCAACGACTGGAACCGCCAGAAGGTTCTGGAACGGCTTACCCAGGTCAACCTCCCGAATGGACAAAACCTGCAGCCGCAAATCGGCACGGACTGGAGCACCACGGGTCAGATCTATTGGTACACGATCAGAAGCACCAATCCCCGCTACGACCTGATGGAGTTAAGGTCCCTGGAAGACTGGGTTCTGCTCAAGCAGTTCAAATCCGTTCCCAACGTGGTGGACGTTTCCGATTTCGGCGGCACGGTGCGGGAGTACCAGGTGCGGGTGGACCCGAACAAGCTGGTGTCGTACGGATTGAGCATCGGCCAGTTGGAGCAGCAGCTTTCCAACAACAACATCAATGCCGGCGGCAGCTTCGTCGAGGAAGGCATGCAGCAGATGAACGTGCGCGCGCTGGGGCTTTTCAATACCGTGGACGACATCGAGCAGACCCTCTTAAAAACCCAGACCGGCACGGCCCTTCGGGTAAAAGACGTCGCGAATGTGGTCCAGGGCCCCAAAATCCGGTTGGGCCACATGGCCAGAGCCAACCACATGGAGGACGGGCGCATCATCGACGAGCCCGATGTCATCCAGGGCGGGGTACTGATGCGCAAAGGCGCCGAGGAGGAGCCCACACTCAATGCCATTCACCGGAAGGTCGACGAACTCAACAACGGCATTCTGCCTCCCGGCGTGAAGGTGGTGCCCATGCTGGACCGGAGCGACCTTCTGCGTTTCACCTTGCACACGGTGATGCACAACCTGATCGAAGGCATGCTCCTGGTCAGCGTCATTCTTTTCCTGTTTCTTCTCAATGCTCGGGCCGCTCTCATCGTCGCGCTCACCATTCCGTTCTCTCTCCTCTTCGCCTCGATCTGGCTGGACCTGAGCCACATTCCGGCGAATCTTCTATCACTGGGCGCACTGGATTTCGGAATGGTAGTGGATGGCGCGGTGGTCATGGTGGAGAATATCATCCGGCATCTGAGCAAAGGCCGCCGCGGCGTCAATGGATCTGCGAAAACTACCGCGGAGATCATCCGCGAGGCGTGCCATGAAGTGCAGCGGCCGGTCTTTTACGCCATCGCCATTATCATCACCGCCTATATGCCGATCTTCACGCTGCAACGCGTGGAGGGCCGGTTGTTTCGGCCCATGGCCTGGACGGTGGCCTTCGCCCTGCTCGGAGCCATGACGTTTTCCATCCTCATCGCACCTGTGTTGGCAGCCACCTTTTTCCGCAAGGGAGTTCGGGAACGGCGCAATCTGGTTATGGACTTCCTGGTGAAACAGTACCGCCGGCGGTTGCGCTGGGCCGTACAACATCGGTGGGTGGTCGCTTGCGTGGCGATCGTTTCCCTGAGCGGGACGGTCTACCTTGGCTTTGGCGGCGTCATCGGCGCGGAGTTCCTGCCGCACCTGGATGAAGGCGCTATCTGGGCGCGCGGTACTCTGGCGAACAGCACCAGTCTTTCGGAGGGCGAAAAATTCACCACCAACTGCCGCTATGTTTTCGCCTCGTTCCCGGAGGTGAAAACAGTGGTGTCGCAGGCAGGGCGTCCCGATGACGGAACCGACACGGGAGGATTCGGCAACACCGAGTATTTCGTCGACTTGAAGCCCCACGACCAATGGCGTCCTGTATTTCACAAAAGCAAAGAGGAACTGATCGCCGCCATGAACCGTGCGCTGGGAAAATACCCGGGGGCGATCTGGAACTTTTCGCAGCCAATCGAAGATAACGTCGGCGAGACGATGACCGGCACCAAGGGCTCGCTGGCACTCAAGATTTTCGGAGATGACTTGAAGGTGCTCGAACAGAAGGGCGAAGAAGTCACTGCCGTC
Organism: Bryobacteraceae bacterium; assembly: GCA_052148435.1. Classification (GTDB taxonomy): domain Bacteria; phylum Acidobacteriota; class Terriglobia; order Bryobacterales; family Bryobacteraceae; genus JBEKYD01. The sequence continues at coordinate 49,724 of JBKQIF010000188.1, forward strand.
ATGTCGGGCATTGCGGGCATGCATGACGTCAAGCTCTTGCGCGATTTCGGTCAGCCAAATCTCGACCTGACCGTCGATCGCCGCCAGGCGGCCCGTTTTGGAATCAACGTGGCGGACATACAAGACGCCGTCCAGACGGCGGTGGGCGGCAACGCGGTGAGTCAGGTACTGATCGGCGAGCAGCGGTACGACGTGGTGGTGCGCTACCAGGAGCCCTATCGGAATACCAAGCAGGCCATCGCCCAAGTTCGCCTGCTTTCCCCTTCGGGGGAGCGGGTCTCTCTGGCGCAGTTAACTAACGTAGACGTCAAGGACGGCGCTTACGACATCTTCCGGGAAGGCAACACCCGCTATGTGGCAGTAACCTTTAGCGTGAGAGGCCGGGATCTGGGGACTACGGTCGAAGATGTAATCAAGAAGATCGGCGAGAAAGTGAAACTGCCACCGGGCTACAGCATCGGTTGGTCGGGCGAATACGAGAGCGAAAAGCGGGCGGAAGCGCGGCTGGCTATCATCGTCCCGCTGACCGTTCTTGTCATCTTCATCATTCTCTACAGCATGTTTCGTTCTTATAAATGGGCGCTGCTCATTCTGTTAAACGTCGGCATGGCCCGCATCGGCGGTTTGCTGGCTCTTGTAATTACAGGAACCTACCTCAGCGTCTCGTCCGGCGTCGGCATGTTAGCGCTGTTCGGAGTCTCGGTGCAAACCGGCGTCATCATGGTCGAGTACATAAACCAACTCAGGGCGAGAGGCCACTCGGTGGTCGATTCCGCCGTGGAAGGCGCGGTCCTGAGGCTTCGTCCCATCATGATGACCATGCTCGTGGCAACCCTTGGACTTCTTCCGGCAGCCCTATCGCACGACATCGGAAGCGATTCGCAGCGGCCTTTCGCGATTGTTATCGTAGGCGGCCTGATTTCCGATCTGCTGCTGAGCATCGTTCTGTTGCCTACCTTTTACGTTTGGATCGCCCGGGACGGCGATCAACTTCCCAAACCGGAAGGTTCTTTCGAGGGCTAATGAAAACCAGGCTCGCAATGTCGGCTGTGAAAAACGTCCGGATTATCGTGGTGGCCGCTGTCGTGTTCAGTAGCCTGGCGGTGTTGGATTCGGCGTTCGCGCAGGGGCCGCCTGTCAGGATTACGCTCGACCAAGCCATCCAGATGGCGCTCCGGCACAACCATACCTTGCAGGCCTCCCGGACCACCATCCAGCAGAACCAGGCCGCGGAAATTACCGCCAATCTGCGCCCGAATCCGACGTTCTTTACCGACTGGGAATACCTGCCGGTCTTCTCCCACCCGCAAGGCGAGTCTGTGGCGGACTACCTGCAAGCCTCGACCGAGGGCGACCTTGGGTTGAGTTACCTGATTGAACGCGGCAACAAGCGGGCGCGCCGCCTGGAAGCAGCCAGGGGCGCAACCGCCGTGACACGAGCGCAAGTGGCCGATAACGAGCGCGGTACCGCGTTTCAGGTTGGCGCGCTCTTCGTCAACGCCCAGCTTGCTGAGTCGACCTTCGAACTCGCGCGCACGGATCTGAAGAGTTTTCAGGAAACGGTCGACATCAGCGAAATTCAATTCAAAGATGGCGGCATGAGCGAGAACGATTACCTGAAAATCAAGCTCCAGTTGCTTCAGTTTGAAACGGACGTCCAACAGGCTTTGCTCAACAAGGCCCAGTCGCTGTCGGATCTCCGTCAACAATTGGGTTACGAGTCGGTTCCCGCCGACTACGACGTCGTGGGCGAATTCGAATATCGGCCGCTGCTGGTCACTCTTGAGGAACTGCAGGCGAAGGCCCTTCAGAATCGCCCCGACCTGCGCGCGGCCGTGTTGGGCGTTGCCGCCGCCAACAGCCAATATGCGCTCGCCAAGGCGAATGGAAAGCAGGACCCCACCATTTCGGCCAACTACACCCACGCTAACGGCTTGAGTGCGGCCACCTGGTCGTTCAGTATTCCGCTCGCGATTTTCGACCGGAACCAGGGCAATATCGCGCAGACGCGGATTGCCATCCGGCAAGCGCAGGAGCAGCAAAAGGCGGCGTCCGGGCAGGTGCTGACGGACGTGAAAGACGCGTACGAGGGGCTGCAGGAGGGTGCGAGAATCGCTCAGCTCTTTCGGTCGAGCTATCTCGATGTGGCCAAAAAAAGCCGTGATATCAGCGAATATGCGTACCGGCGCGGCGCCTTGGCGTTACTAGACTTTTTGGACGCCGAGCGGACGTATCGCGCCACCCAACTCGCTTACCGCCAGGCGGTGGCGGCTTACTTGACTTCGCTCGAGCAACTTCGCCAGGCGGTGGGAACCAGGGATCTGCCCTGAGCCCTGGGCTTCGTTGTACCGGAATGATCTTATGACCAGAGAAGAGGTTCGCGCGCGTATTGAGGAGATCGGAATCATCCCGGCGGTACGTCTTTACTCCGCCGAGGACGCCATGTTTGCCGCGGAAGCGGTCTGCGAGGGCGCCATCCCGATTGTCGAAGTGACCATGACCGTCCCCGGCGCCGTCGAGGTCATTCGACAACTGACGCGTCAGCATCCCGGGGTTCTAGTGGGCGCCGGCACGTTGTTTCATGTGGAGAAGGCACGCCGCTGTCTGGATGCGGGAGCGGCCTTCCTGACCATGCCAGGGCTCGATCTTGAGATCGTCAACTTTGCGTTAGGGCGCGGTGTGGTGGTCTTGCCGGGCGCCTTGACGCCCACCGAGGTCACGACCGCCTGGAAGGCTGGTTGCGATTTCGTCAAGGTCTTTCCGTGCGCGGCGAATGGCGGCCCCAGCTACATCCGGGCTCTCAAGGGGCCTTTCTCGGAAATCCCGATGGTTGCTTCCGGCGGTGTCGATCAAACTAACGCCATGGGTTTTATCCGTGCAGGCGCCGCGGCGTTGGGCATCGGGCGGGACTTGATTCACCAGGACGCGATCAAACGCCGCGAACGGGGCTGGATTGTCGAACTGGCCCGGCGGTACACAAAGATGGTGGCTGAGGCGCGCAGCATACAGAAGGGGTCCGAGGTATGACACACAGACTGGCGGCGGTCTTATTCGGGCTGAGCTTGCTGGGAACCGCACAGGAGATGGGACTCAGACAGTCATTGGAAGTAACCAAGACGGAGAGGGTAAACTTCCTGCCTGGCGGCACCATTCAAGTGGACAATTCGTACGGCTACCTCACTGTGGAAGGTTGGGATGAGCCGGCGGTTGAGATCACGGTCGCAAAGTCGACCAGTCGCTTCCACGAACCTGGGCTGAAGGAGGAGGCCGAAAAGCGCTTCGAGGAGATCCATGTGGCCACCGAACGGCGCTCCGACAAGGAGCTGGCGATTTCGACAATCCTCCCCGTCCGCCATAACTTTATCAGTTCCATTGTTCCTTCGCGCCGAATCGTTGTCACCATGCCCAGGCATAGCCACCGCGGCGTCACTGTTGAGTACACCGTCCATGTGCCACGCGACTCACGTCTGGTAGTTCACCATGACTACGGTTACGTGTGGGTGAGCGACGTGGCTGGAGACGTCGAGGTGGACAGCCATACTGGCGACATGATCGTGATGCTGCCCGATCCCGGTCCGTACTCGATCGATGCGAGAACCCGAATCGGCGGCGTCTCTTCCGATTTTGCCGGCAAGGGACGCAAACAATTCCTGGTGGGTACTCACTTCGCTTTTGCAAGTCAGGCTCCCTCGCGGCGGGTCTATCTACGCATGGGTCGCGGAAACATCACGATTAAGAATGGGCCGCCATCCGGTCCTTTCTGGAAAAACTGAAGTGACGTGCCGCGGCCCGGAGTATGCGATCGTCAACTATATCTTATTACCCGGTATGGCTGTGGCTGCGGGAACGCAAGACTGGCTGGCTGGACCTGGCGTGGCGTACGGCGGCTTCTTCGTCGTGGGGTCCGCGAGGGAATTAGTGGGTGAGTTGGTAGGGTGCCGGCAAAGGCCGCGCGGGGAGCTCTGGAGTTGCGTTAGGCTTGCTCTATGTACCTTCGGCTTGATCGTGTACACCGGGCGGTACCCGCGATCCTCGGGGTCTCCACGCTTGTCGCCATCGGCGTGCTCCTTACATGGGATGCCTTTCCAGCGTACTTTCCCGCCAGGGCTCATGACTATCTCGCCGCATTTCCGCTCGCGATGATCGCATTTGCCTACCTCGTCTACCAGACTGCACACCGGCCTCCGTTCCGGGAATTGATGAAAGCGGTCATGCTAGCCCTCGCGTTCTTATTCTGGGCAGCCAATCAGCTCTGGCCGGACCTGCGCCAGGCGATCCTTTTTAATGACATCGCTATCGCTCTTTTCGTGCTCGACGTATTTCTCGTCATGATCGGCTGGCCGGCGACCTCGCCGGATGAATCCTTTGGTGAGACCTACGCCGTTCCAGGCGACCCGCCGGTCAGCCAGCCAGGTAGTTCGGAAGAGACTGGCCAATAACGTCGCGGTCTTTCACGGCCGGTCTACACTGCCCGCCCGGCGGCACGCGTGCGCTTCAGCGCGTACATGGCGCGATCGGCCTCGTCCAGCGCTTCGCGCAAGGTGCGGGCGCGGGCATCGGCTACGCCCCAGCTGAAAGATACCGGCAGCAGGCCATAGCCGCGAACGCGAAAATCGCTCAGGCGCGCGGCGATTTCGGCGATGCGGCGCAAGGCCAGTTCCGCCTGCTGGTTGTGGAACAGAATCACGAACTCGTCCCCGCCCCAGCGGTAGGCCTCGTCTTCGGCGCGAATCGAACTGGTGAGCAGTTTGCCGATACTCTGCAGGATTTCGTCGCCGACCAGGTGGCCGTAGCGGTCGTTGATCTCTTTGAAATTGTCCAGATCGCAGACCACGACCACCCCATCGAAGGGACGGCCCGTTTCGAGGCGGCTGGCCAGGGCGGCCTGGTTGAGAAGACCGGTCAGATAGTCCAGATCGAGACGCTGCTGGCTTTCACGCCGCAAATGGTCCAGCTCGGCTCTCAAGGCGGCAATCCGGCCAAGCTCGCTTTCGTTCCACATGGCCATGGCGGCAAAGGCCATCACGCAGTGCAAAGTGAAATCGATATAGCTTTCATGGTGCAGATATTGCGCCCATTCCGACGCTCCGCCCCGGCTGAAAAGCCACAGCAGAATGGCCGCGTGCTCGAAAAACGCGGCGGCCAGGACCACCAGCGAGAAACGAAACACGCGCGCGCCCACCCCGCCCTGGCGGCGCAACATCAGAAAGTTATACAGGTAGACGAAGCCCAACACCAGGGCATGTGTGGCCTGGTATGCCGCCAGGCCGGAATAGAGCCCGACCACGTAGACCAGCGCCACGAAGATCGGCAGGATGGCGATGAGCCGCAGCGCCGTCCGCCATTCCTTGGTGACGGAAGCAAAGCCGGCGCGCGCCGCCGATACCAGCACGATGGCGAAAGCGAATTCGAAGGTCGCATAAGGCGCCAGCCAGGGCGTGTGGCCGCTGCTCGTCAGCGCGAAGCCGAACACCGCCGCAATCAGGCGCAGCAGCCAGGCCGCAGCCCATAAGCCGAAATACACGGCCCTGGATTGCCGGAACAGGAAGAGAAACACCAGCCCGAACAACAGGGCGCCAATTTCCTGTATCAGGAACGCGGTTAGATCGGCGGCCGGTCCGGAAACGTCCATAATCCTAGTCGCCTCCGATGGCGTGGCGCCGTACGGCGCGGGCTTTGCCGGTCGATTCGTCCACTTCCACCACCACCGCATGCAACTCCGCGCCCTTGGTAGCCGCTTCCATGCGCACCGGCAGGCTGGTCAGAAACCGCTGCACGATCACGCCGGTTTCCACCCCGATCACCGAATCGTACGGCCCGGTCATGCCGCAATCGGTCTGGTACGCCGTGCCGCCCGGCAGAATACGGGTATCCGCGGTGGCAACGTGGGTATGGGTGCCGACCAGGGCGGAGACGCGCCCATCCAGGTACCAGCCCATGGCGATTTTCTCGCTGGTGACCTCGGCGTGGAAATCCACGAAGCGCACCCGGACTTGCGGATCCAAGCCGGCCAGAATACTATCGGCCTTGCGGAACGGGCAGTCGGTGGCAGGCATGTACGTGCGCCCTTGCAGGTTCAACACGGCGCATTCGACGCCGTTGCGCGCGCGTACCACCGCCAGCCCCGCGCCGGGGGCCTGCGGATAGTTGGCGGGCCGCAATAACCGCGGCTGGCGCTCCAGATACTCGTAAATCTCGCGCTTATCCCACACGTGATTACCCGTGGTTAACACATCGAATCCCAATGCGAACAAGCCCTCGGCGATGGCCGGCGTGACGCCAAATCCGCCGGCGGCGTTCTCCGCGTTGCCAATGGCCAGGTCGATGGCATTGGTTTGCATGATATCGGCAAGGTGATCGGCAACGATTCTCCTGCCGGCAGAAGCAAAAATGTCCCCGACAAAAAGTATATTCATTTTCGCCATTCAACTTAGCACGCCCATGCTATGGTCAAAAAGATGTCGAGTGTTCCCCCTCATTCCCCGGCGCGCGAACGGCGCTATGTAAAGGTTCGCCGCGTCGACGAGTGCGCCACTCTGGGCGATCTTTTTCTGCATTGCCTGCCGGCCTTCGGAGGCGCCTCGTTGCGCCGCATCTACGACATTCTGGACCGCGCCATCGGCATGGGCTGCCCGTTCACCCTGGCGGTCTCCGGACCGGTGACGGTATCCGGCCAGCACCAGGCCTGGCTGCTGCCGCTCATCGAAACCGGCTGGGTGGCTTACCTTTCCACCACCGATGCCGCCTGTTACCACGACGGCCATCGCAGTCTCAATGCCTACCGTTCCGGCCCGATTCACGAAGTCTCCATTGCGAGCGACGATGCCGCCTTGCGCGCCGAAGGCACCATCCGCGTCACCGATATGGCCTTCGACGAAGGCGTCCTGCTCGATCAGGACCGTTTCTTGAGCGCCGTGCTGGCGCGCCCCGAATTTCAGCGCAAAATGACCGGCACCGAACTGCGCTACCTGCTGGGCCGTTTCTACGCCGCCGAGGAGGAGAGCAACGGCGTCGGCGCCGGCTTGCTTTCCACCTGCTGGCGCCGTGCGATTCCGGTGTTGGTGGGCGCTCCCGCCGACGGCAGCGTGTTTCTCAACTCCATGAAGCTCTGGGCCATGCGCCAGTCCGGGCTGATTCCCGCATACGGTTTCGAGCTCGACCTGCACGCCGAAGTGTTCGAAGCCTGCGCTTACCACCGCTGGGGTCTGTTCGATCATCCGGTGCACGCCCTCGCCACCTTGATTTTGGGCGGCGGCGTGCCCAAGAATTATAACCTCCAGCCCGAGCCCGCTCTCGGCCAGGTGCTGGGGCTGCCGGAGGTGCGCGGCTATCAATTCGACGTGCAGATCGTGACCGCCCCCGTGACCGATGGTTCGCTTTCTTCCTGTCCGCCGGCCGAGGCCGTCACCTGGGGCAAGGTCGATAAGGATACTTACCTGCAGAGCACCGAGAGCATGCAGGCGGACTATTCTACGGTGATGCCATTTCTGGTCAAGGCCTTGCTCGACAACCGCGCCCGCTACCGTCAAATGGTGGAGGAGCAGGGCGAAGCGGCGGTCTTCGCGCGGGAGCCCAAGGCGCGCGGCTACCTGCGCCCCAGCGAGGGCTATCGCCTGTTCGAGCAGCGGGAGAAACTGTGCGCCGGTCTGACCGCGGACGTGAAAGCCAACCGCGAATGGCTTTTCGAGAGCGTGACCTATCCTTTGGCCGGATAGCAAACCGGGGCTGGGCGCCCCCTTCGTTCACCAACGACAGTGACGCGCGCACAGGGGCAATGTGTTACACCAGGAGTAGTTATATGGTGTCTTCCAGCGATCCCTATCGGGGCTTGAGGGAACTGCCGCCGTTTCCGGCCATCGCGACCAAGCTGTTGCGCGTGCTTTCCCACGAAGACGCCGATCTGCGTGATATCCAGAATCTGATTCGCACCGATGCCGCTCTCAGTAGCGAACTGCTGCGCATCGTCAACTCGGCGGCTTTTGGCACATCCACGCCGGTCAGCAGCATTCAGATGGCGGTCCTGCGCCTCGGCTTCGAACGCGTGAGACAGTTCGCCATGGCGGTGTCGCTCAAAGGGTTCCTGCACACCATCCGCATCGACCTGCTGCGGCGCCTGTGGCGGCACAGCCTGGCGTGCGGCCTCGTCGCCAACGACCTGTCGAACGCCTGCTCCACGTCGATGGGCCACGATGACCGCGCCTATACCACTGCGCTGCTGCACGATATTGGCCGCCTGGGGCTGTTCGCCACTCATCCGGCCGAGTACGCCGTTCTGCTCGAGGAAGCCACCGGGGCTGACCTGCGCGAGCGCGAGCGGCACGCCTTTGGCATGGACCATTGCCAGGCCGGCGTTTGGCTCGCCAACCATTGGCAGCTCGGCGAGGAGATCCGCGAGGCGATCGCCACCCACCACGACCCGCTATCCACGGGCGATTTTCAACGGGCCGATGTGGTGCGGGTGGCAATCCTGCTGGCCGACAGCCTGGGATTCGACGTGATCGCACCGGCCCGCACCTTTACCCTGGCGGAAATCCGCACCATGCTCCCCCGGCCCGCGCAGTTCCGCTTCGACCCCGAACCGGAGATCTTCAAGACCCGCATTACCGAACAATTGGACGCCTTCGATTAGGGTAGGCCAAAGGCCTGTTCCACAAGTCAGAACGTCACCCCTACCAGCACTTCCGCCTCGTTCTGGTTGCTGTTCACCACGTTGGCAATGTTGAAATGTCCGGACGTCCACCGCGTGAAACGGATCTCCGGCGCAATGTGCAAGATCAGCACGTGGATGTCGATCCCCCCGCCCATCACGAACCCCATGGTTACCGAGTGCTGCTCCGGCGGAGGCGGCGCCACTACGTTCTCCACGCTCGACTTCAGCCCGCTCAGCGCATCCCAGGAGACACCGGCTTCCACGTACGGGCGGACGAGCTTGCCGTGGAACCTGTATTTCGCCACCAGCGGAAATTCCCAGTCGCCGCTCGATGTGAGAGTCGAAAGTGCCGAAGCCGCCGAACTCACCGGGTTGGTGTAATTGAAGTGCCGGTAGAGCGCATCGAATTCCACGCTCAGCCCCAGCGGCAGGTGTAATTCCACCATGGGACCGGCCACGAAGAGATCGGTGGTGGTTACCGCGCCGCTCTCCACCGTGTTCACAAAATCGGTCAAGGGAAGGCCCGCCTTAATCCCCGCCGAGAATGACTGCGCCAGGCAAACGGCGGCGCCGCACGCGCTCGCCGCCAACAACCGCAAGAAAGCTCTCATGTTGAATCCTACGAACCGCTTCCCCTTTTCGTTTCGATCTGGAGGCGAGTTTGGGACGGCTTCGCACCTACCGCCCGCGCTGCTACAGCGAGAACGAGTCTCCCAGATAAATCCGCTTCACATCCGGATCGCGGCCCAACGCTTGCGGGCTGCCGGCGCGGAAAATGCGGCCGTTATTGATGATGTAGGCACGGTCGGTCACCATCAGGGTTTCCCGCACGTTGTGGTCGGTTATTAAAATTCCGATGCCGGAGCGCTTGAGATCGAAAATAATGCGCTGCAGTTCCAGCACCTGGATCGGATCGATCCCGGAAAATGGCTCGTCAAGCAGGAGAAAGGCCGGGCTGATGACCAGCGAGCGGGCGATTTCCACGCGCCGCCGTTCGCCTCCCGACAGCATGTAGCCGTGGCTGCGCCGTACCTTCTCGAGGCCGAGTTGATCGATCAACTGTTCTAATCGCTCGCGGCGCTCGCGCGAGCTCATCGACAGCGTCTCCAGAATCGCCATCAGGTTCTCTTCCACCCTCAACTTGCGGAAGACCGAGGCTTCTTGCGGCAGATAGCTGATACCGCGGCGCGCGCGCTGATACATGGGCAGGCCGGTGATGTCCTGCTCGTCCACCAGAATGCGTCCCGAGTCGGGGCTGATCAGGCCCACGATCATATAAAACGAGGTTGTTTTGCCGGCGCCATTGGGCCCCAGCAGCCCTACCACCTCGCCCTGTTCCACGTGCACGGTCACATCGTCCACCACACGGCGGCCGCGATATGCCTTGGATATCTCCCTGGTTTCGAGTTTGCTCATGCGGGCTTACTTGCGGCTGCGATTGAGGCGGCTTTCCACCGGTTGGCCCGGCGCCCCTTCCCCCAGCAGGCGGTCGTCGTTGGCGTAGTAGGTCAATTGTTGCGGGGCCTGGATCATGCTGCCCTTCAGGCTGTCGACCAGTTTAGGCGAGCCGCCGCGCAAGATCACTTTCTGATCGGCGGTGTAGTACTCGCTATGGTCGGCCGTGCCGGTGCGGACGCGCCCCGGCGCGGTCTGGCGAATCTCCACCGCGCCATCCGCAAACGCTTTTTCGAGGCGCGAGTCCGCGCCCTGCTCGGCCAGGTAAGCGCGCAACTCCTTGCATTTTACTTCCATGCCGCTACGCTTCAAATCCACGCCGCCCGAATACACCGCCAGGCGGTTGTCGTCGGTATAGGCCATGTGCGGCGCGCGCACCACCGTGAGCACCGGGGGCCCGGCTTTTTTCTTCTGATCGGCGCTTTTGTTCGGGTCGTCCTTGTGCTCTTCCCACAAATTGCTCACCACGTTGCCGTCGGCCATCAACTGCCGCTTTTCGCGATTCAGGTCGACCGCGTCCGCTTGAATGCGGCTGGCCCCCTGCCACATGGCGACGTTGCCCTCGTAGTGAATCGCTTTGTTGCGATCGGTCGATACCATGCGCCGCGCCTGCGCCTGAAGGGGCTCGTCGCCGGAGAGCATCTGGGAGTTCTTCTTGGGGTCCTTCTCCGGCATGCGGCTGGAATTTACGTTCCCTTCGGCGGTGTAGTCGCCGCTGCGCTGGTCCATGCGAATCAGATCGGCGCTGGTCGATCCGGTCGAGTCCCACATGCGCGCGGCGTGTTCCAGCACGATCACGTTCTTATCGTTATCGAGGGTGGCATGGGCCGCTACCGCCTGCCGGTCGCCTTCGGCGTACTGCACGTTGCCGGTCTGCTCCATGGTTGCCATTTGGCTCGATCCGGGTTTGAAGCGAGCCACGATCTCGCGGCTGGAGGTTCTCGATTGCTCGTGGTTGTGTTTGCGCTCTTCTGCGGTGGGGTCGGTCAGCGTCCTGACGTCGGTGGCGCGGAACGTATCGATGCGGTTCTCGGCGCCGTAGGTAATGCGCATGTTGTTGCCGGTGAGGATACGGTGATGCTGCGCCGGCACATTGGGCAGGAACTCCAGCGTACCCGGCGCGAGAGCCGCCACCGATTCGATGTCCTTGCCGCCAGGCCGCATCTTCATTTCCAGGTTGTCGCTCGACAATACATGCGTTTCGCTGATCTCGCGGCCCGGCGCCGCGAGCGGCTTGGACCTGACTACGCCGTGCCCCCTGGCGGCAACCTGCGTCAGCAGGCTTTCGTGATTCTGCACGTCGAATGCCAGCTCCACGTAGTCCGCCGTCACCGTGGTTTCCGACGTGGCCCCGTAGGACACCAGCCTGGCATTGTTCTGGCCCACGATCTTCTGAATCTCGCCGTGCTCGTTGAATTCCATCCACAGCTCATCGGCGGCGTATTGAAGCTTACGGTCGGGGTCGTCATTCACGCCATGGGCATGGACGGCGTGCACGTGGTGAATCTCGTGGTTCTGGAGTTGAATTTCCGGATTCTCGCCTTCCACCACCATGGTGTCGCGCGTCAGCCGCCCCCAAGGGCTGAGCTCGATGGTCGCGCCGGCCTCGCGATACAACAGGCTGCCGGTTTCGATCACCATCGCCTTGCCATTCGGGGTCGCCGGCTTGTAGTGGATCTCCACGTCCTGTTTCATGCGCAATTCGTGGGATTGCGGATCGTAATCCGCGCCGGTGGCTTTGCCCGTGCCGTTTTCGAAGGTGAAGGTGGAAGCCCGGTCGGTCTGCGCATGGCCGCTCTCCGAATTGAAACCCACCCCGGAGCTGTGAATCGTCACCAATTGATGCCGCGGCTGGCCCTGGAACGGAATCGCGAGGGTAATTTCGACATCGCCGTCGGAATACAGCCGATGCTCCGAGCGATAGAATTCCGCCGCCGCGCTCTTGACCAGATTGTAGGTATCGCCCTTCCGGGAGGGCAGCTTCAGCGTCACGTCTTTCAGGTCGACGCGCGACGAATCCTTCACCTCGGCCATGTTCTTGGCGGTGATTTCGGCCTTAATCCGGTTGGTCTTGCCATCGGTATCCGTAAACTTCCACAAGTTCGCCTGGGCGCCGACGTCGGCCGGCAGTTCTTGCGGTTTGGCGACCGCCAGCTTCGTGACCAACTTTTTTTGTGCCCGATATGTGGCGCCGACGCCGCCGAGGATTGCGACGATGGCGACCAGCAGGAGCCAGCGGGTGCCTCGCATGGAGTTTAGTCCTATTCTACCGCTACTCGGGATTTCACCGCCTTTCCGGGGCGCAACGGGTGCGCGGCTGGAGCGGTTTTGCGCCGGGTTCGGTGCCGTCGCGAGTGAGTTCTTCCGGCAATGAGTTTGCTCGAATTTTCTCGTTCCTTTGTTTTCAATAACATGTTGGCTTCGGTACGAACTCTTTCGCTTCCGAAGCCAGTGCCGCGAAACGGAAGAAGCCTTTATCAGTCACCGAACTTCCGAATTCCAGATCCCCTTTATTCCCAATCACCTACCGTCCAACAGTCTGAGCCCCGATCCCCTCGCCGTGCTAATTCTCAAATCAGGAGGCCCACTGCGGCAGGGAAATGCAACGAACCCGGCCCTGAAGCGCCCGGGTGCCAACCGCGCCGACGCCGAACCCAATCAGCCCGTACCGAACGAACCCAACGCAGCAGGCCAACCCATTGAAACAAAACCATTACATCAAAGTCCACGGGCCTGGAACGGTCGAGCTGAAGCGGCGGCCTTCCTAACGCCGGCCGTCCACCCTAACCCCACAAGGCGTTTACCGAACGAACCCAAGGTTTCCTGTCAACACATTGAAATTAAATAGGTTAATCAAAACCTGGCAAGCATCCCCCGAGCTCTGGAGCTGAAAGCTGACCGCTGAAAGCTCTCTTCTACCGCCAGTCCCGCAGCACGGCGCACCATCCCGGATAGCCGCGGCTGGCCGAATAGGCGTCCTCTTCCAGGCTGAACAAAATGTCCACGCGCGCTCCCAGTGGCAATTCCGCCGCTCGCGCTGCCAGGTTCCAGCCTTTCAAGGTGACGCTGCGGCCGGCCTGGCGGACGGCTACCCGCAGGTGCTTTTCTTTCATGAGGACCGGCGGTGCAGCCACTTCCACGCCGGCCGCCAGAAACAGCGGCTCCCGGTTGCCGTGGCCGAAAGGCCCCAGGCGCAGCACGCCGTCTACGGCCTGCTCCGTCAGTTCGCGCAACTCGGCGCGAGCGTCCACAGTGTGGCTCGGCAGGAAATCCTCGGGCGCGAGCCTGGTCGCGGCATAATCGGCGAAGCGCCGGCGAAACTCGTCCACGCGCGCGGCTTCGAGCGTAACCCCGGCGGCATAGCGGTGACCGCCGAAGCGCACGAAAAGCTCCGGCATCGATTCCAGCGCCTCCAGCAGATGAAAGCCGTCGAGGCTGCGGCCGGAGCCTTGCGCCATGCCGCTCGACTGGTCCAGGCCGAGCACGAATACGGGCCGGTGCAGCCGTTCCACCAGGCGGTTGGCGACGATGCCCAACACGCCGCGGTGCCAGTCCTCGCCGTAATACACCAGCGCTGCGGCCGCCTGGTCCTCGGGCGCTCGCAGGCAGGCGTCCAGCGTGGCGGCCCCGGTTCGCTGCCTCTCCGTGTTGTGCTCGTCGAGGCTGTGCGCAAGGGTTTCGGCGCGGGCGGCATCGGCGGTAAGGAACAGTTCAATCACTTGTTGCGCCGTATCCATTCGGCCGGCGGCATTCACGCGCGGTCCGATTTGAAATCCCACCTGGCGCGCCGTGGGCGCCACGCCAGGCGTAAGGCCGGCAACCTGGAAGAGCGCCCGCAGGCCGGGATTGCGCGGGTCGCTCAGTCCTGCCAGCCCATGTTTGACCATGGCGCGGTTTTCGCCCGTGAGCGGCACCACGTCGGCTACCGTGGCGATGGCGACCAGCTTCAGCAGAGATGCCGAAATGCGTTGGACTTTGGCCGGCGCCCAATCGAGCCGCGCCACCAGCGCCTGCGCCAGCTTGAATGCCACGCCCGCCCCGCACAAATCCTTCTCCGGGTAGGCGCAGTCCGGCCGATTGGGGTTGAGCACCGCCAGCGCCCGAGGCAGGACGGATTCGGGCAAATGATGATCGGTGACGATCACGTCGATGCCCAACTCCCCGGCCCGCTCCACCACGGCGGCGGCGCGAATTCCGGTATCCACGCTGACGATCAGCCGGACACCCTCGGCGGCGGCCTGCTCCACCACATCAGTGCGCATGCCGTAGCCATCTTTCAGCCGGTGCGGGACGTGATAGCCGGCGCTCCCGCCGGCCAACTCGACGATCTTGAGCAGGAGGACGACCGAGAGTGTGCCATCCACGTCGTAGTCGCCGTAGATCAGGATTTTCTCGTGGTTGCTAATGGCGGCCAGCAGGCGGTCAACGGCCGGCTCTATGTCTCGCAGCAGCGCGGGGGGATGAAGGTCGGCGAGGGAGGGCGAAAGAAATCGGCGCGCTGCCGCCGGATCCAGGAGGCCGCGCCGGGCCAGCACGCGGGCAGCCAGGACGCCCACCCCCAAGTCGCGCGCCAGGCCGGCGACGGCCGTGCTATCGAAACTATCGGGTGATGGGACGAGCCAACGCGAGCCCGGCACGGCTAATTATTCGAAAAATAGCCGCCCAGGCCGCCGTCTTCGGCGCCTTCATTTTCACCCGAGACATGGGCCACGATTTCGTCCTCGATCTCGAGGAATTCCTCGTACCAATCTGGCTGCAGTTCATAGACATACAGGCGCAAATGATAGTCGAAAGCCAGTTCGATCGAGCAGGTAACGCCGAGGTGCGGGCGCAGGTCGCGCAGGCGCTTTTCGTAGTCGCGGCGCTCGTCGCGCTCGAGGCCGCATTCGTCGAGCTGCGCCAGCAGGTCGTCGATGTCGGAGGCTTCAAATTCGCGCGCGGCGAAGACGACCATGGTGGCGCCGGCTTTGCGCGCCACCTCGAGGAACATCTGGTAATCGGGATGGCGCTCGATGTCCCAAAGCACCATCGGCATGCCTTCCAGGCCGCCCGGGCTGCTGTAATAGACAGCCAACCCGCTTCCCGCCAGATAATCCAACATTTCGCGTTTCAGAGTATCGAGATTCAGATCCACTTGGGGTCCTCAGTCTTCAGGCAACAATAGAATATCAGAGGGCGCGGTTGGGAGAAGGCAACCGAGCCGCGGCCAAAGGGAGCGGTTCTTGCCACCGGCGGCTACCCGTAACCACCTGGGGAGTCCGAACCGGTATCGCGTGCGGGCGGCGGAGAAACACTTCCGGGCCGTGCAGGACCGCGATTGGCTAGAAAGCGGTCCACAATCTCCGCGGCCACGTTCGCGACCATCGCCTTGTTTACAGCGGCCGGTTCAGCGGCGCAGGCCGAGCATCCGCAGGAAGGCGCCGCGGGGGATTTCGGCCGGGCGCCGATGCCCCGTGCCGCGAGATACCGTTCCACCGCGGCCACCACCGCCGGCCGATCGAGTGCGGCGGCCGCCTCGCCCGCGCCAGCCGTGGGCGCGGCGTCCATCCGCAGCGGCATCTCGAAGGCCTGCTCCGGTTCCCGCACCACGTAGGCCAAGCGCTTGAGGTTGATAAGGTGCTGCGGCCCGATGTTATCCGAGGTGATGTTGCCGGCCACCGCGCCGCAGCCCAGCGTCATGGCCGGAAAAACATTGGTGGTGATACCGGTAGAGCCTTGCGGAGCCGGCGTATTTACCAGTACCCGCATGGCGGGGACGCGCAGCCCGTATTCGCGGATACGGGCATCGTCGCGGGCGTAAATCACGGCCGTATGGCCCAGCCCGCCGAACTTCAACAGGGCATGGCAGGTATCGAGAGCGGCCGGAAAATCCTTGACGAAACACAGCGCCAGCACCGGCGAGAGCTTCTCCACGGACAGCGGATGCTGCTTGCCGACGCCGCCGATCTCGGCGCACAGGATGGTGGTGCCGCCGGGCACTTCGAATCCCGCCATCCGCGCCAGCTTGGCCGGGGCCTGCCCCACGCACTGCGGGTTGATGGACCAGTTGGGCAGTACCAGCAGCTTGCTCAGCGCCCGCGCCTGCTCTTCGGTACAAAGGTGCGCGCGATTCTGCCGGAGCAAGTCCAGAATGCGGCCGCGGAGCGAAGTTTCGGCAACGAGCGCCTGTTCGCTCGAACAGACCGTGCCGTAGTCGAACGACTTGCCGGCAATAATCTTGCGGACGGCTTCGTCGAGGTCCGCCGACGCATCGACCAGCACGGGAACATTGCCCGGACCGACTCCGAAGGCCGGTTTGCCGCTCGAATACGCCGCCTTGACGATGCCGGCGCCGCCGGTAGCCAGGATCACCCCGGTGAGCTCGTGCTTCATGAGCGCTCCGGTGCCCTCCAAGGTGGCGTTATCGACGCACTGGATGATGCCCTCCGGAGCTCCGGCTTCGACCGCGGCTTGCGCCAGAATAGCGGTGGTAGCGCAGGTGCACCGGTGCGCGCGGGGGTGCGGGCTCACCACCACCCCGTTGGCCGCCTTCAGCGAAATCAGCACTTTGTAGATGGCCGTGGAAGTGGGATTGGTGGTAGGCAGAATCGCCGCGACGACCCCCACCGGGACGGCGATTTCCACGATTTTCTCGTCCGCCAGTTCGCGCACGACGCCCACGGTTTTCATGCCGCGCATGCGGCGCGGAAGCCAGTCGCTGGCAAGCAGGTTCTTGATGTACTTGTCGGCGGCGTTGCCGTAGCCGGTCTCTTCTACCGCCAGCTCGGCCAGGCGGCGCGCATTGGCCCGCGCGGCGGACGCCGTCCGCTCCACAATGGCGTCCACCTGGGCCTGCGAAAATGTGCGGTATTGCTGCCAGGCGGCGTGGGCTTTGGCGACCTTGGTTCGGACCTCCTGTATGGAAAGAAGGTCTTTGTCGAGCATGGGGAACTACTTCTTGAAAGTCGTGGGGAGGACCTTCTCCACCTCTTCGTGAGGCCTCGGGATCACGTGGACCGCGATCAGTTCGCCCACCCGGCGAGCTGCCGCGGCGCCGGCGTCCGTCGCCGCTTTCACCGCGCCCACGTCCCCGCGCACGGTAACGCAAACCAGGCCCGCGCCCACAAACTCTTTCCCGGTCAGGACCACGTTGGCGGTCTTCACCATGGCATCGGCCGCCTCGATGGCGCCGATCAGCCCTTTAGTTTCAATCATGCCGAGGGCTTCCATCATTTGATCCTCCACACTGCCGAATCGAACTCGAAAAGGAAGCTACCACCGTAGCACAATTGCGCTGCCACAGCTTTGCCGGGCGCTCGGGCACGCATTAATTCCACCCGGCCGAGACAGCACCTCCTTAGCCTCTCACCCAGAGTTATATGAAGTGATTTTAATTACCATTTAAGCAACGCTTCATGTGCCGTCCGCTATGCTAGATACCAAGACGAGATAAATCGTCGCAATCCAAAGGAGAAACCGCAATGAAGAAACTGATGACGCTGATGCTGGGCCTGGCTTTCCTGACAACCACCGTAGTCGTGACCTTCGCGCAGGACACTGCCACCACCAGCAAGAAGAAAAAGAGCAAGAAGAACACCAAGACCGCAGATACGACCACCAAGGCGAACGTCCACTAGGCTCGGTCCGTACTTCGGCAAATTCGGAGAGCCGCGTCTGGCGCTCGGGCCGTGCGCGGCTTTCCTCTTTTCTCCCCTCCCGCAGTTTTGCCCTCCTGAAGCTCCGTCCCCGGTTGTAGAGTTCCGCACTCATCCCCAAACCGCCGGCTAAGCCTGGCTTTTCACCGGCTTCCATAAATGGCGAGGCTGTAACCTTAATCTTTTGGACAACGCCCCTTATCGCGTAGGAAATGCGAAGGAACTCAAGCGTTGGGAAGCTCACAAGAGTCGGGATTGCGGCGTTGGTTT
The DNA here is from genome assembly GCA_052148435.1 of Bryobacteraceae bacterium. Lineage (GTDB taxonomy): Bacteria > Acidobacteriota > Terriglobia > Bryobacterales > Bryobacteraceae > JBEKYD01. The sequence continues at coordinate 67,733 of JBKQIF010000188.1, forward strand.
CCGCTGCCTCGATCTGGGGACAGGCGCAGAGCGCGCCCGCGGCTGCCGCTCGCGCGCGAGTTGCAGGTACGGTCGTGTCGGTGAATGCCGAGAGCAAGCAACTGGCAATCAAGACCGACAAGGGCGAGACGGTGACTGTGACCATCACGGACCGCTCCTTCGTACTGCGCTTGCCACCCGGCGAGCACGACACCAAAAAGGCCCTGCCGATCGCCTTGAAGGATGTGAACGCGGGCGACCTCGCGGTGGCCAGCGGCGCGGCTTCCGCCGACCAGAAGGGTTTCGAGGCCCATACGATCCTCATCAGGACCCAGGCCGACGTGGCGCAGGTTCGTGAAAAGGAAATGGAAGACTGGCAGAAGCGCGGTAGTACCGGAATCGTGGCTTCGATCGATCTGAGTGCCAAGACTCTCACTATCAAAGCCGGCTCCAGGACGCTGACGGTCCAACCCTCGGCCAAGACGGAGTATCAGCGTTACGCTCTGGAATCCGCCAAGATGAGCGACGCCAAGCCGGGGACATTCGACCAGATTAGAATCGGCGACCAGGTGAACGTGTTGGGAGACAAGAACGCGGACGGCACGTCGGTCGCGGCGGAAAAGGTAGTTTCCGGCTCGTTTCCCCAGCTTGCCGCGACCGTCGTTTCGGTGGACGCCGCCGCCGGCATCCTCACCGTGAAGGATCTGGCGACCAAAAAGAACAGGTTTATACGGGTCACACCCGATACCACCATGCGCAAGCTGCCGCCGGAACTGGCCGCCAGGCTGGCTCGGCGTTACCAGCCCGCCGGAGGGCAGGACGCCGGCGGCGGGGGTGGGCGACGAGGCGGCGGTTCGGGCCAGCCGGATATGCCGGGCGGGGGCGCGCGGGGCGGACGCGGCGCCGACCTGAAGCAGATGCTCGACCGGTTGCCGGCTGTGCCGCCTGCCGACCTCAAAGCCGGCGACGCAATCATGGTGTCGACTACCGAAGGCACGGATTCCAGTCATTCCACGGCTATCATGTTACTCGCCGGCGTGGAGCCTCTTCTCACGGCATCTCCCGCGGCCACGCGCGACATCATGAGCGGCTGGAATCTCGGCGGCGGCGCAGGCGGCGAGGGTAACTAGCGGCCGTCCGCGTGGCCCGCTTTGGGAACGACTTAGGGAAATCTCATTCAGGGGAAGCAAAGTGAATTCGCGAAAGCTACAACTGTGGGTTCTTGGTATCGTGCTCACGGCCGCCTGCGCCTGGGCGCAGCAGACCAGCGGCACGCTAAAAGGCGTTCTGATGGACGACTCCGGTGCCGTGATTCCGGCGGCCAAAGTGTCCCTGGCGGGCGGCAGCGGCAGTAAGACCGCGCAAACCCAGGCGGACGGCAGCTACACGTTTGTCGGCCTGGCTCCCGGGAATTACACGGTCTCGGTCGGCTTTCCCGGGTTCGCCACGTTCTCCAAGCAGGTCACCGTGAACGCTGGGAACTCCGTGCAACTCCCCATTCAACTCGCGATCAGCAGCGAAAAGCAGGAAGTCACGGTGCAGGAAGAGTCCACCAACGCCGTGAGCGTCGAACCGGATAACAACGCCACCGCTCTGGTGATCAAGGGCTCCGACCTGGAAGCGTTGCCGGACGATCCCGACGATCTGTCCGATGCGCTGCAGGCCCTGGCCGGCCCCGGCGCCGGGCCCAATGGCGGGCAGATCTACATCGATGGTTTCAGCGGCGGCCAGTTGCCGCCCAAGGAATCCATCCGCGAAATCCGCATCAACCAGAACCCCTTTTCCGCCGAATTCGACAGGCTCGGCTTCGGGCGCATCGAGATTCTGACCAAGCCCGGCACCGACAAGCTGCGCGGCGCCATCTCCTTTTTCGATACCGACTCGGTTTTCGATTCGCGCAACCCGCTGGTCAACAACAAGCCCGACTATTCCAATCGCCAATTTGCCGCCAACGTGGGTAGCTCTTTGAGCAAGAAGGCGTCCTTCTTCGTCGATTTCAACCGGCGAGATATTGAGAATAATTCGATCGTAGTGGCCGACTACTTCAGCCCTGCCACCCTGACTCAGTCCAGTATCAATACCGCCGTCCTGACCCCGTCGACCTTTACGGTCATCGCGCCGCGCATCGACTACGCGCTCTCCGGCAACAACACTTTAACGGTGCGTGTCGAAGAGCGCATCAATTCGCAGAACAATGCCGGCCTGGGCGGCACCAAGCTGCCGGCGCCCTATTCCGATCTGGCGTACAACACCAACGGAGACGGCCAGAACGTGATGGTGACCGAGACCTCCGTTCTAAGTTCCAAAGTGGTGAATGAAACGCGCTTCCAGTTCACCCGGAACTGGTCGATTTCGGCCGGCAACCTGGTTCCACAGATCAATGTCGCGGGTTCGTTCATCACGGGCGGCAACGGATTGGGAGACACCCACGATCTTTCCACTCACTACGAGTTGCAGAACTTTACCTCGATTTTGAAAGGTCCTCATACCCTCAAAGCCGGGGTGCGGGTGCGGCGCAACAGCGACCGCAGCAATCAGCCCGCGGGTTTTAACGGAGCGTTCACTTTTCTGGGCGGCGTGGAACCGGCTCTCGATGCCAGCAACAACATCGAATACGATTCGAGCGGCAACCCCCTCACCGTGACGCTGACTTCGCTGCAGCAATACGAGCGCCAGGTGACGCTCGCCGCCGCGGGTTATAACGAGACCCAGATTCAGAACCTGGGCGGCGGTCCCTCGCGTTTCGGCATTCAGGCGGGCCAGTCCTATATCAGCCGCGACGTTTGGGACGTGGCTCCCTACGCGCAGGACGATTGGCGAGTCCGGCCGAACCTCACCGTGAGCCTGGGGCTGCGTTACGAAACTCAGACGTTGATCCACGATTATCACGATTGGGCGCCGCGTCTCGGGTTTGCCTGGGCGCCCGGTACGGCCAAGAACGGCCGGCAGAAAACCGTCGTCCGCGGCGGCTTCGGCATTTTCTACGACCGCGTCAGCACCAGCCTGTTCGAGACCGCGGCGCTGAACAACGGCACTGCCCAGGTCGACTATACGGTTTACAATCCGACCTTTTACCCCAACATTCCGACGCTCTCCTCGCTGAACACAGGCCAAAACACGATCTGGCGCGTGGGTCCGAATCTGCAGGCCGATTACAGTTTGCAAAGCGCCGTCGGCGTCGAACGCCAGTTGCCGCGCAACACCACCGTCGCGGCGACTTTTACCGACAACCGCACGGTTCACATGCTGCAGACGATTCCCCTCAATACGCCTTTCCCGGGCACTTTCAACCCCGCGCTGCCGCTGAGCGCAACCAACGGCGTTTTTCCGTACGGCTACGCCGCCGGCAACATTTTCCAATATGAGTCCGGCGGCTATCTCAACCAGAAGATCATGATGGTTAACTTCAACACCCGCTTCAGCCCCAGGGTTTCGCTGTTCGGGAACTATGCGTTGACCTACGCCAAGGATCTTCCGTCCACCCCGACCGACCCGTACGACTTTGCGCTCGATTACGGCCGGTCAACCCTGGACCGCCGCAACAACTTCCAACTGATCGGCAACGTTCTCGCACCCGGCATGATCCGCTTCGCGCCGTTTGTGACGGTGCGTTCCGGCCTGCCCTACGACGTCCTGCTGGGCCAAGACGTGTTCGGCGACACGGAAACCAACGCCCGCGCGGAGTTCGCCTCCAATGCGACCTGTGCCAGCGTGGTGCGCTCGGGCAACAACGTGTGCTCGCCCTATGGCACGTTCACCACTTACACTGTGGGCAACTCGAATACGTTTTCGAATCTGGTCCCGCGCGACTACCTCACCATGCCGGGCCTGGTATCCGTTAACCTCCGCATCTATCGCGTGTTCGGCTTTGGCCCCGTGCGCGGCAGTGCGGCGCAACCGGGCGGGCGCGGCGGCATGGGCGGACCGGGCGGCCCGGGCGGCCCGGGCGGCGGTGGCCGCGGCGGTGGCGGCATGCGCATGGGCCCCGGTGGCGGCGGGCGCGGCATGGGTGGCGACACCACCGAGCATCGCTACAACGTCACGCTGTCCGTGAATTTCGAAAATCTGTTCAACCATTTCAATCCCGGCGGTTACCAGGGAGCCATCACCAATCCGCTCTTTCTGCAACCGACTTCGGTCAATACCGGTTTCGGCGGCGGCGGCTTTGGTGGCGGTGGGGCCGGATCGAGCGCCAACAACCGGCGCATCCAGATGGGCCTTCGTTTCACGTTTTGACGTGGCGCAGCCGTTCCTGGCCGCTTGCATCCTGGGAGGCGGCGTGTACCTGGTTGTCGCCGCTCCCCGCCGCGTTGCCCAAAAACACAGTCGCAATCGAGCGGTTGCTGTTATACTGCTTACCATTTCAAGGCCAAAATGGAAATTCCTATCAAGAGCGATGGGGCGTTGCGGAACTTCAATAGCAAGAGGGGCGACAAATGAGTATTGCGCGGTATTTCTGGATATTTGCGATTTATCTTCTATTCACTCCTGCCTTCGCAGCGCCTGAAGCAGCCGCCTGTCCGGAATTTTCGCGTCTGATGGCCTCGGAGCGCACCGAGAGCGCCATCATTCCTTTTCGTTCGATAATCGATACGAGATGCCCTCACGAACTTCGCAGGAACAGTTCGATCGCCAGGCGGCGCAGTACAACGCGCAGTGGAATGCGTGGAACCGCGAATCGCTCTCGTGGCTCATCGAACACGCGCACTGCCGGCCTTCGCACAGGTTGTTGGATGTCGCCACGGGCGCCGGTTTCACGGCTGTGGCCTTCGCGCCCCTGGTTGCGGAGGTGACTGGCCTGGACGTCTCTGCGGCTATGTTACGAAAGGCCCGAGAGCGAGCACGGGCGGCCGGGCTTCGCAACCTGGTCTTTGAGACCGGGGCGGCCGAATCTCTTCCCTTCCCGCCAGACGGCTTCGACGGCGTGCTTTGCCGCCTGGCGGCCCACCATTTCCTCTCCGCGCCGAAGTTCGTTGCGGAAGCTTACCGGGTGCTGCGGCCGGGCGGGCGACTGTTGGTGGCCGATTCCGCCGAACCGGACAACGCGCCGGAAGTGGATGCCTGGCACAACCACGTCGAGGTTCTACGGGACGGCTCGCACGTCCGCAACTACACTCCTGCGGAATGGCGTGGCTTCGTCACTGGCGCCGGTTTCGTGCTGGAGGAGTTGGATCAGGTGCGGGAAACCGTGCCGATCACCCTGCGGGCGTGGCTCAAGAAGGGCGGCTGCCGCGGGGAGGCGGCAGCCGAGGTACGCCGCCTGTTCCTCGAAGCGCCGGCGGAGGTGGCGCGGACATTCTCCATCACCCGAATGCCGGACGGCGACATCAGCTTCCAGTGGATCCGGATCGCACTGTCCGCGCGCAAGCCGGGCTAACGGCTCCCTTCCAGGAAAAATACGGTGGCATGCTGGATTTCATGGTGTTCCGGGCGTCCACCCGCTCAGGCGAACACTTGCGCTCGGAACACGGACAACCTTGCCTGTGGGTCGCGGTACGCGTCAGGCCGAAGGCCGGCCTTTCGGGATAAGGCCTCCAGGAAGCTGGTCTCCGTGTAGATGCCGTGACCGGCGACCTGCGGCAGGAGCAGTTCACTGTGGGCGCCGTACTCAAGGCAGGCGCCGTCGCGTCCAATACGGAACGACCTCCAATCCCGGATTCGCTTCATGGGTGTTAGCACCGAGATCTCGATATCCAGTCCGCCCGGCACGCTGGCACGCGGCGAAAACCGCGGGTCGTCGAGCGCCGCAGCCAATGTCAGTTCCGGTACCGCTTCTGCCAGCGGCAGTGCCGCGGTCCGCGTGCCCACGCATCCGAACAACTCCGGACCTTGGTGCAGACTGACGAAGGCGGCCGCACGCCGCATCAGCGATGGGCTGGTACCGGTTGGCGGGATCGCCTTCCGCTCGCCGGTCGCACACAGATGCCGGAGGGTCGCCCGCGCGCTGGCGAGCAGAGCATCCTGGGCCGCCGCATCCAGGTGGAAGGAATCCGCGCGAAAGTAGCCGAGAGATGCGTAGCTGACGGTATGCTCGAAATCGCCGGTAAGATCGCCGGAGGTCTGGTAGTCCAACGTCTGCTGAAACACCTCTTCACTCGCCAAGAAACCCAGGGTATCGAGCAGCAGGGCGATCGGCTCGTACCCGCAAACCGTGGAGTCAAGTTCGAGCAGCGCGTCGAGGAACAGCGCCGGGTCGAGGCTGCCTGCCGCATCGATTACGCTGGAATCGAGCCGTGCCAGCCTCCGACGCACATCCCGATCGGCGGGAAACGGCTCGTAGCCAAAAGCCCGGCCATAGTGAGTCAGGTCAGAGCTAGCCAATAATACGTCGCCCGGCCGGACACGCTGCGCCAAGGCCCGTGCAGCCGCACATCGTTGCGTGTCCTCCAGAGGGCCCACATACAGCGGAACGACCGGCGCGCCAGGAATGGCCTTCTGCAGCAGTGGGAGCTGGATCTCGACCGAATGGTCGCAGACGCGGCTCTCGGCGATCATAACGAATTGACCGCCGGATGCCAGTTCCCGCGCCATTGCCCGATCGACTTCGACCTCACCCAACGGAGTCTGAAACGCCCCGATGTCGGGAATCGACACGCCCGGTCTGCCCCCGCGATGCGTGAATCCAAGGATGAAGACTCGTTTGGGTTGCGCGGCCTGTAAGTGCCGGTAGGCCGAGGCGGCAACCGTGCCGGAGTAAACCAGGCCCGCATGAGGGACGACAAATGCCAGCGGGCGCGGAAGCAGGCCGGGGCCTGTCCTCTGCAGGGAAGAGTCGAAGAGTCCGTCCAGGAGCGCCTCTAACTCAGCGCGGCGCCCCGGATACCACGAGCCGGCAAATGGTGTTGCGTGTGGGGAAGCCATGTGGTCAACCGCATCGTTTATGGATCATCCCGCCGTCTTCGCGAACCGGCAGCGCGCCGGGCCGCCAAAAGCCCGGAATCGCCCATTGGCAATGCGGGCAGGTACCGTTGGCCGCCACTCTGTTTTGAATGACTTTGAAGCCGTATCGTTCCACCAGCAGCGCTCGACAATTCGGGCAGTTCGTATTTTCGAGTTCACCGACGCCGCCCGGAAGGTTCCCCGCGTAAACGTAGCGCAGTCCGGCCGCGCGCCCGATCGATGCGGCACGCTCCAGCATTGCCGCAGTGGTGTTGCGCGGCCCGGTCATCTTGTAGTCCGGATAGAATGCGGTGACGTGCCATGGAATATCCGGAGAGATGCTGGCCAGGAAGCCCGCAAGCGCTGCCAGTTCCCTGTGCGAATCATTGAAACCAGGCACGACGAGCGTGACGACTTCCAGCCAGAAGCCCATGTTGTGGATTCGCGCGATCGAATCGAGGATCGGTTGCAGCCGCCCGCCCAGCTCGTGATATCGGCGGTCGTCGAAGCTTTTCAGATCCACTTTGTAGAGATCCACCCAGGGGCGCAGATACTCCAGCACCTGGGGAGTGGCGTTCCCGTTGGAGACGTATCCGGTGGCCAACCCGGCACTGCGGGCTTCGCGGAAGACGGCCACCGCCCATTCGCTCGTGATCAGCGGCTCATTGTAGGTGCTGATGATGGAAGACGCAGTCTGCCGCAGAGCCAGCCTGACAATCTCGGCTGGTTCGATCTCACCGAAATCCAGAGAGGAGCGGAAGTCGCGCAGCGTCTGCGAGGTCACCCAGTTCTGGCAGTAGCCGCAATGCAGATCGCAGCCGAGCATGCCGAAACTGAGGGCGCGCGATCCTGGCAGGGCATGGAAGAAGGGCTTCTTTTCAATCGGATCGCAATGGAGGGCGTTAACGTACCCGTAGGGAACCAGCAGCTTGCCGCCGCGATTGAACCTGACTTTGCAAACGCCGGCAAACCCGGAAGGGATCGGGCAGCAGTGGCCGCAGGCATAGCAACGGAGGCGGTTCCCCTCCAGCGATTCGTACAAATCGCCTTCGCGGGTGTGCCAAGCAAGCTGTTCGGCCAGCGTCATGCTCGCGGTCCACCTCCATTCTATATCCCGATCTCGAATTCACTACGGCGATAAAGGTACCTTCCCCGGCCGGGTGGCCGAGCCCGGTTGCCTCCTCATCGAAAACGCCTCAGCACCCGTCGGCGGCTCCAGAATCTACGATGCGGGCAATGTGGTCGATCCGTTGATCCTCCGCGCGGCGTGGACATTCACAGTCGCCTTCTTCGCACGGGCGGTACCGCCGTTGCTTACCGCCCTTGCTTACGGATCAAGGGATGGCGGCTGGGTGTATACTGCTTAGGACTTGAGAGTCGAAAATGGAAATTTCCAGTCAAAACCCATGACTCGCAGAGATCTCCTCATACTCCTTGCCCCGATTGCTTTGCCCGCGGGCGCCGCACTCGCCGGCGAATTCACGATCACGGTCGACGGCACGTCAAAAGGCCGTTTGTTCGAAGGCGTCGGGGCACTCAGCGCCGGCGCGTCCTCGCGCCTGCTTTACGACTACCCGGAACCGCAACGCTCCGAGATTCTCGACTACCTCTTTAAGCCCGCTTTCGGCGCCAGCCTGCACCACCTGAAGGTCGAAATCGGGGGTGACGTCAACTCCACCGACGGTTCGGAGCCAAGCCACGCTCGCACGCGCGAGGAGTTTGAGAATCCGAAACCGGAATACTTCGAGCGCGGCTACGAGTGGTGGCTGATGAGGGAGGCCAGGAACCGGAATCCGCGTATCCTGATCGAAGCCCTGCAATGGGGGGCTCCCGGATGGATCGGCAACGGGCGGTTTTACTCCGAAGACAACGCCCGGTTTGTCGCCGCGTTCATCAAAGGCGCCCGGCAGTACCATGGCGTCGATATCGACTACGTCGGCGTCTGGAACGAGAAGCAGTACGATGTGGAATACATCAAGCTGCTCCGAAGGGTGCTCGATTCGAGTGGATTCCAGAGGGTGAAGATCGTGGCGGCGGATCTGTGGGAGCCCCAGGAGAAGTGGACCATCGCGGATGCGATGATTCGGGACCCCGACCTTCGCAAATCGATCGCGGCCCTCAGCGCCCACATCACCTCGCACACCAGTTTCTTCACGACCGGCAACGCCAGAAAACTCGGCATTCCCATCTGGGATGGCGAGGTCCATGCTTACGGGGGCGATTGGTACGGCGCGGCGCATCATGCCCGGCAAAACCGCGCCTATCCGGTGGGTCAGATCACCAGCCTGGTCTCGTGGAGCCTGATCACTTCCTACCAGGATTTCCTTCCCGCGCCGAAGTCCGGCCCGATGCGGGCAGCGAGCCCGTGGTCAGGCCATTACGAAGTGCAGCCGCCCATCTGGATTCTGGCGCACTTCACGCAGTTCGCGCAGCCGGGATGGAGGTATCTGGACAGCGCGTGCAAGTACTTCGCCAATGAATCGGAAGAGGTGCCGAAGGAGGGTTTCTCCGTAACCGCGCTCAGGTCGCCCGACACGGACGATTACACCATCCTGATCGAAACAATGGACGCCAAGGAGCCGCAGACTGCTACCTTTCGTGTCACGGGTGGACTGTCCACGCGCGAACTAGCCGCCTGGCGCTCCCGTTTCGAGCAGGATCTGTTTCTGCGCCTCGACGACATCCGGCTCGCCAATGACCGGTTCAGCATCCGGCTCGAGCCCAACTCGATGTACTCGCTGACCACCACACGCGGCCAGCGGAAAGGCGGGTTTGAGACCGTCATTCCCGCCGAAAGGCCCTTTCCGTTCCCTTACAGCGACGACTTCGAACAAGTGCAGGCCGGACGCACGCCGCGCTACTTCAGCGACCAGCACGGAACGTTCGAAGTCGCTGCCCGGCCGGACGGTCGCGGGAAGTGTCTGATGCAAACGGTCACGCAGCAGGGGATCTGCTGGCGTCCTTACGACTATCCTCAAACGATCCTGGGCGACATCGACTGGAGGGACTATGGCGTCTCGGTCGATTTCTTCCTGCCCGGCAAAGGAACTGTCAAGCTGGTGGGTAGAGCGCAAGGATTTGGATGGGGTGACAGACCGTACACCGGCTATGGGATCGAGATTGAGGACACGGGGAACTGGCAGTTGCGCGCCGGCGAAAAAGTGCTGGCCTCGGGACATTCAGCGGCGGTGAGCGGCCAGTGGCACAAGGTCACCCTGGTGCTCAAAGGCGACCGGTTAGCGGTCTGGCTGGATTCCGAGCATGTCGCTCAAGTGAACGACGACAGCATCAAGAGCGGCCTCGTCGCGCTCGGCACGGGTTGGAACATAGGCATGTTCGACAACCTGCGGATCGCCGCCGCTGAGTGAGGCGTGGGTAGCGTTGGGCGCCGGCGCTTGCGCCCATGCGGGCTCCAGTTGCGGCGGTACTGGCTACCGGCTTCGCGGCCATCCGCGGACAGAGGCGATGCTTGTCCCGTCTACCAGACAGGAGATCCTCTGCGCCAGAAGAGAAGTAAGGCCCAGTACTCTGAAAGGATATGACTTATGAGCACTTTTGAAGAGCCGAAAAGGATAGAGAACGACACGGTAACTGTCGGCAGAAGAGATTTCGCCAAGATGGCCTTGGGAGGAGCGGCGCTCCTGTCTTCGGCCGGCAGGAGCGCTGCGAAGCTCCTCCCGATTGCCCCGGGGATCAAAATCGCGGCGCAGACGCGGAATCCCACCGAGCGGAACATGTTGTACCTCAAGCAGCTTGGGGTGACATGGCTGAGCATCGCGGATCCTACGCCTGAGACCTCCACTGCCGAAGGCTTCACGAGAATACGCCAGCAATGGGAGGCGGGCGGCTTCAAGGTCTATAACGAGTCAACCAGGGTTGCTCCGAATGGCAACGCCATCCTTAATGTGCCGGAGATCGTGCTGAATCTCCCAGGGCGCGACGACAGGATCGAAGAATACCTGAATTACCTCCGCTACCTGGGCCAAGCCGGCATCCCTTACATGACTTTGGGCTTCGAGGGCCTTGGCAACTGGCGGAGCGGTCAGGCGGTTACGCCCCGTGGGTATACTGCCAGCGATTGCGATTTGTCAAGCCCCAATTTCCAGGGAGGCTGGAACGGAAAGGTGTACAAGCACCCTGCCGGCATCGGCCGCGTGTTCACAACGGACGAAATCTGGGCCAACTACACCTACTTCATGAAGAAGGTGGCCCCGGTTGCCGAGGAGTCAGGTGTCCGCATCGGAATCCACCCTGACGACCCGCCGCAACCGGTGCTCGGGGGCGTTCCCCGCATATTTACCAGCTTTGAGGGCTACAGGAAAGCTTTGGAGATCGCGAACAGTCCCAATGTGGGCATGTGCCTTTGCGTTGGGTCCTGGCTGGAAGGCGGGCCTCGGATGGGCAAGGACCCGGCGGAGGTCATCCGGTACTTCGGTCCGCGGAAGAGGCTCTTCAAGATCCACTTCCGGAACGTGACTGCTCCCCTGCCGCACTTTACGGAGACCTTGATGGACGACGGCTACTACGACATGTACAAAGTGATGGAAGCGCTGGTGGACGTCAACTTCGATGGAATCGTGATCCCGGATCATATCCCAGAACTTGGGAGAACGCCGGGAGGGGCGGCGCCAGCGCAGAGTCCCGGACTCAGTCCCGGTCTGGCCTACTCCATTGGATACCTGAACGCAACGCTGAAGGCGGCCCAGAGCAACAGACGTAAAGCATAGGTATTTCTGAAGGCTTGAGGAGGAGGTTAACCGTGATGAAAGCTGGTGTGGTTGGTCCTCAGTTCTTCAAAGACTTCAAAGGGCCGTTCCCGCAGATCGAGATTATGCCGACCGGGGCGGTGAACTGGGCCGCGGCGGCGGAATTCATCAAGGCGGGCGCTTGGGGGATTCGGGGTCGGATGATCGGGAGGACGGGATGAAGGAATCGAAAGGGGCCGTGTTCTTCGGTGAAACGCTGATGCGGCTGGCCACGAAGCGATACGAGCGGTTCGTGCAGGCCCGCGAGTTCGAGGTGGGCTACACCGGCGCCGAAGCGAATGCCGCAGTGTCGCTCGCTCACTTCGGGTTGAGCGCATATCTCGTATCCGTGGTGCCGGACACGGAGATCGGCGACGCTTGCATCAACTTCATCCGCCAGTTTGGGGTCAACGCCGATTTTGTTCTGCGGGGCGGCCAGCGCTTGGGAACGTTCTACCTCGAAACGGGCGCGTCGCAACGGCCCTCGAAGGTGATCTACGACCGGGCGGGCAGCTCGATTACCGAATTGAGTCCCGGAAAAGTGGACTGGGACGCGGTCTTCGCAAACAAGCAATGGTTCCACTGGTCGGGCACCGCCCCTGCGCTGAGCGATAGTATGGCGGCAACAACGCGTGAAGCCTGCCAGGCGGCGCGAAAACACGGCCTCATGGTCAGTTGTGATCTGAACTACCGCCGTAAGCTGTGGCCGCCGGAGAAGGCGCGTGCGGTGATGACCGGCCTGATGCCATACGTCGATGTCCTGATTGGAAACGAGGAGGACTCCGCACTCGTTTTGGGAGTGGAGGCCAAGAATGTCGACGTGGCTCATGGATCCCTGGACGCGGAGCGGTACAAGGAAGTAGCTTGCGAGCTGCACGGACGTTTCGGCTTCAAATACGTTGCCACGACTTTGCGCGAGAGCATTTCCGCTTCGGAAAATGGCTGGTCGTGTCTCTTATCCGACGGCAACCAGTGTTACCTCAGCCGGAAGTACCGGATCTGGATCGTCGACCGCGTCGGCGGCGGCGATTCGTTTTCGGGCAGCCTCATTTACGCTTTGCTGAGCGGGATGGACTGCCAGCAAGCCGTCGAGTTCGCTGCAGCCGCTTCGTGCCTGAAGCACTCCATCCGCGGCGATTTCAACCACGTCTCTAAGGAGGAGGTGCTTGCCTTGGTTGGCGGCAGCGGGGCAGGCCGCATCCAACGCTAGTATTCGGCGGACTCGAGCCCGTTGAACAAAGTGTGGCCTTCCTATCCCCGCGCAGTCTGGCCCAAGAGCGAATCGTTCCGCCATCGCAGGAGTAGTGCCGTGGCGGGGGAAAGGGATCCTTTATGACATGTGGCGCGGCTTTTGGCCAGTGGTCTACTTGGTCTTCACATCGTCCCGCCTGAACGTCGTCACCTGCGCCTGCATCAGGCCGTCCTTCGTCTCATAGGCGTCGGCGCCGCGGTAGGGATGCGTCAGAAACGGAGCGTCGGCCCTCCACTGCACATTCAGCGTGTCCCCCACTTTTTGCGTATGCTCCGCCGTGAATTTCAGCCCGCAGATCCCACCTTCGCGAAAAGGCTTTACCACCTGAGCAAACATTGCGCCCACGGCCTCCCGCCCCTGGGCAAGCACCCCGTCCGGAGAGAAAATCTCCACGTCCGCAGGATCTTGTGCCAGAATACGCTTCCAGTCGCAGGCGTTGATCGCCTCCATATGTTCCTTCACCACGGCCTCGGCGCTGGCCTGCCGTTTCAAGGGCGGCAGCTTCGCCTGCTGCGCCATGACGCCTGATGCAACAGCGATCGCCACCATCGCACCACGAGTTGCGAAATGTCGGTTCATGGTCTTCAGGCTATCATCCCGAAGGAGGAAATAGGGAGCGACTGGCGACGAAGCATCACTCATTCCATGGCCCGCGGCTGGCGGAGCACCACGTGCAAAGGTGGCCCGCTCCTTTATACGCAACCACATACGTCTCGCGGTTGCTACATGCCTGACGGCTATCGCCGGCATGCCGCTCGGCCTTCCGGGACAGGATTTCTCCAGCGGCGCAATCGGTGGCGGCTAGCCTGACGGATGCAGTTCCGCCCGAGACCGTTAACCTCTCGGTCAGCGGTTAGCTGCGATGGAACGTCTCGTAGTTGCCCAGCCGCACTTCTTTGTCTTCCGTCCGCACGCACGGCCGTTCCACCGTCACCTTCTGCCCCATCACCACGCAGTAGCCGCGCTCGCTGCCCCAACGCGCGGCCGTCCTGTCCGCCTGTCGCTGGCCCTATCGGGCTCGGAAACCGCACGGCTTCGCCATCGGCTGGCGGATATACTCAAAGGAAGCGGTGCTCTCCACTTTCGATCCCCTTGTTGCCGAATGGTTCGCTACGCGTTTCGGGCAGCCGACCGAGCCGCAGGCGGAGGGGTGGCCGCGCATTCGCGAGGGGCGGGACGTGCTGATCGCGGCGCCCACGGGATCGGGCAAAACGCTGGCGGCGTTTCTCATCGCCATCGACGGCCTGGTGCGGCTGGCGCGCCTGGGACCGCTTCCGGATTCGACCGGGGTGGTGTACGTCTCGCCGCTGAAAGCGCTGAGCAACGACGTTCACAAGAACCTGGAGTTGCCGCTGGGCGAAATCGCGGCCCTGGCCCGCCAGCGCGGCATTCCGCTGGCGCCCATCCGCACCGCCGTGCGCACTGGCGATACGCCGCAATCGGAGCGCGAGAGGATGACGCGGGAAGCCCCGCACATCCTGGTGACCACCCCGGAATCGTTGTACATTCTGTTGACCGCGCGGCGGCCGCGAAAGATGCTGGCCGAGGCGCGCACGGTGATCGTGGACGAAATTCACGCCGTGGCCGACGACAAGCGCGGCGCGCACCTGGCGCTCTCGCTGGCGCGCCTCGACCGGCTCGTCGAAGAGCATGGCCACGCCGCGCCGCAGCGGATCGGGCTTTCGGCTACGGTCCGGCCGATCGAAGACGTGGCCGCGTATCTGAACGGCGGTGCGCGCCCGGTTGCGGTCGCCGACGTCGGCCACCGGCGCGCCATGGAGCTGGCGGTTGAGGTACCGCGCGACGAGCTGGGGCCGGTGGCCAGCACGGAAATGTGGGGCGAGATCTACGATCGCGTGGCCGCGCTGATTCTGGAGAACCGCACCACGCTGGTGTTCGTGAACACGCGGCGTCTGGCCGAGCGCGTGGCGCTTCACCTGGGCGAGCGATTGGGCGAGGGCGCGGTGCTGCCGCACCATGGAAGCCTGTCGCGAAGGCTGCGCCTCGAGGCCGAGCGCCGGCTCAAGAACGGGGAACTGCGGGCGGTAGTGGCTACCGCTTCGCTTGAGCTGGGCATCGACGTGGGAACGGTGGATCTGGTAGTGCAGATCGGCTCTCCGCGCTCGATCGCGGTGGCGCTGCAGCGCGTGGGCCGGTCCGGCCACTGGGTTGGCGCGATGCCCAAAGGGCGCCTGTTCGCCACCACCCGCGACGACCTGGTGGAATGCGCCGCGCTGGTGCGCGCCATCCGCGCCGGCGAGCTCGACCGGCTGGAGATTCCGCACAACGCCCTGGACATTCTGGCGCAGCAGATCGTGGCTACTTGCGCCGCGCAGGAACCGCCGGCCGGCGAGGAGAGCCCCGCGGCCATCGCCGAGGAGGACCTTTACGCCCTGGTGCGCCAGGCGCTGCCTTATCGAACCCTCGCCCGCGAGGATTTCGACTCGGTGGTCCAAATGCTGGCTGAGGGCATCTCGACCGCCCGCGGGCGCGCCGGCGCGTGGCTCCATCGCGATGCGGTAAACCACCGGCTGCGCGCAAGGCGCGGCGCGCGGCTGGCGGCGATTACCTCCGGCGGCGCCATTCCCGATACCTCGCAATACCAGGTGGTGGCCGAGCCGGAAGGAACGCTAGTCGGGATGGTGGACGAAGATTTCGCGGTGGAGAGCTCGGTAGGCGACGTTTTTCTGCTGGGCACGACCTCCTGGCGTATCCGCCGGGTGGAAAGCGGGAAAGTCCGCGTGGAAAACGCGCGCGGCGCGGCACCCAACGTTCCCTTCTGGCGGGGCGAAGCGCCTGGCCGCACGTTCGAGCTTTCGCGCGAGGTGGCGCGGCTGCGCGAGGAGGTAGCCGAAGCGGATGAGACCGGCCGCGCGCGCCTGGCCGAAATGTGCGGCCTCGAGCGCCACGGCGCCGAACAGCTTGCCGAGTATGTGAAGGCCGGACGCGCGGCGCTGGGAGCGGTGCCCGGGCTGCGGCGAGTAATAGCCGAACGCTTCTTCGACGAAGCCGGCGGCATGCAACTCATCATTCACGCACCCTTCGGCGGGCGCATCAACCGGGCCTGGGGCCTGGCGTTGCGCAAGCGCTTCTGCCGGTCGTTCAATTTCGAGCTGCAAGCCGCGGCTACCGACAATGGCATCGTCATTTCCCTGGGCGAGCAGCATTCGTTCCCGCTCGATATCGTGTTCGAATTTCTGCGTCCGGAAACGGTGGAAGAAGTGCTGACCCAGGCGCTGCTGCCGTCGCCCATGTTCGCGGCGCGGTGGCGTTGGAACGCGGCGCGCTCGCTGGCCCTTCCGCGCTATTCGGGCGGGCGCAAACTGCCGGCTCCGATCCAGCGCATGCGCGCCGACGACCTGATGGCCGCGGTGTTTCCCGACCAGGCCGCCTGCCCCGAGAATCTGACCGGCGAAGTGCGCATTCCCGATCATCCACTGGTGCGCGAAACCATCGACAACTGCCTCCACGAAGCTATGGACCTGGAAGGTCTGCGGCGCCTGCTGCGCGACATTCAGGACGGGGAGATCGCCACCATGGCTGTGGATACGGCTGAGCCATCGCCATTTTCCCACGAGATCCTCAACGCCAATCCGTATGCCTTCCTGGACGACGCGCCGCTGGAGGAGCGCCGTACGCGCGCGGTGCAAATGCGCGGCGCCCTGCGCGCCGATTATGCCGATGGCGCCGGCGCGCTGGACGCGGAGGCCATCGCCCGCGTGGCCGAGGAAGCCTGGCCGCCCATGCGCGACGCCGATGAGCTACACGAAGCGCTGTTCGGGTTGGTGGTGCTGCCGGTTGCCGACGCCCGTTCGGGAGACCACAGGCTCAAGCCTGTGCCACCTGAAGACCACAGGCTCAAGCCTGCGCCACCTGAGATCAGTGACTTGCACAAACCGGTGGCACAGGCTTTAGCCTGTGAAAGCTCTCTCGCCGTACAATTTGCCTGCCTGGTTGCGGATCGCCGCGCGGCAACCATGAAGGCCGGCGAGCGGGAATTTTGGATCGCCGCCGAGCGCGTCGAGCTGATTCGCCGCGCCTACCCGGGTGCTTCGATCGACCCGGAATTGCAGCCGCCGGACGGAATGCGGGCGGCGCCGGAATCGGCCGAAGCCTGCGCCGCGGAAATTCTGCGCGGCTGGTTCGAATGTTCCGGACCGCGCCGCACCGAAGAGTTGGCCGGGAAGCTGGCGCTCACGAGCGATACAGTGGAACAGGCGCTGGCGCAGCTCGAAGCCGAAGGCCAGATTTTGCGCGGCCGTTTCACCCCAGGTACGGCGGAGACGGAGTGGTGCCACCGGCGCCTGCTGGCGCGCATTCACCGCCTGACCATCGGCCGGCTGCGGCGGGAAATCGAGCCGGTCAGCACGGCGGAATTCCAGGCATTTCTGGAACGCTGGCAGCACCTGGCTCCCGGCACGCAGTTGCACGGCGTGGACGGCACGCTGGCCATCATCCGCCAGTTGCAGGGGGCGGAATTCGCCTCGGCCGACTGGGAAACCGAAGTATTGCCGCGGCGGGTGCTGAGCTACGAGCCGGAGTACCTCGATCAGCTTTGTTTCTCGGGCGAGGTGAGCTGGGGCCGGCTCTCGCCGCACCCGGCATTTGAGCGCCAGGCGGAAGAGAACGGGCGCCGCGTTCGTCCCACGCGGGTTGCGCCGCTCGGGATTTTCCTGCGTGAAGACGCTGCCTGGCTAATGGGCGCGCCGCGGCGGCCTGCCGCCGATTCGCTCTCGCATCCGGCGCGCGAAGTGCTGGCCGCGCTGGAAAGCCGCGGCGCGTCGTTTTTCGCCGACTTGACGCACGCCACCGGACGTCTTGCGAGCGAGGTGGAAGACGCGCTCTGGGAACTGGTGGCAGGGGGCCTCGCGACCGCGGATGGATTTGAAAACCTGCGCGCGTTGATCGACCCCAAGCGGCGCCGCGGCGAAGGCAAAAGCCGCACGGCGCGCCCGAGGCACGCGCCCGGCCGCTGGAGCCTGTTGGGGCTGGGAACCGGATCCCACGCGACTGCGGCCGAACACACCGAGGCCTTCGCCCGCCAGCTTCTGGACCGTTGGGGCGTACTGTTTCGCGACGCCGCTTACCGCGAGCCGCTGGCTCCGGCGTGGCGCGACCTGCTGGCGGTGCTGCGGCGGATGGAAGCCGGCGGCGAAATCCGGGGCGGCCGCTTCGTGGAATCGTTCATCGGCGAACAGTTCGCCCGGCCGGAAGCCCTGGATCTGTTGCGCGCCGTGCGCCGCGAACGGCGGGCGGGGGAGGGTCAGCCGTCGGCTATCAGCGCCTAGCTAACTGGTTGTGTTTCATTGTATTGGCCGCTTGGTTTGGGTTCGTTCGGTATCAGCGTGCTAACCCGATTGGTTCCGCGATCGGCCGCGCCGTGGCCATCAAAATCATGCGGGCGGACCAATTTGCAACGGCCAACGAGAAGGCCGATTTCCGGGTCGAATTAAGCTGGGCGAATAGCAGTTATGGTGAGAGGGTGAAGCTGCCAATGCCGATTCCGACTTCGTACGGAGAGATTCGCCGGTGGAGCAGCCACGATCCGGACGCATTGGTGAAATACGCCAATAACCGCAAGGTGTGGCTAAACCTGCGCGATGCATTTCCGCATCCGTATACGGCGGCCAGCGCTCAAGCGTTCCTGGAAATGGTGGGGCGTCAGGGCGCGACCGGAATTCCAGGCTCGTCGGTTCCCAACCGGTCCACCCGAATTCGTCGCGGCAGGAAAAGGCTCTGACTAGCTGTAATACTGGGACACTACTATGCGCAGGCTGGCCATTCGTCCGGGCGCTATCGGAGATCTGATTGTCTCTCTGCCGGCGCTGGAGTCTCTTCGCAGTGACTATCTCGAAATCTGGTGCGCCAGCGCGAACGTGCCGCTGGTTGGTTTTGCCGATCGTGTGAGGAGCATCGCATCCACCGGGCTGGACTGGTTGGGGATTGGGGATGCGCCGCCGAGGCTGATCGAGGAACTGCGGGGCTTTGACCAAATCGTCTGCTGGTATGGCGCAAACCGTCCGGAGTTCCGGGAGTTGGTGGCGCAAATGGGTTTGCCCTTCCGCTTCTTCCCAGCGCTGCCTCCAGATGCCGCCGGATGCCACGCCACGGATTTCTACCTGGGACAGGTGCGCGAGATTGCGTCATCGACGGCTTCGGACGGGATACCGCGGATCCGTTGTGAGGCCGAAGGGGGGCGCCAGCGGCTGGCGATCCTGCATCCTTTTTCCGGCAGCCCACGGAAGAACTGGCCGCTGGAACGCTTCCGTACGTTAGCGCGCGGCCTCGAGCGCGTGATGCGGGTGGAATGGTGCCGGGGACCGGAGGATCCGGAACTGGCCGGCGCCAGCGTAATCGGAGATCTGTACCAACTTGCCTGCCACCTGGCGCAGGCGAGTCTCTACATCGGGAACGATTCCGGCATCACGCACCTGGCAGCCGCGGTTGGCACGCCGGTGCTGGCGCTGTTCGGGCCGACCGATCCGGCTGTCTGGGCGCCGCGCGGCGAGCATGTGCGGGTCGCCAGGTGGTGAGGTGGGCGCGGGGGCGAGTTGATAATGCGCGCCAAGAGCGCGACCGGGAGGTCGCGCGCGGACGAGGGCGTCCGCCCCACCTTGGGCCGACTAGTCAATCCGTTACAGTGGAAAGGTGCAACGCGGCCGACGTCACTGGATCTTCGCTTTGGCGATTCTGGCGCTTCTGGCTGTGGTGGCGTATTTGCCGGCGTTGGCCCAGCCTCTGCTCGAAGACGATTACCCGAACCTGGCGACGGCGCGGCTGCTGGGTGCGCCGGGCGAGTGGAGGCAGTTGGCGAGCACGGTGTTCCGGCTCCGCGCCACCAGCGAATGGCTGTTCTGGGTTTTGTACCGGGTTTTCGGATTGTGGGCTCCGGGGTATTACGCCGTCTCGATTCTGCTGCATGTCCTCAACACGTGGCTGGTATATGTATTGGGCGCAACGGCATTGGGAAGATGGGGCGGCACGGTGCGGCTGGCGTTCTGGGCCGCGGCATTTTTCGCCATCGCGGAGGGGCATCAGGAAGCGGTGATGTGGTTTTCCGCCTGCAACGAGCTGCTGCAGTTTCTGTTCGGCGTGGCGGCGATGCTGGCGTGGCTGCGTTTTCTCGACTGCGGCTCGAAAGCCTGGTACGCGGCGTGTCTGGCGCTCTTCACACTGGCTCTCATTTCCAAGGAATCGGCGCCGGTATTCGCGATTTTGTTCGCGTTGCCGGTGGTTGTGTTGGGCTGGCGCAAGCGCGCGGGATACATGGTTCCGTTGGCGGTGATGGCAGCGGCGTCCGTGCTGGTGACGTATTTGTTTCGCGCCGGCTCGTTCCGCTTTCAGGATGGGAGCTTTTCGCTCCACGCGCCATTCTGGCGGATCTGGCCGGAAAACTTCGCACGCGTGTTCTGGGTTTGGGGATTGGCGGGTTTAGCGGCCGCTTTGGCCTGGGGATGGAACCGGTATCGCACGATTGTGTTGGCGGGACTGGCGTGGGCGGCAGTGGCGCTGCTGCCCTATTGTTTTCTGATGTATTCGATCCGCATTCCGAGCCGCCAGACGTATCTTGCCAGCGCCGGCGTGGCGTTGGTGGTTGGGGCGGGCTGGTCCGCGGCGAGCGAGCGATTTGCCGCCCACGGGCGGGCGCTGACGACGGCGGTATGCGTCCTGGCTTTGGCCCACAACCTGGGCTATCTCTGGATCAAGAAGCGGCGCCAGTTTCTGGAGCGGGCGCAGCCGACCGAGGAATTGATCGCATTTGCGAGGCGTTCCAGCGGGCCGATCTACATCGCCTGCTTCCCGCGGACTCACATCATCGCCGAGGATACCGTTCGGCTGGCGCTGGGTGAAGGCGCAACCGTGATCTGGGACGAGGAAGAGGCCCGGGCGCGCGGCGTGAAGGCGGGGTTCTGTTTCCGGGAACGGTAGGAGGGGGCGGGGCTCGGCTACAATAGTCGGTAGTGTCCTCCAAAACCTTCTACCTGGAAACTTTCGGCTGCCAGATGAACGTGCACGATTCCGAAAAGGTAATCGGCACGCTACTGGCCAAGGGCTATGCGCAAGTACCGACGCCGGAAGAAGCCGAGCTGGTGTTTTACAACACTTGCAGCATTCGCGACAAGGCGGAGCAGAAGGTTTTTAACAGGCTGCAGCAGTTCAAACGCGCGGGGAAGGGGAAGCTCTTCGGCGTTCTGGGTTGCGTGGCGCAGCAGGAGGGCGAAAAGATTTTCGACCGGGCGCCGCACGTCAGCCTGGTGTGCGGATCGGCCAGCTATAACAAGCTGGGTGAAATGCTGGTGCGGATCGAGGCCGGAGATCGCCGGGTGACGGGCCTGAGTCTGGAAACGGACGAAACTTTCGACACGCCGTTCACGCGCCGCGATAATCCCCACCGCGCGTACATCACCATCATCGAAGGCTGCGACAAATCGTGCGCATATTGCGTGGTGCCGTTTACGCGCGGTCCGGAGCGCAGTGCCACGGCGGAGAGCGTGATGGCGGAGGCGCGGCAACTCGCGAGCGCGGGCTACACCGAAATTCAACTGCTGGGCCAGAACGTAAACAGCTACCGCGATCCAACGCCTGCGGGATGGGATTTTGCGACGCTGCTGGCGCGAGTGGCCGAAGTGCACGGCATCCGGCGGGTGCGCTATACGACTTCGCACCCGCGCGATTTTGGCAAGGCCATCGTGGATGCCATGGACGCCAATCCGAATATCTGCGACCACGTGCACCTGCCGGTCCAATCCGGTTCGACCCGCGTGCTGGCGGCGATGGACCGGCTGTACACGCGCGACGAATACCTGCGTCGCATCGAATGGCTGAAGGGCGCGCGCCGGCGCTATTCCATTACGACCGATATCATCGTAGGCTTCCCCGGTGAAACGGAAGACGACTTCGACGAGACCCTGGAGTTGCTGGACGAGGTGGAGTACGATTCGCTTTTCAGCTTCAAGTATTCGCCGCGCCCGAACACGGCCGCGCTCCGGATGGAAGACGTGGTACCGGAGGAGGAAAAGCAGCGGCGGTTGACGGTGTTGCAGGAGAAGCAGCGGTCCATTCAGATCCGCCGCAATGCGGAGCGCATCGGGCGATTGCACGAAGTGTTGGTGGAGGGCCGCAACCAGGCGCTGGGGCAATGGATCGGGCGCACCTCGTGCAACCGGACGCTGAACTTCACGGCGGAATCCGGCGGGAGCGAGAGCTTGGTGGGGCACTATCTGCCCGTTCGGGTGACCCGGGCCGGCCCGAATTCGCTGGTGGGGGAGAGCGTGGCGGCGGCGTAGTCCGTTTGACCCGGGCCGGTGCGGTTTCCTATACTGTAAGTTACGGATCTCGAATGTATATACTGTTTTTGATTGTGCATATAGTAGTGTGCCTGTTCCTGATCATCGTAGTCTTGCTGCAAAGCGGCAAGGCGGCGGATCTGGCCGGGGCATTTGGCGGGATGGGCTCGCAGACGGCCTTCGGCCCGCGTGGTTCGGCCACGGTGCTTTCCAAGGCCACAACGATTTCGGCGGCATTGTTCATGGTCACGTCGCTTTCGCTTTCCATTCTGGCCACCCGGAACGCCGGACTGGGAGCGACGGTACTGGAAAGCGCGCCGGTGACGGGCGCGCCGTCCAAAGGAGTGCCCGTTGTGCCGAAGCCGGCGAGCGGTGGTGGCCAGTCCATCCCGCTGCCTCTGCCAAAGCCGGCCGCTCCAATGCCCAAGAAGTAGGACCCCGAAACGCGGAGGTGGCGGAATTGGCAGACGCACTAGCTTGAGGTGCTAGCGGGAGCAATCTCGTGGGGGTTCAAGTCCCCCTCTCCGCACCACATTTTAAAGGACTTACGGCGATCATCCGCAATCGGGTGGTCGCCGTTGTGCTGACGGAATAGGTTGCGCTGTCGTCGCACACAACACCGTCACTGTTTGGATTCTTGTCTCGACAACCAGTTGTTGGGTCGATTGCCCGCACTGCATTCGAGCATGACCGCCCGGACGCCGCCAATCACGTAGCAACAAAATCGGTGTTGGCAGATTCGCTGAAGCCAAACGCAAATCACTCTAACTAACCTGGAACGCCGCCAACACCGACGCCACCCGCTTCCATATTGAGCGGAAGGTGAGCGCCACCGCCTTGCAAGCCCGATCGTGGCTGCAATTGAGCGACCCGGTCGACGTCAATCAACCTCCATCTGTAACTGCCGGGAAATGATGTCCAGAACTTCCGTCTCCGCAGACCGGACGAAGAAATGATCTCCCGGAAAAACATGTGTTCGGAATCGGGCATTCGTCTGTTCTCTCCAGCCCGTCAGCTCCTCAAAAGGTGTCTCGGTATCCTCCCGGCCGCCGAACGCGGTGATGGGGCAGCCGAGCGAAGGACCAGGTCGATAATCGTAGGTCTCGAGCATCTCCACGTCGGCGCGAAGCACAGGTAGCAACAGTTCCATAAGCTCGGGGTCCTGCAACACTTCGCCAGGGATACCGTTGTACCGCCGGCGGATCTCCGCAACGAATTGCTCATCCCGCAGAGGACTTAGGAAAGGGCGCCGATGGGGATATTGCGGAGCGGGGCGCGCCGAAATAAACAAGTGAACGGGAGCAATTCCGGATTGCCTGCGCAGGAGACGAGCGAGTTCAAAGCAGATCACCGCCCCCATGCTGTGGCCGAAAAGCGCAAAGGGGATATCCAAGTACGATTGAAGAGCCTCGGCCGCCTCGTGAACCGCGTCGGCCATTCGAGTGAATAGCGGTTCTCTCAGCCGGCTCTCCCGACCTGGAAATTGGAGGGCACACAATTCCACTTGAGGGCCAACGGGCCCACCCCATCCCCGATACATCGAAGCCCCTCGCCCGGCGGAAGGCACGCAAAAGAGCCGGAGCCGGGCTGCCGGGTTGGGCCGGGGGCGAAAGATCCATGAATCGATGGTGCTCGGTTCTCTCATGATTCTCGTCCCTGTTCAGCGTCCTTGCTCAAGGGCGCACCAGCCTCCTCAAAATCGAATCGACGTCATCGTCGGAAAGCTCAGGGAGTTTTCGCAAGATCTCTTGCGCCTCCTGTTTGGCAATCGTGTCTGCCGCGCGCCCGCTCGCGAAACTCCCCTCGTCGGGTGGAACGCGATCGGCATGTGCCGCAACACCATCCAGCTTTGCGATGGCCAGAGTCGCCAATTGCAGGATACTGGGTCCACCCAGAATGGTCGCCAAAGGGATCGCAATGCCCCATTCCGCCTGCATACGATTCCTTAATTCCAACGCCATCAGCGAGTCCAAGCCGAACTGATTGAGAGGGCGATTCACATCAAGGGTGGGCAGGGGGAGCCGCAACACTCGCGCAGCCTGGCCCTGGAGTTTACCGGCCAGAATCTGCCGCTGTTCCACCGGATCTTTGACCAGGAGGAGTTCGGCAATCAGTGTCTTGTTTGCCGGCTTCGCGGCCGATTCCGGTTCAGGTTTCGCACCCTCAACAGCCAACTCTCTGATGAAGGTCGACTCCGCAAGTGCGGGGATGCCCGAGCGGAGTTTTACCCAGTTGATGGGCAATACGGAAATTTGAGGCGTATCCTGCCGGATCACCTGTGCAAGGGCGTATAGGGCCAGCTCCGGTGGAATGAGGCCCATGCCATGCTCACTCCAGCGCTGGCTGTCCAGGTCTGTTACGCTCCTTACCATTCCGAGTCCGGCCCAAGGTCCCCAGTTGATGCTCGATCCGGGCAACCCCTTGGCCTGCCTGTAATGCGCCAGCGCATCCAGGAATGAATTGGCGGAGGCGTAATCGCCCAGGCCCGCCGCTCCCAGCACTGAGGCGCCCGAGGAAAACGATACAAAAAAGTCGAGTGCCAGCGATTGAGTGAGTTCGTGAAGGTTCCACGCTCCCTGGACCTTTGGAGCCAGGACCTCGAAAAAGCGATTCCAGTCCTGCTGCAACAGAACACCGCCTTCCCAAACACCCGCCGCGTGAATAATGCCCCGCAGCGGAGGCATCGTAGCCTGAATTTGGGAGAACAGCGCTGCCACATCTTCTCGGCGGGCAACGTCGCCCTCGTACAGCAGAACTTCCGCGGGCTGCAGTTCCCGCAGCAGGTCTTCGACTTGGGTGGACGCCGCATGGCGGCCCATCAGCACCAGTTGGCCCGCCCCTGCATGGGCCATCCAGCGTGCAACCTTCATGCCGAGATCTCCCAGACCTCCGGTGATGAGATAGGTTCCGTCCTGCCTGAAGCCCTGGGAATCGGGCGCGGTCCTGAAGGTCGCACGCCGCAGCCGCGCAACATAACGAACGCCTCGCCTGAACGCAACCTGGTTTTCTCCCGTGACCGAGCGGATTTCCTGTAGAAGCAACGAGACATTGCCATCACGGTCGACCGGGTCCAGGTCCACACCAACACAGCGCAATTCCGGATGCTCCATGGCGATCACCCGGCACAATCCGCGCACCGGCGCTTGCGCGACTTCGGTGAGACCCGGTCGCGGACCAGCGGGCTGAACGCCTTGAGTGACCAGCCAGAGCCGCGGTGGCTGCGTGGTTGTCATTTCTTTCAGCGACTGAATCAGGAGCAGGATGCTGCCGCAACTTCTGAATTGGGCCTTCGCGAGGGCTTCCACCGACAAGTGTTCGCTGGCCGGGCAATCCAGACTCCAGAAGTGAAGAATTCCATCCCAGGAGGATGATCCCTGGACCTGAGCGATCTTCTGCACGACGCTTTGAACTTGGTCAGCACGCGTCGGATCGACCGTGAAAACCGCGCCGGTCGAGTCCGCCACCCCTCCTTCGGCCAAAACGACCACACACTCATCTCCCCGCTCTCTCAGCGAAGATGCCAGGGACGCGCCGACGCCGTGGGAATCGGCGAAGATCAACCATTTTCTTGCCGAGACGTTTCCGCGGGAAGATGCCCCGTTCTCCTGGGCGAGTGTTTGCGGTTCCCACTCCACCTTATAGAGCCAGTCGTCTAACTCGGCTCGATTTTCTGATTCGTTACTGCGGGAAGGACTCGAAGGTTGCGGGAACCCCGTGATTTCCGCGACCACTTCATTCCGTTCGTCGAGAAGCCGCACGACGCCGATTCCACCCGATTCGTTGGGCGATTCCGACCACTCGGCCCGCAGCGATCTCCCGGCTTGAGCCAGCGTTTGCAGCCTTCTGCTTCCCGAAAGCATGCGGATGTCCACCGTACGGTTGTCCCGGGATTCACGCGGCGCCCTCTCGATCGCATATCGCTCGCGCTGGAATGCATAGGTCGGCAACGGGAGCCGCCGGCGTGGATGGTCCTTATCCAACCGCGACCAGTCGGGATTGACCCCATGAACATACATTGTCCCCAGGGTCTCCAGCATCTGTTCCCAGTCGTTGCGGTCCTGGCGCAGGGACGGGAGCCAGACACCCTCGCCCGGCGGTACGCACTGGCTGCCCATGCCCGCCAGAATCGGCGTGGGGCCGATCTCGACAAACACC
>JBKQIF010000189.1:0-37760 GCA_052148435.1 Bryobacteraceae bacterium
TTCTATAATTTGCCCAGCGGTCTGGTGTTATACTACTTGACCAGCAATCTCGTGAACATGGGCCAGCAATGGTTCTTCAACCACACCGAAGCCGCCTTGGAAGCGGCTCGCAGCGTTGAGCTTCCCAAGAAAAAGAACGGCAGGAAATAGCCAGTGACAGAGAGAAAGTATTCCGCGTCCTCCATAGCCCCCCGCATCGAAGGGTTCTTGCGCAGGGTGTTTTCGAGCGGTGGCTTCGATCTGGAGTTCGCGATCGAGGACGCGCGGCCCGGCGAGGACGACGTGGAAACGCCCGACGTGCTGGTGAAGTTCACCGGCGCCGACGTGGATACGCTGCTGGCCAATCGCGCCGAGCTGCTGCTGGCGTTCGAACACGCCACCATGGAAATGCTGCGCATGCCGTCGGAAGACCATTCGCGGCTTTCCTTCGATGCCAACGACTATCGCCTGCTGCGCATCGAGGAGTTGCGGCTAAGCGCCACGGCGGCGGCCGAAAAGGTGAAGCACACGGGCACGCCGTTTCGCTTTAACCCCATGAACAGCCGCGAGCGGCGCGTGATCCACCTGGCGCTGCGCAACGACGCCACCATTCGCAGCGAGAGCCAGGGCTCCGGCCCGTCGCGCCAGGTAGTGGTTTACCCCGCCGGCATGGCCAGTCTGCCGGAGCCGCCGCCCAGCGTGTTTTCACCCCGCGGCGGAGACGGGCGCCATGGGCGCGATGACCGGCCCCGCGGTGCGCATGGCGAAGGCCGCCGCCGCGATTCCGGTCCACCGCGTCGCGGCCCGCGGCGGTAGCAACGTGGCGCACGCACTCCTGCGTGCCGCGTCGAGACTTCTCTCGACGCCCGCTTCACTTCGGATGAGACCTGGCCATGGCAAATCGTGTGCTTCGGCTGTTTCGGTCCGTGGTCGATCTCCTGTTGGAACAGCTCAAGACCTTTGGCCAGAGCTGGTTGGTCCGCGCTCGACCGGACTTTCCAGGGTGGAGCGTGGGCGTCGAGACGAGTCTCGACGCGGCACGCAAGAGTGAGTGCGCCACAATTAGGTGAGCCAATTGCCGACCCATGACACCATCGTCGCCATTTCCACTCCGCCGGGACGGGGCGGTCTGGGGATCGTGCGCCTCTCCGGCCGCGACGCGCGCCAGGTGGCGGAGAGGGTTCTGAGATTCGAGACCGGCGGCGCCTGGCGATCCTGGAACGCGCGCATGGCGGAGTTGCCGGACACTTCCGGCCACGCCGTGGACCAGGTGGTGGCGACATACTTCGAAGCGCCGCGCTCCTATACCGCCGAAGACGTGGTGGAAATCTCCTGCCATGGTGCGCCGGTCGTTCTGCGGCATGCCGTGGCGCGAGCGCTGGAGGCCGGCGCGCGGCTGGCCGAACCCGGCGAGTTCACCCTGCGCGCCTTCCTGAACGGCCGCATCGATCTGCCGCAGGCCGAGGCGGTGCGCGACCTGATCGAAGCCACCACGCTGTATCAGGCGCGCGTGGCGGCCGAGCAGGCGGCGGGCTCGGTGTCGCGGCGTCTCGCGCCGGTGAAGGAAAAGCTGCTCGAGCTGATTGCGCTGCTCGAAGCCGGCATCGATTTCGCCGAAGACGACATCGGCGTAGCCTCGGCGGAACAGATCGCCGCGCGCCTGGAGCCTATTCAGGCCGGCGTGGCGAAGTTGGCGGCGAGCTTCGCTTACGGCAACCTGGTGCACTCGGGACTGACGCTTGCCATCGTCGGCCGCCCCAACGTCGGCAAGAGCAGCCTGTTCAACCGCCTGCTGGAGCAGGATCGCGCCATCGTCACCGACATTCCGGGGACCACCCGCGATGCGATTTCCGAAACCGCTTCGATTGGCGGATTCCCGGTAAAGCTAGTGGATACCGCGGGGATTCGGGAATCGAAGGAAACGATCGAATCGTTGGGCATCGCGCGCAGCTTCGAAGCCCTGGCGGATGCCGATCTGGCCCTGGTGGTGGTGGATATCTCGCGGCCGCTCGACCAAGAAGACCGCGAGATTGTCCGCCGCGCGCGGGACGGGGGGCGCACGCTTGTGGCCGGCAATAAATGCGATCTGGGGCGAGCGGATATCGAAGAAGCGATTCCCGTTTCCGCGCTCACCGGCGAAGGCATCAAGCAACTCCGTCAAGCCATTCTCGATGCCGTGCTGCCAGCCGGCGCGCTGGAAAACGAGACTGGCTTCATCACCAGCCTCCGCCATGAGCGCCTGCTGCTGGAATCAGGCATTCACCTGGCAACAGCGCAATGCGCGGTGGAAGCTCGGATTCCGCACGAAATGGTTCTCGTCGAACTCTACGCCGCCCAGCACCCGATCGACGCCATCACCGGCGCCACCACCGCCGACGACATCTTGAACCGCATCTTTTCGACGTTCTGTATCGGGAAGTAGGTAGTGGCGCCGGCACTTCGCACAACGGACAGACTAAGCGACGGGGATCGGCTACAGGGTAACCTGAGACCTATTGCCCGACTTAAGGGAAGTTATGTTGTACTGAGTGGCAGGATGTGCTAGCTAGGTTCGAATTAATGAGCCCAATCGAGTTGAAAAACGAGACAGAGGCACTCTGCCTGGAGATCGAGACCCTATCGCGGCGACAAAAAGGGAACCCGATGCCCTTCGATGAGGTCGAGAGAATGTGGAAGTCAACTCTCCAGCCAAGAGCACACCTATTGGCCGAAGAGATGACATCGTATGTTCCTCACAATGATCCCAGAATCAACGTAGTGCTTCGAGAGGGGGAGCACCGTATAGTCCGGTCCAGCGACCTAATCGTAATAGACTCTCTGCTTCCGCCCTCGTACACGGTTATGCACCTAGAACAAGTCGTCAGTTGTTTGCGAAGGCTGGCTGCATATCTCCCGCTACGGATACAGGCCTGAGTTTCGACTCGGTTAGTCCACGTGATCGTCATCGCCGGCCTCTCTCCTGAGGTCTTCAAGCGTCGGCCGACTGCGGTTTGCCTGCTGGAGCTTCAACTCAAGCCCCAGGACCGTCAGGATGCGGACAAGCTTGGAAAAGCCCAGTTCCGACACCCGGCCTTGTTCCAATGCCTTGATAGTCGGCAGGCTGACGCGGGACAGCCCGGCAAGGTCCTGCTGGCGCCAAGCGAGTGCTTTGCGCTTGGAGACGATGGCGGCGCGAATGGAATCCAGATCTTCCATCAGGGATAATATATCATTCCTCTTGTTTGTTTATTGACAAAAAGGATAGTATATTGTCCCTTCACGCTACGCATCGCAATGTTCGGGTCAGAACCGCGACTGTAAAGGAGCGGTTGTTGCGGCCCTATCGAAAACTCCGCCAAGCCTGACGCATCGGCGAGTTATGGTCCGCTTCCGGCAGCCGCTCCTTCACAGTCGCGGCTCTGACTCGGACTACCGCACCACCAGGCTCGCGCGTGGAAAGGCGAACTTGCGCCCCACCTCATCGACGATGTTGAGCTGGCAGGTGTAGCGGCCGGGGGCGACGTCCTTCAACGGGACTTCGATCGCTACCGGCACCGCTTCCGGCCTTGTGGCGGCGATCTGGGTCAGCAGCAGCGGCTGGGCTTCGAAAGTTTTGACGCCCTTCTGGTTGTACAGGCTCATGCCGACTCTCACGCGGCGGGCCTTGTAATCGGCGGGGTCCGGATGTGCGTCGTACACGTCGAAGGTGACGAACATCTTCTGGGCGCGGCGGAAGACCCTGGAGATGTTGGGGACGATCTTCTCGTCGCCCACGATTAACGGATCGGCATCGTTGGTCTTGCGCGAGGTGCGTTCGGCGGCGCCCACGGCGGCCTTGAGCGGTTCGCGCTGGCTGCTCCAAACTACCGAGCTGACCTTGAGCAAGGTGGAATCCGCGGCCAGATCGGGCACGATGAACCGGCCGTCGAAGGTGCCCATTTTGCCGGTCTGGTTTTCCCGCACCAGAAATTTCACGCGGTACTTGCCGGGGGCGAGGGTGAAGCCGGCGTCGTAGTGCAAGTTGCGGCGGGCGAGCTGAGCCGCATCCTGGGCGCCGAGTTTGACGGTGATGAAGTCGCGCACTTTGGCGACGACGGTCTTGCGCTCGTCGATCACTTCGCCGATGAAATCGAAGCGGGTCTCGCCTGCGCCGCCGCTCTTTTGCGCCAGGGCGATGACCGAACCGGGCACGCGGATCGAAAGCGGCACGAAATACGCGGTGGGCGTGATGCGGAAGTAATCGGCTTCGAGCACGATCGGGATGTCAGTCACCGGGTTTCCCGCCGACAGCGCGTCCTGCAACTGCTGCTCTTTCTCCTGGCCGTTGAATTTGCCCCAAACCTTGTCGGCGTAGTAGCCCTGACGGTTCTCGATCCTGGCGGCGACATTGGAACTCAGCTTGACGGTAATGCGGCGGTAACGGCCGTCCTCTTTGGCGTTGGTGGTGTAGTAACCAACGATGTAATAGCTGCGGAACTGCTGCTGCGCCGCCACGATTCCCATGGAGAGGTCGTTGTTGTCGACGAACAGTTTGCCGCCGGTCTCCGACGCCAGGCTGGAGAGGGTTTCTTGAGAATCGTTGATCGAGGCGCGCTGCGAATTGTAGACCGAGCCGTTGAAGATTCCGGTGCCGCGGGAGGCGCCGACGCTGGCCGCGCCGCCCGGAGGGTCGGCCATCAAGCCGCGCGCATCGATGGGATAAATGGCCACGTTGGCCTTGACCGAAGCGTTGATGGAAGCTTCCAGTTGCGCCTGGTTGTCCATGCCGTTTTTGTTGATGCCGCTCGAAATATATAGCAGCACCTTCTTTTCGGGCAGCGTCGCCAGCATGTGTACGGCATCTTCGATGGCCTGCAGCTTGCGATCGGTATTGAAGATGTTGAACTCGGTTTCGTCGGCCACGAAAGCCGCGCCGGTGTCCTCCTCGGTGTCGGCGCCCATGTCGGCCAGGGCGGAAAGATCGCTCATATCGCCGATGGGCAGGTTTTCGACGATGCTCTTCAACTGGTCGCGGTCGGCGGTGAAATCGGTTTTCACCTGAACCACGCCGGTGTTGAGCAGAATGGCCACCATGTCGGAAGAGGTGATCTGCTTATCCAAGAAGGTGAGGGCGGAATCCTGCGCGCGCAACTGCTCGGGCACGCCCATGGTGGTGAAATCGAAGAACAGCACCAGCAGGCGCTTGTCGTGATACTGAATGTGGCCGGGACTTTCGGTGGAGATGACGGTCTTGGGATCTTCCGGCAGTTCCTTTTGGTCGGCCAAAGCAGGAGGCGGCGGAGGCGGCTCCGGGTCCATCGCGAGCTTCTGGAATTCGAAGACCGAGATTTTCTGCGGCTTGCCATCTTCGAGCACGGTGAAGTCGGTGGGCTTGAGGCCTTCGATGGGCCTGCCGGTCTTGGGATCCTTGACCGTGACATCCACAATCACCAGATGGGCATTGGCGGTGAAGATGGGGGCGGGCGCCTGAGGGGGCCGCTGCTGGCCGGCCGCGGCGAACGCGAGCAACGCGAGCGCGAGGAGGAAATGTGGCGCGCGCACTCGCGCGTGCCGCGAAGCCACCGTGGAGCACCGAAGCCCGGCTCGACCCAAATTCCACCACCGCAGGAGTTCAGAGACTCCGCGCGCCGCCCGCGAGTGCGCGCGCCACGGCGGCGGATGCGAAGTTAACTCTGAGCTGTTCCTCATATCAGAAATTAAACCGCAGCAGCAGGGTCACCGTGCGGGTGGACGAAGCTCCGGTGGCCAGGCCGTAGTTGTCGGAGTTGACCGTGGTGCCGAAACCGGTGATCTGCACGTGGTTCAGCATGTTATTGGCGGAAAGCCGCAGTTGCAACTGGCGGCGGCCGACGTCGCCGAAGCGCCAGGCGCGATTTAAGGCGCCGTTGAGGGAAATTACCGGCAAGCCGGGGATGGTGTCCCGGGCCGCGTCGCCGAACGTGCCCGAAGCCGGGGTGGTGAACGCCGCCAGGCTGAAGTAGGGCAAGCCGGGCGCGTCGATGGACGTCCCGGTAGCTTCGGCGCGCAATTGTTCCAGCGCCGCGATGCCGGAAGTGGAAGCCAGGTTCCCTGAAATCAGCGCCGTGTGCGGCGTGCCGCTGCTGAAAGTAAAACCGCCGCTATAGGTCCAACCGGCAAACGCCCTGGTTTTCCAGCCGCCGTTACGCCAGAGGCCGTGAATGCCGACCGGGGAAGACAGCAGATAGTTGAGGGTCAGGTGGTTGCGCTGGTCGAAGCTGGAGAGGCCGCGCTCGGCGCTGAGGTCGTCGAAATTCTGGACGACGGTTCCGCTGCCGCCGCCGCTAAACGTGGACGCATCGTCGATCGACTTGGCACGCGTGTAGAGAGCCATGGCGGACATACCGCGGCTGAAACGCCGCGTCAGGCGGATCTGGCCGGCATGATAGATGGAATTCCCGTTGTCGGTCTCGTAAGTGAATGCTCCGATGTTGGGGACGCGCAGCTCTTCGGCCACCAGCGCGGCGGGTGTTCCGGGCGCGGCTTCGTTGGGCGCGAACTGCTCGTCGAGCCGGGTGCCTTTGGTGCCCAGATATTCGAATTCGATCAGCGTGTTGGAGGGCAGGGTTTGCTGCAGGGCGACCACCCAGGTCTGCGCGTACGCCAGCTTGTAATTCTTGTCGATGGCGTAGGTATCGCTTAGCCCAGGTGGCGGAGTGGCCAAGACCTCCTCGAGAGTGAGCGGACTGGTGAGGCTGTTGCTGACGTTTTCGGCTTTAGCCGAGGGTGGCTGCGCCGCCATCTTCGCGGCGATGCTGCCGTAGGCCGAACCGCTATAGAAGATGCTATACCCCAAGCGGACGACCCGGCTATGTTTGGTGGAAGGACGCCAGGCCAGACCGAGGCGCGGCGAGAAAAGATCCGGATCGCCGTTCACCAGGCTGGCGGGGAACGCACCGGTGTAAGGGCCGCGCACACCGGGCGTCACCACGTCCACCGCGGTGAGATTCCCGTTCACATCCAGGTTGGCCAGGCGCCCGCGCAATTCGGTGTAGGGCGCGAAGTACTCATAGCGAAGACCGATGTTGATGGAGAGGTTGGGGCGCACCCGCCAATCGTCCTGGGCGTAAGCATTGGTTGCCCAGCCGCGGTAGTAGTTACTGAAATTGCCGGTGCGCAGCGAGCTGGTCTGCGGGTAGCCGAGGAGGAAATCGGCGAAATCGAAACCGGTATTGGGAAGGACGGCGCCGCTCGCATCGTAGCCGCTGGTGAGCGCGCCCGAAAACGAAAACGAGCCGCGGGCGTTGGCGTAGGAAATAGGGTTCTGCGCGAGCTTCCGGTAACCAAAACCGAATTGCAGGTTGTGCTTGCGCTGCACGGTATAGGTGAGCGAGTCGGTGAGGTTCAGCGTTTGGCTGCGGCTTTGCGATGGCGAGCTATCGCTGAGGGAGCCGAAATTGGTGAACGACAGGCTGGGAGGGCCCCAATCGAGCGGGGTTTCGTCAGGCCCCGCGATCTTCGCGTCGCCGACGATGTTGGTCTTGTAGGCAAAGTAGGGGGTGAGATCGCTCACGCTGCGGCTGAAGGCGGCGTTGACGGTATTGTTGAGCCGCGGGCGGAAGCTATGCGCCCATTGGGTTGTGGTGCTCAGACCGTAGCCGCTGGTGGTGTCCTTGAAGCCGAACAGTTGCTCGGAGGTGGAACTGTTTCCGCTGTATTGTTCGTTGAAGCTAAGCCGGTCCTTGGTGGAAATGGGTCCGCCGATGCGCAGGCCCACCGAATTGGTGGCGCTGGGATTGGAAGGATCGATGTCGTAATTCTGCACGATGCCGGTATAGAGAGGAGCAGGAAAATATTGCAGCAAACCGGCCGCGGCGGGATCGATGCGGGCGGAAGGGATGATGTTGTTCGGGAACGGCGCGGTGTTCTTCGGATCGTAAATGGCGATGGGCTGACTGCGCAAGCTCAGGCCGGAGAAATCGCCGTCGCGCTCGGCCGCGGTAGGTACGGTCGCGACGTTGCTCTGCGCCGAGCGGGCGCGCGTCCCCTGCACGGTGAGATAGACCGTCCAGGTATTGCCGCTATAGATTTTGGGGATGCGCAGCGGACCGCCGACGTTGAACGCCACGGATTCGCGGGCCGAAGAGGGCTTGGGCTGGTTCTCGCCGTTGAGAGAGAACGGGGCGGCGTTGAGCGCGGAGTTGGTGACCGTGACGGCGATGGAACTGGTATACGCGGGTTGGGCACGGCGCCGGTTGCCGAAGCCGGAGTACTGGCCGTTGAATGGAGCGCGATTGCCGCGCGCGCCGCCGCGGCCACCTGCCCCACCCCCACCGCCGCCTCTGCCGCCGCGGCCGCCACCGCCGAATCCACGTCCACCACCGCCGCCAGGTCCGCCTCCTCCCGGACCGGCGCCGGGGCCGAATCCGCCATTGATTCCCGCCGCGCCGAATCCGCCCAGCCCCAGGCTGTCGGCAGCCCCCTGTGCGGGCAAACCGTTAAAAGCCACGTCGCTCTGCGCACCCAAGGAGGGTCCACCCGGCCCACCCGGCCCGCCGGGGCCACCGCGGCCTGCCATGCGGTTGGCGCGCGCCTGCTCATCGGAAGCAGCCGCCAAACCACCACTGTTGCTGCCCATTACGAGAAACGAATCGTTGGCATCCGCGTCGGCAGCGTCGCCGGCCGTCTGGCTAGCCGGTGCGGCAGCCGACAGGTCTTGTTGGCCTTGCTCGGTGGCATTCATGGCGAGGCTTTGGAAATTGGGGCGCTGCGCCGGCTGGCCGGATTGGCCTCGATCGCCGCGCCCGTAACCGCCCTGGCCGCGCTGGCGATTCGGATTGTTGCCGGGGGAAGCGGCCGGAGCGGAGACGGCGGCCTGGGCGGGTCGGGCCGGTTGGGTTCCCGCGTACCAGGGCATGGTCAGGGTCCAATCGCGGAAAGTGGCGTCGGAGGCGACCTCGATCTGGCCGTGCACGGGACTGAACCCGAACATGCCGATTTCGATGTCCCACGTACCGGGCCCGAGATCGAGGCGGTACTGCCCGGACTCGTCCGTGTAGGCGACCACTTTGATGTCGCCCTGCCGTGCAGTCACGGTGGCGCCGGGAATCCACTGGTCGGCCGCGCGCACCGTACCGCGGTGCTCGACGGCGACCAGCCAGGCGGGCACGAGAAGGCAAAGAAATAGTGCGGGGATGCGGATCACGGGGCTGTTCAGCGTTATTCTACTGTGATTCGCCTCCCCGCCGGGTTTGGTTCGGTTTTCTTGGGGGCGCTTACAGTCCTTTGGCAGCCAGGAAAGCGATCAGGTCCACGACTCGCATGGAATAGCCCCATTCGTTGTCGTACCAGGCTACTACCTTCAACAGGTTACCATCCAACACCTTGGTCAACTGGGCGTCGACGATCGAGCTGTTGGGGTTGTGCAGCATGTCCGTCGACACTACCGGGTCCTCGGTGTATCCCAGAATACCCTTGAGCGGGCCTTCGGCGGCAGCTTTCAGAGCGGCGTTGACGGCTTCGGTGGTAGTGGGCTTCGCCAGAATCGCGACAAGATCGACGACCGAGACGTCGGGGGTGGGGACGCGCATGGAGTAACCATCCAGTTTCCCCTTCAACTCCGGCATTACCAGGCCGATGGCTTTGGCGGCGCCGGTGGTGGTGGGAATCATGTTGATCGCGGCAGCGCGGGCGCGGCGCAGATCCTTGTGCGGGAAATCCAGCACGTTCTGGTCGTTGGTGTAACTATGGATGGTGGTCATCGAACCCTTTAGCACGCCAAAGGTTTCGTTCAACACCTTCACCACCGGAGCTAAACAGTTGGTTGTGCAGGAGGCATTGGAGATGACATTGTGCTTGGCCGGATCGTAGGCCGCATCGTTCACGCCCAACACGATGGTGACGTCCTCGTTCTTGGCCGGCGCGGAGATGATTACCTTTTTTACCGGACCGCGGAGGTGCTTGGAGGCGTCCTTGGCGTCGGTGAATCGGCCGGTGGATTCCACCACCACTTGCGCGCCCACGCTGGCCCAATCGAGCTGGGCCGGGTCCTTGATGGCGAAGACCTTGATTTTCTTACCGTTCACCGTGATGGAATCGGCATCGGAGGCGATTTCGGCGCCGAGCGTTCCGAGCACCGAGTCGTACTTGAGCAAGTGCGCCAGCGTTTTCGTATCGGTCAGATCGTTGACCGCGACGAATTCCACGTCACTCCGGTGCAATGCCGCCCGGACGATATTCCGGCCAATGCGGCCAAAGCCGTTGATACCCACTTTTACTGCCATTTTGTCTCCTGTATTTATCGAGGATGGAATTAATTCAAAGGATATCAGGCTGCATCTCCGGCGGCAACCGCGCAAGCGGGATTCATCGGTCTGAAATAGAGGGTCCAATAACCTCACGTTGCGGTGTTTCGGCCGTCTACTCCTTAAGGTTTGTGGTCTGCGCGAGAATTTGCAAAAAAATGCAAGAGCGCGACCAGGGGGTCGCGCGCGGACGAGGGCGTCCGCCCGACCCTCCGGATGCGCTAGAGTTACCACCAAGGGGAAGGTCGGAATGCGATTGACAATCCTGGCATGCGGCATGGCGGCAATTTTCTGTGTGCCTGTTTTCGGACAGGGCACGGCCGGCCAGCCGGCGTTTGATGTGGCCTCCATAAAGCCGGCGGCCGCGCAGGCGCCGGGCCGTATGATGATGGGATGCCGGGGTGGTCCGGGCACTCCCGACCCGGGACGTCTTACCTGCAATAATGTCAATCTCAGCATGCTGATGTCGCGTGCTTACGGCGTGCAGTCGTACCAGATCGCCAGCCCCGACTGGTTCAATTCGGAGCGATTCGACCTCACCGCCAAAGTCCCGGACGGCGCTACCAAAGAGCAGTTCAACCAGATGCTGCAAAATCTGCTGGCCGAACGCTTCCAGGTGAAGCTGCATCGGGAAACCAAGGAGCTGCCGATTTTCGGACTGATGGTGGGAAAGGGCGGGTCGAAGATGAAGCCGTCGGAGGAAATTCCGCCGGCGGCCGATGGAGCTAAAGAGGTAGGGCCGGGCGACGGCCCCCCGCCACCGCCCGGGCCGGGCGGTTTCCCGCAACTGCCCAAAGGACGAGCGGGCCTGATGATCATGATGGAGAACGGGCGCTTCCGCATGGTGGGCAGCCGGCAGACCACTTCCGACCTGGCGAATATGTTGGGCGAGCAATTGGGCAGGCCGGTGCGCGATGAAACCGGCTTGAAAGGCAAATACGATTTCACTCTCGACTTTGCGCCGGAACCGGGGCAAGGCCCGATGAGGGGAATGCCGATGCCCATGCCTGGGCCGGGAGGCGAAGGGCGGGGACCAGCGCCAGACAGCCAGGAAGGCGGCCCCAGTTTATTAACCGCCGTGCAGGAACAGATCGGCCTGAAGTTGGAATCAAAGAAGGGGCCGGTAGATACACTGGTGATCGACCACGCGGAAAAGGTGCCGACGGAGAATTGAAGGGGCGAAAAAGCGCAGGGGTAAACGCCTACTCCACGAAGATTCCAATGCACTTGCGGACCTTGTGGAGTAGGCCCTCGGCCTGCGACGACTTCTGCCATGAGGTGCTACGGCTCGCCCGGCAGAATCAGCACCGCGCCGCTGCCGCGAAAGACCAGGTTGGCCGGAGCGATTTTGGCGTCGTCGCCTTTGCGCGCTTCCACGCGGCCATAGACGATCGCCCAGCGGTCGTAATCCGGCGTGCCGAAGCGGAATTTGCCGAGCGAAGTGCGGCGCTCCATTTCGATTCTCTTGCGCTTCAGCACAACCGCGTCGATTTCGTAGTCGCGCGGCGGCATGGGGCCGTCCGTGGAGCTTTCCAGCAGCCACAATTCGGCGGGCGCCGGCGCGGCCGGATCGCACGCCTGCTCACTCATCCAGCGGCCGTTCTCGCGGTAGGAATATCGGCCCAGCACCGGGATAGCCTTGCCCGCCAGGCCGGCGAGATCGCGCAACACTTCGCATACGCCCAGCGGCGCGAGCGGAGCGGAGACCGGGCGCACCGCGGCACACGTCAAGCCGGCGGCGCCTAATATCCGAAGAACCTTCCTCAGGCGGCTGGCATTTCCCTGAAACACTTGCTATCCAGGATAGACCAGTCCGCGGCGGAAAGCTCTCGGCAATTAGCGATCGGCCAACCCCGGCGCGGCTGAGAGCTGATCGCCGACCGCTTCAGCCCGCTTGAGTTCCGCGGGCGCTTCATGCTGTAGTTGGTTCAGGCGGAAGCGCCGATGATGCCCCGCGTTCGCGCAGTCCTGGCCGCTCTGTCCCGCATGCTACGGCGTTCCATCCGGTACCGGATGACGCTCGGTGGGAGCGTGTTTGTCCTGGCTACGGTTGTCCTTACCGTGGCAGCCATCCTCACGGCCAATAATCTCATTCTTCTGTTTGCCTGCGCCCTCATGTCGACGCTGCTGGTTTCCGGGCTGATCAGCCGGCTATGCCTGGCCGGGCTGGAAGTGGATTACGTAGTGCCGGAGCACGTGGCCGCCGGCCGGTTCGTCCCGGGGCGTATGAGCGTAAGCAATCGGAAACTGCTGATGCCGTCGTTTGCCATCCGCGTGGAGGGAATCCCGGCGGTGGATCGCCCCACCCTGCGTCATCCGGTGTTCTTCCCCCTGCTGCCGATTGGGGCCACACTGGAGAAGACGGTGGAGGCCCGTTTCCCGCGCCGCGGCCTCTACCGCACCAACGGGTTCGCCATTTCCACTTCGTTCCCGTTCGGTTTCCTCGACCGCTCGGCCGGCGTTACCCTGCAGCGGGAAACTCTGGTTTATCCGCAAATCGACCCGCAGCCCGGCTTCGAAGACCTGCTCGCGGGCATTAACGGCGAAATCGAAAGCCACTACCGGGGCTTGGGCCGCGACTTCTACCGCATCCGGCCCTACGAGGCGTTCGAGAGCGCGCGGCACGTGGATTGGAAGGCGTCCGCGCACGTGGGCAGTCTGCAGGTTCGCGAATTCGCCCGCGAACAGGAACCCATCGTGGAGTTGTTCCTGGACAGCGAAGTGCCTCGCGATCTGGATGCCTGGTTCGAGCATGCCATCGCGTGTTGCGCGTTTCTGGCGTGGCGGCTTTCCGGCCAAGGCACGGCTATCCATTTCCGGTCTAACGGCTACCGGCTGCGCCAGCCCGAAGAGACCGACATCTTCGGGATCCTCAAATATCTCGCCCTGGTTTATCCGCGCGGCCAGCAGCCGGCCGAGCCGCCGTTCGAGCCCGCCAGCTACAAGCTGGTGTTCACCGCGTCGCCGCAGAAGTTTCGCGCCGCCGGTTGGGGCGGCGCGCGCGTGCTGTGCCCGGAAACGCTGCCGGTGCCGCGGGGCGCACGTTAGGTGGGACAGACAATCGCCTTTTGTCGTCTGTCGCGCCTCTCAATGGACGCCCGCGAGACAGACGACAAGAAGCGATTGTCTGTCCCACCAGCTCTTCAGTCACCCGCGGAAGACCGAAAGCGGTTTGATACCATGAAATGAAGACCCTTGACCGACACTGTTCCCGACATTCTGGCCCGTATTGTCGCCCAAAAGCGCGCCGAGTTAGCCGCGGGCGTCCTCCCGGTTGAAGAATGGGAACGCCGGGCTCAGGCGCGCATTCGGACGCGCCGGGATTTCCGCGCCGCGCTCATCCAGTACGCGCCCGCCATCATCGCTGAAGTGAAAAAGGCCTCTCCCAGCAAGGGCTTGCTCGCAGCCGATTTCGCCCCGGCGCGGATCGCCGCGGCGTACGAATCGGGCGGCGCGGCGGCGATTTCGGTGCTCACCGACGAATTTTTTTTTCAAGGCAGCCTGGCCGACCTGGAATCCGCCCGCGCGGCGGTGCGCGTGCCCGTGCTGCGCAAGGACTTTACCATCGCGCCCGAGCACGTTCTCCAGGCCGCGGCTCACGGCGCCGATGCCATTTTGCTGATCGCAGCCATCCTCACCGAGCGCGAGATCCGCGACTTTCGGGAGGCTGCCGCGCGCTACCGCATGGCCGCCCTCGTCGAGGTTCATAACCGCCGCGAGTTGGAAGTCGCCGCAGCCGCGGGCGGCGACATCGTCGGCGTCAACAATCGCGACCTGTCTACTTTTGAAGTCACGCTGGAAACTTCTCTGCGCCTGGCCGAATTCATGCCGGCTGGCGCGGTGCTGGTGAGCGAGAGCGGGATTCACGACGCCAGCGACATCGCTCGCTTGCGGGCCGCCGGGTACCATGCGTTTCTAGTGGGCGAGCATCTCATGAAATCGAGCGATCCCGCCGCTGCGCTCGCGAAGTTGGTGGCGCCATGATTTTCTCCACTGGCCCCATTCTCAAAATCTGCGGCATCACCAATCAGGAAGATGCTTCCGCCGCCATCGATGCGGGCGCCACGGCCATCGGCTTCAACTTCTACCCGGGCAGCCCGCGCTATCTCGCGCCGGAAAGAGCCGCCGGCATTGAATCTCCTCCGGGCGTGCGGCGCGTGGGCGTGTTTGTGAACGAGGCGCCCGCGAGGATGGAAGAGACCGCGCGCATTGCGGCGCTGGACGTGGCGCAACTGCATGGCGAGGAAACCGCGGACCGCTATCCGCAAGCGATCGCCGTATGGAAAGCGGCGCGCGTGACGGCAGACTTCAGTTTCGCGGTCTATCGCGACACTCCCGCCGAGGCCCTCCTGCTGGATGGCCCGGCCGGCGACCTGTACGGCGGCTCCGGCCAGGCATTCGATTGGCGCCGCGCGGCGGAGTCGCCCAAGGCGATCATCGTAGCTGGCGGCCTGGATGCTTCCAATGTGGCGCGCGCCGTCGAACTGGCGCACCCCTGGGGTGTGGACGCCTGCTCGCGCATCGAAAGCGAGCCTGGCAAAAAGGACCACAGAAAGATGAGAGAGTTTCTGCAGGCGGCCGGGGCGGCGCTCCGCTCGTGACGGCGCAGCCCGATGCCGGCGGGCACTTCGGACCTTACGGCGGGCGGTTTGTGCCGGAAGTTCTGATGGCGCCCATCGAGGAGCTGGAGAAAGCGTACCTGGAAGCGCGTCAGGACCCGGCGTTTCAGGCCGAACTCGCCCAGTTGCTCGCCACCTTCGCGGGCCGGCCCACGCCGCTCTACTACGCGCGGCGCCTCAGCGAATCCCTGGGCGGCGCCCGTATCTGGCTCAAGCGCGAAGACCTGCTCCACACCGGGGCTCACAAAATCAATAACGCCCTGGGGCAGGCGTTGCTGGCCCGCCGCATGGGCAAGCGCCGCATCGTCGCCGAAACCGGCGCCGGCCAGCATGGCGTGGCTACGGCCACCGTGTGCGCGCTGCTCGATTTCGAATGCATCGTCTACATGGGCGAGGAAGACATGCGCCGCCAGCGGCTCAACGTCTTCCGCATGCGCCTGCTGGGGGCCAAGGTGACCGGCGTTTCGAGCGGCAGCCGGACGCTCAAAGACGCCATCAGCGAGGCCATGCGCGACTGGGTGGCCAACGTTGGCGATACGTATTACCTGCTGGGCTCGGCCCTGGGCGCGCACCCTTATCCTATGATGGTGCGCGATTTTCAGAAGATCATCGGCGAGGAGGCCCGGCGGCAGATCCTCGAAGCCGAAGGCCGCCTGCCGGATACGGTTTTCGCCTGTGTGGGCGGCGGCTCGAACGCGATCGGCATTTTCCACGCCTTCCTGCCGGACCATGACGTGGCACTGGTCGGCATTGAAGCCGGAGGCAGCGGCCAGGAGCTCGGCCTGCACGCCGCCCGTTTTCGCGGCGGATCGCCGGGCGTGCTGCAGGGCGCCTACAGCTACCTGCTGCAGGATGACGACGGGCAGGTTTCGCCGACGCATTCGATTTCGGCCGGCCTGGATTACGCCATGATCGGTCCCGAACACGCCCTGCTCCACGATCGGCGCCGCGCCGAATACGTAGCCGCGTCCGATTCCGAAGCCTTGGAAGCCGCCTGCAAACTCTCGCGCGTGGAGGGCATCATTCCGGCGCTGGAATCGGCGCACGCCCTCGCCGAAGCCTTCCGCCGCGCGCCCCAAGCCGCCGGCAAGGTCTTCCTCATCAACCTCTCCGGCCGCGGCGACAAGGACATCGACATCTACCGCGAAAACCTGAAGGAACTCGACCAGGCATGACGAACCCGCATTTCCTTACAAGCGGCCGGGTCTTGGGGCAGGCGATTCGCCGGCCCTCTTCGGGCAAGTGTGGCGCACGCACTCTTGCCGACGCCCGCTGCCACAGGGCGCAGAAGCGTCGAGTAGAGACTGGACGCTACACGCAAGAGTGCGTGCGCCACGGTAACAGCAGCGGTGGAGCGTGAGAAATGCCTACTAGAATCGGCAGGCTGTTTGCGGACCTGGCACGCGACGGCGGCAAAGCCC
Source organism: Bryobacteraceae bacterium (assembly GCA_052148435.1). Taxonomy (GTDB): domain Bacteria; phylum Acidobacteriota; class Terriglobia; order Bryobacterales; family Bryobacteraceae; genus JBEKYD01. The sequence continues at coordinate 16,261 of JBKQIF010000189.1, forward strand.
TGATCGCCTATCTGACTGCCGGCGATCCTTCCCTCGACGCCACGCCCGCGCTTGTCGAAGCGTTGGTGCGCGGCGGCGCCGACCTGGTCGAGCTGGGCGTGCCTTTCTCCGATCCGATCGCCGATGGCCCGGTCATTCAGCGGGCCGGAGAACGCGCCTTGCGCGCCGGCGCCACGTTGGCCGGGGTGCTGCAGGCGGCGCGCCGCATCCGGGAGCGGTCGGAAGTGCCGCTGCTGCTGTTCACCTATCTAAATCCGGTAATGCGCTACGGCCTCGAGCGGCTGGCTCGCGACGCCGCGGCCGCCGGCATCGATGGCTGCCTGCTTACCGACGCCTCGGTGGAAGAGGCTCACGACTACGCCGGCGCCATGCACGGAGCCGGGCTCGACACCGTATTCCTGGCCGCGCCGACTTCCACGCCGCGCCGCCTGGAACTAGTGGCGCGCTACTCCACCGGCTTCGTCTACCTGGTTTCGCGCACCGGCGTTACCGGCGAACGCGATTCCATTTCCGGTTCGGTGACGCCGCTGGTCCAGGCCATGCGCCAATTTACCAAGCTGCCGCTGGCGGTCGGCTTCGGTGTTTCGAAGCCGGAACACGTGGCCGAATTGGGCCGGCAGGTGGAAGGGGTGGTGGTGGGCAGCGCTATCGTGCGCGTCATCGAACGCTATGGGAACGACCCGAATCTGGCGGCGCATCTGGAAGATTTCGCGCGCCAGCTCAAGGCCGGCTTCGAATCTCCCGTTACGAGGGTCAAGGCATGACCGAAGAACAAGCGCGCCTGGAACTGGACAAGTTGCGCGAGCACATCGACGAAGTCGATCGCCGCATCGTTGAGCTGCTCAACCAACGGACCCGTGTGGTGGAAGACATCGGTAGGGTGAAGCGCGAAGCCCGGTTGCCGATCTACGAGCCGAAACGCGAGGAGCTGGTCTTCGCCAACGTGAACGGCGCCAACCAGGGGCCGCTCACCAACGCCGCGCTGCGCGGCATCTTCGAGCGCGTCATCGACGAGATGCGCCGCATCCAGCGCATCCGCATGGAATCGGACGGAGCCAAATAGATGGTAATCGTGATGCAAGCCGGCGCCACCGACGAACAGGTCGAGGCCGTTATCGACCGCATGGTGGACATGGGTTTCGATGTACACCGCTCCACCGGCGTGGTGCACACCGTGCTTGGCGGAGTGGGCGGCAGGGCCGAATCCGATCTTTCGGTCTTCGAAGTGATGGATGGCGTGAAGGAAGCGCATCGCATCGCATCGCCTTACAAGCTGGCCAGCCGGAGCTTTCGCCCCCAGGGTACGGTGGTGCGCGTGGGCCCCGTCGATCGGAGCGTCGAGATCGGCGGCAATCGGGTGGTGGTGCTGGCCGGCCCGGCCAGAGTGGAAGGCCGCGAGCAGTTGGAGCGCTCGGCGGAAATGGCGGCCCAGGCCGGAGCTTGCGCCCTCCGGGCCGGCGTCTTCCGGCGCGGCGAATCGCCTTACGGCGCCGAAGGTCCCGGTGAAGAGGGGCTCATCCTGCTGCGTCAGGCGGCCGAGCGCCACGGCCTGCTGGTGGTGAGCGAAGTCATCGACCATACCGAGATCCCCCTGGTCGCGCGCTATGCCGACATTCTGGAGGTGGGCTCGCGCAACATGCAGAACTTCCGCCTGCTGGACGAGCTCGGCAAGCAGTCCAAGCCGGTCCTGTTGAAGCGTGGCATTGCCGCTACCGTCGAGGATCTGCTGCTCTCGGCCGAGCATATTCTGGCCGGCGGCAACTACGACGTCATCCTGAGCGAGGGCGGCATTCGCACTTTTGAAACGTACACCCGATACACCCTCGATCTGTGCGCCATTCCCGTGGTGAAAAAGCTTTCTCACCTGCCGATCCTGGCCGATCCCTGTCAGGCCACCGGCCGGCGCGACAAGGTGCCGCCGATGGCGCGCGCTGCCGTGGCCGCCGGCGCCGACGGGTTGATTCTGGAAGTGCATCCCGATCCCGACCGCGCACTGAGTGAAGGCGCGCAAGCGCTGGGCCCGCGCCAGTTCGAAGAGCTGACCGCGCAGTTGCGCCAGATCGCCCCCGCGGTCGGCCGGAGTATTTAGTGAGCTTTAAGGATTCAAATTCTAGCCACAGATGAACACAGATAAATCCTTTGTTTTCTTTATCCGTGTTAATCTGTGTTCATCTGTGGCTATGTTTCTTATTTCTTCACACCTTCTAACGGAGCGGTCCCTGCCACCCGCTGCTAGGCTGGAACGTCGATGCAGCAGGTAACCATCGTCGGAACCGGATTGATCGGCGCGTCCTTCGGGCTGGCCCTGCGGAAAGCGGGATTCGATGGCGCCATCGTGGGCGTCAGTTCGCCCGCTGCCCTGGCCGGTGCCGTGGAGCGCGGGGCCATCGACCGCGGCGCGCCGCTCGCCGAAGCCGTTGGCGCGGCCGACCTCGTCTTTCTATCCCAGGCCATCGGCAGAATTCTGGATACGATCCGCCATCTCGACCCGCTGGTAAAGCCCGGCGCTCTGGTGACCGACGCCGGATCGACAAAGTGCGAAATCGTCTACCTGGCGCGCCAGCTCCTGACCCGCTGCCAGTTCCTGGGCGGCCATCCCATGGCCGGTAAAGAGAGCCGGGGCGCGGCCGCGGCGGATGCCGAGCTGTTTCGCGGCCATCCCTGGGCGCTGACGCCCGACGGGCCGCGCGAGCTCGAAACTCCCGCCGCGCGCGAGTTCCGCCGCTGGCTTGACCGGATCGGCGCGCGCATCGCCGTGCTCGATTGCGACGCCCACGACCGCCTGGTGGCCCGCACCTCGCACGTGCCGCAACTGGCCGCCACCGCGCTCGCCGCCGTGCTCGAAGCCCAATGGCAAGGCGCCGTGCCGCTGCTGTATGGGCCGGGCTTGAAAGATATGACCCGCCTGGCGTTAAGCTCCTACGATCTGTGGCGCGACATCGTGGCCACCAATACCGATCACATCGCCCGCGCCCTCGGCGACTACATCCAGGAGCTGGAGCATCTGCGCGAGAACCTGCGCACCCGCCAGTTGCAGGAAGAGTTCACCAAAGGAGCGGCGTTTGCCAAGCGGTTGCGCGAGCCCTAGCGCTAGGACGCAGCTTTGAGACTTTACTTGGATGCCTGTTGCTTGAACCGCCCGACGGACGACCAGAGCCAAACGCGTATCCGCGAAGAGGCCGAAGCGGTTGATGGTATTCTCCGCCTGGTACGCGAGGGCAGGGTAACCTGGGTGAGCAGCACCGCACTCGAGATCGAGGTCAGCCGCAACCCAGATTCGGAACGCCGGGACGACGTTACCGCCCTGCTTGCACTTGCCGACCTGGTCGTGGTTCCGCGATCGCATACGGCTGAGCGGGCGGCGTTTCTTCAGTCGCTTGGTTTCGGCGCCTTTGACGCTTTGCATTTGGCCAGCGCCGAGCAGGGCCGGGTAGACGTTTTCCTGACAACCGACGACAGCCTGCTGCGCCGCGCCGTTCGGTACGGCAATCAGCTCCCCGTTCGCGTCCGGAACCCGGTATCCTGGTATCAAGGATGGTGTAATGGACCCGACCGAGAAAATGACTGATGACGCGTTCGAGCGGCACGCCATCGCCATTTTGCAGCGCGAGCTGGGGCTGGACGGTTTCGCTCGCTTTCTCCGCGTTTATCGTTCCGGCTCCGGCGACTACACGAGAGACCGCCATCGCTGGCTGGAAGGCGCGACGATCGAGGAAATTATGGCCGAGGTGGAGCGACGGGACACGCCCGCCGCGTAACTTCCGTATAGGAGTTGCGCGTTGCGCCCTCTGCAACGACCGCGATGCCGGCGTGGCATAATCGTGAACATGAGCGCCCTACCCGCACTGGTTTCGATCCAAGAATATCTGCGCACGATCTACCATCCAGATTGCGATTATGTGGACGGCGCCATCGTGGAGAGAAACGTGGGCGAGAAGAGTCACGCCAAATTGCAGCAGGAAATCCTGTTCTACCTGCGGCAGCGCCGCAGCCAATGGGGCATCTTCGTCATCCAGGAGACGCGGGTCCAGGTTTCGGCCACAAGATTCCGTGTGCCGGATGTATGCGTGGTGGCAGGGCCGGAACCGGACGAGGAGATCTTTACCAGCCCTCCGTTTCTCTGCATCGAGATCCTTTCTCCGGAAGATCGCATGGGCCGGATGCAGGCGAAGATTGACGATTACCTGGCCTTCGGCGTGGCTTATGTGTGGGTGATCGATCCGCACACGCGCAAGGCCTGGGTTTACACTCCCGATCTCATGCGCGAAGTTCGCGATGGCGTACTTTGCACCGAACGGCCCGATATTGCCGTTCCGCTTCAAGATCTTTTCGCCGCCCGCTCCTGACCCGCGCGCCGGGCATTCGCTCCGCGTGATAGCATCAACCCAGAATGGCACTGGCAGGTCTCACCAAGCAATTAGCCCAGGAAATGATCCTGTCGGCGACCAAGGAACCGGAGCCTCCGGCGCGTCCGGCCATCGCGCCGGACGCCGTGGGCCCCGTTCTGGCGGGCCAGATTCAGGCCATGCAGAAGGCCCTTAAAGAGGATGAAGAGCTGATGGTCTGGTGCCACGCCGGCGGAGACAAGATCCGGGTGATGGAGATCTTTCTGCCCTCGCCACAGGTCGTGGTATTGACGGGCATGGATGCCGGCCGCGCCATGACCAGGGTGGTATCCGCCGCCGCCGCTCTGCAGTTGGTGACCAAAACGGCCAAAGTGCCGCCGGGCTCGAAACCGGTCCGCGTGGCAGTAGTTCCCAAGTCGAAGGATTGAGGCACACACATGAAACGCCTGGTAAGCGCCGCCGCCGTGCTCCTGCCGGCCCTGTTTTGTCAGCCAAGTCATCCCGTGGGGAAGACGCCCGGCTATCTCGATACGCCCATGCTTCCGGGCCAGCCCTGGCACGTGCACGATTCCGGCCGGCCGCATCCGCGCCTGGTGACTCCCGGTGCGACCCCCGGCGCGCCGCCTTCCGATGCCATCGTGCTGTTCGATGGCCGCGACTTGTCCCAGTGGGCGCAGCAGGGGCGCGGCGCCGACAAAGACAAGCTGGTGGCTCCCAAATGGGTGCTGCGAGACGGCACTTTCGAAGTGGCGCCGCATAGCGGAGATATGTTCACCCGGCAATCGTTCGGCGACAGCCAGATTCACGTGGAGTGGTCCGAGCCGAGCGACGTGACCGGCTCCGACCAGAGCCGCGGCAATAGCGGCGTCTACCTGATGAGCCGCTACGAAGTGCAGGTGCTCGATTCCTTCGGCAACGTGACTTACGCCGATGGCCAGGCGGGCGCGCTCTACGGCCAGTGGCCGCCGCTGGTGAACCCGATTCGCAGGCCGGGCGAATGGAACACCTACGACATCGTGGTGGAAGCGCCCAGGTTCGACGGCGACAAGCTGGTCAAGCCCATCTACGTCACCCTGTTTTTCAACGGCGTGCTGGCGCACATTCACCGCGACCTGATGGGCAACACCGAGCATCGCGCCCTGGGCAAATATACGCCGCACGGCGACATGCCCCTGCTGCTGCAGGACCACGATATGAAAGTCCGCTACCGCAACATCTGGATCCGCAAGCTGGCCGGCTACGACCAGCCCGAGCGCTAGCTCCCAGCGGATGGCGGCGGCCGATCTCCCGGGTCGCGGGTGGATTGACGCCGGTTGAGATCCGCTATACACTCACCACCGTGGACAGACGAATATTCTTGCAAGTGGCGGCTGGCGCCCGGCTGTTTGCCGGTCCGGTAACCGAACCGGTCTATCGCGTGGTCAGCTTCTATAAACCCGCTGCGCTGCCCGGGATGCCGGGCCCTTATCCCGGCCAGGTAGTCAGAGTCCATTCCGAGAACTCGATCGACGCCCAATCCGACAAGGTGAATCAGGACATGGTCCGGCAGATGATCGCCAGTGGGATGAAGACGCTCACGGGCGATTCCCGTCCCGAAGACGCCTGGGCGCGCTTCATTTCGCCACGGGACGTGGTCGGTATCAAGGTGAACTGCTCGGGAGCTCCCCGTATCCGTTCCAGTCCCGAGATTGTGGCGGTCATCGCCGAAAGCCTGATTGCCGTGGGTGTGCCGGCCAAACAAATTTACGTGTACGAGCGTTTTGACAACCAATTGAAAACCGTGGACTACGCCAAGTACCTGCCGGAGGGGGTGAACATATATGCGGCGGAGACGACGCGCGGCGCTATTCTTGGCTACGATCCCAAGACTTACGTCGAGACCAGTTTTTTCGGCGAAGACGATACACGGTCGAACATGGTGCGGCTGGTCGCAGAAACCTTCACCAAGATCGTCAACGTGCCTAATCTGAAGGAGCACCAGGCGTCCGGCGTGACGGGCTGCCTGAAGAATATCTCCTACGGCAACTTTTCCAACGTCGCCCGTTCGCATAACACCCCGAAGACCTATACCCGGTCGTTTATCGGCACACTGGCCGCCGTCGAACCGGTGCGCTCCCGCGTGGTGTTGAATATCATGGATGGTCTGCGCGGAGTCTGGCACGCCGGCCCGTTCAGTGAAATGCCGCGTTTCCGCTTTTATCCCAAACAGATCATGTTCGGCACGGACCCGGTGGCCATGGACCACAAACTCATCGAAGCGATCGAGGAGAAGCGCAAGGCCGAAGGCGCCGTTTCCATCTTCGACCGTTCCATGTCTCATGTCGGAGAGCGGAATAGCAACCCGAATATCAATCACTATATCCGCGAGCCCGGCCACGTGGAGTACGCGTCGAAACTCGGGCTGGGCGTCTTCGACAACGCCAGTATCAAACTCAAGGCGATTGAACTGTGATGCTTCTATTGTTGGCGGCCTTACCGGCGATGTTCTGGGATGGGGCGGCGGACACCGCGCCCGCGCTGCGCGACGCCGGAATCCAGCAGATCCTGGTGCCGGCGGCGCGCCTGGATTCTTGGAAGAGCGTTCCCGGCATTGTGGCCGAAGCGGCGGACCTCGAAGGCGCGGTGAAGTTGCTGACGCCCACGGTGAACTACCGCGTCAATGAGGCAGGGGCGACGAGCTCTCCCTGGTTGGTGGCCAACGGCTGGAGGTTTATCCGCCGGCCCGAGGGCCGTTATTATTACGACGTCACCGGCAAACAGGCGGCGCTCGCGGCGGCGGAAGCTTTCTGTTACGGCGCCAATGCCATGATTCGAACCGATGCAGCCGGGCTCAAACCCCTGGCCGGGATGCTGGCGTTTCTGCGCACGATCACGGGAGAAGAGTTGCCCCCGGCCGCCGACATCGGGTACATCGACGATGGCTCGGCGGTATCGGGCGAAGTGATGAATCTCCTGGTGCGGGACAATCTGCTGTTTCAGTTGGTGACCTCACCGGACCGGCGCCTGAAATTGAACGTGAAACTCGGCACTCGGGAGTATCCTCTGGAGGATGCCGGGAACCCGGGTGCGGTGGCTCACGAAGTGCGCTTCAACCTGACCGATGAAAAACGGTCCGTGCGCATTTACGGCAGCTCCGTGGTGGTCGCTCGGCTTACCGCCTCGGGGGACCATGCGCGGCTTCATCTGTTAAATTATGCGGGGGTGGCCCGGAAGGTGGATGGGATTCGCGTGCGCGTGCTCGGCCAGTACCCCAAACACCAGTTGTCGCTGGCGGACGGCGCGGGCGTCGAGCTGCTCGACTACACGCTGGAACCCGGCGCCACCGAGTTCACGCTTCCGGAATTGAAGACTTATGCGGTAGTCGATCTGTCGCGGTGACTTTAGTTATGCGATTTCTTTCCAGCACGTTTCCGGGCTGCGTCATGAACTCGACGAATCCGGCAACCTCAACCCCGGAATGCCCGAGGGGCGCAAGCGCGGCGTTATCTTCGACGTAGGCCATGGCAGCGGCAGCTTCGCCTGGCATGTAGCGGTTTCCGCTCTCAAACAGGGTTTTCTCCCGGACTCCATCTCTATCGACCTGCACGTGGGCGAAACTTGGTGGGGGTGAGCCGGCTTTCGGTCCCGTTCGGAAAGGAAGCTATCTCATTTTGGAAGGCAGCTTAATTGTCCGGCCGGCAACCATGAAGCTGCCCCTGCCGAGATGATGAATCGTCCGCGGGCGTTTCACCGAGGGGTCGATCCAGGCTTTGATCACTTCCAGGATAAAGAGGCAGTATTTGGCCGTCATCTTCGTATCGACGACCTTGCATTCGAGGTTCGCATAGCACTCGTCGATGAGCGGCGCCTTGACTCGCTTGGCGGGCGCCGGCGTGAGACCAAAAACCGCGAATTTGTCGGTTTTTGCCCCGGAGGTGTTCCCGCAGCCCACCACCTTGCCCGCCAGTTCCACCGTCGGGATGTTGATGACGCATTCTTTGGTCGCCTTCAAGATGCCGAACGTGTAGTTCCGGTTGCTGATCACGCAACCCACCAGCGGCGGCTCGAACTCGATCATCGTGTGCCACGACATGGTCATGATGTTGGGCCGCCCCTTGCGCACAGTCGTGACCATCACGACCGGCCCCGGCTCAAGCAACCCATAGACCTTAGGCAGGGGAAAAGTTTTTTTTACCATCCCGGTACCTCACTCACCCCTTCGCCGGATATCCCACCGTCTGCCCGTAGAGCACCTTCTGCCCGGGCCGCAAGTTCAGCAACTGAGCCACCGCCGGCCCATCCACAAACGCACGGAACCAGCTCGCCAGCCCTTCCGATGCCGCGAACAGGTATACGTTCTGCCCGATAAACCCCGCGTGCGCGTTCGACCACGCCGTCTTCGATTCCGCTGGCAGTCCGGTATCGTACTTGTCGAGATCCGCGACGTAGATCAGGTTCACCGGAGCCTTGGCGACCCCGCTCTGTGTCCCGGCCTTGGCGCGATGGTCTCCCGCCACCACCGGCTTCAGGCTGTGCGCCTTTTCGTCGAACAGGTACACTCCTTGTTCCAGGAACACATATAGCCTGACCTCCTGGGTATTCATGGCCGAGGGAGCCGTCCGCCCGTTGTTGGCCGCGCGGTTCACGCCCCAAGCCGCCCACAACAAATTGGAGAGCGTCTGCGGCGGCAGTTTTTCCTCGCTGATATTGCGGATGGTTTTTCGATCGCTAAACGCCTGCATCAGCGGCCGCCCGCCCTGGATCTGCGGTCTGGGCAACGCCATGCCCGCCGGTTCCTGAGCCTCCCCGCGCCGCGGCCGTCCCGCCAGCGCCGCCAACACCGGGACCGCCGTAGCCGCCTCGCGCAGAAAACCCCTACGATGCATGACTGTGTCATCCTTTCGAAATTAGGATAACGCAGTCCGATTTCCAATCCCAACGCCTCTGCGCGCCTCTCACCTCGGTGGCGGAAGCGTGGAAGAGGGCGCCGGCTTACCGTCGATGGTATCGATCTCCATCATTTCGACGCGCGTCCCGTCGGGATCGAACAGTCCCACCTGCCGCTTGTTGTCCACGCCCAGGTTGATTTTCAGCTCGCGCGCGTAGCCCGTTCGCGCCTTCCGCTCTTCGAGCGTCGCCACCGCCTTCTTGATATCGGGCACGACCAGGCAGACGTGGTGCGGGCTGCCGCGCCGGTCCGGCGGCGGAAGTTCCTTATAGAGCATGAACTCCACGTGATTGTCGCCATCCGGCACGCGCATGTTGACCCAGTTCAATGTCGTCGAGGTCAGAGCGTTGCCGCGCCACGTCTCGTGGCACCCCAGTATCCCGCCGTAGAACCTGGCGGCAGCGTCCAGGTTACCCACCAGGATTCCGGCGTGCATCATTCGGTCTGAAATGCGCGTCGCCGGCATGTGCTGGCCCGTGTCTTTGCCGGTCCAGCTATCGGCCAGGTATTCCACGATCTCGACAGTGTGGCCGTCCGGATCGACGACCGAGATCATCTTATTCCCGATCCGGCTCCGGTTAGCCTGCTCCGGCACTTTGACCCCGCGCGAAGCCAGGTACTGCCGCATCCGCTCCACGTCGTCGGTGTAGAGCCCCAAATGATTCAACTGGCCTTCGCCCTTATTCGGTTCGTTAAACAGCTCCACGTACTGCCGGTCGTTGATTTTCACAAAGGCCACCTCCACCGTGCCATCCGCCTTGGGCAGCGTGAAAGCCTCCTCGTACCCGAGAAAATCCTCATAAAATGCGCGCGCCTTCGCCAGGTCGCTGACGAAGATGGAGTAGTGGGCTACGCCGAAAACCTTGGGCCGCGCCGGTTGCGCCTCGGTTGGGCCCAGGAACAGGCCGCATAACAGCACTGCCATCGTATTCGCGATCGGTACTCGAACGAGCTTCATATCCCAAAGGGTATCGCCATTCGACCCACAGGGTGCGGGTGACGGCGCTCCAGCGTGCCGGGTTTTCGCATTACCGCGGGGCGGACCTTCGCGAACGCGTCGTACTGCGGGGCAGGTTGGCCAACTTAATGACACGGCATAGATTGTGGGGCGGAGGCCCTCGTGTATCCTGGTGCTATCCAGACTATCGGCCTGCCGGCGCTGCACAGACTATAAAGTCTGCCGCCCGCATTAACATATCCTCACGTAACGGCGTGTAAATTCACGTACGAAATTCCCCGCCGCGCGCATCTACCCAAGTGGACGGGCTCGAAGCCAGAGGGCCCTCCAAGGATGTGCGAAATGATCCGATATGCATGGAAGTCCCTTCATCGGCAGGCGTTGGCGATGGCCGTCGCCGCATTTACCCTGGGAGCCTACGTCCCCGTTCGGGCGCAGGATTCCCAACCCGCCAGTCCGTCGGCCGCTCCCGCCGCAATGCTAACGGCGGAGCAGGTTGACGACCTGGTCGCTCCCATCGCGCTTTACCCGGATCCCCTGCTTACCCAGATTCTGGTGGCTTCCACTTATCCTCTGGAGGTGGTCGAAGCTCAGCAATGGCTCGAGGCAAATCGGAATCTGAGCGGAACTCAGCTCATGAACGCCGCCCGGCAGCAGAGTTGGGACGCCAGCGTCCAGGCCCTGGTTGCGTTCCCGGACGTGCTGGCCAGGCTCAACCAGGACGTTCGCTGGACCACGGACCTGGGCAATGCCTTTCTCGCGCAACAGGCCGACGTGATGAACGCCGTGCAGACCATGCGCGAGCGAGCCCAGGCCAACGGTAAACTGAATTCCACCCCGCAGCAGACCGTAACCACGGAAAACCGGGACGGCCAGTCCGCCATCGCGATTCAACCGGCCGATCCTCAAATGATCTATCCACCGGTCTATGACCCTACGGCCATCTGGGGACCGCCAGCCTGGGGCGCCTATCCGCCGCTCTATTACCCGGGTTTCGGATTCGGGTGGGGACCGGGTATCGACATCGGCCTCTACTTCGGCGGCTGGGGCGGCTGGGGCGGCTGGGGATGGGGACCCTCCTGGTTCGGCCACAGCGTGTTCGTTAACGGTGCCTTCTTCAATCGCTACGGATTCTACTCGGGTTTCGGCGGCGGATTCGGCGTATCCGCCTGGGCGCATAGCCCCAGTCACCGGCTCGGCGTAGGTTACCCGAACGGGCAGCTCGCCGGACGGTTTGGAGCCGCTTCGATGGCGTCCAGAGCCGGCATGGCCAGCGGCTATGCGGCAGGGCGCAGCGCGCAAAGCTTCGGCGGTCGCAGCTCGTTTGCCGGGTCTTATGGCGCCAGCCGCGGTGCTCAAAGCTTCGGTGGCCGCAGTTCCTTTGCCCAATCCTATGGCGCCAACCGCGGTGCGTACCAATCGTCACGGGGATATGGCGCGGAATCCGGACGGAGCTACGGCGCCTCCGGTTACCAGAGCTACCGCGGCAATTCGTTCCAGGGATCCGCGCGCAGCTACCAGTCGGCGCCACGCGCCTCCTCGCAAAGCTACAGCCGCGGATCTAGCGGCTTCAGCGGCGGCGCCCGCAACTCCGGCGGCAGCCGCGGCAGCGGCGGCGGCGCACGTAGTTTCAGCGGTGGCAGCCATGCGTCTGGTGGCGGCGGCCACGCTTCTGGCGGTGGCGGCCACAGCGGCGGCGGCCATGGTGGCAGGCGGTAAAGACCGTCCCGGAGTGGGAGGAGCGGCTCGATTCCGCTTCTCCCACCCGGACCCGATTGGCCCCGTAAACTGAACCGCGCCGCAATTTCCCCAGTGCATCTCCGCACCAGCCCCCCGTTCCCACCACTTCGGCCTCGTGTTACTATTCCGTTTTCAAAACCGGAATAAACCATGAAAGTTTACGAAACCAAGGACCTGCGGAACGTCGGTGTGGTGGGCCACGGCGATTCCGGCAAGACCACGCTCACCGCCGGGTTGCTCTTCACCGCGGGCGCCACCAACCGGTTGCTGCGCGTCGACGAAGGCAACACGATCACCGATTTTGACGAGGAGGAAATCCAGCGCAAGATCACGATCTCGACCGCCGTGGCCGTGGCGGAGTGGAACAAGACCAAGGTAAACCTTCTAGATACTCCCGGTTACAACATATTTATTAATGACGCGCGTGCCGCCCTGGTGGCCGCCGATTCCGCCCTGGTGGTGATCGACGGAGTGGCTGGCGTCGAAGTGCAAACCGAAAAGGTTTGGGGATTTGCTATCGATTTCAAACTGCCGCGAGCCATCGTGATCAACAAGCTCGACCGCGAGCGCGCCGATTTCGAGCGTGCCCTCTCGAGCGTTCAGGAAACTTTTGGCCGCGCGGCTGTTCCCATTCAAATCCCCATCGGCAAGGAGCGCGACTTCACCGGCGTGGTCGACGTCATCCGCATGAAGTCCTACACCTATTCGGTGGATGGCGACGGTAAAGGCAAAGAAGGCGACATTCCGGCAGGGTTGGCGGAAGCCGCAAAACAGGCCCACGACGCCTTGGTCGAGATGGTAGCCGAAGGCAACGACGCGCTGATGGAAGAGTTTTTCGACCAAGGAACCCTCCCGGTAGAGCATATCGTCGAAGGCCTCAACCAGGCTGTCCGCGAATTGCGTCTCTTCCCCGTGCTGTGCGCTTCGGCGCTGCACAACATCGGCGCCGACCAGATCTTGAATTTCATGGTGGAAAATCTCCCCGGTCCCACCGAGCGGGGCGGTGTTACCGCTGTGGTGGATGGCAAGGAAGCCATTCGGCCGGTTTCTCCCACCGGACCCTGTTCGCTGTTCGTTTTCAAAACGGCCGCCGATCCTTTTGCCGGAAGGATCACGTACTTCAAAGTGGTTACCGGCGTTTTGAAAAACGATGCGAACCTGTCCAACGTGAACCGCGGTTCGGTCGAACGCCTGGCTCATCTTTCCATCCCGCTAGGGAAAACTTTGCAGGCGGTCACCGAGCTCAATGCCGGAGACCTCGGCGCGGTGGCCAAGCTGAAGGACACGCTGACTGGTGACAGTCTGGCCGAAAAGGGTTTCAACGTGGTCTACCCCCCGGTGAAGCTGCCGGAACCTTCCATTGCCTTCGCTATTGAAGCCAAGTCGCGAAACGATGAAGACCGCATGGGCAACGCCGTCCACCGCATCCTGGAGGAAGACCAATCGCTTCGTTTCTACCGGGATGCGCAGACCCGCGAATTCCTGCTGGCCGGCGCCGGCCAACAACATGTCGAAATCGTCGTCAGCCGGCTGAAGAGGCGCTACGGCGTCGATGTCGCTCTCAAGGCTCCTAAAATCCCCTATCGCGAGACCATCCGCGGTACCGCCGACGTGCAGGGCCGGCACAAGAAGCAGACCGGCGGCCATGGCCAGTTCGGCGATTGCTGGATCCGCATGGAGCCTCTGCCGCGTGGCGGCAAGTTCGTCTTCGAAAACGAGATTTTCGGCGGATCGATTCCCAAGAACTACATTCCCGCGGTGGAAAAAGGCATCGTAGAAGCCGCCGAAAAGGGCTTCCTGGCCGGCTACCCGATGGTCGATTTCAAAGTGACCGTGTACGACGGTTCCTACCACGACGTCGATTCGTCCGAGCTGGCCTTCAAACTGGCGGCGCGGAAAGCCTTCAAAGCTGGCATGCTCGAAGCCAGGCCGTCCTTGCTGGAACCCATCATGAACGTCGAGATCCAGGCGCCGGTGGAATATGCCGGCGACCTGATGGGCGACCTCAACGGCCGCCGCGGCCGCATCTCCGGCATGGAAACCAGGGGCACCACCCAGTTTCTGCGCGCCCAGGTGCCCATGGCGGAAATGTTGAATTACCAAAACGATCTCACCGCCATGACCCAGGGCCGGGCTTCCTTTACGATGGAGTTCGACCATTACGATTTTGTGCCGCAATTGCAGGCCGATAAGATTATTGCCGCCGCCAAAGTGGCCGGTGCGGGACAAGAGGAGGAGGAAGACTGACCGCTGGCCGGTGACAGCAAGAGTGACGAAATTCCGGAGATCTCGACGCCCGCCGGGGCACAAGATCATGACTCAGGCAGGTGAGTGCCGGGCTTGGAGGGTTGCAACGGCCATGAGAGGTGTTGTAACCTTGGAAGGTTCGCGTCTGGCTTTGACGGTAAAAGTAGTTTTGTTTACTTAAGTTTGGAGCGATTAATGAACGAAGGTAAGCTAACGTTCGGGGGTGGTTTTCTACTTCCCCTGCTCTTAACCGCCACGGCGATGTGCGGCTTTTCGCAAGCGCGTTTTCATACCGGCATCTTGCCATCCTTCCCTTATGCCGAGTCCTCGGCCGGCCTCGATCTTCCGCCTACGATTCCCTCCAGCTTTTCCGCCGAAGACGTACCCGTCTTCCTGTTGAGCAATGCCGTCCTCGCCGAACGGAAAACCTTGGACGCAATCGCCGAGCGCGCCCAACGCGAGTTTGAAGCCGGCCGCCGAGCTTACCAGGCTAACGATATTGCCGGCGCGCGGCAGTCGTTCGATTCCGCTGTCGATTTGATGCTGGAGGCCGCGGTTCTGGATACAGTTGACGCGGCGGCTTTTGAACAGAAGCTGGAAACCCTGGTGGACGCGATCCATAAATTCGACCTGGAAGGCTTAGGCGCGTCCGCCGTGCTCGAAGACGACAAGTACGAAAAGGCTCCCCTCGAAGACATCCTGCAGATGACTTTCCCGGTCGATCCGAAGTTGAAAGATCGCGTGCGGGACGAAGTCACGGCCACCGAATCGCAATTGCCGCTCTCGGTGAATGACGCGGTGCTGGGTTATATCAATTTCTTCGCCAATCGCGGCCGGCGCACGCTGGTGGCGGGTATGGAGCGGGCGGGGCGCTACAAAGAGATGATCCAGCGGATTCTGGACGAGGAAGGCGTGCCGCGGGAACTGATTCATCTGGCGCAGGCCGAATCCGGCTTCATGGCTCGTGCCATGTCCCGCGCCGCCGCCGGCGGCATGTGGCAGTTTCTGAAATGGCGTGGCCAGGAATACGGTCTGATGCAGACCGCCTACACCGACGACCGCATGGATCCGGAGAAAGCCACTCGCGCCGCCGCCCACCACCTGCGCGATCTGTACAACGAGTTTGGCGATTGGTACCTGGCCATTGCGGCATATAACTGCGGCCCGCTAGTAGTGGAAAAAGCCGTGGAGCGGACCGGCTACGCCGACTTCTGGGAGCTGCGCGGCCGGGGCGTATTGCCGGCGGAAACGACCAATTACGTACCCATCATTCTGGCCATGACGATCATGGAAAAGAACGCGGCCGAGTATGGGTTGGATAGCTTGCAGCCGGATCCCACCCTCGCCTACGATACCGTGCAACTATCCGCTCCGGCCAGCCTGGAGCTGGTTTCCGATATCACCGACACGCCCGTCGCCGAAATCGCGGCTCTCAACCCCTCCCTCGTCCACAACGTCACCCCGCAGGGTTTCGCCCTGCACGTTCCCAAGGGCGGCGGACCGGAACTCGCGGCCGCTATCGAGCGCGTCCCGTCCGAGCATCGTACCTGCTGGCGCATGCACAAGGTGCAGGCGGGAGAAACACTGGCGGCCATCGGCAAGCGGTTCGGTATGACAGGGGCGGGCCTGGCATCGGCCAACCACATCGCGGCTGAGGAAGCCGCCGAAGGCGATTGGGTATTGATCCCAGCCGCGGCGCGTCCTCAACCTGCCGCGCAGCGGGCTTATCTTGCGGCCCGGCGCAGTTCCGGGCGGCCTGTGCCCCACGCCGTGTCCCATCCGGCCTCGCAGGCGACCACCGTGGCCAAGCCCGCCGCTAAGAAGCCCGTGATCGTAGCCCACGCGTCGGTTCAGTAAGCCCGCGCAAATCCGGCGGCGGATCCAGGTTGAAACCTCCGGCGGTGAGCCACACCCGGGCTGCTGATCCGTGTTTTGCCAATCGCTCGGAGCTTGCCGGTCTTGAGTCCGCGCTCGAAAATCTTCGGCCTCGCTCTATTTCGCTATTGCCCAATCCGCAAAAAGGGGTATTCTATCTGTGTCGCGCACCTATTACTGGAGGCTTGGTGAATGTTTGATCGGGATCGATTGATTGCCAAAAGCGAGGATGAGATGGAGGATTTTCACGACTACGAAGACGAAGAGCAACAGGAACTGGATTCCAAGCTCGATGAATTTGAGGACGATGAGGACGAAGAGGATGAGATTGTGGAGGTAGTAGTGGTCGAGACCGCTACGGTACCGGCTCCCCCAGTTCCCGCCAAGGAAACGCCCTCCGCGGAAGCCACGCCCGCGCCTCCCAAGAAGCCGGTGAAGAAGGCTGTCGCCAAGAAACCTGCGGCGAAAACAGCTCCAGCCAAGAAGGCCGCGGTGAAAGCGCCGGCCAAGGCTGCCAAGCAGGCGGCGAAAGCTCCCGCCCCGGCCAAGAAGGCGCCGGCGCCGGTGAAGAAGGCAGTCAAGAAAGCAGTCAAGAAAGCACCGCCTGCGAAGGCTGCCAAGAAAGCCCCCGTCAAGAAGGCGGCGAAGAAAGCCCCCGTAAAGAAGGCTGCGAAGAAAGCCCCCGCCAAGAAGGGCGGCAAGAAGTAATCGGCTTTGCCGGGACGGGGCTTCGGCGCTCCGTCCCGCGCCAGCCGTTCTTCCGGGCCTCAGCTTTCCTCAGCCACCACTTTGCGGCAGCGGCGGAATAGTTCCAGCAAACCCTCGGCGTGCTCTTCCGGCGAGTGTGTGCCAGGCTTGCCGGAGAAACCGGCGGAAGCTTGCGCGGTCCTGCCGTACCCTGTCTGCAGGGTGATGAACTTCATCAGTTCGAGGGCTACTTCGTCCTTGCCGCCCTTGCAGTGCGCGGGGCTATCCGAAGCGTCTTGTTTCGATTCCAGGTCAGCCATCCGATCTCGATTCCTCCGTGTGATACAACTCTAGGTTACAGCATTTCCCCCGCAATGCCGATCAGCGCAGTTCGCCATGTCCGCAAGATGCGAGGAGGCGCCCAGGGCCAGCTTCTGGAGGCCGATGACGGTCATTGGTACGTCGTAAAATTCCGCAATAACCCCCAGCACCCGCGCGTACTGATTAACGAACTGCTGGCTGCAGCCCTGTTGGACTACCTCAAAATCGCGGTTCCCCCCAGCGCCCTGGTGCGCGTCGGGCCGGAGTTCCTCCGAGCCAATCCCGAAGTGCAATTTACCATCGGCGGAAAGCCGGTCCCGGTAGATCCGGGTTGGCATTTCGGGTCCCGCTACCCCGGCGATCCCGCGCGCACCGCCGTATACGACTATCTTCCCGATGCGCTCCTCGACTCGGTCGCCAACCTGGCGGATTTTCGCGCCATCCTGGTGTTCGACCAATGGGTGTCGAACATCGACGGCCGGCAGAGCGTCTTCTATCGCGCCATGGTGCGGCGCGAGAATGCCGGACCGGACTCGGCGGCCTTTGTCGCCCGTATGATCGACCACGGTTTCGCCTTCAACGGCCCCAACTGGACCTTTACCGATTCACCCCATCAGGGCCTCTATCCGCGCCACGCAGTCTATGCCTCCGTCCGCTCAGCCGAAGATTTCGAACCCTGGCTCGGCCAAGTCGTGCATTTCCCAGAAGAAGTCATCGACCGCGCCTGGAAATCCATCCCGCCGGACTGGATGGAAGGCGAGGAAGCCGCCCTCGAAGACCTGCTGGTACGCCTGTACCAGCGTCGCGCCACCCTGCCCCACCTGATTGACTGCTGCCGCCAATCCCGCTCCAACCCGTTCCCTAACTGGCGCTGAACGGCCAAGGGTTTCGCTGGCAGCCTGTGGGGCAGGTTGGCCCGTAGCGCCGGTTGCCAGCCGGCGCGCAGCTTACCAAGCTGCCCCACAAATCGGCTCGGCGACCTGGTCAGTTCCGGTTTATGGAATAGAAGTCGTAGGTCAACGTCCAGGTGTACTCGCCGCCCGGCTCGATCGCCATCCCGAGATACGGTTCCACGGCGACTACCGAGCGGATCGACCACAACGCCGCGCGCAACAGCGGGCGATCGGCGGTGATCCGCATGCCGGCGCCTGCTCTCCGATTCTCAATGCGAATGTCGTAGTCCTGCGAGCCCCCGCCGAATCCCTCCACGCCAGTCGCAACCGTATCCTTATTCACCAGGTTCTTCAGGTACACGATCTTATTGCCGCGGATTTCTGCCAGTTCTTTATTCGGCGGCCTTTCGGACCGGATCTGGAAAGGAAAGGCAATCTCGAAGTCCGGGCCGGTCGGCTGTCGGTCCAGGACCAGAAAATTGTGATTGTATACGTCGGCCTCAATCCTCCGGTGGCCGGTATTCTTCAAGCTATGTTGGAGGGTCATCTCCGGCTTGTCCTTCGCCAGCCGGATGGTCTTGCGGTACACATAGGCGTATCCCGCCGGCCCGTTGACTTCCTGTGCGAATTCGACCCAATCGGGGCCTTTGCGAACGCTCCACTTGCCCGGGTCCACCACCTCGTAAGCCTCGTAGTGGTCGTAGCCGGGCTCGTCGGGCTTGCGCAGCCCTCCCACGCCGATCTTGAGGAACGTACCGCCGGGTTTGGCCTCGTCGTATCCCAACGTGCTGCCGCCGCTTGAAAATTCCTCGACGGGCCCGCTGATCGCGCTGGCAGGACCTGCGACGATGTCGGGGCCGTCGTAAACGAAGTCATGAACCTTCGGATCCATTCTCTGAAACCATGGCCCGTAGTAATTGTGGCCGTTGTACTCCAAGCTGGCGATGACGCCCGACCAATCGAAGCGCGTGCCGCGATAGTAGCCGTGCTGGGCGTCGGGCAGGTAAAGGACGGCGTGGATGAGGCCGTTCGAAATCTCGGCGCGGGGAAAGTCCGCCGCCAAGCTTCCCGCGGCCAGACTGCATACCAGCCCGGTCGCCGCTAAAGCATTTCCATTCATATTCGCAACTCCCTGTCAATGGCGCGTCTGATGGGCGGCGTCTTCCCAGCGGGCCAGAAGAAGATCGACAAAGCTCAACCACGCGCCCTCCGGTCGTTCCAGTTGATGATAGATCTCGGCGTAGTCGGGTTTCTTCAGCCCCATGGCGGCGAAAGCCAGAAAGTACAGGCCGTCGCTATCGAACGCGATGATCTGGTCCTTCGACCAGCGTTTGGGGTCCTGAAAATACGGCGCCAGATAGCCGATCACCGTAACCAGCGAGGCGCCGTTGAGAGCGCGGACGCTCCACAAATCGACGCCCTGCACCTGTGCGATCCGGCACGTCATGACAAAGGCTTCGGCGTTAAAAGCGGAGTAGGACAGCGAGCGGGTGCGGCTTTCCTCGCGCGGGGCGCTGCCGTTGGCGCGGATCTGCCTGCTGAGGATCTGGTCCCGGTAATGCTGGAAAATGGCGGTCTCGGCAGGTTTGTCCTCGAGGTATGACGCCACGGCGGCAGCCTGCGCGGTCCACCACGAGGCGAGATTGTTGCCGCTGTTCTTTTCGTCTTCGCCATGTTTGCTGGTGATCACCCAGTGCAGGTACTCCTCGAACCAGCGGTGAACCGCGGCCTGGTCTTTGGCATCCCACGATCCGGTCAGGGCCAGAAACTCCATGCCCTGCACGGCACGGATGAAAACCCGGCCGTCCAGAATGCCGCCGCCGCGCCCTTCGTTCACGCCGCGGATGGCCTGCGCGTATTCCAGGTTCGGGTTCATGCGCGTTTTGGGATTGACGAACCAGACATTGATCGCCATGGCGGCGCGTTTGGCGTAGCGCGGGTCATCGAGCAGATAGGCCGCCGTGCCCAGGCTGAAAACCGCGTCGCACAGGCTGTTCAGAGCGTTCTTATTGGCGAGGAAACGGTCCGGGTTGGTGTGTCCGTCGCGGCGGATGTACGGTCCGTTGGGGTCTTCCGGATTGGGCCACCAGTAAGGCGCCTGGCTGTAGTAATCGTGCGGGTCGATGTCGACGCCCTGGGGCCTGTCGGGGGTCACGCTCCAAGGGCCTTCCTTGAGGCGTTTGTCGGCGGCGGCCCGCAAACGGCGGACCGGGTCGAGCGTCCAGGCCTCCTTGCGAATAATCGCGCTATGAATGGGCTCCGCCTCGTCCGCCAGAATCAAAGTCATGGGGACGTCCTTTGCGCCCAAACACAGCGGGACAAGGATAAGCAGAACGATTTTTCTCACGATTGGGCCTATTGTACCGAAATGACGCGGCGCTCTCCGGCGTGCCGCTCCCACTCGGCGTTGAATTCGCATCCCAGCAGAGCCAGAACGGCCATCAGATACATCCACACCAGCAGCGCGATGCCAGCGCCGACCGAGCCATACATCACGTTATAGCGGGCGATGTGGCGCACGTACCAGGCGAAGCCGGAAGTGGCCGCCAGCCAGAGCATGGTCGCCAGCACGGCGCCGGGCCAGACGTAGCGCCAGCGCTGGCGGCGGTAGGGTCCGAAATAGTACAGCAGGGCGGTGACCGTCACCGTGCTGAGGAACGCCACGGCATATCGCGCCACGCGGCTGAGCCATTGCCAGACCCAGGCCCACGGGTTGAACAACGGGTCTACCCGCATCAGGTTCAGAACCTGGCGCTCCACCTGGTTGCCGAAAACGATCAGCAGAGTTGCCGCGACCCAGGGCGCCGCGGCCAGCAGCACCAGGGCCATGGCCACCGCCGTGCCATGCACCGCGCCACGGTTGCGGGGGACGCGATACGCGGCGTGAAAACCTTCCATCAGGCTCTGGATCACGCCGGACGCGGCCCAGAGCGATATCAGCGCGGCCACCACCAGCAGCCCGGCCGGGTGCGCGCCGGTGGCGCGGAACTGCTGCACCACCAGGTCTTCGGTGCCGGGTGGAACCACCTGCGAAAGGGCGTCTTCAATGGCGCGCGAGACGAACTCGGCGCGGGTTTGCACCAGGATGGCCGCGGCCGAGGTCAGCACTGGAAAGAACGCCAGCAACGCCGAATAGGCGGCGCCCTTGGAGATCCCCAGACAGTTGTCGTCAAAGGCCGAGATCAGGCTCCGGCGCAGCAGCCAGAGAAAATTGCGCGGGGTTATGCGCACAGGCTCAGTATATCGAGCCGGAAGGCAGTCCCTCCCGGCGTGCGCCCTGGGTTTTGGAAAAAGCGCCCAGCCGCGCCATGTGGGCGGTGGCCGTTGCCCGGAAGATACAGCGTGGCTTGCCGGAAGTACGCTATCCGCGCGCGGATTGGTGCCCGGCGCGGGCGCTACCGTGTATGCTTATGGTTTGACGAGGCTCCAAGGGATTTTCACGCCACTGCTGGTGCCCCTCGACGAAGGGGGCCGGATCGATGAGGCGGAACTGCGCCGTTTCGTTT
>JBKQIF010000190.1:0-11979 GCA_052148435.1 Bryobacteraceae bacterium
TGCGCTTCAATTTGGTATGGTTTTTTCATGGCGACTCTCCTTTTCTCGGCAAAAGAAAATTTGCTCTAGCCTATCAAAAGGCTTGAGCGGGGAGTCGCTACTTTCTACGATCTACCGGGCATTCCCCATTGCGAGCATGCTGCTCCGTATCGCGTCCCAGTTCTCCTCGAATGGCTTGATCTGAGACGCCGCAAAATTCGACACCTTATAGCGAATGTCAGAGCTGTACAGGTACAAGCAGGCCTTGAGGATGAGGTCCTTAGAGATGAAGTAGCCTTGGGCCTGTATCTGATCCACCAATCCGAGTATCTCCTTGCGTGCATCCCTCTTCCAAAGCGCTATTGCCGTTGACATCAGCATGTCCGAAAGCGACAGGGGCTCGCCGCCGCTGTTCACGCGGATGAACACATTCGAGGCGCGATCCACATCTGACTCGCGAATCAGATAGTAGTTAATCGGCTTCTGGATGTGGACCACGGAATGAAGCTGGGCCAGAGCATTTGCAGCAAACTCGCTTTGGTCGTAGCCCTTCTCCCTGAGCATGCAGCCAAACTTGTACGCGTCCGCGACGTCCAGAATATCCCCCACTTTGAACCACGGTGCTGCCTGCCTTGCCAGTTCCCCGTCAGTCAAAAAGCAAAACTCATAGCGTCGGCCCGGTTGCTCCTCATTGTCGGCATCGGAGGCAGGACCAGCGAGATTCAAGTAGAGCTTGCGGGTGGGGAGGGCGTATTCAGTATCTTCCCACCACCTCCGAGGTAACTTGTAGGCATAGGTGCCCTTGAGGCCGATATAAATCGCGGTCAAGCGCTGTTGACCGTCGAGTACGGCATCGAAGTCGTAGTGGCCCTGAGTATTGAACTCGGGGTTGCGGCTGCCGAAGCGCTCACGGAAAACGCGAAGGAACTCGTAGTATTGATATTGGCTCCTTGAGGCACCGCGGACTTCCGAAAAGAGGAAGCTCCCAAAGAGGATAGCCCTGCAAGAGCGAGTCGAATAGCCACTCGACCTTCTCGGGTCCCCAGATGAATTCTCGCTGAATGGCGGGTAGAAGGAGTCGCCGCTCGGTGATTCGTGAGATGGCGTCCGCAACGCTTATCGGTGCCTGGAAGGACATGATGGGGTCTCCGGGAGATCCAACTATAGCGCATTGCGCCAGCCGGAAAGCGCACTGGGCTTGCGGATCACGCGTGACTCTTCCCAGGACGTCAATATTCGTCGCTGGCTCGTGCCGGACCTCCAAATCAGAGAGATGGGCGAACCATGTGTGGCCTGCCGATTGTCCTTCTCGCCGCCGTGACGGCATTCGCGGCTTACTACCCGCGGCTGACGCTGGGCGTGCTCGCCCTAACCTTCGCGCCGGAAACCAAGGACCAGCCGCCCTGCTCGCTGTTTCGCCGATGCCGCGTCGGCCCTTGAGCCGCAACGAGCGTAGCTGGCAAGGATTGCGATCGAGTTCTGGTGGGATTGTCGCCCACTCGGAGAGAGCCGGCGGCGGCATCTCGGCGATTCGTGCCCGTGATGTCCCGTGCTCGTCAATTGGGCGGAAAACGCACGTTGCTGAATAGGTGGCAGAAGCCGTCGCTCTCTCAGCGGCTTCCGCCGCGGTTCGACGGCGAACGATCAACGCCCGCCACGCTCGCCGAGGGCGCCAGCGCGTCCGTCCGCGCCGCGAACCCGCGCGAAACCACGTGGCGCGACGATCGCACGTGCGGGCTCGTGTGCTACAGAAGGAGAGTCTCGATACGGTGCGCGTGGACCATGTTTTCGCAGGGTGACCAGGCGAAGACCGTGAACCGACCATCCTGAGAGGCAACCAGCGCCACCGCGTCGCGCTGGTCGCGTACAAACTGCGCCGCCGAAAGGTGACGCGTGCCTCCGAGTTGTGCCGGCTCGACCACCTCGGCACGGGCACCTTCGATCGGCTCCGTCATGATCACCTCAGCGACCTGCGACGACCCGTCGCGACGCACTATCTTAGTACCGAATGCGAGTACCTCATACTGGTCGGTGATCACGGTCGCGCCATCCACCGCAGTCAAACCGGCGACACCGTCAACGGCGCGCCGGAGCGCATCCAACCAGCGGCCATCCGGATTCTCGCCAGCGCGGTTCTGCATCACCTCGGCAAGCGCAGAGAACGGTGGCGCCACCGCGTACAAGACTGGCTGCACCACCGATTCCCGCCACAACTCCGTTTTCGAGGGCACGACAAGTAGCGAGCCGCCGCGGCCGTGGGCACGCATCGAAACCGCAAGATGGATAAGTGCGCTCACAGATCCGCTGGATGCGTGCTGGGTATCGAACCCAAGCAGCGAGGTCAGGAGGTCAGGGCAGTCCGGCAGGTGCGCAGACTGTTCGTCGATCATTTTGATCTCGTCGCCTTGCAATACGGCTACATTCACGAACTTTTCGGATTCGTCGGCGCGGCTGTGCTTGACAACCAGCAGACCGGGCGCGACCACTTCCAGCACGAGGCAAGAGGCAGGCAGGTAGCGAGTAGCGCCCCAAACGAAGAACTGCTGACCGTCCCGCCAGACGCCGAGGTGAATGCCAGGGCGCTCCACTGCGGGCGCAAGCCGCGTGAGGGGCTGCGCTGCGAGCGGTAGCCGCCGCTCGAACAGGAGGGGCCCTTTCACAGTTTCCGGCGCAACAAAGGCGAGCGAGATCCGGGGCATATAGCCCTCCTCGCGCCGAAGGCTGGCCCAGAAAGCCGCGTCGATGATTGCCTCGATCGCCGCGATGTCGGGGGACGCCACCGTTTTCGTGCCCCGGTGAGGCGAGGAGGCGACGAGGTGTCGCGCGAAATGAGCATGGATTCGGGGAGCAGCGGCCCTCGCCGCCGGGTATGCGGGCTGGGTCATCGAGTGACTCCTGGGTGTGAGTGCGCGGCCCACCGTGGCATTCTGATCCTAACTTAATATGTTATAGCGCGTGCAAGCCATCGTCGGGCGCCACTCGGAGACCGGCGGGCGCGCGCTTGATCCCCGGCGCGCCACGGTCGGGCTGGCCGTGGCGAAGAGCGTCGAGCGACAGGACGTCGAGCTACGTCGGCCGCTTCCGCGGCGCGAACGGCGGACGGCCAACGCCATCCGCGCCGCCGTTTCCGGAACGCGTGCGGCGCGCGTGCCGACGCGAGCTCGAGCCCCGCGTGCCCACCGACGCGCCGGACACGGCGAAGATCGTCGAGCCACGGCGCGTCGCGCTCCCTCGGCCGCTTCCGCTGCGGTTCGACGGCGCACGGTCGACTCCCGCTCGTCCGTCCGCGCCCCGCCGCACTCGCCGCGACTCCGGCGCCGGCGTCCCTCCGCGCCGCCTGCTCCCGTGGAACGCCCGGCATCGTGTGGCGCCGCCGGAAGGCCGATACGGGGGCGTTGGCACGTCCAGCCGCGCCGCCCGCTCTCGTGGTACGCGGGGCTCGTGCGGCGCCGCCGGAAGGCCGAAGCGGGACGGCGAACGATCAAGGCGCGCCACGCTCGCCGAGAACTGCGGCCCTGGCGCGTCCGTCCGCGCCGCGGAGTCGCCATGCCCGCTTCGTTCAGCGTTCCGCCGCCCACCGGCCAGGTGCGTGTTCCGCCCTGCCGCCCGACGACGACCCGGTCACGCGGCGGCCGGACACGCGCGGGCAAACCGGCGTGCTTCCGGCGCCGCTCACACGTAGCGCCCGAACGGCGACTGCTGCCCAATACGGGCCGGAGAGATTCCGGACGTGCAGGACGCATAACGCACGGACTCCGGCCGGACGTTTTCCTGCCGCCCGCCGAGCGCGGCGGCCTGGACAAGATTCGCGTCAGTGCGGCCTGCTCGCGCCGGAATAGTTACTTGCCCGGGACCGCGTGTTGTTTGATGTACTCGTCAACGCGCGGGTCCCGGTCCGCGCCGGAAGCCCCCGCAGGGATGTAGTGGAAAGCCTCGGCGTACTCGACCCCGTACTGCTTGCCCAACTCGCGGTTGCGCGTCAGGCTGAACTCGCGAATGTAGTTGCGGTCGGCGGTGACGTCGTCGTCGCCCAACAGCGGCAGCCGCTGATGGCGCTCCGCCAGTTCCGCCCGCAGACGCGCTCCGGAGTGGCCGCCCGGACCCTTCGCAACGTTGGCGCGGATGGCATCTACTTTCTTGTCGATCTGCTTGCTGATGTCCACGACCCGCGTGATCTCGGGACGCCGCGCGAAGTAGTACTTGTCCTGGACCGTCTTGGGCTGGAGGCCAGCGGCAAAGTGCTCCGGAAAATCGTGGGCGCGGCCCGCCATCCAGCATGCCGCTTCCAGCGCCTTGGCTATGGTGTAGTGATCCGGATTCTCCTCATCGTGCGTCCACGGGTCCCATCCGACGACCGTATCGACCTTGAGCAGGCGAATCAGGAAGATGAGCCGGCCAGTCACTTCGTTGAGCGAGACGTCGCCCATGCGATGATTGTTGTAGTTCAGGTCGAAATGGTCTTTGCAGCCGAGAACCCGCGCCACCTCGGCGTTGTCGCGCTCGTTGCCGAGCACGTGCTCGCCGATGGTGCCAGGCGTGCCGAGGCCCACGGCATCGCCCATATCGTCGTTGGTGGCGCGGACGAGATAGCCGGTGTACCCCTCTTCAATCAGCTTGGCAACCGTGCCCGATGCGGAGAGGGGGATGTCGTCGGAGTGCGCCTGGACCGCCAGCAGTACCTTTCCGCTGTGCGGCTGGCCCGGCATGAATCGCTCCAGAACGATCCTGCCGGCGGCCGGCTCCAGAGATTGCTGTTGAGCGCGTGCCCACCGGCCGATCGCGCCGGCGGCCATCAGACTGGTGCAGAAATTGCGCCGTAACATGGGTCCGATTATACTCTCCTGGGGGGCCGCGCAATGCGAATTACGGATATCCGCTCGGCGGGTTTGCGCCACGGCACGCCGGAGGGCGGGTGGGCGAACGAGATCCGGCCGGACGACTGCGTCCATACCCTGATCGCCGTCTTCACCGACGAAGGCGTCACCGGGTGGGGTTCAGCATTTACCAACGATGAGTTGGTGCGGGGCGCGTTGCATTTCCTGGCGCCGCTGTACCTCGGCGAAAATCCGCTGGAACCGGAGCGCGTCAGCGAAAAACTGCATGCGCACACATTCTGGATGGGCCGCGGCGGATCGGTGACCCACGCGATCAGCGGTATCGACATCGCGATGTGGGACATCCTTGGCAAGGTCACAGGGCAACCGGTCGGGCGGCTGCTGGGCGGGCGGTACCGCGATCGTGTGCTGCCGTACGCGTCGCTCCTCATGCGCGAGCCTCGCGCGCTGGCGGAGCAGCTTGCGGCGGTGCAGGCACAGGGGTTTCGGGCTTTCAAGATCGGCTGGGGACCATTCGGCCGGACCAGTTCGGCCATGGACGAGGCCATCGTCCGCGCGGCACGCGAGGGGGTCTCGCCGGACTCGCTGCTGATGGTGGATGCGGGCGCCAGCGATGCTTTCTGGCCGCAGGACTATAAGTGGGCCGCCCGGACCGCCCGCATGCTCGCCGATTACGGCATCTATTGGTTTGAGGAACCGCTCCCGCCCGACAACCTGCACGATTACGTGCTGCTGCGCGACCACTCGCCCGTGCCGATCGCCGGCGGCGAAGTCCTGACCCGCAGGCAGTCGTTCACTCCGTGGCTGCAGCAGCGGGCTTTTGATATCGTGCAGCCTGACGTGACGAAGGTCGGCGGCATCAGCGAGGAGCGGCGCATCGCGTGGATGGCCGAGGAGAACGACGTCCGCTTCATCCCGCACGGGTGGAACACGGCGCTCGGCCTGGCCGCCGACCTGCAGCTTGCGTCCGCGGCGCGGAATACCGGCCTTGTCGAATACCTAACGGGTTCTCCATTCATCGACGACCTAGTGGAAACCCCCTGGAAGCTGGATGCCGACGGCATGCTGCCGGTGCCCGGCAGTCCCGGATTGGGGATCGCGCTCAATATGGACGCGGTGGAAAAACACACCGGCGAGCGCTTTCGGTGAAAGCCGCGCAGGACCTGCCCCGCAGCCTCGGGATGCTCGACGCGACGGCGATTGTCATCGGGATCGTGATCGGCTCGGGAATTTTCGTGCTGCCGAACCTCATCGCGCGGAGCCTGCCCTCGGCCTCCGCCATCCTGGCGGTGTGGGTGGTCGCGGGCGTGCTCTCCTTTTTCGGCGCGCTAGCCTACGCCGAATTGGGCGCAATGCTCCCGGCGACGGGCGGTCAATACGTCTACCTCCGCGAAGCGTACGGGCCGCTATGCGCATTCGTGTGCGGCTGGACGTTCATGCTGGCGGTCCTGACGGGTGGCAGCGCGTGGCTGGCGGTCACGTTCTCGATCTATGTGGGCTACTTCCTCCCACTGACTGCCGCCGCGGCCAAGGCGCTGTCGGTTGCGCTAATCGCGGCGCTGTCCGCGGTCAACTATGTCGGTGTGCAGGAAGGCGCGTGGGTACAGCGCACTTTCACCGGCTTGAAGATAGTGGGGCTGCTGGCGCTGATCGGGGCCGGACTCCTCAGCCCGCATACGGCTGCGCCGGCCGCCGCTCCTCCGCTGTCCGCGATGCATTTCGGAGTCGCGATGGCGGCCTGCTTGATGGCGTACAACGGCTGGAGTTATGTGAGCTTCGTGGCCGGCGAGGTGCGGGACCCGCAGAAAAACCTGCTGCGCTCGCTGGTGCTCGGCATGGCCGCTGTAGCGATCCTGTATGTATCCGCCAACATCGCCTACCTGAAAGTAATGACCGTCGCCCAGATCGCCGCGACCGACCGCGCCGGCGCCGATCTGGCCACGCGCACCATGGGCCCGATCGGTGGGATCCTTGTTTCGCTGACCGTTTTGCTTTCGATCATCGGTGCCGTGAACGGCTGCATTCTGACCGGCGCCCGCATCCCGTTTGCGCAGGCCCGCGACCGGCTGTTCTTCGCCCGTTTCGGCGAAGTGCATCCCCGGTTTCAGACTCCCGGCTTTGCCATCTTATGTAGCGGAATCTGGACGGCGACTCTGGTCCTCACCGGGTCGTACGAGACGCTCTATTCCTACTCGATCC
The DNA here is from genome assembly GCA_052148435.1 of Bryobacteraceae bacterium. Taxonomy (GTDB): domain Bacteria; phylum Acidobacteriota; class Terriglobia; order Bryobacterales; family Bryobacteraceae; genus JBEKYD01. Next base: position 7,014 of record JBKQIF010000190.1, read on the forward strand.
TGGCCGCGTGGATCTTCTATACCATGAGTGTCGCGGCCGTGTTCGTCCTGCGTCGCAAGCTGCCTGACGCGCTCCGGCCGTACCGGATGTGGGGGTATCCTTACACGCTGTGGCTGTTCGTGGCGGTGTCGGTCTGGTTCATGGCGGACGCGCTGGTGACGCAGACGCGGCCCTCGCTGATGGCGTTTGTCATCGTGGCCGCTGGAGTGGTGGCATACCGGATGTGGAGTCCGTGATGGATGCCATCAATCATCTAATCGTCTGAAGTCGTCGTTTTCTGAACTCCGGGCGGCGAAGAGCCACAGCCAAATGCGCGTGCCGGCGTGAGCCCTTGAACGCAGCGCGCCATCGACGCGGCGGAGGCGGCGAAGATGGGCGAGCCGCGGCAAGCCGGGCCCGACGACGAACGAATCAACGCTCGCCGCGCTCCGCCGAGAACGCTGGTGCCGGCGGGTCCATCCGTGCCGCGAACCCGCGCGGCACGTGCGGCGCCGCGGGAAGGCCGCAGCCGGCGCGGCGAAGGCGGCCCCGGCCGCACCAATCGCCGCGGGAATCAGCCATCGGGTGCGGCGGGGCAGATATCATAGCGTTATGAATTTGGAAGGCAGAACCGCGCTGGTCACCGGCGCTTCCCGCGGCATAGGTCGCGCGATTGCATTGCGACTGGCGCGCGAGCAAGCTGTGGTTGTGGTGAACTATCATCACCACGCCACCGAGGCCGAACACGTTGTGGCGCTCATTCACCAGCAGGCTGGGCGTGCGCTCGCCGTGCAGGCGGATGTCGGGGACACCGCGCAGGTGCGCGCTATGGCCGAGCGCATAACCAGCGAGGTTGGCCCCATCGACATCCTCGTCAACAATGCCGGAGTGATGGCCACGGGCGACCTGGCGGACTTCGACTACACGCAAATGGAAGCTATGCGCCGCACCAACGTAGACGGCGTGGTTCACGTGACACGCGCTGTTGTGGACGGCATGAAGCTGCGCGGCTTCGGCCGGATCGTCAACCTGAGCTCGGTTGCCGCGCACGGCACCGCGCTCTCCGGCACCACCTTTTACGCCGCGACCAAGGCTGCCGTCATCGCGCTGACGCGCCGCTTCGCCTTCGAACTGGGCCTGCACGGCATTACCGTGAACGCCGTTGCACCCGGCTTCATTCCGACCGACATGGCGACCGGCGGTCGCGGCCCGGCTGAGGTTCAGGCAACCATCGATACGATGGCCGTCAGAGCCATGGTGGGGCGGACCGGTCTTCCAGAGGATATCGCCAACGCGGTGGCCTTCCTGGCTTCGCCCGAGTCGGGTTTTATCACTGCCCAAACTCTTACCGTGGACGGCGGGCGCATGGACTACATCGCGCATCCGTGAGACCCTGGAGCAAAAGGCGTCGCAGATTGTCTCGTCGCTCGACGGGCTCTGTCAACCGCGACCACCTCGATTCGACAGAGCGGTGTCGACTGGCTCCGATCCAATTTGGGTGCGTTGCCAGGCCGTTGTAGTAATCTGATCGGATAATGCCACAGCGATATCCGTGTTCGGTGCGTTCAATTCAACGATTCTCAGGAAACCTCTCTGCCGCAGCCTGCCGGCCATCCACGGATGCCCTCCAATGTCTCTGAAAGCAGCGGTGTCGAAGCGGGCCCCCGTCAGGCGATCGAGATCATCCCGAGGTCCGTCGCGGCTCTTTGGCCTGCTTGTCCTCCTGGGTGTGGGAATTGGTGGGGCCACAGCCGTGCTCCAGGCCCAATACACATTCACCCTGCAATCGCCATTGCGCCTCCGGTTCCAGTGGCCCCTGGTCATTGCCCCGAGAACTTCGCCGGAGGAAACCAACCAGGCCCAAGCCGATCAATTTGGCCACAGGTTGACGGCCTACCAGCAATATGCCTGTAACAAATTCGGGTCGTCATGCCGTGTCGCATTGGCGGTTCAACGTGCCGAAAACCCGCGCGGCGCCTGCGAAATCTATCATTACAACTCCGACGGCACGCTCGATTGGGGCTACTTCCAGATCAATACGGTACACTTGAAACGCGCAGGAGTCAATCTTCGAGACCTGCTGGACTGCAAAGCGAACATCGACTTCGCGTACCAGCTATACGCGGAGAAGGGCTTTGAACCGTGGAGCACGTTCAACAACGGCGCGTATCGTCAATTCCTGAGAAAATTCTGATCGGGAGGTGCGCCGCCTGCTCTCATCGCGGGACGCCAGGAGGATGACGCCGTCGCGCTACAGCGCGCCGGGCCGCTTCCGCCAGGGCCCGACGGCGAACGTCAACGCCCGCCAGTCACGCCGCGACCTCCGGCGCTGCCGCGTCCGTTCGCGCCGCCTACTCTCGTGGAACGCTCGGCTTGGCGCGCGCGCCGCCGGAAGGCCGACGCGCCTGCTCGGGCGCAGCGACCGCGAAGCGCGGCGGCGCGCGCTTGAATGCGGCGCGCCATTGACATGGCGGACGCGGCGAGGATCGTCGAGTGACCGCGCGCCGGGCTGCTTCAGCCGTTTGCGCCGCGGTTCGACGGTGACGGTCAACGCCCGCCACACGCGCGGCGGACGCCGCTGTCGCGTGCATCCGTGCCGCCAGCGATCGCGGAACGCGCTCGGTCGCCAGCAGCCCCGGCTTCCCGGATCACTTCCCGTGCCGTCTGCACCGCCCCAGCTTAGCGCTTCGAGCGCTTCCCCGGCCGCTTGCGGCACGCGGTGAAGTGCTCGCGCATCTTGCGCGCGGTGAGCTTCATGCCGCAGCCCCAGCCGCAGGGCATGGCCACCACATCATGCCGCAACTCCTTCAGCGGCTTCCGCGCCTGCGCCAGGCTGCAGCCCCGCGGCAGCCTCACCGCCGTCTCGCGCGGGCGCTTGGGGCAGTGGGTGAAATGCGCACGCATCTCCGAGCTCGTCACGCGCTGCTTGCACCAATCGCAGGGCATGGTCACGCCGCGGGGGCGACCACCCCAACCCGGATGGCCGGCGGAAGGGCCGGGACGCTTGGGTTGCTGGGTTGCCATCTTTTTTTCTCCTGCCCGATGGTGTCGGACGTAAATAAATAGAAAATGCCACAAGTTCCAGTTTATGCCAACAAGTATCTCTCAACTTTTTTTCGAGCGGGACAAGTGTGGACGGATCCAAAAGCCGCGTGCCGCTGGCGGAAGTAGTGCCCCGGGTGGGAACTCAGTTCGCATATCTATATGACTTCGGTGACAGTTGGGAGCATGATCTGGTGCTGGAAGCCATCCTGCTGCCCGAGACGGCCACGCAGTATCCGACCTGCATCGGAGGCGAGCGCCGCACGCCTCCAGAAGACGTAGGTGGAACTCCCGGTTACGAAGAATACCTGGTGGTGCTGACCGACCCCGAACACGAAGAACATGCCAACATGCTGCGGTGGCGGGGTCCGTTCGACCCGGAAGCATTCTCGGCCGCCCAGGTAAACCAAAAGACTCCAAAAGCAGCTCCGCTCCCGCAAACCGGCAAAAGCAGCCAGCAAGGCCGCGAACTGATCCATAGCCCCCGACGCGGCTAACACTTCCGAGGATCTTCGGCGCCTACGCAGCCTTGCCGAAAGGACACGATGCGCTTCATGTCTTCACCCACTTCCCACCGGCGGGCTGGGCCACTGTGTCCTTCGCGAACTGTTTGCGGCCAACCAGCGTGGTGGCATAGAAATTCCGGATGGCGCCATGTCCGTTTAGCTCGGAGACGGATTTGCCGTCGGGCCAGAACACGTCGAGGTTGTCGTCCCAATCGGTCTTGAAGGTTTCCTGTTCGCCGTGGCGAACCATGGGACTGCCGAAGTCCTGGCCCGGCAAAACACCGGCGGCTTTCAGGAAGTATTGAACGTCGTGCAATTTCTGGCTTCGGGAGTGATCTTCGCCGCCGAAGCCCTTCTCCGAGACGCGGATATTAGACTTCGTATCCACAAACGGTACCACGGCGTAGAGATCGTAATCGGCGTGGATATATTCAGCTAAGGAGCGGAAGACGGGCTTGAACATGACGCAGCCATAGTGCTTGTGTTTCGGGTCCTTCTGAGTGGTGTAGTGCTTGCCGGCTTTGTCTTGCGCGATGTTGGTTCTGGGGTCGAAGGTATACAGGTGCGGTTCGAACTTGGTCCATTCCTCCAGGGCCTTCTTGAGCTTTCCCGGCCCGAAGGCTTCGGGCAACAGAATCGGGCTGACGACCAGGCCTGCCGTGGAACCCTCACCGCGGACGTCTTTTTCGGCGGTCTTGAGCCTTGCAGTCGAGGAGTTTCGGGATGTAACCAGGCAGCCCGATCCATTTCTTCGATTCTGGATTGCCGCGCCGCACGAGGATCCACACGTGAAAATGTCCGGCGGCCTTCTTGAATGCCTCTATGTGCTGGGTGGGCATGTAGTCGAAAACCGCCATGTCGGGCGGGAGCGATGGGTTGGGACTCATTGCTGGCACCTCCTGTGCTTGAGCAGGATATCAGACAGCGGCCATCGGGGATAGTGCTGCACCCGGTGTGCTGCACCCGGTGAAGGGCTTCCCGCCCCGGGGCGGGCAGCTTCAATCTCGGCGGGTGTGGCGGCGGAACGATGGTTGAACTTGATTGAACTACCTGCAAAAGGTAAGCGTATTCAGGAATCTCCGCGGCATCGTGCGGCGCCGCCGAACCGCTCGCGCTCGGGCGCCTCATCCGTGAAGTGCACGTGCTGGCGCGCTTGAACGGGACGCGCCATCCACGCGGTGGAGCGCTTCGAGTTGCGGCGCGTCGGGCTGCGTCAGCCGCTGCTGCCGCGCGCTTCGACGGCGGACGGTCAACTCCCTTCACGCACGCCGAGGCGCCTGGCGCCGGCGCGTCCATCCGCGCCCACCGTGTCCGGAACGCGCGGCATGGCGTGTCGCCCGCCGGGAAGGCGTGCGCTTGAATTTGGCGCCATCGCTTCTGCGTTCTATGGTGCAAATGGAAAACGCGCTACCATCTCCGCGTGCGCTACCTGCTTGTCT
>JBKQIF010000191.1:0-2555 GCA_052148435.1 Bryobacteraceae bacterium
AGACAAGCAGGTAGCGCACGCGGAGATGGTAGCGCGTTTTCCATTTGCACCATAGAACGCAGAAGCGATGGCGCCAAATTCAAGCGCACGCCTTCCCGGCGGGCGACACGCCATGCCGCGCGTTCCGCGAGCGCAGGCGGCGCGCATGGACGTGCCGGCGCCGGAATTCGCGGCGAGCGCGGCGGGAGTCGATTGTGCGCCGGCGAGCCGCGGCGAAGGGGCGGCACGAGCCCGGCGCGCCGTGTCTCGACGATCCTCGCCGCGCCCCCGCCGCCTCGATGGACGCCAATGGCGGCGTTTTGGCAGTTTAGACTCCAGATGGACTGCAATGGACTCCAAACAGCCGGTTCTTGATATGTTGTTCGGCGGCGAGCGTCTCCAGAACCCGATACCGCTTTTCTACGGCCCGGCCATCTATGGCGCCAGAGTCGGCGATCTGTTCATGAGCCTGATCCACACCTGCGAATTGAACGGAGTCAATCCGTTCGACTATCTGACCGTCACTTCGGCCTCCAGTTTTGCACGAGCGTGATGGCGGTGGCGGCGCCGTCCTTGACTGAGCCGTTCCTATAGGTCACTAGTCCGGTCGCCGATACCGAGAACGGGGGGGCATGGCTGGTATCGAAGAAGACAGGCTCGGCAACGGTAATCGCATCTCCGGATAGTTCGCCCTTGGCAACGTTCAGGTGTCGGGCCACGAGGACCCCGCCACGAACCCATAACAGCCAGTTCGGCGGCATGTATAAGCCCGCTGTGTCGGCTGCCGTGAGGGGTTTATAGTCTCCCGCGCCGACCGCGCCGAGATAGATGGATCCGCTTAGCCCCGGTTTTTCCGGGGATGGCTCCGCGTAATACAAAAAGTGCCTGCCGTCGGCAAGGAATTGGGGAAACCGATGGCTGCTCGAAAAATCCGTTTTGGTGAAAGCGACCGGCGTACCTCCCATGGACGACGTCCGGAACAAGGGGCCCAGAGTGGTCGGTGCAAACAGAATGAGGCCCTCTGCACTCCACGATGCGCCGCGTCCGGAAATGGCCTCTGCCAGAGTCCACGGCAAACCGCCAGCCGCAGGGATCTTCTTTAGTTTGCCGCCCGAAAAGAAGCCGATCCAGCGGCTATCGGGAGACCAGAACGGATATGCCGCTCCGCCTTCCATTATGGCCAGTGGCTGCGCTCTTGTCGAGGCCAACTGCCGCACCCAGAGCCGGGATTGGCCGTCCGCCGTTGCGACGTATGCCAGTAGCCGTCCGTCAGGCGAGAGCGCAAAAGATTCAGGATCTTTTGTGGCTGGCGTGTCGATTTCAACGCGCATCTCATGTAGATCGACGCCAGGAGATTCGCGGAAATACCACACGGCGAGGAGCGAAATAAGGGTGGCGGCGACGATCGAGTACTGGAGACGGATGATCCGCCCTTTCAGGTTCGCAGGGCGGCGCGCGATCACGGGAAGTGACACGGGCGCTGGGGAGGATTGCGGCGGTCCCGCCGCCGCAGTTGAAGCCTCCAGCGGGGTTAGGGCAGTGCGCAGCTCAGCCACAAACTCCGAGCAACTCCGGTAGCGCCGTTTGGGATCCTTCGATAATCCCTGGCCGATGACTTCCGCTACCGCTCGTGGCAGGAGCGCGTTCACTTCGTGGAGCGGCCGCGGCTCCCCGGAGACGATATTGAACATCAGTGCTTGATCGGTGGGCGCTTCGAAAGGACGCTTGCCGCTCAGCATCTGATACGCCACCACGGCCAGCGAGAACTGGTCAGCCCGTCCATCGACCCTTGACGCCATGATCTGTTCCGGCGCCATGTAGGCCGGCGTCCCCATGGTGACGCCGGTCTGCGTGACCGTTTGCGAGGTGATTCGGGCGATGCCGAAATCGGTGAGCTTCACGGTACCGTCACTCGCCACCAGAATATTGGCGGGCTTGATATCGCGGTGCACCACGCCAAGGGCATGGGCGCAGTCCAGCGCGGCGGCGATCTGGGTCAGAATGCCCAAAGCGGATTGGGTGCTCAAAGGCACGGCCGGCACCAGCATGGCTTCGAGGGCGCCGCCGGTGACGAGGTACTGCATGCCGTCGTGTTCGCCCAACTGATAAACAGTGACGATATTCGGATGGGACAGGCGCCCGGCCGCGGAGGCCTCCCGGGCGAAACGTAGCTTGAGCTGCGCGTCCTCCTCGGCGGTGGCGAACTGCTGAGAACGAATCACCTTGAGGGCTACAATCCTGCCGATAGAGGGGTCGAAGACCTCGAACACCACGCCCATGGCGCCGCGTCCCAGCTCCTTCACAATGCGGTAGGGCCCGACGCTTTCCATCCCTGGAATTGTAGCTGAAACCGAATTCAGTCTGTAGAGGGCCCAGCTCCTCCTGCATGGCCCGATCGATCGTTGCGGTAGAATGCCTACCATTCGTTCGTCGTGGTGGGGGGCTGCCGAGTTTTTCGACAGTTCGCGCCCTGGTCGTCTCCCAAACCGCCGTTTGAACTAAGCCGCTTGCGCGGCGGACGCTACGCGTAGTCGACGCTAGCGGCCGCAAACACAACCGGATAGTGTGGGTCACAA
>JBKQIF010000192.1:0-9144 GCA_052148435.1 Bryobacteraceae bacterium
CTGTTCGTCGTTGTACGCCAGGGCGGAATTGGTGGTGGCGAGGTCGAGGCCGATCTTCTGGCCACGTCCCGAGCGACGCCGTGGCACGCGCGAGCGCGTGCGCCACAATTGGCGCCCATCATGCCCGCACTCGCTCGCGCACGTTGAATTCCAGCTTCCACCGCCTGCCGTCGCGGGCCACGCACCAAAGCTGCAGCACGCCCGTTTCCGTGACCACCGATTGGAACGAAACCGGAACCACTTCGCTCGAGCTTTCACCCCCGGCGAAGTTGACCTCCACAGGAGCCAGTTCCTCCAGCTCTTCGCCCAGGTCTTCGATGAGGTCGCCGGGCTGGTCCTCTTTGCGCGCGGTGGAAGTGAAGAAGCGGAACTCGGCGGGCTGGCCCACCACCAGGCCGAATTCGCGATTGGGAATGCGCGCCTCGCTGGCTTCTTCCATGCCGAACGGCACCACCGTGAGCGCCTTGAGCGGGGCGGAGAAGCCGGGAACGGTGGGCATAGCGGATTCGATGCCGACGTAGTAACTGCGCGGCACGCCGCCGCGGATGCGCACGCCTCGCCCCATTCGCGCCAGCCCGTAATAAGCCGCCCCGCGCGAAACCGCGTGCATCAAATCCTCGCCGGCGAGCGGCTGCACTTTACTCATGCCCTCGGCCGCCAGCCAGCGGTCGAGAGTGTCGAGAATTCTGGCGCGCACCTCGGCGGCGTTCAGCACGCCGCCGTTGAACAGCACGTGGGTGGGGCACGCCAGGCCGCTCGGGCCGCTGCGCACGGTACCGCGCTGGGTGGCGGCCTGCTGGCGCAGAAAGCGCGCCAGGTGGCGGGTGATGGCGGCATCGGCGGCGTAGGGAAGGCCGAGCTCCTGCAGCCCCACGCGGCGCTGCTGCGCCGGCATGTCGGTGCTGGCCACCTCGGGCAGGAAGCCGGCGGAGAGGGTGCGCTCGATGTCTTCCCTGAGCAGCGAGGCTTTGATGGTTCCTCCCACCAGCCCCGAGCCTTTCCCGAGAATCGTGACGGCCTGCTCTTTGGCGCGGTTGCCCGGCTCCAGCAATTTTTCCTTGGCCGTGCGGCAGTTGTTCCACAACGCCTGCATCTGGCGCGAATCGAGGCGCGTGCCCTTCTGCGCCAGCCGTTCGGCAACCGCGCCGGCCAGCGCCAGATCGATATTGTCCCCGCCCAGCAGGATGTGCTCGCCCACGGCCACGCGCTCAAGCTGCAGTTCGCCATTCGATTCGGTGACGGCGATAAGGGTGAAATCGGTGGTGCCGCCGCCGATATCGACGACCAGAATCAGATCGCCTACCGTCACCCGCTCGCGCCAGTCCGGATGGCGTTCGATCCAGGCATAGAAGGCGGCCTGGGGCTCTTCGAGCAAGGTCACGTCGCGATATCCGGCCTGCTCGGCCGCGGCCAGGGTCAATTCCCGCGCTACCGCATCGAAAGATGCCGGCACGGTCACCAGCACGTGCTGTTCGGCGAACGGCGCCTCGGGCATCTTGTAGTCCCAGGCTTCGCGCAGATGTTCCAGGTAGCGGCGGCTGGCATCCACCGGGGAAATCTTGTCGACTCCTTCCGGCGCGCGGAAGGGGACTAGTGGCGAGCTGCGATCAACGCCCGAATGCGATAGCCATGATTTGGCCGACGACACCAGCCGGCCCGCGTTTTCGCCGCCGCGCTTTTGAGCCAGCGAGCCCGTGACGAAACTCCGCTCCGCGTCCCAAGGCAGCGCCAGCGTGCCCGCCGGAAACTCCGAAGCCGCGGGCAGATAGAGGAACGAAGGCAGCAGCGTTTCCTCCCTCACTTCGCCCGGGTTGGCCAGTTGCGGGATGGGCAGCAATTCCACGCCGGCCGGCGCGAACGGATCCGCGGCGGCTTCCACCCGGGCATAGGAAAGCGCGGAGTTGGTGGTGCCCAAATCGACTCCGATGACGAATTTAGCTGGTTGAGGCGGCAAGGCGATTTACTCGATTTCGATCTCGGCCGGGGCGACGATGCTGGCGTCCTGTTTGGCCGCGAGCGCGGGCAGATCCACCTTGACCGCCCTCCAGCCTTTGTGGCGCAAAGTACCGCCCGCCGGCGGCTTAGCGGGCACGTTGCCGACAAACTTGACCGCCGCTGCGTCACCCGGCGCTTTGGCGAAAGTGCCCTCCACGCCATCGATCACCGGGGCCAGGCCGACGTAGCGGGCCAGGGCGTCTCGGCACTGATCGTGCAATTCGCGCACGGCGGCCCCGATCTGGTCGTCGGCGTAGCCCGACACGTCTTCCATCAGGAAGTCGACCAGGCGCGAGTCGCGCTGCAAGATGGCGAGAAGTTGCAAGGCGCCGTCGGAAACCCGCACGGCGGGAGGCGCGGCCGGGGCGGGCTTGGCTGTGGGTTTGCCCGCGGCCGCGTCGCGCCGTGACAGCCGCAAGTCGGCCAGCATGCCATCCGACAGCTTGCCCGAAACGAGCAGTTGGAAGAAACTGCGAAACGCTAGTGCAATTCGATTCAAATGATTCAGCTCCGAAGATTCAGGATAGCTTGCGGCGAGGTACGCTTGCAGAGGGAATCGAATTGAAATGAACAGCCCTGTCCTACGGTAAGAGCGGAATCGGCCGCCTGAGGGGCGCGGAGGATTTGTTCGCCGCGGGAGGCGCTGCCGGTATGCCGCGGGGCGGCTGGTAGGCGCCGAACTCCAGTTCGCCCGGTTGGAAAATCAACGGCCGGTCCAGCACCATCTCGAGCGTGCTCCCGCGCGCCAGAATCGTATCCGGACCGCGCGTGGCCAGAACTCCGACCAGGCCAGCCGCGGCGCCGGCGCCCGCACCGATTCCCATCCCCATGCCCAGATGGCCCGTCGAGGATCCGGCAATGGCGCCGATTGAGGTGCCGGCGCTGGTAGTCTCGGCCACCGTCCGGACATCTCCGCCTTTGTTGCCGTCGCCGGTGACTTTGCCTTCCTTTTCGTCCACCTTGCCGGACGAAGTCGCATCCATCCCGCCCATGCGCGCATGGAAATCGCGCGTCACCCCGTTGGGAAGCGTCAGGGAATCGAAGCGTACGTAGATCTCTCCCTTGCCTTTTACACGTCCCGGCCGTACGATCTGGGTGACCGTGCCCGCCACATAGCTTCCTACCGGAATCACGATCCGGCCATTGGCTAGCACCGGGAAGGCCGTCTCCAGGTAGATCCGGTCGCCCACCGCCGAATGCTTGGTGCTGAGCGCGTTAATCAGGCTGAGCGGCACCCGCGTACCCGAATCGATGGTAAATTCCACATTTTGAGGCCCCGCCGGCGGCACGGGCGCGACATCCTGCGCGGCGGCCAGCCGCGTCAGGAAAATGAGAAAAATCCAAGGCCTGACGGACATTTCGACTCCTAAATCAGTGTAGCAGGCTGCCCGAAGCGCACCACTGCCAACTCCGGCGGGACCGATTGTCAATCGGTCCGCAGGTTGCCAACCTGCCCCACGACAAATAGGTCGCCCTGTTTTCCGCACCACTTGGAATCCGCTAGGCGGGAGTGGCGTTCGGATGGATCCGCGCATCGTCCGCTATGCGAGAATGGCGGATTATGCGGAATTATCGTTGGCGTTCCATCGCCCCTTCCCTGCTCTGTGCCGTAACGCTCGTGGCCGCCGCGCCAGGCGCTTTCGCTCAACGCGGCCCCGGCGCGCAGGCTGCGCCCGCCGCCGCAACCGAGACCATACCGGCTCCGCCCGAAACCAGCGTGGTCACGGACCACGAATTGACGCTCGATGGCAAGACACTCCGGTACGCCGCCAGCGCGGGCACACTGCTGATCGACGATGAGGAGGAAAAACCGTACGGAAGCATTTTCTATGTCGGATACACGCTGGCCGGCGTGACCGATCTGCGGACCCGGCCGGTCACTTTCCTTTACAACGGCGGCCCGGGCTCGGCCAGCCTGTGGCTGCACATGGGCTCTCTCGGGCCGGTGCGCGTCGAAACCTCCAGCCCCGAGGCAACCGGCGCGGCCCCGTACCAAATCGTCCCCAACCAGTACAGCTTGCTCGACAAGAGCGATCTGGTGTTTGTGGATGCGCCGGGCACCGGCTTTTCCCGTCCGGTCGGTAAAGCCACCATCCGAAACTTCGCCGGCACGGATCAGGACGTCCAGGCTTTTCTCAAATTCATCGAACGCTATGTCGGCGTCAATCACCGCTGGAACTCGCCCAAGTTCCTATATGGCGAATCCTACGGTACCACCCGCTCGGCGGCCCTCGCGGATGCGCTCGAGAACGACGGCGTGGCGGTCAACGGCGTGATCCTGATGTCGACCATCCTGAACTACTTCACCCAAGCCCCCGGCAGCGACGCTATCTTCATCGGAAATCTGCCGTCGTACGCGGCGATCGCATGGCATTACGAGAAGGTTCCGCACAAGGGCAAGGACCTGACGGCTTTCCTGAATGAAGTGCGCGCCTTTGCACGCGGCCCCTACGCGGAAGCACTGGCGCAAGGGCACAACCTTGCGCCGGCTCAGGCGGATGCGATGGCGGCCAAGGTGGCCGGATACACCGGGCTCGGCGAGCAGTTCGTCAAGGAGGCGAATCTGAGAGTCAGTCCGACGCGCTTCCGCAAGGAGCTGATGCGCGGCCAGGGCTTGATTCTGGGCCGCTACGATGCACGCTTCGAAGGAACGGATATCGACGCCGCGGGCGAAAACCCCGGCTACGACCCATCCAGCACCGGCATCACCGGCGCCTTCGTCTCGGGCTTCCACGAGTATCTGGACCGCGAATTGAAGTACACCTCGAAAGAGACTTACTATTCGACCGGCCCGGGCATCAATCAGGCCTGGGATCACACCCACCGGCCGCGCGCCACGGGAGGCGCGGGCGGAGGATTTGGTCAGCCTCAGCCCCTGCGCGATGCCTACGTGGCCGGCGACCTGGCCGACGCCATGCGCAAAAACCCGCGGCTCAAAGTGCTTTCGGTAAACGGACTGTTCGACCTGGCCACGCCATTTTTCATCACCGAGTTCGACCTGGCGCACATGGAGCTGGCGCCCAAGCTGCGGCAAAACATCGAATTCCGGTATTACCCGTCCGGACACATGATTTACCTCAACGTGGACGCGCTGAAGCAATTGAAGTCCGATCTGGCCGACTTTTACACGCGCGCGGCTTTGGGCGGTCGCTAGCGCACTCCACAGCTCCGTTCTTTCCGCATGGGGGCGCTCGAAAAGGACCTGCGCCGGGTTGAGAAGCAACGCAGAGATCTGGACAGGCTGGACGAGCTCGTGAACCTCCTTCAGGCACGGCAACCGTTGCCTTCCCGCTGCCGGCCACATGTGTTGCGCGGCAATTGGCCGGGGCACTGGGACTGCCATGTCAGTCCGGACTGGCTTCTGCTCTACAGGGTGACGGAGACCAAGTCGATCCTGGTGCGCACCGGGAGTCACGCCGAGTTGTTCGAGTGACCGAACGGAGTTTCGCCGGGCAACTGTCGCCCAACACCTGCTACACTCAATTTTTTCCATGGCGGACATTCCGGAATCGGCACGAGCATTCATGTCCGGGCTCATCGAGCGGGCCCGCAAGCTGAAAAAGACCATCGCGTTTCCCGAGGGCAACGACCCGCGGGTTCTGGAAGCGGCCGCGCGGCTGGCCCGCGAAGGGCTGGTGAAACCCGTCTTGATCGGGCCCAAACCGGCCGACGCTCCCGAAGGCATTCGTTTTGTCGATCCGGCCAGTGCGCCGGAAGCTTCCAAGTACGCCGCCATCTACTATGAGCGCCGCCGCGCCAAAGGCATCACCGCCACCGAAGCGGCTGCAATCGCGCGCAAGCCGCTCTATTTCGCCTCGCTCATGGTAGCCGCCGGGGATGCGGCCGGCAGCGTGGGCGGCGCCGTCAACAGCACCGCTGAAACCGTGCGCGCCGCGCTGCACGCGGTGGGGGTGCATCCGCGCGCGCGTCTGGTTTCGAGCGTGTACATCATGGCGCTGCGCAGCCGTTCGATGGGCCACAACGGTCTGATCGCCTTCGCCGATTGCGCCGTGGTGGTGGACCCGAACGCCGTGGAACTGGCCGATATCGCCATCGCCACCGCCGAAAGCACCCGCGTTCTGATGAACACCGAACCTTCGGTGGCGCTGCTCAGCTTTTCCACCAAGGGCAGCGGCAAACACGCGAAGGTGGACAAAGTGGTGGAGGCGTACCGGGTGGTGAAAGCGCGGGCGCCGGACCTCCAGGTGGATGGCGAGCTCCAGGCCGACGCCGCGGTGTGCTCGGTAGTGGCGAAATTGAAGGCGCCCGGCTCCCCTGTGGCCGGCCACGCCAATACCCTCATCTTCCCCGACCTGGCCAGCGCGAACATCGGCTATAAGCTGGTGGAACGTCTGGGCGGAGCCATGGCCATCGGCCCCTTCATGCAAGGCCTGGCCAAGCCGGCCAACGATCTTTCCCGCGGCTGCTCGGCGGAAGACATTTATAACGTTGCCGTAGTTACGTCGTTGCAGTCGGAGAATCCGTAGTTGCCATGCTTCCGTTCCGGCTGGTCTATCACGAACGATACGACCTGAACCTGGGCGAGCACGTGTTCCCATCCCGCAAATACCGGTGGCTGCGGGAGCGCATGCTTCAAACCGGCTTCGCCGAGGAAGACGACTTCATTGCGCCCGGCCCCATCCCCGACACCGACCTGCTGCTGGCCCACGATGCCGCCTGGATCCGCAAGCTCCGCGACGGCACCATGGGCTACAGTGATATTCTGCGCCTGGAAATTCCATATTCGCGTCACATGGTGGAAGCCTTTTCCCTGGCCGCCGCGGGCACTACGCTGGCCGCGCGGCTGGCGCTCGAACAGGGCGTGTGCTACAACGTCGGCGGTGGATTTCACCACGCGTTCGCCGGCCACGGCGAAGGTTTCTGCGCCATCAACGACATGGCCGTGGCCATCCGCGTCCTCGAGCGCGATGGCGCCATCCGCCGCGCCATGGTGGTGGATTGCGACGTACACCACGGCAACGGCACCGCCTCCATTTTCGCTAACGATTCCTCGGTTTTCACCCTCTCGATTCACCACTTCGACAACTATCCGTACGAAAAGCCGCCTTCCGATCTGGATATCGACCTGGACGGCGGGACCGGCGACTGGGAGTATCTGCAGCGGCTGGGGGCCGGCCTGAACGATTCGCTGGCTCTCTTTTCCCCGGACTTGATGATCTATGTAGCCGGCGCTGACCCGTTTCTGGACGATCAGCTCGGCGGTCTCGACCTGACCTTTCAAGGGCTGGAGGCGCGTGACCGCCTGGTGATCGGCACGGCGCTTCAGCGCCGGATTCCCGTGGCCATCGTGCTGGCCGGCGGTTATGCCAACAATGTGGAGGACACCATCACCATTCACGCCGCCACCGCGGCCGTGGCGCGCGATCTGCTGCGGTCTCACGCCGCTCAGGCGGTATTCGTCTCATGAAGAAGTGGCTGGTGGTCATTTTGGTTGTCGCGGCGGCCGTGATCGGCTGGGGCCTGTTGCGCAAGAGCAAGCCGCCCCAGGCGCCGTTCGTCCGCGCCCGGCGCCAGAAGCTGGTCGGCACCTTGCCTACCAATGGCAAGGTAGAGCCGCTGGAATGGCAGGCCGTGCGCGCCGAAACCGCCGCGCTGGTGGTTCGCGTACCGGTCGATGAGGGCGCCCGCGTGGCCAAAGGCGCGGTGCTGGCGCAAACCTCCGACCCCACCTTGGAGGCTGGCTTCGAATCCGCCCAAGCGCGCGTGGCCGAAGCGCGGGCCGCTTTGAACGCTCTGGAGCAGGGCGGCCGGCCGGCCGAAGTCGCGGAAATCGATAACAGCCTGGCGCGCGCACGGTTCGACCTCGCGACCGGGACCAAGGAATATCAGGCGCTCGGGCGGCTGGAGCAAAAACAGGCTGCCACCCGCCTGGAGGTTCAGACCGCGGCTGACAAGGTACAGGCTCTGGAGCTCGAAATCCGCGGCCTGGAAACGCGCCGCGCTTCCTTGGTGGCTGCCACCGACGTGGAAGGGGCCCGCGCCCGCCTGGCCGGCGCGGAGGCGGCCCTGGCTCTGGCGCGCACCCGCCAGGCGCTGAGCGTGCTGCACTCCCCGCTGGGCGGCGTCGTCTACCAACTGGCTGTCCGCCCCGGCGCGTATCTGAATCCTGGCGACCTGGTAGCCGACGTCGGCCGCCTCGACCGCGTGCGCGTGCGCGTCTACGTTGACGAGCCCCTGCTGGGCCGCGTCGCCAAGGGCCAGCCGGTTATCATTACCTGGGAAGCCTTGCCCGGCAAGCGCTGGGAGGGCCGCGTGGAACAGATGCCCACCGCCATTCAAACCCTGGGTACCCGCCAGGTGGGCGAGGTGGTCTGCACCATCGAAAACCCCGGCGGCGAGCTGCTGCCCGGCGTCAACGTGGATGCCGAGATTCGCACCGAGATGGCCGACGATGCCATCGTCATCCCCAAAGAGGCTCTCCACCACGATGCCACCGGCGATTGGGTGTTCCTGCTGCGTGGCGACATCGTAGAGCACCGCCCCGTAAAGACCGGTATCGGCACGGTCACCACCATCCAGATTCTGGACGGCATCCGGGAAGGCGACCAGGTGGCCACACCGGGCGACGCCACCCTGGAGCCCGGCCAACGCGTTACGCCCATCCCGGCGCCGAGCGTGGCGTGGAGCAAGGCCTGCATGCGACCGCCATTCGGGCGCACATTCCATATGACGAATATAGACGTAAAGGAATATTTTGATCAGGCCTTATTTTTGCAGACGCCTGCAATTAACGCGCACCGCGCCTGCCACTGGCGGTTCAGCCGCGCCAATAGGACGGCCTGGATGTGGCTGCATAAATTGCGCTACGGCATGGCAAAACCGGGGCGTGACTTGCAAAACGGTTAGAGTCGAAGTGGACAAACGCGATGTGGGCGGCCTGGAGGAAAGACGGCCCGGTCGGCTCGGCAGATACGCACCCATTGCTAAAGTTCAACCAAGAAACATAACCATTTACAACATTGCCCTGATACCTCCAGAACTGCCACATTACAAATCAGATGCGCATCTTGCCACAAAAGGTTGCCGTGCGCCGAATTGCCGTTTTCCTTTCGGTGCTCTGTTTGGGCGGTTCTGCCTATGGTCAAGTATCATCTCTGAACCTGGCTTCGGGATCGGCGGTTAAGGGGG
>JBKQIF010000193.1:0-39257 GCA_052148435.1 Bryobacteraceae bacterium
GAACTGGAAGCGGACCGCGTTGTGGGCATCAAGAACGTAACTCTGAACGAGCCGTTTTTTCAGGGGCATTTTCCCGACTTTCCCGTCATGCCGGGCGTTCTGATCGTGGAAGCCATGGCCCAGGCCGCCGGCGTGCTTGTCCTCAAGAGTATCCCCGACCGGCGCCGCAAGCTGGTGTTGCTGGTGGCCATCGAAAATGCGCGCTTCCGCAAGCCGGTGGTTCCGGGCGACACGCTTCGTATGGAGATGAAGGTGCTGAAGCGCAAGGCCAGCGTGGCCAAGATGGCGGGGGTGGCGACGGTGGATGGCGTCGTGGTGGCCGAAGCCGAAGTCATGTGCAAGCTGGCCGACAAGGAGGACAGCCCGGCTGGCGCGCCCGGCGGCGCGTCCCAGCCCTGAGCCGGCGCGATGCCCATTCATCCGACCGCCATTGTGGACGCGCGGGCGCGCATTTCCCAGAGCGCCGAAATCGGACCCTATGCGGTGATCGGCGCGGACGTGGAGATCGGCCCCCGCACGCGCCTGATGGCCCACAATTACCTGGAAGGTCCCACTTGCATCGGCGCGGACAACGTCCTGTTTCCCTACAACACCATCGGCGTCGCCTCGCAGGATTTAAAATACCAGGGCGAGCGCGCCGAAACCCGCATCGGCGACCGTAACCGCATCCGCGAGTTCGTCAGCATTCACCGCGGCACCCAGGGCGGCGGCCTGGTCACTTCCGTCGGCAACGATAACCTGCTCATGACCTACGCCCACGTGGCCCACGACGTACGCATCGGCGACCACGTAATTCTGGGCAATAGCGTGGGCTTGGCCGGGCACGTGACCATCGAAGATTGGGCCGATGTCGCCCCCTTCTGCGGCGTGCACCAGTTCTGCCGCATCGGCCGGCACGCGTTCGTCGGCCCCTACAGCGTGATCAAGCAGGACGTCATGCCGTTTTCCCTCTCTAGTTGCAAGCCGGAAATTTCGGTCTTCGGCGCCAACAGCATCGGACTGGAGCGGCGCGGTTTCGACAAAGCGACGATCGAAGCTCTGCAGACCGCCTTTCGCCTGCTCACCCGCGCCCAACTGAATACGGCCCAGGCCATCCAGCGCATTCGCGCCGAAGTCCCCCCCTGCCAACCCGTCGAAGAGTTGATCGCCTTCATTCAGGCGTCGGAAAGAGGCGTAATCAAATGATGCCGGGTGGTCAAGTGATGCCTTGTGGTCCAATGATGCGGGGTCGTAAAGCCTGATCGCCCGCCATGCGCTACGGTCTCATCGCCGGTAATGGCCGATTCCCGCTGCTGGCCCTCGAAAGCGCGCGGCGGCTGGGGCACGACATCACCGTAATCGCCATCGAGGAAGAGGCTGCGCCGGAAGTCGCGAAGTTGGCGTCGCGCTGTCATTGGATCTCATTGGGCGCGCTGAGCAAGCTCATCGACATCCTCAAGAGCGAAGGCATCGGCGAAGTCGTGATGTGCGGCCAGATCAAGCACGCCAGCATATTCTCGTCGATTCGGCCCGACTGGCGGCTGGTGAAACTGCTGGCCTCGTTGCCCTCCAGGAATACCGACGGCTTGATTGGCGGCGTCGTCCGCGTTCTGGAAGACGAAGGAATCCACTTGCGCGATTCCACCACCTTGCTGAAGCCTTTGCTGGCCCCTCCCGGAGTCGTCGCCGCTCGCAAACCCAACCGCCGGGAGCAGGCCGATATCGACTATGGCCGCCGCGTGGCTAACGCGCTGGCGGGCGTGGACGTGGGCCAGGCGGTGGCCGTCTGCGAGCGCTCGTGCGTAGCCCTGGAAGCGATGGAAGGCACCGACGCTATGTTGCGTCGCGCCGCCGGGCTGGTCAACGGCCGGCCACTGACGCTGGTCAAAATGGCGCGCCGGCGCGAACACCTGCTCTTTGACGTGCCCGTGGTGGGCGCCGGCACCATCCCCGTGATGCGCGAAACCGGCACAACCGTGGTGGCCATCGAAGCCGGGCGCACGCTGATGCTGGACCGCGAGGAAATGCTGGCGGCAGCCGACCAGGCCGGGATCGCCATTGTCGGGTTGGAAGCTGGAACTTAGTGCCTGGTTTTAGAAATTCGGTCACGTATCGGCGGCAAGCTTGCAGAGCGATTGGCCGCTCCGGTGTGGCTGACAACTGACAACTGACAACTCGAGAAACTCATGGCACCAGATAACACTAAGATTCGGCTGGCGGTGGTCGGAGCCGGCCAGTTCGGCCGCAACCACTGCCGCGTGGCGCGGGAATCGGCGCTAGCGGAACTGGTGGCGGTGGTAGACCGCGATCCCGCGCGCGCCGCCGAAGGCGCTGCCGGCACGGCGCTGGCTCTCACCGAAGCGCGCGATCTGGCGGGCAAGGTGGATGCCGCCATCGTGGCCGTGCCCACCACCGCCCATGAAGAGGTGGCTTGTGGGCTGCTCGAAGCCGGCATCGATCTCCTGGTGGAAAAGCCCATCGCCTGCAGCCTGGCTTCGGCCGACCGGCTGATCGCCGCCGCCGCGCGGTATGGCCGGATCCTGCAGGTCGGCCATCTGGAACGTTTCAACCCGGCCGTGCTGGAACTGGAACGCCGCGCCCGCCTGCCCCTCTTCTTCGAGGTGCACCGGATGAACCTGTTTAGCCCGCGCAGCCTGGATGTGGATGTGGTCTTGGACCTCATGATCCACGATGTGGACCTGGTATTGGCGTTGGCTGGCGCCTCACCCTCCGAAATCCGCGCGGCCGGCATCACGATCCTCTCCGAAAAGGTGGACATTGCCAATGTTCGCCTGCAGTTCCCCAATGGGTGTGTGGCCAATCTCACGGCCAGCCGCGTTTCCACCGAAAGGGTCCGGAAGCTTCGCCTGTTCCAACCCCAACAGTACCTGTCGCTCGATTACACCCGGCAGGATCTGGCCGTTTTTTCGGTCGGCGCCAACCGCCAGATCGGCTTTGAACAGGCCCCCGTGACGAAGGCGGAGCCGCTGCAATTGCAACTCGATGCCTTCCTGGAATCGGTGCGGACGCGAAGTTCGCCGAAATGTTCCGGCGCCGCGGCACGTCACACACTAGAGGTAGCGCTGGCGATTCTTGATAAAATCGATCTGCATACGCGCCTTGTCTCGCAAACTCTAATCGCTGGATGGAAACCGTAGTTCATCACCCGGTCGAACCCGATTTGCACCTCCTGACCGAGTGGGGAGATGCCGATGGACCAGCGCGCCGCCGCAAGGCCGTGGTGGCTACCCTGGCGGTTCACGTAGCGATGATTCTGGCACTGGCGGCGCTTCCCTCGATCACGGCAACCAATGAAAAGCCCGAACCGGTACATATTATTACCCCGCTGATTCAGCCTCCCACCCAGCTCACCCAAAAGGCCCCCAACCGCTCGAAAATTTCGGCCGAATTCGAGCTGCAACCCTCCGCCCCGCGCCCCAGGTTGAACCTGCCGCCGGGCCCGGAGCCGGCGCCCCGCGAAAAACCGCGGCCGGCGGTGATCCCGCAGTCGCCCGCACCCAAACCCGAGGCACAGATCTCCTTGCCGGAACCGCCCAAGGTGGATACCGGCGTCAAAGAACCCAAAATCGATGTACCGCAGATCGCCCAAACGCCACTGCCGTCGGCGCCTTCGGTGGAGAAACCCAAGATCGTGATGGAAAACCTCGGCGGCCCAAAAGCCCCGCTACCGCCGGGCCAAAGCCAGGTGCCGATTCCCAACACCTCGATTGCCGAGGCCGTCCACAGCCAGCGTGGCACCGGCTCGGGCGGCGCCGCGATGGGCGGCGACCCGGGCGCGGCCGATCCCAATATTTTCGGCGGCATCCGCCAGTCGCCTTCCCCGGGCAGCCCGCTGGCCGGTTTCGAACTGAAAAGCGACCCCATGGGTGTCGACTTCCGGCCCTATCTGACTCAAGTTCTGGCCACCGTGCGACGCAACTGGATGGCGGTGTACCCGGAAAGCGCCCGGCTCGGCCTGCGCGGGCGCGTGGCCGTCCAGATTCGAATCGTCCGCGACGGCAAGGTCGCCAAGCTGGTGTATGCGCAACAGTCGGGCTCGCACGCTCTCGACGAAGCCGCCGTGTCCGGAGTGAGCGCCTCCAATCCGCTCCCGCCGCTGCCGGGCGATTTCAAGGGCGACCATATCGACATCCAGCTCAACTTCGTCTATAACGCTCCCCACCGCTGACAATGTCCAGTCCTCAACGTTTCCGAGCCGCCGTGGCCGCCTACGCCATTCTGGCCGTTTTGGCCGCCTTCACTCTGGACGGTGGATTGATGCGCAACGCCGTCTGGATTCTGCTGGCGGGCCTGGCACTCAAAACCTGGATCGCCCGGAAGGCCGGCTGGTAAAGCGCGCGCCGCGGCCGGCTGCAAGACCGCTCCCTAACGGTCGCGGCTCGGTTTCGTTCCCACCCGGAACGACTTCCCCGTTCCAATCTGGAACACGTTCGGCTCGTGGAACGGTTGATTAAGGTAATAAGCTCCTAAATTATTGCAATTGCACCTATCCTGCGTTTGGTCCTAAGGCTGCACTCTGAGTTGGCGACGGCCAGTTCGGCCGGTCCTAAAGAAAAACAGAAAAGAGGCCGAAAAACATGCAGGGTACCGGTGTGTCCGTACGCAAGGAAAAGAGAATCCCTCGGCAGGTGCGTGACCAGATTGTTCTGGACCACCTTCCCCTGGTAAAGGCGATTGCCATCCGGGTGCACGAGAATCTGCCCGTTCACGTCGACTTGGACGACCTGGTACACGCCGGCGTGTTGGGGCTATTCGATGCCGTAACGAAGTACGACCGTTCCAAGAACGTGGAGTTCCAAAGCTACGCCAAGCATCGCATCAAGGGCGCTATCCTCGACAGCCTGCGCCAGGTGGACTGGGCTTCGCGCGACATGCGCAAGCGCCAGAAACGAATCGATACGGTCAGCCACGAGTTGGCCGGCAAGCTGGGCCGCAACCCGAACGAAAACGAACTGGCTCAGGGCATGGGCGTCAGCACCGACCGTTTGCGGCACTTTCAGACCGAATTGCTCAGCCTGGGCTTGATCTCGATCTCCTCCACTCCCGATCACGAACACGACCGGCCGCAGGAATTCCCCGCCACGATCGACTGGCAGCCGGATCGGATGTGCGAGCAGCGGCAATTACGATCGACGCTCGCCGATGCCATCGGCAGCCTTCCGGAACGCTATCGGAAAGTGGTTTTCCTGTACTACACCAATGACATGACGATGCGCGAAATCGGCGAAGTGCTGGGAGTCAACGAAAGCCGGATTTCGCAGATCCACAAAATGGCGCTGAAGAAGATGGCCGTGGTGCTCCAATCCCGCGGCATAAATTCCGCCGAAGCGCTCTAGCGTATTCCCGCTTTCGGTAAACTGAAATCGGAGGGGATCCTTCATGTCCATCCGACCGGTCAAGCGCCTGATCAAGGCCAAACCCACGCTCGAAGGCGCCGGAGTTCATTTGCGCCGGGCCTTCGGCTTCGGCAACACGTCCGATTTCGATCCGTTCCTGCTGCTGGACGACTTTCGCAATGAGAAGCCGGAAGATTACCTGGCCGGCTTCCCGTGGCACCCGCACCGCGGGATTGAAACCATTACTTATGTACTGGCGGGGACCGTGGAGCACGGCGACAGTATGGGCAACCGCGGCGCCATTGCGGCCGGAGACGTCCAATGGATGACGGCGGGCAGCGGCATCATTCACCAGGAAATGCCCAAAGGCGATCCCGGCGGCCGCATGCACGGCTTTCAATTGTGGGCCAATCTCCCTTCATCGCTGAAGATGACCGCGCCGCGATATCAGGAAGTGAAGGCCGCGGACATTCCCGTGGTCACCGACGACGACGGCGCCTCGGTGCGAGTAGTGTGCGGCAATTTCTGGGGCGCCAAGGGTCCCGTGGATGGAGTGGCGGCCGATCCCATGTATCTCGACGTATCCATCCCCCCGGGCAAGCGTAAGACGCTGCCGGTGGAGGCTACCCGCCATGCCTTTGCCTACGTGTTCGCCGGAGCCGGCAAATTCTGCAACGCGTCCGAACCGCTCGCGGTGCCCACCGAAGGGGTTGGCTGGGCCGATACCAAGCCTCCCTCCGAAGCCGAGAACCGGTCCCTGGTGCTATTCGACTGGGGCAGCGAAGTGACGGTGCAGGCGGACGAAAACGGCATTCGTTTCCTGCTGGTTTCCGGACAGCCGCTAGAAGAACCCGTGGCATGGTACGGCCCGATCGTCATGAATACCCAGGAACAGCTTCGCGAAGCCTTCCGGGAACTGGATCGCGGGACATTTTTGAGAACCGGCGCCAATAGCTGACGTGGGCTTCGGCGGAGCCGGCCTGGCGGTGGATGTTCACCGGCGGTCCGGAAATGGGTGTGCCAGTAGACCCGTCGGCTAACCCTAGTGCAGTATGATGGGCGTATGCTCCGCTACCACATTGCCTTCCACCTTCCACGGGCGGCCGGCGAAATGGTCGTTGCGGAGGCCCTCGATTTTCCCGGAGCTGTCACACAGGGCTTCGATTTAACCGACGCCCGGCTGATGATCGCCAGCGCCATGGAGGATCTGGCCGAGTGTCTCCTGGAGGAGGGCAAACCTCTGCCGGTCCCTAACCCGGCCGCGGCTGCCGATGCCGACTTGGTCGAGATCGTGCCGCTATCGGTCTACGTTGGGGCTCCCCGCGCTTGAAGAGGCACGAGCTGACCGGCCACTTGAAAACTCAGGGGTGTCGGTTGGATCGTGAAGGTAGCCGCCACACGATATACACCAATCCGGCCAACGGAGCAAAAGCTCCAGTCCCCCGTCACGCTGAGATCGACAATCGCCTGGCGCGAAAGATCTGCCAGCAGCTTGCGATCGCTCCGATCTGCTAACAGCCCCGGCATTTCACCAGACGAATGTCTGCAACCGGCTGGAAACGTCCCGTCTGTTGCGGGTCGGGTTCGCTACGCCGCGCCAAAAGCAGGCGCGCCCTGGACGGCTCCGGGCCGTTCTGAGGGGAGAAGTATCGCGATGGGCGGCTCCGGCGGGAAAACAACCCTCGAGGGTGTGCCACCCAGCGACGATTTGCCAGCGATCCACCCGCCGTTCCTCGCCTTCCAGGGGACTGCCACAGGGAGGCTTGCCTCCTTATGGGCCACACCGTCTGTTTCGAGGCCGGCCGGTTTACACAAACTCAATCTCCGCGGCTACGCGTTTCTGGTGCAGGACAGGGGATGAGAAATCGAAGACGAGGCCGAACGACGGGGAGCAGCCGGGTATGCCGCTGACACCACTAAGCACCCAGTATTCGCAACTCGTTGTGAGGCTGCATTATTTGTACACATGCACAGCAGGGCCTACAAAAGGGTCGTCAGCCTCAACGACCAGACCACCTGCCGCTCCTATCAGCGCCGCAAATAATGTTCGGTCCATAGACCCGTTCTGCCCCCTGTCGCCTCTGCGAGGTCTTGGCTTCTGCGAAAAGCCCCAGCGCCTTCAGTTTTGAGACAGGCTTCTGCAACTTGCAAGTCATTGAGCTAGGGGCCCTCTTGACACGTTGCAAAACTTACCCGACCTCAAAGCTGCCCTGGTCCAGCGCTGTTCTTGCCCATAAAGGGCAAGGTTTCACCATACTGACCGCTGGGGATGGGTCCGGCTGCACGAAAATGTGGCTCCCCGGACGGCCTCTATCTGAGGACCCAAGTTGTCCATTTTCACCCTCCTCCGCCAGGGGGCGCCGGTAAACAACCGGCGCGCAGGATGCCACCCTAATGTCGCTCAGTTTTCCCCCAGTGCCGCTTTCTGCGTCAGTTGTGGGGCGGGCAATCTTGCCCGCAGCCGCTGAGCGACATTGGGATGCCATCCCGCCCCACACATCGGCGGCGTCACCACAGATAATCCTTGGCGATCTCCCGCTTTTCGTAGCTGTCGAGCACGTGCACCACCCGAATCTTTTTTAGCGAGACGGGAGAAAGCTGGCCGATGGGGATATAGATAATGGTGCGTCCCATGCGGGCGGCGATGGTGCGGTAAATGGATCGCGGCGGGCGGGCCGCGACGTAGACTACGTGACGGTGTATGGAGTAATCGATGGCGGCGAGCAGGAGGCGCTCGGATTTCGATTCGGCGGACTCATAGTCGGCGTCCTGCCAGACGTCGTACATACGGCGCGGCGGGAGGGTCATTAAGAAGCCGCCGTACTCGGCGCGGCCGATGCCGGGTCCCACCATGTTGTCGAACGGGAAAGTGGAGTAGAACGCCATGTCGGATTCGTTCTGGTTTTCTCCCAGCCAGGTGGTGAGGTAGGGGTACCGGTCGTCGCGGTCTTCATCGAAGATCACCACCACCGAGCCCACTTCCCCTTGAATCTTCTGGAATTGGCGCACGTAGATGCGGCCTTCGTACCACTTGCGAATGGTTTCGCGCATGTCGATGCCGTCCAGGATCGAGGTGGTGAAGGGCTCCACGCGCATGCGCTCCTCGGAGAGGATACTTTTGCCCTTCGACTTGAGGAAGCGGCCGTAGTCTTCGATGACCAGGTCTTCGGGCGGATAGGAGCAGATGCTGGCGCCGTTCAACTGGCTGGCCCACTCGCCGGGATATTTTTCCTTCCGGCGGGGCTTGAGGCCGTAAGGGCGAAGGCGGCGTTTGGTGCTGGGGAGGAGGCGGCGGAGGCGAATGCGGCGGGTATCGCGCCACATGGCTTCGCCCGAGATGCGCACGGTGGGCAGCTCCGCGGAGGTGGTTTCCTGCGGGGAATAGCGGTTGGCGGCTTGCCAGACTTCCCAGGCATAGTTGTCGTCGCCAACGCTGCGCGCGGCTACGGTGAGATCGAACACGCCGGCGCTGAGCTGGTTGGCAACCAGGGCCAGGTTGCGGGTGTAGCGGGCCAGCAGGCGGCGCTGCCAATGCGCGATGGACTCGCCGGTCTGGGCCTCGTAATCTTTGGCGGCGTCCCGGAACACGGCCAGTTGGGCGTGGCGGCGGTCAATGAGGTTGGGGTCCGCCTGGGCGCCGGCGCCACGAAAGGTTTCATAGCGCCACTGCAAGGCGGGGTACTCGGCGGCGATTTCCGCCAGCGAATCGGGATGAGGGTTGAGAAGCTCGATCCCTTCCCTGCGAATGCGCGCGAGGGGTTGGGCCTGCGGCTCTTCCATGGCGTCGAGCACGGCATCGAGCAGGTTGAGCGAGACCACGATCATGACCTTGGCCGAGGGGTCGCACCCCTGCAGTTTCCAGGCGATGCCCTGGGCGTGGCGGGTGATGTCCTCGGAGCGGGGCTGGGGGTAGACGCGATAGGCTTCCACGTAGCGGTCGAGGCCGATATGGCGGATAGCGTAGGTATCGGGGTAGGAATCGTCGAGGTGAGGGTGTTCGCCGGCTTCCGGATCGGCGAAGACGATTTCGGCGCCGATTTCGAGGCCGGTGCGAATGGCCTCGGTGAAGGGGTCGGCCGGTTCGACCAGGACGTAGGTGGCCAGCTCGTCGTCCTGGGTCTCATCGGGGTAAAAAATGAGGGACATTTGCGGGAGGCGCGCGATAGCGCGTTTCCAGGCAGGTTCGAGCGTGCCGGGCAGTTCGACCGCGATGACCTGGGGGCGGTGTTTGAGGATGGCGCGCCGCACTTCGGCGGCAAATTCCAGGCGCCCGGGGACGACTGGAAAATAAAGGAAGCGGCCGCGCTCCAGGCTGCCCGCCTCAGGAGTCGGAGGGTCGTTTGGGGCGAACATAGCGCAGCGCTTCCTCTCCCAGAACCTGTGCGATGGCCACTTCGAGCGCCGCCCGTTCGTGGGTGCGTTCGGTTGCCAGACTCTTCAACTTGATGGCAAAGCGGGCCACGTTGATGCCGTCGCGCACGGTGTAGCGCTCGTCGGCGGCGTGGGCCAACTGGAGGAAGTTGGTGACGTACTCGAGTATCCGCTCCTCGGCAAACGGCAGGTTCTCGCGCAGGATGTGCAACTCTTCGTCGCGCTCGGGAAAATCGATGAAGATCTGGGGCTGCAGGCGCGAATGGATATACTCGGGCAGTTCAAAGGTGGAGGCGTCGTCGTTCATCGTGGCGACCATCCGAAACTGAGGATGCGCCTTAATCTTGATGCCGGCCACGATGGACTCGACGTAGCGGCGGTTATCGAGCAGCGGCGCCAGGCTTGCCCAGCTTTTTTCGCTCATGCGGTTGCCCTCGTCGAGGATGGCGATACCACCCCTTAGCATGGCGGTGACCAGGGGGGACGCCACATATCGCAGGCTGCCTTCGCCCTGGATCACCGGAGTGACCAGCAAATCTTCGGGACGGGTGTCCATTGTGGCTTGCAGAATATAGATTTCGCGGCCCATGCGCTTGCCGGCGGCATAAGCCAGGGTGGTTTTGCCTACGCCGGGTTTGCCGAGCAGGCGCGGGTTCATGGGCAGATCCTGTTCGTGGACCACCATCCAGGCCGCCAGCAATTGCCGCATGATCTCGTCCTGGCCGACCCACTCGACGGACAGCTCGTCGGGGTGCGCCAGGTGAAGCGTAACGCCCTCAATCTCGACGGTCATAGCTGTCTACCATTATGAGGCACCGAGGGGATGGTGCAAGTGAAACGGTCGAGACGAAAAGTGCCGGTCAGGAACAGTGAAGGTAGTCGTCGCCGGGTTTAGTGGTCGAGTGGAGCGCGGAGTGGGTTGCTCCGTCGTGTAAGTACAACAAAGCCCGCCGGGTAAGTTCCGGGGTGGAAGGGTGGGGATGGCGCAGCAGGGCGACCAGCATGCGAAGCCACGGAAGTTCGGCTGGCTGGATTCCGATCATGACTGTACCGGCTCGGGGCTTTCGCATGACGGCTATCGACTCTCCCTGGGGTACTTTTCGGCTGATTTGGGGAGTCCTTGAATCGCCGGCGGCGGGTTGCAAGGTTTTCCGAAGGTTACCGATAAGATTAGTGGAGAAGAAACCGGCGTGTTCCGATCACCGGCGGAACCGCCAAACGAGGAGCATTTATGGAAGTTAGCTCAATCCATCAGAGTCTGCCCGTGGCGCCGGCGGTAGGCGCCACGGCTGAAACCGATCAGGCAGCCCAGAATCGGGAGATCGTGCAGGCCGTCAAGGCGGTGAACAGCGCCGAGCTGTATGGACCGAACCAGGAACTTACCTACCAGCAGGACACGGCTTCCAAGCGCATGGTTGTCCGCGTAGTGGATTCCACCACCAAGCAGGTGCTTGTCCAAATACCGCCGGAATATGTGCTGGCTCTGGCCCAGGACCTTGGCAAAACCTGAGCGAAACCGGACTTTCAACCGATAAGAATTTCCGGGAGATAGAGAATGTGGCAGAAAGCGAATGAAGCTTACGCAGAGAGCAGTCTCTTGTCGGCGGATCCCGTCGCCCTGGTGCGGCTCTGCTATCGGAACTGTGCAGAGGCCGTGCGGGAGGCTCGCCGTCATCTGGCGAAAGGCGAGATCCGCGAGCGGTCCAGGTCTATTTCCCGCGCCAGCGGAATTCTGGTGGAACTGGCGGCTACGCTCGATCATCGCCGCGGCGGCGAGATCGCCCTGCAGCTTGCCAGGTTATACGATTACATGCTGCGCCGGTTGAACGAAGCCAACCTGCGTCAAGCCGATGAGCCGCTTGGTGAAGTGCTGGCCCTGCTGGCCACGCTGACGGAAGCCTGGGATGGAGTGATCGAAGCGCTTCGTCCCGCTGTCACCCCCGTGAAAGAAACATGGACGGGGCATCGCTCCTACGGTCCGGCTCTGGCTATGGCCGAACGTTCCTGGAGCTTCTGAGTAAAAGGTATCAGAAACTCGACCACGTATCGGTGGCGGGTTTTCAGCCATCAGCCGCTCTGGGGTGGCTGAAAGCCGACCGATGATGGCTGACAGCTTCGACCTGAATATGTCGCCGCGTTCACGAATGCGAGTGCTGAGCGCCGAACCGGAAGCCGGCCGGAGACTCGCGGCGCGGTCACTTCTGGGCTTCGAGGCCTTGGGAGATGAGCGGTGCGAGCCCGATTCCGCCCTTCTCGGCCAGCATAGTGCCAAGCTGCTGCTCCGCCAGACCGGTGGCGCAACCGGAGGCGGAATCTCCACCGGAGCCTAGCCAGCCACCGTTCTCGCTGGCCATGGAAAGAATCTGGGTCAGCAGGATCGCCTCGAATTGCTGGGACGCCTGGCGGATTTGGGCCGAATTCTTCGCCTCTCCTCCGGGCGGAATCGAAAGCGCCTGCCGCACGTCGAGCCTGTCGCCCAGATCGTTCATTGCCTCGCCGCTCCATTTCTTTGGCCCATTAGATGACCTCCAGTTCCGCGTCCAAGGCGCCGGCGGCCTTGAGGCTCTGGAGAATGGCGATCACATCGCGCGGCGTCGAGCCGATGGCGGCTAGCGCGCGCACCAGTTCTTCCACCGTCGCTCCTTGCGGGAGCACCACGTTGCGAGCCTTCTCCTCCTTGGCGTTAACGGCGGTCTTCGGGGTGACTTCGGTTTTTCCCTGCGACAGGGGCGCCGGCTGGGAAACCTCCAGCGTGGTCTGGATCTCAACGCTCAGGTTTCCATGCAGAATCGCCACCGGCGAGACGCGGACGTCTTTGCCGAGCACGATGGTGCCGGTGCGTTCGTTCACCACCACGCGGGCGGGCCGGTCGGCTTCCACCATCAGGTTTTCCAGTTGCGCCAGGAATTCGGCGACGCGGTTTTCATAATCCTTAGGAATTGCCACCGACACCAGACCCGCGTTTTCCGGTTTGGCGCCAGTGGGGGAAGGCTCGGGGAAGCGCCGGTTGATGGCTTCGGCGATGCGGCTGGCGGTGGTGAAGTCGGCCCGCCGCAACTGCAGGTGCACGATCGCCTTCGGTATCACCGACGGCGCCGGGCGTTCTACCGTCGCCCCGTCCGGTCCACGCCCTACCGTCGGATGATTGACGCTCTGCGAGGCCCCACCCCGCCCGGCTACAAACCCTCCGGTCACCACCGGGCCTTGCGCCACGGCATATACTTGCCCGTCGGCGCCGCGCAACGAGGTCAGCAAGAGGATGCCGCCTTGCAAGTTGGCGGCGTCGCCGACGGCGGCAACGGTAGTGTCGAGTTGCAAACCGGGCTGGGCAAACGGCGGGAGCGTGGCGGTGATCATGACGGCAGCGGTATTCTTCACGCGCATCGCCGTAGGCGAGACCGCTACACCCATGCGCTCCAGCACGTTGGCCAGACTCTGCGCCGGAAATACGGTCTGATCGCGGTCGCCAGTGCCTTTCAGACCCACCACGATCCCGTAGCCGATGAGTTGATTCTCGCGCACGCCTTCCACCGCCACCAGATCCTTCAAGCGCGCGGCGCGGGCCGGAACCGGCTCTACCCAGAGTGCCGCCAGCGCTAGTAGTGAGATCATCTTCACGCCCTTTCCCGGAAGTCTCTTCAGAACGGCAGCAAGCCGAGCAGCAGCCGGTAGAGAATGTTGGGACGCCGGATGGCGTCTCCCACCACGCCTTTGCCGTTGATCCGCACTTCGAGCTGAGCCACCCTGGTCGACTGTACGCTGTTGGTCGTGTCGATATCGGCCGGGCGTACCACGCCCCTGACGGCGATCGTCTGCCGTTCCGAGTTGATCGAAAGGTCCCTGGCCGCTTCAATCACCAAGGCGCCATTGGGGAGCACGCGGACCACGCGCGCCGTGAGCGTGGTGGTGATGGTAGTGGTGCGGCTGGTGGTGCCCTGCCCGTTCAATTCGGTATCTCCCGAAGAGTTGGCCAGGTTGGCCAGTGCCCCGGTAGCGCTTTTGACGCCGGCCAACGCGGTGACCGAGTTCGCGGTGCTCGAAACGCGTTTGGTCTGAGTTGCGCCGGTGGCGACAGCCGACGCCTGTTCGGCCACCACGATGGTGAGAACATCGTCCACCTGGCTGGCGCGGACATCGCGCGCGGCGTCAGCAAGCCGGGATCCGGCTTGCCAGATGGCGCCAGGCGTGGCGGCGGGAGCTTCGGCCTGGCGAGCCAGCGATTCCGCCACATAGCGGTCGAGCGGCGTTTGCCCCGGAGGATTGTCCTTTTTCTTTTTCGCTTCGAGCGGCATGCCCAGTAGCCACACCACCAAGAGGATGCCGATGGAGCCGTTCCCTATCGATCGTATGCTCATTGCGTTCCCCTGTCCGGCGTGGTCGTGACCAAGACTTTGCCCGGTCCCACCACGCGCGCCAGAAACCGTCTCCGCGAGGACGGATTGCGCATCGCGACGACATCGCCGGTATCGCCGGCGGCCTCGGCCTGGGCTTCAAACTCCAGGCGGGCGCCCTCGGCGGTGACCTCGACCGTCACCGTCTGCCCACGCATCACCGGCCGGGCCGGCTCCAACTGGTCGGCACGAACGGCGCCTCCGGCTGGAATGGCGACCCGCGGCCAGCGCCCGATCACCGCCGTGGCCGATTCCGAATACGGCAGCGCGGAGGGTAACGCGTCGACCAGCGTTTCGGCGATTGCGGCTGCCGGAATCGGTCTCCCGGGCACGAGATCGTCCACCGCCAACACGCGGCGCGCTTTCAGGTTCAGCTTCACCTTTGCCCACACCGTAAAACGCCGGTGAGCGGCAAATTCCACCCAGCCCGGCCAGATTGCCGCGGTTGGGGAGCCGCGCAGGGCGCGCGGATCGAAGTGAAACTGGCCCTCGGGCACCGCTTGGCGGCTATAGTCCAGCAATTCGATGTGGGCTTCGGGCAAAGACCGCTCCATGGCATCCACCAAGCGTGCGGGATCGACTGGTATCGTCTTGCGGGTGACGCAGATCTCGCGATCGGGCGGCTCCGGCACGGCAAACCGGGCCGCCAGGCGGCGCAGTTCCGGCACGCGGAAGATCCGGGTAAATCCCGGTTCCGGGGCCGGCGCCAAGAGGGCGTTGCCAGCCGCCGTGGCGAGCGCGGGATAGTCGGCCGCCAAATCGCGAGCCTCGATCCGATCCGCCTCCGGCGCCACCGCCAGGCATCCGGCCACCGCAAGTAGAACTAGAGGCGTCATTTGGCGAGATTATTCACCTGCTGGTACATGTTGTCGGCCGCGGTCACCACCTTGGAATTGGCTTCGTATCCGCGTTGCGCCTCGATCAGGTTGATGAACTCGTTGACGATCGAAACATTGGATTGTTCGACGTATCCCTGCAGCAACGACCCCATGCCTTCGGGTCCGCCCGGAAGGCCCACGGTGGCGTCTCCCGAGGCGTCGGTCGGGGTGTAGAGGCCGTTACCCAGGCTGTTCAGGCCGGCCGGATTCTGAAAGTTCGCCAGTTGAATCTGCCCTGCCTGCTGCACGGCGGTTTGATTGGGCAGGTTATACGTTACCGTGCCATCTTGCGCGATGGTGACTTGCTGGGCATCGGCCGGAATGGTGACCTGGGGCTGCAGCGCAAAGCCGCTCGAGTTGACGATGTTGCCGTTCTTGTCGAGTTGGAACTGCCCGGCGCGGGTATAGGCCAATTCGCCATTAGGTTGCAAAATCTGAAAGAATCCGTTGCCTTGGATAACCAGGTCGAGGGGGTTGTCGGTTTCCGAAAAAGCGCCCTGGGTGAAGATAATTTCATTCGAGGTGGGCCGCGCTCCCAATCCCAACTGCAGTCCGGCTGGGGTAAAGGTCTGCTGGCTGGAGGCCGCGCCCGGCTGCAACACGCTCTGATACATAAGATCCTGAAACTGCGCGCGCCGGTACTTGTACCCCACCGTGTTGGCGTTGGCCAGGTTGTTGGCGATGTTGTCGACGTTCATTTCCTGCGCCTGCATTCCGCTGGCGGCACTGTAAAGTGCTCGAATCATGTGCTACCTTTCCTCGGCAAGCGGTGCCGGGGGCTAGCCGGCGTCCTTGTATTCGATGTCCTCGGCGTCATCGTCGTCGCGGCACCTCAGATTTTGGCTACCTGCTCGATGGCTTGTTTGTTCATGTCGTTAGCCAGCGAAACCGCCTTTTGCAGCATTTCGAACTGCCGCAAAATACCGACCAGCCGGACGGCCGATTCGGCCGTGCCGGTGTTGGAGCTTTCCAGCTTTCCTTGCTCCACCGAAGTCGCGGCGGGCGCCAGCGGTGTGACCGCCGGATCGCTGAGCCGGAAGTAATTGGTTCCCTGTTTGCGCAGACCGCGCGCTCCCGGAAAGTCGACCACCTGCAATTGTCCGACGATATTTCCATCCTGGCGCACGGTACCGTCCGCGGAAATGTCGATCGGCAGGGAACCGCTCAGCGTCAGTGAATTCCCGTCGGCGCCCGTCAGTGGGTAGCCTTCGGTAGTGGTGAGCTTGCCATCGGCCGCCAGACGAAAGCTACCGTTGCGCGTGTATAAGGAGCCTGCCGGCCCTTCGACGGCAAAAAACCCGCTTCCCGAGAGTGCTACGTCGAGAGCGTTGCCGGTTGTTTGGAGCGTGCCCTGGCTGAGATCGATCCAGGGACGCTCGATCACCGGCATGGTGGAATCCGGATCGCCCCCTTCGGCTTCCGGAGCGACATAAAGGCTATAGAACTCGCGGTCCGCCTTATACCCGCCCGTAGACGCATTGGCCACATTGTTCGCCACCAGGTCCAACGACTCCATCCGAGAGCGAAGACCGCTGGCCGCGATAGCCGTAAGAGAATCCATGCCAGCCTAGGGAATGCAACCGGAAGACCAAATGCCAAGAGCGCAAAAGTGTTGCAAAACCGCCATGTGGTGAGCGGAAGCCTGCGCATCGCGGCAGAATCTTGCCGCGGCCTTTCTCGCGTGACAAATTCCTGGCGAGACACTCGCGGTAACCGGTTGAAAAGAGGTTCTGCCTCGACTGGCATGCCCGCTGCATACGACTCAGCGTGACCGCTGCCGTTCCGTCCATCCCGCTATCGGCTCTTCTGGGCTTGTTCGATGCGGCGCTGGCCGTCACGGGCAAGGTCGTGAAGCGGACCGTTTCCCAAGCCGGCACGGCGGGGAACAGCACAGGTCCGACTACAGGGGGCAGCGCCTTTCAACTCCTTCTAGGCTCACGGTCCGGTCCCGCCGACGGATTGCCCGAAACGCTCCCGGCCAAGGGGCGGGGCACCCCTGGGCCGGCTGTTGTACCGCCAGCGGAACGAAGCGGATCGAGCGCACGCGAACCCGTTCTCGCGGCGGCATCGCCATCCTCGACGTCTCCAGCGGTTCCCTCCGAATCGGCGGTTGCGCCCTCTTCTCCACGGCCAGCACCGGCCCGCTTCCGCATGGCCGCCGCGGACACCGAGCCAGCCGTTCCCGGGCGAACTACAGTTGTCAACCTCGGGACCGAAGGAGGCGGCAACTCGGCCGCTGGCTCCGGTCCCGTCTTTTCGTCCGCATCCGCATTTTCACCCGAACCGGCGGTTGCGTTTTCTTCTATTCAGGAACCGGCCGGCTTCCGGTTACCTTCGGGGGACGCGCAGCCAGTTGCTCGCCGGCGAACTCCAGTTGGGAACCTCGGGACCGAAGGATGCAGCAAATCAGCTGCTGGCTCCGGTCCCGTCTTCTCGTCCGCATCCGCATTTTCACCCGAACCGGCGATTGCGTCCCCTTCTAATAAGCAGGAACCGGCCGGCTTCCGGTTACCTTCGGGGGACGCGCAGCCAGTTGCTCGCCGGCGAACTCCAGTTGCGAACCTCGGGACCGAAGGAGGCGGCGATTCGGCCGTTTCCTACGGCCCAGCCCTTTTACCCGGATACGCCGCTCTGCCGGAATCGAATGACCATGGCCTGACAGCGCGGCCAGGCGCTGCCGAGGAAGCTGGAAACTCCAGCCCCAGTTTGGCGACAGTTGCCAGCACGCCTGGCCAAACGGTTCACCAAACGCCACAGAATCGGACCAGCGTCAAACCGCCTGCGGCGCCAGACAATTCCGGACCCGAAAAAACGACGCGATCCGTGGGGTCCACCTCCCGCCGCGGCGCACCGCAACACGCGTCCGTCCAAGCCGCCCCGGCTACCGGCGAAACACCGGCGCTCACGCTTCGACCTGTGACTCCAGCGCCGGCCCGGGCGATGGATCTGGGCGCCGCAGCCTCTGTCGGGACACCCGGCCAAGCGCTCGCGCCGGGCGCCGCACGATCGAACTCCGCTCCCATGCGGCAACCTGTAGATCGACAACCCGCTCGTGATCGAGCCACTACGGCATCCGCACTTCGAATGGACATCCCTTCCCCTCCATCGTCGTCGGGCATTCCGGTGGCGTCGCCTTCGGCCGCCGCGCCTGCGCTTTCGCCCACCCGGGCCGAAGCGAGCGAGTTGGCGCCGGCGCCCCCGCGCACCCCGTCCGAGCCGCGCCTTGCGGCCGGGGCAGACCGCAGTTCCCTCGTGGAACCACAGCATGAACCGGCCTTGCGAGCAGAAAGCTCCGGGAAATCGGCGCGCCTCGCCGATGTCGAGCTCTCACCGGCTTCCTTGGCGGCTACGAGCGCCCCGTTGGCATTTCAGATGCGATTGACGTCTCCCGAGTCCACGTCCCTTGCCGGCTCCGCGGCTGCGGCGGGAGTGTCAGCCCCCGCGCCGCCCCGGAGCCGCACGGCGCCGTACCAGCAGTCCGATCCGCCTGCAGCCGGCGCTCCGGTCTCCGGCGAGCCGGCGCGGCCCGACTCCGCCGGCGGGCAGATGTCGGCGGCGGGCGCCGATCGCGATCGGTCCATAGGGGACGCTCCGCGCGCGTACCGGCCGGAGACGGCTTCGAGTTCGCGCGGAGCCGGCCGTTCGGAGCCAGCCGAGACGACCGCACCGCCGGCGGAGCCGCTCGCCAACGAAGCCGGCAACGTGCTTTCTGGGATGTCGCAGGCGCAGCCACCACTCCGCCCCGCGGTTCAGGCAACCTCCGAGGATTCTCCGGCCCCGCCCCGGCCACCGGTGGAGCATAGCGCATCGGCGGCTCCGGCCACACCTCCGGTGAATCGCGAAATCCAGTTACAGATGGGCTCCGGTGCGGGCGGCGTAGCCGTGCGCGTGACGGAGCGCGCGGGCGAAGTCCGGGTGGACGTCCGAACTCCGGACAGCCAACTGACGAGCGCGTTACGCCAGGAGATGCCAACGCTTGCCACGCGGCTCGCCGAGAGCGGTTTCCATGCCGCCATCTGGCATCCTGCGTCCGCTTCCACTCTTTCACCGGATCCTGCCGAGAAAAGCGCACCCGTAAATGGAGACGGCCAGGGCGGGCAGAGGCAGGGACGGCAACCGCAACAGCGGCCCCCGGACGAACGGCCCAGGCAGTCTTCTCCACCGCCACAAACGAATACGAATCGAAAGGATTTTCAATGGCTATTCACCTCACTTCAATGAGCTCGCCCTCTAGCGCCGGATTGTCGGCTGCGGCCACCGGCACCGCTTCGAAGCCGACGGCCGCATCCGTCGATTTCCGGACCCTGTTCGCTCGTACGGCCGCCGAAGCTGGAAAGATCGGAGTCTCGATGCCAACTGCTGGGAAAACGGGCGCCACTTCTTGGGCGCAAACGCCGACAGCCGCCAGCACCGCATCGGGTTCTTCCTCGCCGGCTTCGACCAGTAGCGGCACAACCGCCACATCTTCTTCCAGCGGGTCGGGTACGACGGCCTCCGGCACGCCGAACTCGGGTAGCTCCGCGCCCACGGCGGAGTCGGTCTTTGGGGCGGACCCCTGGGAAACCAACACCGGCGGAACCGGTCCGGGCGGGTTGACCTATAGCTACAACTCGTACTACTTCGCGACTCCGGCCACGGCTCAGATTGTGGCCAATATGTTGGGCGGCACCGTGGTTGCTTCCGACGCCATCCTCGGCGCCGCCGGGGGCCCCTTCGCGCAGTCGCAGCCCAACCTCATGGTGCAACTTCCCAACGGCGCCCAGGTCAATGCCGGCTTGGTCGCTCAGATCTACACCCATGGATATCCGCAGTCGACCATCAACCAGATGATCGCGCAGATCGCGGATACCCCGGCCCCGGTTTCTTCTTAGGAGGACTATCGCGATGGCAACCGGCGTTACTTCGCTCACGGGCGGCTCCACGAGCCCGACAACCGCAGCCGCCGCTTCCTCGGCGGGCACCACCCAGAGCATGTTCTTACAATTGCTCGTGGCCCAGTTGCAAAACCAGGACCCGACCAATCCCATGGATACCACCAACATGGTGACGCAGCTCGCCGAAGTGCAGCAGTTACAGGAAACCATAGGCCTCAGCCAGAACGTTTCCTCGATCCTTCAGGATCTGAACCAGGTGACGGGCAGCTCCACCGGCAGCGGCAGTTAGGATTTCCAGAGTCATAGGGGAGAAAGAGATGTTCACATCGTTTTCGACGGCGCTTTCGGCGCTCAATGCAGACTCCACGGCCATCGACGTGGTGGGCAACAACCTGGCAAACCTGAACTCGACCGGCTTTAAGTCCAGCACGGTAACGTTTTCAGACCTTGTGACCCAGTCATTGGGCGCGGGGCTGGGCCAGACTCAGGTCGGATTTGGCACGGCCACACCACTAACTCAAATGGAGTTCACCCAGGGGGCGATCCAGACCAGTGGCGGCGTGCTCGATTCCGCCATCCAGGGTGACGGGTTCTTTGTGGTTCAGAACCCCTCCGGCAACACTTACTACACCCGCAACGGAGCCTTCCAGACCGACAGTTCCGGCAACCTGATGACCAATACCGGAGACTACGTACAGGGTTGGACCACGTTGAATGCGGATGGAACGGTGAATACCAATGGCCCCGTCGGCGACATCGTGGTTCCGGTAGGCTCCCTGAATCCGCCGGTTCCCACCACCACCATGAATGCCTCTCTGAATCTGGACTCTTCGGCCACCGCCGGCTCGACTTCCGCCTTTTCCGTGCCGATTACGGTCTACGACAGCCTCGGAACCTCGCACGTACTGACGCTGAACTTCGCGAAAACCGCGGCCAACTCCTGGAGTTATGGGGTGACGATCCCAGGCGCCGATGTGACCGCCGGAACTGCCGGCACGCCTTTCGACACCGGCGCCGACGGTGTGCTGACTTTCGACTCAAGCGGCAACCTCACCGCGCCGACCTCTGGCAGTCCGATCACGATCAGCATCCCCGGCCTCAGCGACGGAGCTTCCGACATGAGCGTCACCTGGAGCCTCTACAACAGCAGCGGCGCGGGACTAATCACCCAATTCGGCGAGTCGTCGGCTCCCTCGGCCCAATCGCAAAACGGGTCGCCAGCGGCGCAACTGGACCAAGTGGGCATCGGCGACGGCGGCACCGTGCTCGCGCAGTATTCCGACGGTACCCAGGTGGTGGTGGGCCAGATTGCCATGGCCTCGATTCGCAATCCCGACAGCCTGATCACCACCGGCAACGACAATTATGAGCTCAGCGCCGCGACCGCGAACCCGTCGGTCGGCGTGCCGGGAACCGGGGGCCGCGGCACGATCCAGGGAGGGTCGCTCGAGGCTTCCAACGTCGACATCGCCACCGAGTTCACCAATCTGATCGTTTACCAGCGTGCCTACGAAGCCAACGCCCACGTGGTGACTACCGCCGACCAATTGAGCCAGGACACCATAAACTTGATCCACTAAACCGCCGATGAATCCACAAGCTGAGATAGCGCCGATGGGCGATGTGCCGGTCGACATCGAGATCGAACTCGACCGGTGTGTCATGCCGACGCGCGACGTCCTCGAATGGGATGAAGGCAGCCTGATCGAAACGTCGCGCTCCGCCGGAGAGAACATCGACATCTACATCGGCGGTGTGTTGTGCGGGTCCGGAGAGATCGTGGTGATCGAGAACACGCTGGGTGTTCGCATTACCGATTTTCGCGACGAATAGGAGATGAAGATGGCAATCGTGCCGCTGGCGTCGATTCTGGTGGTCTTTGGCATGCTGGCAGGCGTGCTGTGGTGGTTCAGGCGACTGGGAATAGCGGTTCCCCGCGCCAGTCTCGGGCGCGGACGAAGCGCGCGGCTGGAGTCCCTGTGTAAGCTGACACTCGGGCCGCAACACAACCTGCACCTGGTGAGGGTCGATCAAACCGTGGTTCTGGTGGCGTGTTCCCCGGCTGGCTGCGCGCTGATCAGGCATGGGGGAGCCGGCCGGCCGGATTACGAAGAAGTTGGCGGGCGGGATTGCCAACTCATCGGCGTGCCGGGAGAGAGTCGATGAATTGCCGGTGCCTGGTTTGGCTTCTCCTCGCGGCCCGGCCGGCGTTTGCGGCCTCCACGCCACTCTCGCTGTTTGGTATCTCCGCAAACAAAGGCGCCGCCACGCTCAGCGTTCCCATGCAGATCATCGTGTTGCTGACCCTGGGGACGCTCCTGCCCGCGGCGGTGATGTGCGTCACTCCATTCTTGCGTATCACCATTGTTCTGCATTTTCTCCGCCAGGCTTTAGGTACCCAGACCATGCCTTCGAACCAGGTACTGGTGGGACTGGCGCTGTTTCTGACGATCGTGCTCATGCGCCCGGTGGCCGCCGACATGTATCACCGGGGTTGGGAGCCCGTAGCCTCAGGCGCCGAAACGCCGGAAGTGGGCTGCTCCGAAGCGGCCAAGCCGTTGCGACATTTCCTGATCCGGTTTGCCCGGGAAAAAGACATCCGCCTGATTCTGGCGCTCGACCGCCAGCCTGCGCCGCGCACTCCCGAAGATCTCGACCTGGCGGTGCTCGTTCCCGCCTACGTCCTGTCCGAGTTGAAAGCCGGCTTCCAGATTGGCGCGGTGCTGTTTCTGCCGTTCTTGATGATCGACCTGGTGGTAGCGTCGGTAACCCTCTCGGTCGGCATGATGCAGTTGCCGCCGGTCATGATCTCGGCGCCCTTCAAGATCATGCTGTTCGTGCTGGTGGACGGCTGGAATCTGGTGGTGGGGTCGTTGATGAGGAGCTTCTACTGATGACTCCGGAATCCGTGGTCGACCTGATCCGCCAGACCTTGCTGGCAACTTTCTGGCTGGCCGCGCCGCTGCTGGCGGTCGGCTTTCTAGCCGGTATCACGGTCAGCCTTTTGCAGATCGCAACTTCGATGCAGGATAACGCCTTCAGCACCATTCCCCGCCTGGCAGTTTTTCTGGTGAGTTTCGTGCTGCTGTTGCCTTGGATGCTCGAAAAGATCCTGTTCTACACGGCGAACCTGTGGAAGGATTTGGGCCGCTATGCCCACTAGGGTGGTGCTGCCGGTCGGCGTTCTGAGTGGTTTTCTGCTGGTACTGGCGCGGGTTGCCGGCGCCTTGGCGCTGGTGCCGCTTCCCGGATTTGCGTCGGCGGCCGGGACGGCGCGGGCCGGTCTGGCCGTGGCCTTGACTCTGGCTCTCCATTCGCGCTGGCCCAAGACGGAGATCGATCTGTCGTCGCCGGCGGCACTGGCGGCCGCCGTAGTGATGGAAACGGCCGTGGGAGTGGCGCTCGGAGTGACGGCGGCAATCGTGTTAGAGGCGTTCACATTCGCGGCGCAGGTTTTGGGACAGCCGGCGGGATTTGGCTACGCCTCAACGGTCGATCCCACTACCCAGGCCGATAGTGGGGTGCTATTGGTCGTGGCGCAACTGTTTGGCGGGTTGTCGTTCTTTGCCTTGGGCTTCGACCGGCAGGTGTTGCGTTTGCTGGCCGAAAGCCTGGAGCGCATTCCGGATCCGGCGCGCGAATTCAGCCGGGCCTCGGCTGGCATCTTGGTGGATATGGTGGGAAGCTTGCTCTCGGTTGGCGTCCGCCTGGCCCTCCCCGTGGTGGCTGTATTGGTGCTGGTAGACGTTGCCCTGGCACTGTTGGGAAGGCTGAATAGCCAGGTGCATATGATGCCGCTCAGCTTTCCCATCAAGATGCTGGCGGCCCTATTGGTGCTGGTGTGCGTGGTGCCGCTGTTCCCTCGCGTGTTGAGCGAATGGGGAGGTCAGATGTGGAATGCGGTGCAGCGGGTTTTGGGCTTATGAGCGCACATGCCGGACCAGGGCTCCAAGACCGAGCAGCCGACCCAGCGGCGCATCGAAAAGGCACGCCGGGAAGGCCAGTTTGCCTCCGCCCGGGAATTCGTTTCGGCCCTTCAGTTTCTGGCGTTTCTGGGGCTGATCCGCATGGCAGCCGGAACCTCGCTGACGGGATTCCGCCGGCTGATGCGCGAACTGGTGGATTTGGCGTTCGCGCCGCAACTCTCCTGTGCCGACGTAGTGCGTACGGCCCGCCTGCTCTTGTGGAGTTGTCTGGCGCCGCTGATCGCCGGCGGACTGGCGGTGGCCCTGATCACCGTAGCGGTGCGCCTTGCCACCACGAAATTCGGATGGAGCCTGAGCAAACTCGTCCCGGATTTCGGACGTCTCAACCCGGCTGCGCGCCTGCGCGATCTGCCGCGCCAGAACTTGGCGTCGGTAGTCGAAGCGGCGCTGCTGATACCGCTGTTCTTATGGGCAGTCTGGGTGGTGGTGCGCGACCGGCTCGACCAGTTTCTGGTCCTGCCCCTGGCCGACGTGCGCGGCGCCGTTCAGTTGATGAGCGGCACGATGATGAGCCTGTTGTGGAAGGCCTCGGGCCTGTTCCTGGTATTCGGCGCGGTGGATCTGTTCCGCCAACTGCGCCGCTACCGGCAGGAATTGCGCATGAGCCGGCAGGACCTCAAAGAAGAAATCAAAGACATCGAGGGCAACCCGCAGATGAAGGCGCGCATTCGGCGCCTGCAACGGGATCGGGCGCGGCGGCAGATGATGAAAGAAGTACCCAAAGCTACCGCCGTGGTGGTCAACCCGACTCACTTCGCGGTGGCGATCCGCTACGACCTGGAGCGAATGGCGGCCCCGTTGGTGGTCGCCAAGGGGAAGAATTACATGGCGCAGCGGATTCGGCAGAAGGCTATCGAAAACCAGGTGCCGATCGTCGAGAATCCGCCGCTCGCTCAAGCGCTTTATGGCTCGGTCGAAGTCGGGCAGGAGATTCCGCCCCACTTGTACCGCGCGGTGGCCGAAATTCTGGCCTACATTTTCAAACTTATGAACGGGAAACCGCCACGATAAGCGCATGACACCCGCCAAGACCATTGCTTCGCCCGCCAACCGCTGGATGGCTCAATTGCCTCTCGAGACATTGGGCCAGATGGCGGTGCCATTAGCTGTGCTGGCCATCGTGATCTCGCTGATCACGCCGCTGCCGGGCTGGATGCTCGATCTGCTGATCGCAACCGACATTCTGATGTCGATCACGGTGCTGATGGTTTCCCTCTACCTGATCCGGCCGGTGGAGTTCACATCCTTTCCGACCACTTTGTTATTGCTCACCTTGTTTCGGCTGGCCCTCAACATTTCGTCGTCGCGCCTGATCCTGCTCAACGGAAACACGGGGACGACGGCGGCCGGGGAGGTGATCGGCGCCTTCGGCAGTTTTGTGGTGGGAGGCAACTATATCATTGGCGCGGTGATCTTCCTGGTCCTGATCGCTATCCAGTACGTGGTCATTAACCACGGCGCGGTCCGCATTTCCGAAGTCACGGCACGCTTCACCTTGGATGCGCTCCCCGGCAAGCAGATGGCCATCGACTCGGACTTGAATGCCGGGCTGATCGACGAGTCCGAGGCCAAGCGGCGGCGCAAACAGCTCTCCACGGAAGCGGAATTTTATGGAGCCATGGATGGCGCATCGCGCTTCACCCAGCGGGATGCGGTGGCCAGCATACTGATCACCGGGATCAATATTGTGGCCGGATTTCTGATCGGCGTTTTGCAGCATGACATGGATTTGCTCAAAGCCCTCCAGACCTACACCACGTTGACCATTGGGGACGGCTTGGTAACGGTGATTCCGGCGCTGATGATTTCGATTTCCGGCGGCCTGATCGTCACGCGCGCCAGTTCCGACGCCCGCCTGGGAGCGGAATTCCAGCGGCAGATCTTGGGCAATTCACAGCCGTTGTTACTGGCGGCGGGCGTGCTGCTGGCGCTGGCGGCGATGCCGGGCCTGCCGAAGCTTCCCTTTCTGATCTTGGGAGGGGGAGCGGGGGCGGTGGCATGGCGGTTGCGCCGCCGGGAACGGCAGGCCGCCGCGCCATCTCCGGAGACCAAGCCGGCCGCCAAGGAAAATGTGGAGGCCATGCTGCGGGTCGATCCGCTCGCAGTCGAGGTAGGCCTGGGCTTGGTGGGTCTGGTGGAAGGTGCGCAGGATTCCCCTCTGCTGCGACGCATCTCGGCAATTCGTAAACAATTGGCCACCGATCTGGGATACCTGCTGCCGCCCGTGCGCGTGATGGACAATCTTTCGCTGCGCAGCCGTGAGTACGTGATCGCGGTGAAGGGCGTGGAAGTGGCGCGCTATGAGCTGCCGCAGAATTGCGAACTGGCCATCGCTTCGGGCCCGGCGGAGCCGACGATCGAAGGCCAACCGACGCGGGAGCCCGCTTTTGGCATCCAGGCGCTCTGGGTGCCCGCCGAGCGCGCCGAGAAAGCCCGCATGGCCGGCTATACCGTGGTGGACGGAGTGAGTGTCTTAGGGACGCACCTGGCGGAACTCATCCGGCGGTTCGCCCACGAATTGTTTTCCCGCCAGGATGCCAAGCGCCTGCTGGACCGTGTGGCCGTCGAGCATCCCAAGGTGGTGGAGGACCTGGTGCCGAAATTGCTGCCATTGGCGAGCGTGCAGCGGGTGCTGCAAAACCTGCTGCGGGAACGAGTTTCCATCCGCGACGCCGTGTCGATTCTGGAGGCGTTGGGAGAGGCGTCTGTTTCCGTGCGCAATCCGGTCCTGTTGACCGAGTATGTGCGCCAGGCGATCCGGCGCGCGCTGGTCAAGCCCTATTTGAGTCGCAGCGGCGAGTTGCCGGCGTGGTTTCTCGATCCTGCCATCGAGCATATGGTGGAGTCCAACGTGGAGCACGGCGAACAAGCCAGTCACTTGACTCTGTCACCCCAGGCGGCCCGCGACATTCTGAATCGAGTCGCTGCCCGGGTGCCTGCGCCCGACGCGCCCGTGGCGGCGATCACGTCCTCGGCTGCCCGCTACTTTTTGCGCCAGATCACCGAAACCACCATCCCCAACCTCTTCTTCCTGGCGCACA
Source organism: Bryobacteraceae bacterium (assembly GCA_052148435.1). Taxonomy (GTDB): domain Bacteria; phylum Acidobacteriota; class Terriglobia; order Bryobacterales; family Bryobacteraceae; genus JBEKYD01. The sequence goes on from JBKQIF010000193.1 coordinate 26,878, forward strand.
ACGAGATACCGGGCGGGGTGAGGATCCAGTCGCTCGGCACGATTGCTTGATGCGGCGGATCTACAGAAAATGCGCCGTCCTGACGATTGATTCTGAGAGTTTCCGGGCCGGCACGCTAGGCCGGGCCGTGGAAGTGATGCCATGAAGATTAAGTCGTACTACAGCGCCACCGTGGAAGAAGCCGTCTCCACCGCGCGCCGGGAAATGGGCTCGGAAGCCATGCTCGTGAATAGCCGTAAGGCGCCCACTGAATATCGCCATCTGGGTGAGTACGAGGTGGTATTTGCCGGCGATTTGAGCGCGGAGGACGGCCCCGGCGCGGACGGTGCACTGCCAGGTTCGCCTCCTGGCGAGAAGCTTTCCGGTGAGGTCGCGGAGTTGCGCCGGGAATTGGAGGTCATGCGCCGCACCTTGACGCGGGCCGCTTTTCAACGGACGGATTGGTTGGGAGCCTCGGCCGGCGCCTCCGAAGCCTACGCATCTCTCAACCTGGCGGACGTTCCCGCGGAGCTGGCGGCCGAAATCGTGGAGGCAACCGAAAGACGTCTGCAGCATGCCAAGACTACCATCCGTTTCGACCAGGCTTTGGCCGACGAATTAGCTTCGCGGATCGCGGCGACTCCAACCCTCGGATGCGGCGAGTCGACAACGCGTATCGTTTGTCTGGTGGGCCCGCCAGGGTCCGGGAAGACGACCACATTAGTGAAATTGGCGGTGAATTACGGGCTGGCTTGCCGGCGGCCGGCGGTACTGTTGTCCACGGATAATTATCGGGTTGCCGCGGCGGAACAGTTGCGCAGCTACGCGGCCATCCTCGGTGTGGGCTTTGAGCTTACCGAGACCGTCCGCGCACTTTCCCAGGCGATCGAAGAGAGCCGGAATAAAGACTTGGTCTTGATCGATACGCCCGGCCTCGGGCCGGCGGATCTGGAGAGCGCCGGCGAGCTGGCGCGATTTCTGGTGACGCGCGGCGATATCGACACACACCTGGTGTTGGCGGCTTCCATCAAGGCTGCCGAAATGACGCAGATGGTGGAGAAATTCGCTCCCTTCCATCCCGGCCACCTCTTGTTTACCAGGATCGACGAGACCTTGACGTTTGGTCCGATCTACGCCCAAGCGGTGCGCAGCCGCTTGCCGCTTTCCTTCTTCTCAAATGGCCAGCGTATTCCCGAGGATCTGCGGGCGGTAACGCTGGACGGACTGGTAAAAATGTTGCTGCCGCCTGCTGGAATCGCACGCACAGCGGCCTGACGACGAATCTCGATGGCGAAGCGCAATGCACGGATATGAGGTGTCTAACGCGATGAGCGAAGAAGAACGGCAACGGCTGATTCTGGAAAACCTGCCTCAGGTGCGGCTGATCGCGCGGCGGATTCAAGGGCGGCTGCCGGAAAACGTCAGTCTGGAGGATTTAGTCTCGACCGGCGTGCTGGGTCTGATCTCAGCCATCGACAACTTCGACCCCCGCCACAAAGTCAAGCTCAAAACGTACGCGGAGTACAAAATTCGCGGCGCGATTCTCGACAGCCTCCGAAGCCTGGACTGGGCTCCCCGGCAAAAGCGCAAGCGAGCCAAACAGATCGAAGCCGCGATCGCGACCGCCGAGCAGCGTCTGCAGCGCTCCCCGACCGAGGACGAGATCGCCGCCCAGCTCGAAATCCCGCTTGAGGAATACCATCAATGGCTGGTCGAGATCTGCGGCCTGAACGTGGCCAGCCTGGAATCGGTGGGCAGCCAGATGGGGCACGACATGCTGCGCCTCGCGTCGGGTGAAAACGGCGACCTGCCTTCGACGATTCTGGAACGCTCGGAGCTGGAACGCTTGCTGGCTCAGGGGATCGACGCCATACCCGAAATGGAAAGGGTCGTGCTGAGCTTGTACTATCAGGAGGAATTGACCTTGCGCGAAATCGCCCAGGTGGTCCACCTCCACGAATCGCGCATCTCACAATTGAAATCCCAGGCCATCTTGAGGTTGCGGGGACATCTCGCACAGCAGTGGCCGATGTCGAAGGGGATGGTAACAGCGTGAACGCAGCCGACCAGGGAACGCCTTTGCGGCTGGAGACGGCGGAAACCGCCCGCAAAGTGCTGGATGAATGGGCGGCCGGTCTGGCTCAAGTGATCGAGTCCATGACTGACCAATTGCCCGAGGTGCGATGGGTCCCGGCTCAGCCGCCGGCTTCCGATTCCGAGGCGGAGGCGGAATTCCTGTGGTGGGAGCAACCTCTGTCCGGCCCTCCGGGAATGACGGTTTGGCTGATGGCGCCGCGGCCGGTGTGGGAACATTTGGGCTCGCTGACGCTTAAGGTAGCGGGCATCGAGACGGCTGAGCTGGGAGAGTCCAAGAATACTTTCTTCGAGATTCTGGGGCAGTCCCTATCGGTCATGGCGCGCGGGATCGGCTCGGCCCTCGGTGTGGAAGTCTCGTGCGTCAACGGGAAAGAAGGCGCCGCGCCGGCCGGGTTGCGGGATTGGGCGGCGATTTCCGTCCAGTTGCCGAACCAGAATTTGCCGCCGCTCCTGCTGGGTTGGAGCGACGGTTTGCTGAATCTCGTCGGCGCACCGCCCGCCACGCCGCCCCAGGCCGCTCGGAGAGCACCGGCGGAGTCTCCGCTCCCCGTCCACGGGGGCCCCGCTCACGCTGCGCAGCACTCTCGGACCATGGACCTTCTGCTGGACGTGGAGTTGCCCGTCAGCATCTCTTTCGGCAAAACCTGGATGCCCATGAAAGAAGTCCTGAAACTGACCACCGGCTCGATCGTGGAGTTGAACCGCGACGTCAACGACATGGTGGATGTTTTGGTGAACCACCGCTTGATTGCGCGCGGCGAAGTGGTGGTGGTGGACGGCAACTACGGTGTCAGGATTCACAAAATTGCCGATCGCCAGGACCGCCTGGGGGCGATACCGTGAACGTCTGGCTCTATCCTGCGGCCCTGTTGGTCGGCCTCGCCTTGGCCGCTATTGGAATGAGCCTCGTCCTGCTGCTGCGGGTCCAGTCGCTGCTGCGGGCCGCCGACACGGTGATGCGATCCAAGGACGCCGTGGTGGGGGCTTCGATGGCGGAGCTTCAGGCCCGCCTAGAGGCTTTGGCGGGCGAAGTCCGGGAACTCGAACGCCGGCCGGATTTCGCTGGCGACAACACCAAGGCCGGCATGAATATCACCAGGCGCACGCAGGTTCTGCGCCTGCACAGACGAGGAGAGAGCACCGAAGGCATCGCTGCGGCCCTGGGCTTGCGGCGCCACGAGGTGGAGTTACTGGTCAAGATCCACAGAATGGCGATGAGCCGGATTTAGGGAACGGCCTCGGAAACTCGGTCGCGTATCGGCGGCAAGCTTTCAGCGATCGGCGCTCAGCCGCTCCCGTGCCGCCGATCGCCGACTGCTCCCACCCTGATGCCACCCAGCCTGTCCGCTCCTCAAAAACTGTCGCGCAATCGGGCAAATTCCTCCAGCACCATCAAGGTTCCGGCGCCCGGCCGGAGATCCTGTTTTTCCAGCACCCAGGTGCGCGCGTGCGGCACGAATACCGCGTTCAATCCCGCTTCCAGCGCGGCATTGACGTCGGACTTCGGGCTGTTGCCGATCATCCACGTCAGCGACGGATCCATCCGGCGTTCTTCCACCAGCCGGCGATATGCGGCCGCGTCTTTCTCCTTCACCACCTGAGTGTAATGAAAATAGCCTCCCAGGCCGCTGCGGTCGATCTTCAACGTCTGCTCTTCGGGGTGTCCCTTAGTAAACAGCGTCAGTTCGTGCCGCTCGCAAAGGTACGCGAGCGTCTCCGGTACGCCTTCGATCACTTGCATGGGGCATTCCAGTATCCGCTCGGCGAAAGCCATCACGGTGGTGAGGTCTTTTTCCTTCACCTCGCGCTCCACCAGCCGCCGGTAGCATTCGCCGAGATTGCGCCCGAAGTTCAGCGAGCCGTATCCGTGGGTGCGGGCGTTGGCCAACTCGATGGTATCCAGAACGTCGCGGATTTCCTGCGGTGGCATCGAGGAATGATCCAGAAACTGGCAGAACTCCTCGAAGGCTTTTTCGAAGTAAATGTTGTTTTCCCAAAGTGTGTCGTCGGCATCGATAATCAGGAACTGGCGCGTCATTGGGCTGTCCTGGGGGTCAGGTGAAAGGGCACTTCGAAAACCGCGTCGACCTCTACCGGCACCTCGCCCCGCAACGCCGGAGTGAACTTCCATTTTGCCAGCGCTTCGGCGGCGGCCGCGTCCAGGCGCGGGTCCAGGCGCCGCAGCAACTCCACCGAATCCACGCTGCCGTCCTTGCGGATTACGCCGAACAGGCGCACGGTTCCTTCAACCCGTTCTTCGGCCGCGGTCCGCACGTATTTCGGGTCCACCAGGCGCAACGGCTCCGGCGGGCGAATAATTTCCGGTGTGCGCGGTTCCCGTTCGGCGAACCAAACCAGCCAGCTTCCCGAGTAGCTGGTCAAATTTGGCATTTGAATCGCCATACTATAAGCCGCTCGTCCGGCCAGGCGGGCGTCCGGAACGCCGGCCACGCGGGCGGCATGCACCTGGCCGCCGGTCTGGGTCATGCCCGCGATAGAGCCGCCCGGCCGCAAAGCGTCCAGCAGGGCTTTCCGCGGATTGGGCCCCAGTCCGGCCACCAGGGTAGGCTCGGAATCGCGCCCGCCACCATACGCGGAAAGATCCGGCACTACTACCTTGGCATCGTTGGGCGCGGCCGCCGCACCCTCCGGCCGAGCGCGAGGGCCAGCCGAAAAGCCCGCATCGTGCGCGCCCGGCAGCTTGGGAATATCCAACAACCGCGCCGGATTCAAGCCGGCGATGACCAGTTCGGCCTGCGGTGCGGCCCGAACCGTGGCAGGCTCCGGCGTTTCCTCTGCCAAGCTGACCACCGGATCGGTTTTCTTGGCCCGCTCCGGCGGTGCCCGAAATCTTTTGGGCAGGCGCGGCATTTCGGTGGCAGGCGGGGGCGCGGCAAGGGCCGGAGCTTCCGGCAGCTCCAGCGCAGGCGTAAGCTTTTCTCGCGGCTTTTCTCGCATCGCGGGCGCGACAAAGGACAACGGCTTCGGGCGGTTAGGGTCCAACCGCATTGCCAATGCTCCGATGCGCGGCCTGAAATCCAGCTTGGGAGCTTCCGGCAGTGCCGGCGCGCCACGCCGCGCGATCCGCTCGGGCGGAGGCGCAAAGGGCTTCACCGGCCTGGGCGGCAACTGAGGGATCGCCAGCAGGTTGGGAAGCGGCAGCGGCTTCGGTAGCGTAACCTCGGGCTCCGGTGCGCGGATCAATTGCGGCGCTCCGGCCCTTTCCTTCGGCCCCGCCACGATTTGCTGATCGAATCGCCTCGCCGCGCGCGGCGGCAGCGCGTGCGCCCTCTTCACCGCTGGCTTCACGTTCGGCAGCCGATTCCGCAGGCTGTACCACACCAGATGAGTTTCATGGGGGCGAATCTCCTCGTCGTACGGCGACCGGGGCTTTTCGCCGTCCAGGCCATGGCTCGCCAGCATCAGCCAGGTCAGCACGGCGCTGTGCAAACCGGCCGAAAGCGCGAACGAAGACGTGCTCTGGCTAACCGAACGGTTGCGCGGCGGCATGTGTCAGGGCCCTGGGTGCTTTCCGGCAAAGCCGTTGGTCGGCGCTATGCTTTTGACCTTTTCGATGCGTTGCTGCCGTGGAACGTAGCGTGACAAGTATTGGTTCAGTTCTCTGAGACGGCCGGTTTCGGAACGTTGCCGCAGCAGACTGTGCAAAAAGTCCAGGTCGGGCAGGTTCTGCGCCAGTTGAAAGCTGATCTGCGGATCGCTCAGGTTCGCGTCGCCCCGGCCGCGCGGCGATTCCAGTTTGCACATTTCTTCAAAGTATGCGATGGCCTGTTGCCGCAGTTCGGCGGGCACGGGGGTGAAATCGTCGTCGTCGAAGTAATGCACCTCGGCCCGCAAAACCTCCAGTTCCTGGTCGATGGCGCCCACTTCGAAACGGCGGCTACCGCGCGTCAGAATGTCCATTCTGCCGTCCGCGTAGGTGTGCACCAGTTTCTCGATGGTAACCGCGCAACCCGCATTCACAATTCCGTTGGCCTTCGCCAGCACCACCCCGAACTCGGAGGTGTCGGCGATCGCCTCCGTCACCATCTTCTTGTAGCGTTCTTCGAAAATGTGCAGCGGCAGGGCGGTCCGGGGAAAGACCACCACTTCCAGCGGAAACAGCGGGATGAGCGCGGCGGCCATGATACCATTATGGCGTTTCAAGCCAGACCCGACAATGTGTACGATACCGCGCAATGCTCCGTCCGCCGGGGAGAGTATCCGAATCCGTGAAGTTGCCCAAGCCGCCGGCAACCTACCTCGACCGGCGCTTTCCAGGCGGCTGAGCCCGATCTGTCATGCGGATTGAAGGTAAAGTGGTGCTCATCACCGGGGCTTCGGGCGGCATTGGCGCAGCCTGCGCCGCCGAGTTCGCGCGCGCCGGAGCCCGGCTGGCGCTGGCGGCCCGCTCCGCCGACGGCCTGGCACGGAACGACCCGGGCGGCGCGCTGCTGCTGCCCGGCGACCTCACCCAGGACGACGCGCGCCACCAGGCGGTCGATCGCGCCATCGAACGCTTCGGCCATATCGACATTCTGATAAACAACGCCGGCGTAGGCGCCTACGGCCCGTCTTTTGCCGCTCCGCTCGAAGAAACCCGCCGCATGATGGAGCTCAATTTCTTCGCGCCGCTGGCCCTGACGCAGTTAGTCGCGCCGCAAATGCGCGCCCGCCGCTCCGGCACGATCGTCAACGTCGGCTCCATCGGCGGTAAGGTCACTTTGCCCTGGATGACCCTCTACTGCGCTTCGAAATACGCCGTGGCTGGTTGGACCGACGGCTTGCGCATGGAGTTGGCGCGCGACGGCGTGGGCACGCTGCTGGTCTGCCCCGGTTATGTGGTCACCGGCTTTCAGCGGCACGCGCTGGCCGGCGGGCCTCCCGCCGCGGTGGTGCGCGCCCGCCGCTTCGCCATCAGCGCCGCCGAATGCGCCCGTGCCGTTCGCCGCGCGGTCGAGCGCGATGCCCGCACCGTGGTCACGCCGCGTTCGGGTTGGCTGCTGGTTCTGGCCGCGCGCCTGGCGCCGGCTCTGGTCCACGGCCGCATGGCGCGAATGCGTGGCGCCTCATGAACCTTCGCCTCAAGCGCACTCCCGGCATCTACCTCGTCGGCTTCATGGGCAGCGGCAAGTCCACCGTCGGCCGCATGCTCGCCGCCCGGATCGGCTGGCCCTTCTTCGATCTCGACGAGGAAATCGAAGCCCGCGAGCGCACCGCCATCGCCGACATATTCGCCACCTGCGGCGAAACCGAATTCCGCCGCATCGAAGCCGCCGCGCTGGAGCGTCACGTGCGTGCCGTCGAGAGCGGCCGGCCCGCCGTCATGGCCCTCGGCGGCGGCGCCTTCGTGGCACGCGCCAATCGCGACCTGCTGCTCCAGAACGGTGTCACCATCTGGCTCGATTGTCCCCTTCCCATCGTCGAACGGCGTGTCCGCCAAGCCACTCACCGCCCTCTTGCCCGCGACCCCGAGCAATTTGCCGCTCTCTACCAGGCCCGCCGGGATGTCTATCGCTTAGCTGAGATCCACCTACAAGTGGAAAGCGACGACCCGTCCATCGCCGTCGACCAGATTCTGGCCCACCCGCTCATGAAGTAGCGCCTGAGGCAGTTGATCGCCCCTGCCTGTATCAGTCCTCGAGCTCATAGCCACCTTCTCGAATCCGGCTTCATGTTCCCTCGGGCGACGACGGCATTTCTGCGGCTTGGGCGTTGCTAGGACTCATCGTGGAGAGCAGCCCTGAAAAGGCTGGCGTCGGCGGTTCGATTCCGTCCCTGGACACCACATTCTAAACGGCTTAGTAGTAGCCAGAAACATTCATTTATTGCCCTGGGGAACAATACGGGAACATCAAGATCCCGTCTGTACCTTCCTGTTCCCCGCTTCTCCTTCCATCAGCTTCCAAATCTCCCGAGCGGTGTTGCCCGTTCTGGCGATATGGTCCTTCGCCAGTTTTGCGTATCGCTCGGTCATCTTGATGTTCGAGTGGCCGAGAATTTTGGCGAGTTCGTAGAGGTCGCCGCCGTTCATCATGTACCAGGACGCCATCGTGTGCCGCAGGTCGTGAAAACGGAACTCCCGAATGCCGGCTATATCGAGCACGGTTTCAAAGCTTCCTTCCACGCGCTGGCGTTCACCCGTTGCGCCGCGCTTCGGCGGAAAAATGCGATCCTCTCCCATCACGGCGGGGAAGCGTTTGATCTCCGCGACGAGTTCGGCAGGCATCGGCACGTACCGTACCTTGCCCCCTTTGAGCTTTGCGCGCACGGCGATCAACTCCTCACGGTAGAGAACGTCGCCCCACTTCAGAGCCAAAATTTCCGCGACCCTCATACCCGTGGTGAGAGCAATCAGAACCAGCAGCCGCAGCCGGTAAAATGTCTGGTTGATTCCCCTGCGCTGGCGATTCATCTTGCCGTCTAGCGCCGTTTTCAGGCTCATCATTTCATCAGCGGACAAGTATCGCTCCCGCTGATCATCCGGCCGCTTCACTTCGACCAGATCCGCCGGATTTCGATCAATGCCGGTTTCTGGCGCCCAGATCGTGGCCGCCTTCTCCATCACGTGGTGCATGACGTTGAAGTGCCTCACTGCCGTACCGGCAGAAAGACCAAGCTTGGCCGTCAGACCCTGATACCAGCGGTCCACAGCGCCGCCATCTACCTCACGAACGAACATGGTCCCCAACTCGTTCCGAATGCCCTCAAGCACACTCCGCTCCCGGCCCGCAGATTTCTTCCTGCTGACGTACTCCTGTCGGTAGCGATCAATCAGTGTCGACATTCGGAAATTCACCTCCCGCTTGACATCCAGGTGCCGATTTTCATCTGGGGCCGACTTTTTGCGCTCGATCTTCTTTGCGAGCTCATGCGACCCATGCACCCGCGTGCTTCGATTACGACCTCCTTCTCTCCAACGGGCCTTCCAGATTCCATCGCGTACCCTGTGAATTGACATGCGAATCTCCTTGATCAATAGTCTTGAACGTGTGCTGCTCGATGTAGCGATCTAACGCCTTGACATCAAACCGCAACGCCCTACCGACCTTTACCGAGGGAAGATCCCGCAATCGAGCCTTCTTGTAGACCGTGTCCAGTGCCAGTCCGAGGTAGCGGGCCGCCGCCTCGGTGTTCAGGAGCCGCTTACCGGCGGTTTCATTAGAACGCATTTCGGACTGGGACGCCAGAGGTAGTCTCCATTGGGACAGGGTTCATACACGGTTCTCAGGTGGCCTCGTGGTGGCGCGCAATGGTGGCAGTCGTGGACAGAGAGCGCCGGGATAAACCGGCATGTTGTAGGGGATGAAAGAGCCCTACAGGAAAGGGGAAGCGACTCCATCCTGACCTCGAGTCTTGCGCCGGTCGCCGCGAGGCGCCAGGCGAAGCGTAGATAGAGGCACCGGTGGGCTGGGTATTGAGCTCCGAAAACTAACGACCGGACGCCGACCCTTTTCTGTCAGCGGGAAGGCTACATCGGCACATGGCGCTACATCGCGAGCCGTGGCTGAGTCCGGCGTAGTCGAAGACCCCAGGCACGCCGAGAAACAATATGCACGAGAACCGGGAGACCTCTTTGGCGCCTGCGCAAGCAGGCCGGTCCGGGAAGGCCAATAACCACAAGCCGGACACGTACGCCAGGGAGGGGTCGGACTGCGCCGTAGTACCCGTGAAGCAATCGAACAAAGAGGTAGTCTACTCAGCGGAGGTTGTGGAGGGAAGGGCGCAGACCAAGGAGAACGACGCACAACCTGGCACGAGCCCGACACGGAGCGGGGAACGAGTGTCACAAGGGTTGGGCGGCGTGCGCCAGGTGGCGCGGGAGAAGAAGCAGGAGCGGTTCACGGCCCTACTGCACCATGTAACGATCGACTTACTACGGCAAAGCTACTACGCCCTGAAGCGGAACGCGGCGCCGGGAGTGGACGGCGTGAGATGGAGCGAGTATGCGGACGGTCTGGAAGATCGCCTCAAGGATCTACACGGCCGGGTACACCGGGGAGCGTACCGGGCACAGCCCTCGCGAAGAGTATATATACCGAAAGCCGACGGGCGGCAGCGTCCGTTGGGCATCGCCGCGCTGGAGGACAAGATTGTTCAACAGGCGGTGGTGACGATCCTCAATGAGATCTACGAGGTGGATTTTCGGGGCTTTTCGTATGGGTTGACGGCGTCAACGCGCGATATCGGTCAGTGCTCTGCCTGCCGGAGCCCTCCCGTGCTTGCCGCAAATCCGTGGTTTGGGTGCTTCCCGTCGCCCCGTGGCCCAGATAAACGCCGCGGCGTCAGGCAGGAGGAGTTTTAGGTACTCCGGATCGGGTGAACGCAGCCGCACTCCGCCAGTTTATCCCACTGGTAGTTCGGCTATCCGGGAGCATTCATCAAGGCGTGTCCTGGCCCGTTCATGGGTCCCAAACGGCGATGTGGGAAGCGTGCGCCGAATGCGGGCGCGGATTACTCACCGGAAGTCGGCACCGCAACTGGAACGTCGAGGAGCGAACCCGCGAGCGGAAGCGTCGGAGCGGCCTTCGCGCGCGGATGATTCCCCGCGCAACTCGCAGGGAGCGGCATAACGCGCCCCGGTTTCTCCTTTTGTTCGCCGACTATCATCGAGCGTATCGCAAGGCTTCGATTTGTGTCGCGATGCACGCGATGCCAGCGAACGAAGGCATCTTCTCCTGCTCGAGGTCCTTCAAAACGGCGCCGCGCCCGTCCAGAATGGTGCCGGTGCGGATCACCGCGCGACCGGAGGGGCGGCAGGGCGATGGCGGACAGGGCCAGCGCGAGAAGTGCAACCAGGCAACCTATCACGCCCCCCGATTGTCTCTCCGCAGGGTGCGCGGCTTAAGCCCTCGCCAAAGCCGCTGAAGGCCGAAGGACTATTCCATACGAACCACGGCCGGCGCACCCTTTCCGACGCAGTGGACTTCGCCATATACTCTCCAAAGGAAGGGGGGACGTATGCCCACTAGATTCAGTCGCATTGCAGCAGCGGTTCTCTTCGCTGGATCCGCTATCGCTTTTCTTTCACAACCAGCCTGGGCTGGGTTCATTTACGTACAAAGCAACCTCGTTTCGAATGGTGCCGTGCCGGCCGCCAACACGGACCCCAACCTGATAAATCCGTGGGGCCTGGCGTTCAGTGCAACCAGCCCGTTCTGGGTTTCGGATCAGGGTACCGGAGTCGCAACTCTGTACAGCGGTGCGGGCGTAGCCATCCCGCTGGTGGTGAGCATTCCCAGTGGGAGCACTCCTCCGACGGGACCAACGGGCCAGGTATTTAACAGCGCGCCGACGGGGTCCTTCCCGGTGAGCGGAACCTCGGCCAAGTTCATCTTCGATACCTTGTCGGGAACCATCGACGCCTGGAACGCCGGAACGACCGCCGCGGTCGAAGCCACCACTGCGGGCGCTGTTTATACCGGCCTGGCGCTGGACAACGCCAGCACGTCGTACTACCTGTATGCTGCGAATTCGGCCGGCACGGGCAGCATCGACGTGTACGATTCGAATTTCAACAAAGTCACTCTCAGTGGAGATTTCGTGGATCCCAACGCGATTGCGGGTTATGTGCCCTTCAACATCCAGAACATCGGCGGCACTCTCTACGTCGAGTATGCCGAACTGGGCCCGACCGGCATACCGATAGCCGGGAGCACTGGCTACGTCGACGAATTCGATAGCTCCGGAAATTTCATCACGCGCCTGACCAGCGGCGGCGCGCTGGACGCGCCTTGGGGAATCACGCTCGCTCCGGCCACAGGTTTCGGAACGTTTTCGGGCGATCTGCTCATCGGAAATTTCGGCAACGGCGAAATCAACGCCTTCAATCCCACCACCGGCGCTTTCCTGGGCACGCTTACCAACGCGAGCGGCGCTCCCATTGTGAACCAGTATCTTTGGGCGCTCGATTTCGGCAATGGCGGCACCGGCTTCAGCTCCACGTCTCTGTATTTCACCGCCGGGGTGAATAATCAGACGGGCGGCCTATTCGGTTCCATCGCTGCCGTGGCGACACCCGAGCCGGCTACGCTCCCGATCGCAGCGGTAGGGCTGCTGTCGATATTGTTAGTCGGGTTGCGCAAAGAGACTCGAACGAAAACCGGGCGCCCTCGCCACACCTGATCCACGATGACGCTAGTGTAGTGTCCGACAAATAACTGGACAGCCACCTCCCTTTAGGCTTATGCTGGGACATGGCGTTGTCCAGCGGTCTTTCAGTTGCCGAACGGGAGCAGATCCAGCAATGGACGTCGGCCCACGGCACCCCTCAACAAGTCGCCCTGCGCTGCCGAATCGTGCTGGCC
>JBKQIF010000194.1:0-10599 GCA_052148435.1 Bryobacteraceae bacterium
CGCGCGGAGGCTGGTGAACGCCCAGAGCTCGTCGATATCGTAGAAGCCGGTTTCAAAGACACCGACCACTTTGAAACGGCGGACAGCGGGTTCCGGACCGAGCGGCGTCAGCTCCCCTTCCGGGCTGACGGCTTTGATGTTGGCGCCGGCGAGCATGCCGGAATCCTCGGCCATGCGCGCGCCGATGACGATGCCGGGAGGGTTGGCGTCGGGGTCGCGCAACCGGTCCACCGAGCCCTTCTTCAGTTTGACCAGCATGGGGCTGATGCCGATTTCGGAATCGACGTCGACGCCTTTCAGCAGCGCGCCGGCGCCTTGAGGGCCGCCGGTGAGAAACACTTTGGTATAGAGGGCCGGGGAAACCGCGGTGACGTGGGGAAGCTTGCGGATGCGCGCCACCATGTCGCGCCAGTTTTCGATGCCGTAGAGCGGCTCCTTTTCCATTACGTTGATATGGGCCATGGCGCCGAGAAGGTTGCGCTCCAGGGTGGAACGGAAGCCGGAGGTGACGGCAATAGCGATCACCAGGGCCATCACTCCGGCCGCCACGCCCAGCACGGAGATGGCGGTGATGATGCCGATGACCGCTTCCTTGCGGCGGGCGCGCAGGTAGCGGCCGGCTACGATGAACTCGAAACGATCGAGGAGGGGAAGGGGCATGGGGGTTAGCCTGACCTGCCCCACAGACTAAAGTCTGTGCCACCATCTGCTGCCAGGCTGCCACCTAGCCTGTGAGTGACAGGCGCAGATTCCGACCTGCTCATTTTCCCCCATCCAGTTCCCGCAGCGCCTGCACCAGGTCGATGGGGCCTTCGGGACGCAGCAGGGGGAACAGGATCACGTCGCGGATAGAGCGCGAGTTGGTGAGGATCATGGTCAGCCGGTCGATGCCGATGCCTTCGCCGCCGGTGGGCGGCATGCCGTAGGAGAGCGCGCGTACGTAATCCTCATCCATCCGGTGGGCTTCTTCGTCGCCGCGCTCGCGCATGCCGATTTGCATTTCGAAGCGGCGGCGCTGCTCCTGGGGGTCGTTCAGCTCGGTGTAGGCGTTGCCGATTTCCATGCCGCCGGCGTAGATTTCGAAGCGCTCCACGAAAGCCGGATCGTCGGGCTTGTTCTTCGACAGAGGCGAGGTCTCCACCGGATAGTCGTAAATAATGGTGGGCTGAATCAGTTTCTCTTCTCCATGCCTCTCGAACAGGTCGGCCAGGGCTTCGCCGGCGGTGGCTTTTTCGGAATGCCGGCGGAGCCATTCGGGATCGGTCACGTTGTCCATGGACGGCTGGTCCGCGCCTTGCCAGAATTCGACCACGGCTTCCCGCATACTCAGGCGCCGCACAGAGTCGAAGTCGATCTTGTGTTCTTCGAATTCGGCGACGGTAGTTCCGTTGGCGTCGAGCGCGACCTGTCGCAATAGCTCGGCGGAAAAATCCATCAGGCCGCGATAGTCGGTGTAGGCCTGATAGAACTCCAGCATGGTGAATTCGGGGTTGTGGTGGGTAGAAAGGCCTTCGTTGCGGAAATTGCGGTTGATCTCGTAGACCCGCTCCAGGCCGCCCACCACCAGCCGCTTCAGATACAACTCCGGCGCGATGCGGAGATAGAGATCGATATCGAGGGTGTTGTGATGGGTGACGAAGGGCCGCGCCGCCGCGCCGCCGTACAGCGGCTGCATCATGGGGGTTTCCACTTCGATGAAGCCGCGCGATTCCAGTTGCCGCCGCAGCGAGGAGATAATGCGCGCGCGCCGAACGAAGACGTCGCGCACGGCGGAATTGGCGATCAGATCCAGATAGCGTTGGCGATAGCGAATCTCCACGTCCTCCAGGCCGTGCCACTTTTCGGGCATGGAGAGCAAGGTCTTGGACAGGAATTCGATCTTTTCGACGTGGACGCTGAGCTCGCCGGTGCGGGTGCGGAACAGGTAGCCTTCGACGCCGACGATGTCGCCGAGGTCGAGCATCTTGAAGAGCCGGAAATCGCGATCGGCGACGGCATCCTTGCGGACATAAATTTGCAGCCTTTCTCCGTTCTGCTGCAGGTGCGCGAACCCGGCCTTTCCCATGTGGCGGATCGTCATCATGCGGCCGGCAATCCGCACCTCGACGCGCGCGGCCAGCTCATCGGCGGTCCTGGGGCCGTACTCGCGCAGAATGTCCGGAATGCCGTGGGTGGCATCGAAGCGCTTGCCGTAGGGCCGGTAGCCCAGGGCTTCGATCTCGCGCGTACGCGCCGCCCGCTGTTTCAGTAAATCGTCTTCCAGCGACAAATAAAATCTCCTAAGAAATTCAACTCCAGCCACAGATGAACACAGAGAAACGCAGATAAATTCTTAAGGGTCTTTAGCGGTCTTCATCTGTGTTTCTCTGTGTTCATCGGTGGCTATATTTCTTCATTCCTTCTCAGGATTCGCGGTTCGGCGATATCCTTCCGGGGAACTTAGCTATTATAAGGCTTCGCTTGCGACGCTCTATTTCCATTATCATTCCCGCCTACAACGAAGAGAAGCGATTGCCGGGCACTTTGGACACGGTGAACCGGTACCTGAGCGCCACCGCGTGGGAGTACGCGGAGATCGTGGTGGTCAACGACGGCTCGCGGGACGGGACGGCGGACGCGGCGCGCGCGGCCGGGGTGCGCGTGCTGGAAAACCCGGGCAATCGCGGCAAAGGCTACTCGGTGCGCCATGGCGTCATGGAGGCCAAGGGCGAGTGGCTGCTGGTTTCCGACGCCGATCTCTCGGCGCCCATCGAAGAGCTGGAGAAGCTTTGGGACGCGGCGGATGGCGAGGTCGCGGAAGGGGCGATCGGGTCGCGCGCCATCGACCGGTCGCTGATCGGCGTGCACCAGGCGGCGTTTCGCGAAAACATTGGGCGGGTGTTCAATCTGCTGATGCGTATCGCGACCGGTTTGCGGTTTCACGACACGCAGTGCGGCTTCAAGCTGTTCCAGGCGAAAGCGGCGCGCGAGATTTTTCGCCGCCAGTTGCTGGACGGCTTCGGTTTCGACGTGGAAGTGCTCTTCATCGCCGCCCGGCTGGGGTATCGGGTGCTGGAAGTTCCGGTGCGATGGAACAACGTGGAAGGCACCACGGTGAGCATGTGGCGCGGCGTCGCGGCCTTCGCCGATCCACTCAAAGTGCGCTGGAACGGCCTCGCGGGAAAGTACCGATAAACAGCGGTCAGTTTTCAGTGGTCAGCCGGCTTGACGGCGCTGCCGGCTTTGGCCTTGCGCCGGGCGGCGATGCGGGAGGGCAGCAGCAAGGCTTGATGCACCACGAACAGCATCACCGCCGCCGCGAAGAACGTGACCATGCCGGTGGACTCGTGAAAGAAGCCGTGGGCCAGGTCTGGACTGATCTGAGAAAGAACGCCGGTCAGGGTGACGCGGCCGCCGTTGGCGATCAGGGCTACGGGGATGGTCGCCAGGAAAATCACCACGCGCCGCCAGGTTTGTTTCTCGAACAGGTAGCCGTATACCAGCGAGAGGAAGGTCAGGGAAAGCAGGGAGCGAATGCCGCTGCAAGCCTCCACGACCGACAGTGGGCCGCTGGGCAGCTCCAGAATGTTGCCTTCGCGTAGAACCGGTATACCCAGTACGGTCAAGGCAAAATCGGCCAGGCGGCTGGCGAAAATCTGCAGGGGAAACGTGATCTGGGTGTAAATGACGGCGGGAATCGGCACCATGAAGAACAGCAGGAAGAGCGGAAAGGCCAGTCTGCGTAGAATCTCGGTACCACACAGGAGCCAGATCAGGCCAATGATCGTGATCACCACTGCCGTGCGGGCGGTGAAGAGCTCCACGCCCAGGGTAGCGATGAATACCTGCAAACCGCCCCAACCGACTACCAGCAGGCCCCACCAATTCGGTTTCGGGGTCATAGCCAGTAATTCGTGGCGCCGCTGCCAGGCGATGTAGGCGGCAACAACGGGGACGAAAAAGCCGTGCCCCATGTCGTCGTCCCAAGCCCATTGACGCACCAGGGGCACTATGACCGGCGCATAACATGCCAGCACCAGCGCAGTGAACCAGGTGAGCGATGCCCAGGGAATTCTGGGCGAGAGAGCGGGCTCAGGGGTCATGAGTCTTTCTGCATCATAGCAGCCCCATAGCCTTAACTAACGGCAATGGTCGAAAAGACGGGTAGTGAAATACCGTTCCATGCGGTCCGGGAATACGGTGACTACGCGCGCTCCGGGTTCCACGGCTTTGGCCGCGCGTACCGCGGCGACGTAGTTCAACCCGGAACTGGGCCCCACCGGGAAGCCCAGGCGGATGAGGCGGCGGGCGGCCAGAAGCGCCTCTTCCTGGCGCACTTCGACGGTCTGGAGACGTTCAAAAGCCTGGGCTCGAAAAATGCGGGAAACTCCGTCCACCACCCCCGGTATTTGGGAGCTAAAGCTGCAGCATTCCTGATCGACCGCTTCGGAGATTTCGACGGGCCGAGCGAGTACGGCGCGGAGGTTGGGATTGGCCGGCCGCAAGCCCTGGTAAAGCCCCACCAGAGTGCCTCCGGTTCCGACGCCGCTCACCACCACGTCGACGCGGCCGCCGGGAATCTCTTCCAGAATTTCGCGCGCCGAGCCGAGCTCGTGGGCGCGCGCGTTGTCGGGGTTCGAGAACTGGCGCGGCAGAAAGCCGCCCGACTCGCGGGCCAGTTCCTCGGTGCGCGCAATCGAACCGGCCACGCCGGCCGCCCCGGCGGTGAGTTCCACCTGGCCGCCAAAGCCGCGGATCATGAGCAGCCTCTCGTTACTGACGCTTTCGGGCATCACCGCCAGGAAGCGCAGCCCGCGCTGCGCGCAGGCCATGGCCAAGGCAATGCTGGTGGAACCGCTGGAGGCTTCGATGACGAGGCTGCCGGGAGCGAGGCGATTCTCGGCCAGGGCACGATCGAGGATGAAGGCGGCGATGCGGTCCTTGGTGGATCCGCTTGGCTGCAGGAACTCGAGCTTGGCCCAGATGGCGGGATCGGAGGGATCCAGTCGGACCGGGACCAAGGGAGTGCGGAGCAAAGGAACGGGGATTCGATTGACGGCAGACATATTCGCAACGCGGCGAAAGACCCTATTGTAGCCGGACGTGCGCTCCCGCAGTGGTGCTGCGCAGGCCTCTCAGACCTTACTGCTCCCGCAGCACCGTCACCGGGTCCACGCGTATAGCCCGGCGAGCCGGCAGCACGCACGCCGCCAGGCCCACCACCGCCAGAGTCAGGATCACCGCCGACATCACCACCGGATCGAGCGGTTTGACACCGTAGAGTTGGCCGGCAATCACCGAGCGTAGCGCTACCGAACCTGCCGCACCGAGCAACAAGCCGGCCGCCACCAGCCACAGCGCTTCGCCGACCACCAGATTCACCACGCCCCTCGCGGTGCATCCTAGCGCGGCGCGGATGCCGATCTCGCGCTGGCGCTGCGTCACCAGGTACGCCAACACCCCGTAGATGCCTACGCCCGAGAGGAACAGAGCCAGGCAGCCGAAGAACATGGCCAGAGTCAGAGAGGCCCGCCGCGACGAAAGCGCCAGGTCGCCGCGCTCCTCCATGGTGCGCACATCGAACAATGCCAGGCTTGGCGCGATAGTTGCGAAGCGGGCGCGCACGGTACGCAGGATCGGCCCGGTGCCGCCGGAGGTCTTAATCGCCAGCCAGTACCCCCTTTGGATGTTCTGCGCGTAGGGCAGATAATAAGCACCCACAGGATTGCCGTTGCCTTCCACATCCGCGGTGTGGACGGGGCGGGCGACTCCCACCACGGTCATCCAGTGCGTGTGCTCATCCGTTTTCAGGAGATTGTGGATGTCCTGCGGAAGATACATGCGCCGGCCGATGGGGTTGCGACCCGGCCAGAAGTGGTGCGCCAGCGGCTCGTCCACGATAATGGCTCCGGGGGCGGATTCGCGATCGCGCATATCGAACGGCCGCCCGGCCACCATCGCGATATGCATGGCCTCGAAGTAGCCCGGCGTAACTGTCACCTGTTCGGGCGAAATCACCGATTCTCCCGGTTTCATGACATAGCCTTCGACCAGGATCACGCTGTCGCTATGGTCGCCACCCCAGGGGATGGTGGTGGTCGCACCGGCCGCCGTCACACCGGGAATGGCGCGGACAGAATCGAGCGCACGGTCCATCAGCGTACTGGCGTCGGCGCCTTTGGGATATAGCGACTGGGGCACGCTGGTGGAAGCCGTGACCACGCCCTTAACATCGAATCCGGGGTCGACGTGGAGCAATTGGCGGAAGCTCGCCAGGACCAATCCAGCGGCGGCCAGCAGCACGAAAGCCAACCCGACCTGGGCCACTACCAGCACCTGCCGGACGCGGCGCGCCCGGCGGCCGCCGGTTCCCGAGCGGTTCTCTTCGCGGAGCACGTCGTTGACCCGCGCCCGTATCACCTGGATCGAAGGGATCAGCCCGATGACAATCCCGACCAGCGCCGCCGTCGCCAGCATCGCCAGCACCACCATCGCGTCCACGCGGACCTCGCTCGCGCGTGGCAGCGTCTCGATCCCGCCGTGTAGCAGAGCGCCCAACAATCCCGTGCCGAGCGCGGCCCCCGCCACACCACCGGCCAGGGCCACCAGGATACTCTCCGTCACCAACTGGCGTATCAGACGTCCCGCCCCGGCGCCCAGTGCCAGGCGAGTGGCGAACTCCTTGCGCCGCACGGTGGTTCGCGCCAGCACCAGGTTCGCGACATTCACCACGCCGATCAGCAGCACGAACGCCGCTCCTCCCCAGAGCAGGTAGAGAGATCCCCGGACCTCCTTTACCAGCATGTCCTCCAGCGGCACCACCACGGTATGGAAACCCGCGTTGATCAGGAGTTCTTTGAAACTCGGAAACCGGTCGAGGTTGGCGCGGTTCAGCGCGTCGACCTGGGACTGCGCCTGTTGGAGAGTCGCGCCCGGCTTGAGCCGCCCGATGCTCTGCCAATTATTGGAGTGGCGCACCTCCCGCTGTTCCGGCGTGAACGCCGCAGGCAGCCAGAGGCGGACATCGGGATCGATGAAGTTGAAGCCGGCCGGCATTACACCCACCACAGCGAATGGCTGCCCGCCGATGCGGACATCGCGGCCGAGTGCCGCTTCCGGGCTTCCGAAAAGCTGCCGGCTTAAGCCGTCGCTCAGAATGGCCTTATGGTTGGCGCCCGGCTCGCCCTCGGCATCGGAAAAGGCGCGGCCGCAGGCCGGTGATACGCGCAGCAGCCGGAACAGGGAGGGCGTCGCCAGCATGCCGGTGATGCGTTCCGGTGTGGCCTGCATCTGGAGTGTTTGGCCGCTGGTCCGGAATAGCGCCTGGTCCGAGAAAACGTGGACGTCGCGAAGGCGGTCGTAGTAGTCGCCCGAGGCGCTGTTGTAGCCGAAATCGGCGCCCGCCTTCGGATAACGATTCGCCATCAATAGGATGGAGCCAGCGTCCGGAACCGGCAGCGGCCGCAGCAACACCGAGTTCACCACGGCGAAAGTGGCAGTGTTCACGGCGATACAAACCGCAATGGTCAGCACCACCGTGATGGTGAACCCCTTATCGCTCATCAGCGAGCGGACGACGTGCCGGAGGTTGCGGAAGGCGGATCCCATAGTAGCTAATACGCTGTCCGACCAAGCCGGTGTTGCAAAACCTTTGGTTTATTTTTGCCGGGTCGTGGCCGGAACCTTTGCCGCGCACCCGCGGCGTAGCACCCCACGGCATAACAATCCGGTCGCCTCATGTCCATCCGTTAAACTGGGAAGAAGTGGAAGAGGAAGTTCTCGGCAAGGCATACGATGGACGCCTGATGCGCCGTCTGATGGGGTACATGCGTCCCCACGGCGCGTTGGTGGCGGGTTCGCTGGCCTTTCTTTTGGTGCAATCGGTGCTGCAGGTGCTGGGGCCGCTGCTCACCAAGATCGCGGTCGATACCTACCTGCGGCCCGACCCGGCGCGTCTGGCCACGCCCTTCGACCGGTTTCTTCCGGCCGACCCTTACGCCGGCCTGGCGCGCATCGGCCTGATGTATCTCGGCGTGCTTCTGGGCGCGTTCGTATGCGAATTCGGGCAAACCTACCTGATGCAGTATACCGGCCAGCTCGCCATGTTCGACCTGCGCAAGCAGTTGATGCAGCATTTGCAGAAGCTCGATCTGGCTTTCTACGACCGCAATCCGGTGGGCCGGCTGGTAACACGCGTCACCAGCGACGTCGACGTGCTCAACGACTTGTTCACTTCCGGCCTGGTGACGATCCTGGGCGACGTGCTGGTGCTGGCGCTGATTCTCGCCATCATGTTCCGCATGAGCCCGCCGCTGGCCGCGGTGATGCTGGCGGCGATGCCGCTGGTGATTCTGGCGACCTCGATTTTCCGGCGCACGGTGGCGCAGAGCTATCGGCGGATCCGGATCGCCATCGCGCGCATCAACGCCTACCTGCAGGAGCACATCACCGGGATGGCGGTGTTGCAACTGTTCAACCGCGAAGCGCGCAGCCGCCGGGAATTCGAACTGGTCAATCGCGAGCACATGCGCGCTTACAAGGCCGCCATTACGGCTTACGGCTGGTTCTACCCGGTGGTGGAGCTGGTTTCGACGATGGCGCTGGCCGGAATTCTGATCTACGGCGGTTTTCGCGTGACGAGCGGCCGGCTCACGCTGGGGGTGGTGGTGGCGTTCCTGCAGTACGGTCTGCGCTTCTTTCGCCCCATTCAGGACCTGAGCGAGAAGTACAACATTCTGCAGGCGGCGATGGCCTCGTCCGAGCGCATTTTCAAACTGCTCGATACCGAGGTGGAGCTGCCTTCTCCGGCCGCGCCGCGGTCCGTTCCGGCGGCGATTGCCCCGATCGAATTCAAGCATGTGTGGTTCGCTTACCAGAAGGAAGACTGGGTGCTGGAGGATGTGAGCTTCACCATCGCACCGGGCAGAACCGTAGCCGTGGTGGGCCATACCGGCGCGGGGAAGACTACGTTGGTGAGCCTTTTGCTGCGCTTTTACGACGTGGGGCGCGGGGCGATCCGCATCGGCGGAACCGACGTGCGCGATTTCGATCCCCAAGAATTCCGGCGCCAGTTTGGGGTGGTGCTGCAAGACCCGTACCTGTTTACCGGGACGCTGAAAGAAAATATCCGCCTGGGCACGGAAAGCATTACGGATCTGGAGGTGGAAACCGCCGCCGAGCAAGTGAACCTGCTGGACTTCGTGCGCGGGCTGCCCAAGGGGTTTGCGCACCCTATCGCCGAGCGCGGGGCCGGCCTTTCCACGGGCCAAAAGCAGTTGATCAGCTTCGCCCGCGCCCTGGCGCACAACCCGCGCTACCTGATACTGGACGAGGCCACTTCCAGCGTGGATACCGAAACGGAGCTGCGCGTGCGGGCCGCTCTGGAGCGCATGGTGGCGGGGCGCACGTCGATCGTGATCGCGCATCGGCTATCCACCGTTCAGCGGGCCGACCACATCCTGGTGATGCACAAGGGGCGCCTGCGGGAGAGCGGAACCCATCAGGAGCTGCTGGCCCAGCGCGGGATCTATTGGAAGCTCTACCAGCTTCAGTACAAGGACCAGGAAGCGCGGATGGAAGCGGTCAGCGGGAGGCGCGACGCTTGATGCACAGTGCATCACCGATTGACGCATAATGCATCAGTAGCCTATCATGGTCCTATGCGAACCACCATCGACCTTCCCGAGCCGCTGCTCGAGAGCGCCAAACTGGAGGCCGCTCGCCGGGGAGTTACTTTGAGCGCGATGGTACAGGATGCCGTGCGCAGCCATCTTGCCCGGCGCCCCGCCAGGGGCAGCGGCAAGTTCGAATTGCACACGGTGCGAGGCAGGCTGGTTCGCCCCGATCTGGACCTCGACCGCACGTCGGCCCTAATTGCCATGGACGACGAGGCGGCGTTTGACGGCAAGAGCTGAGCCGCGCATGCTGATGCCGGCTGTGAATGTCCTGGTGTACGCCCATCGCGAGGAGTCTCCCTCTCATGAGCGCTACGCCGCATGGCTTGTCAACCTCGCCAGCGGACCGGAGCCGTTCGCCATTTCCGAGTTTGTCATGCACGGTTTCATCCGCGTGGTTACGAACCCTCGGATATTCGATCCACCATCCACCGTGGCCCAGGCATTTGAGTTTCTCGACGCGCTGTTGGCCCTGCCCACTTGCACGGTCATTCGCGCGGGGGCCAGCCATTGGAGTATTTTTCGCAACTTGTGCGAGGCCGGCAAGCTGAGAGGGAAGATCGTGGCAGACGCCGTCCACGCGGCGCTGGCCATCGAAACCGGTTGCGAGTGGGTAACGGCCGATACCGACTTCGCCCGCTTCGCCCCGCCCCTCCGCTGGAAGCATCTCTGACGCGCATTTCTCAGGGCGACTCTGGTGCGGTGTCGTGGCGCAGGCAGTCCTGCCAGGCAGTCCTGCCTGCCGGGTCGGCAGTCATGCCGACGTTTGCTCTCCGACACGGTGTCGCAGCCTGGAAGAAGTGTCGAGATGACTCTCCGAACTCCCGATGTCACCCCGGCATTCTAGGTGGCCAAGGGAAAATGACCTGACCCAGAGGTGGGACAGGCGAATCGTTTCTTGTCGTCTGTCAGGCTGTTGCGGCCTGGCGAGGGCCCGACAGACCAC
>JBKQIF010000195.1:0-4738 GCA_052148435.1 Bryobacteraceae bacterium
TCGAGCAAATCCACATCGACGAGCGGGGCGACGTTGGCGCCATAGGAGGACGGGTAGAATAGCGAGTCGCTCATCATGGCCTGGATGTGCTGCAAATTGGAAGGCGCGCCCGAGGCGTTCACCGAAACTGCCGGCATCATGGCGTGCGAGTTTATGGTGGCGCCGACCGAGATCACGTCGGGAGCGATGGACGGAGACAAAATGGTGTTGAAAGCCGGGTAATTGAATCCATCCTCGTAACTATCTTCGCCGTCGTTGCCGGCCGCCGCCAGCCCCACCTTTCCGCCTTCGACCACCGCGTTCTCGAACGCCGTCGCCACCGGATCGCTGGAGGCGGGACCGAGCGCCGTGAAGCCCACGGAAGTGGTGATCACATCCATGCCGTCCGCAACGGCGTCCTCCACCGCGGCGATCATGGTTTCATCGGTGACCAGACCGAACGTGTTTCCGACCTTATAATTGCCGATCCACGCCTTGGGAGCCATTCCCCGGAGCGTGATCGCGCCACCGGTGGACGACTGCGCCGGCGCCGCAACGGCGTTGCCGGCCGCTACCGACGCCACCGCCGTGCCGTGCCCCAGGCGATCGCGCGGCGTGTAGTCGTCCGGTTCGGAATCGGCGGCGTAATTGGGGCTCGAACCCACCGCCAGCAGCCGCACGTAGCTCCGCGCCACGATGACCTTGCTGTTGGTGAAGGCACAGTCGGCGGTCGAGCTGGAATCGTATGGCCAGCCCGCCGGATATTCGCTGGCGGTCGGTTTGCACTTGGGGAAGCCGGCCGGCATGCTCAGGCTGGAATCCTGAAACATCGGGTTGGTAAGTTCCAGGCCCGAATCCAGAATGCCGATCTTGACGCCCGCGCCCGCATTGGTCGAGCCACCCAGCGCCGTCCACGCCGCCGGCCCGTTCACCAATTGCACGGCCCGGTCCAGCTTCGCCTTGAACCGGCGCATGGGAGTAACGGAAGACACCCCCGGAATGCTCCGCAGTTCTTCGATGCTGTGCCCGGGTGCAACCACAAACAGCGCGTTGAGTACGTTCGAGACCCGGCTGGTGACCCGAATATTGCGCGCCTGCAAGGTCTGTAGCATGGCCTGCTGGCGGGTTTCAATCTGGGCGCGATAGGCCTTCCCCTCGGGTGTCGCAGCCTCCTCGGGCGTATGATACTGCGCCAAAACCGGCGCATCCGCCAGTACCATGACGTAACGGCCCGGTATCGCCGTTGGACGCATGGCGGAACGTTTCACCTGGCCGGTAGTACGCCTGGCTTTGGCCGCGGAACGCTTGGGCACGGGGTGTTGCCCGAAGGCCGGTAGGACGCAAAGTCCGGATACCAGCGACAGCACAAGCAAGGTGCGGGAACGAGTAACCGCAACAGTCGGGTAAGACATGCTCAATGGACGTGACATAAATCGGGCAAGTTTCGTTTAACAATCTTTCACGGAAGGATGCTGGGACTCCCTAATGGTATCGCCAATCCAAACCCGCAAAGTTCCCTAAACTCTCAGTCCTCTCCAGCCGATGGATTGAAGCATGTGCGGCGGCCATCTGGTAGAGGCGGAGCGGATGAGGAACCGCTTCCGCAAACCGGTGGCGGAGGTGACTCTGGAAAACGTCAAGCGGAACGCCTTCGAGCCTTGGGAGGTGGAGATTCCGCTCGACATGGAAGCCTGCTCGATTGAACCCAAGCGGCGAGGCGAAATTCTGCGCCAATATCTGCGCGGCGTGGAAAAACAGATGGAAAAAGGTCCAGGGCCGCCCATGAAGCTGTCCGGGATTCTTCAACGGAAGACCACGCGGCGGCCTTCGAACGAGTAAGCGCGGGTCGTCACCAGGCGGATCGCCTCGGTATAAATACGATGTTCTTCGCCGAGAATTCGCGCGGACAAGGATTCCACCGTGTCATCCTCCATCACCGGTACCGCGGCCTGCAGGACGATCGGGCCGGAATCGAGCGCTTCGTCCACGAAATGCACGGTGCAGCCGGTAATCTTGACGCCGTGCTCCAGGGCCTGATGCTGTGCGTCCAGTCCGGGGAAGGCCGGCAGCAGCGAAGGGTGAATGTTGAGAATTCGATTGGGGAATTCCCGGATGAACAACCCGCTCAGCAACCGCATGAATCCGGCCAGACATACCAAGTCTACGGCGTGCCGCTTCAATTCGGACAGCAACTGGGCATCGTAAATCTGGCGGTCCAGACCTTTGGAAGGAAGCGAGACGGCTCTCAAGCCGCGGCGCCTCGCAGCTTCCAGACCGGGCGCCTCCGGCCGGTTGCCGATCACCACGGCGATCTCGGCGTCCAGCCTTCCGCGGGCGATATTATCGGCGATGGCTTCGAAGTTGGAACCGCGCCCGGAGATGAGGATGCCCAAGCGGGTCATCGGTATTCCACCAGCGGCGCGCCGCGTTTGCGCGCGACCACCTCGCCGATTCGGAACGGCTTCTCTTTCAATTTGCGCAATTCGGCCTCGGCCCGCCCGGAGCGTGCGCGAGGCACCGCCAGAATCATGCCAACCCCCACGTTGAAGGTGCGCCGGTAGTCCTCGTCCGGTATATTGCCGATGCGCCGCAATAGTTCGAACAGCGGCGGCACTTTCCAGGAAGAAGTGTCGATGACCACCCCCATTCCTTTGGGGAGGATCCGCGGGGTGTTGTCGGTAATGCCGCCGCCGGTGATGTGCGCCGCGCCATGCAACAGGCCGGAGGCGAGCAGGGCGCGGATTGGTTTCAGGTAGCTGCGATGCGGCGCCAGCAGCGCATCGGCGATGGTGCCACCCACTTCGGGAAGCGGCGTATTCGGGCCATACCCGGCCACCTCGAACAGGAGCTTGCGTGCCAGCGAATAGCCGTTGGTGTGCAGGCCGTTCGAGGGCAGGCCCAGCAGCACGTCGCCGGGGCGGATGTTCTTGCCGGTCACCAGGCGTGCGCGCTCGGCCGCGCCCACAATGAACCCCGCCAGGTCGTATTCCGAGTCGGCGTACAAACCCGGCATTTCCGCGGTTTCGCCGCCAATCAGCGCGCAACCGTTTTTCCGGCAGCCTCGCGCCAGGCCGGAAACCACCTGCGCGGCTACCTTCGCGTCCAGTTTTCCCACCGCGAAGTAGTCCAGAAAAAACAGCGGCTCGGCTCCCTGCACCGCAATATCGTTGACGCAATGGTTCACCAGGTCCTCGCCTACGGTGTCGTGGCGATTGGTGAGAAAGGCCACCTTCAGTTTGGTGCCCACTCCGTCGGCGGAGCTCACCAGCACGGGGTCGCGGAAACCGGACATCCGGTAACACGCTCCAAAACTCCCGATCTCGGTGAGCACGCCGGGCGTGAAAGTGCCCCGGGCCAGATTCTTGATGGATCGGACGGCGCGGTCGGATTCGTCGATGTTCACGCCGGCGTCGCGGTACAGCACCTGTTTTTTCTTCGGCAAAACTCAAGTATAAAGCAGTGGAAACCTTTCAGCGGTCAGCGGTCAGCCGCTTCCGCATTAGCTGACTGCCGGTCGCTGACTGCTAATCGCTTCGGATTGTTATAATCGGCTTTCGAATCGACTGAACCAAGGAGTTTCTGTGCGAAAGAAAGTTACGGTCGTAGGCGCCGGCAATGTGGGCGCTAACTGCGCGTTGCGCATCGCGGAAAAAGAGCTGGCCGACGTCGTGCTGGTCGATGTGGTCGAAGGCGTTCCGCAGGGAAAAGGTCTCGATCTGCTGCAGTCCGGCCCGGTGCAGGGCTATGACGTCATGCTGACCGGCGCCAACGATTACGCGCCCACCGAGGGTTCCGACCTCGCCATCGTCACCGCCGGCTTTCCGCGCAAGCCCGGCATGAGCCGCGACGATCTGTTGATCGCCAACTACGAAGTGGTCAAGACCGCCACCGAGCAGTTTGCCAAGCTGTCGCCCGACAGCGTGATCGTCGTCGTCACCAACCCGCTCGATGCCATGGCGCAGGCGGCGTACTGGGTTTCCGGGTTCCCCAGGAACCGCGTGGTCGGCATGGCGGGCGTGCTCGATAGCGCGCGCTTCCGCACCTTTGTGGCCCAGGAACTGAAGGTCTCGGTAGAGAATGTGGTGGGCGTGGTGATGGGCGGCCATGGCGACACCATGGTGCCGCTGGTGCGCCTGTCCAGCGTTTCCGGCATTCCCCTCACCGAATTAATGGATCAACCGACCCTCGACCGCATCGTCACCCGTACCCAGAACGGCGGCGCCGAAATCGTCAAGTACCTCAAAACCGGCAGCGCCTACTACGCCCCTTCGGCCGCGGCGGTGGAAATGGCCGAATCCATTCTCAAGGACAAGAAGAAAGTGCTGCCTTGTTCCGCCCTCCTCGAAGGAGAATACGGCATCCACGGCGTCTTCGTAGGGGTACCCGTGAAGTTGGGAGCCGGCGGCATCGAGAAGATCTACGAGATTCAACTGACCGAGGCGGAAAAAGCGCTGCTTGCCAAGAGCGCCGCCTCGGTCCAGGAACTGGTGGATGTGCTAAAAGCCAAGCAGTAGCCGGCGGCGGAGGTGGGACAGACGATCGTCTTTCGTCGTCTGTCGTGCGGCCGGTCCTGCCGAGGCCTGACAGACGACAGAAAGCGATCGTCTGTCCCACTTGCTCTCTATCCTGGCTGGGTGCACGACATAGAAGTGGAGACGAACGTCTGGTACCGAGCCGCGACCGCAAGGGAGCGGACATCTGTGGTCGCGTCAAAGCTCTTCAGCGACGAACAGCGCCATGGCCTCGCCCTGCTCGTCGA
>JBKQIF010000196.1:0-97626 GCA_052148435.1 Bryobacteraceae bacterium
TCTACTTCCTGTTGCGAAAGCCGATCCTCCATCCGTGTCCCAGTTGCGGGCGCGGAGTTGCACCAGATGCCGCGTTCTGTCCCCGCTGTGGCCAATCGCAAATGCACATGGGACCGCAACCCTCACGGGAAGAATCTTGATAAATGAACCGTCGCACCTCGGTGCGCGTACATGAGGCGCAGAAAGGCGAATCTCACATGAAACAGACCACTATGTTGACCACCGCGTCGCTGCTCACCATTCTATTGATAACGTTTCACCTGGCCGGCGACATCCTGTTCAAGATGTCCCCGGCAGGTCTCTCCAATCTGTTTGCGGTGTTCATCTTGGTAGTCATGCTGTGTGGAACGCTGCTGCTCGCCGGACGGCGAGCGGGATACATCGTCATCTTCTTCGGGTCGGTCCTCGGGCTGCTCATCTCTGTCATCCACATGAAAGGGACGCGGGGTGTTCTCGGTGGCGAGATCGGCAACTCAAGCGAAGCATTCTTTTTCGTGTGGATACTCCTCGCGTTGGGTATCACCGCGACGTTCTCCATCATCCTATCGGCGCGCGCACTGTTGAGCTTGCCCTGGCGCCGGAGCCGCCGCGCGTCAACTGCCGCATAACGCCCGTTGCTGACATTTGCCGCGATCGGCCCTGTCTGACGGAGCGTTTACGGGAGGGAGCAACTGACGGGATGACGGCGACGGCTCTGTTGCGGCGTGACTTGTAATCGCTCGACCGCAAGAGGTTTCCTGAGTTCAGGCCGCGTCCCGGACCTCTACCGTCATCTGCTTGCCCAGAGCCGCAAGCGCCGTCTGGATTCTTGTCGCCTTAGTGGCATGGCCGGGATCGAGCATTCGGCGGACCACTCGCTCGTGGACCCCTAGGCGGCGCGCCAACTCAGAGTTGTTGACTTTCTGGTCGCCCATCGCCAGGTAGAGCGCCAGCTTCGGTGCCAGCCAAAGCGGCACGGGTACCGGCCGCTGACCCCGCTTCGGGGCTGAAGCCGCGGGGATTTCTTCCCGGCGGGACAAGCGGATCGAAAGATCCGACCCCAGGGCATCCATGGCTTCTTCCATGGCCTCGCGATGGTCTTTGCCGTCGGTGGCGACGCGTGGAAGATCGACGAACTCCACTAAGACGCGGCCGTCGCCGCCAGTCGTGAACCTTGCAGGATAAGTAAAGGCGGACATTACTTCACCTCTCACAGGTCATGCGGATCGATCTTCAGATCCCTGCACATCTTCGCCAACAAATCGCGGCCGATTTCTTTCGTCCGATCCTTAAGTGTCGTGAATTCGTCGGCGAAGTAGAGACGGCCATGACTACCCTTTCCCTTATCGGCCACGAAATAGCGGGTGACCTGCATGCGCCGCGCCAACTTCTGCACGCGCCGCTCGAATTCCGAGCCTCTCACAAATCCATTCTCGGACATATGTGTCCGCGCGTCAAGGTGACATGTGGATTGTCCGCACACCCGATCCCTCCGTCGCCGCCGGAGTCGCTGCATCGCTGCCAAGCGGTTAGAATAATCTTTCGTCTTCAAGGAGCCAGCATGCAACCGGAAAGCTGTGATATCGGCCTGATCGGCCTGGCGGTAATGGGCCAGAACCTCGTCCTGAACATGAACGATCACGGTTATCGCGTGGCGGTTTTTAATCGCACCGTCTCGAAAGTGGACGATTTCATCGCCCACGAGGCGGCCGGCACGCATGTGGTGGGCACACACTCTATCGAGGAATTGGCGCAGGTGCTGAAGAAGCCGCGGCGCGTGATGTTGATGGTGAAGGCCGGCGATACCGTGGACGAGATGATCGGGCACCTGTTACCGCATCTCGAAAAGGGCGACATCGTCATCGACGGCGGCAACTCGCACTATCCGGATACCAACCGCCGCACCAAAACGCTTGCCGAGCAGGGCATTTTGTTCGTCGGCACGGGTGTTTCGGGTGGCGAGGAAGGCGCGCGGCATGGCCCCTCCATCATGCCCGGCGGCAATCCGGCTGCATGGCCGTATGTGAAGGAAATTTTCCAGGCCATCGCGGCCAAGGTGGAAGACGGCACGCCGTGCTGCGACTGGGTGGGCGAAAACGGCGCCGGACATTACGTAAAGATGGTGCACAACGGCATCGAGTATGGCGACATGCAACTGATCTGCGAAGCGTATCAGTTGCTGAAGGACGGCCTGCTGCTGAGCGCCGCCGAACTGCACGAAGTCTTCGCGGAGTGGAACAAAGGCGAACTGGACAGCTACCTGATCGACATCACCGCGCAGATCTTCACCAAAACCGACGACGACGGCGCGCCGATGGTGGACAAAATTCTGGACACTGCCGGCCAGAAAGGCACCGGCAAATGGACCGGCATCAGCGCCCTCGATACCGGCACGCCGGTCACGCTTATCGGCGAAGCCGTGTTCGCGCGTTGTCTTTCCGCTATGAAGGACGAACGCGTGACCGCCTCCGCCATTTTAAAGGGGCCGAAGCGCGCGCCCGCGCAGGACCGCGCGGCCTTCATCGAAGACGTGCGCCGCGCCCTCTATTGCTCCAAAATGATTTCCTACGCGCAGGGTTACATGCTGCTGCGCGAGGCGGCCAAAGAGCAAGGCTGGAATCTGAACTTCGGCGGCATCGCGCTGATGTGGCGCGGCGGCTGCATCATCCGCAGCCGGTTCCTGGGCAAGATCAAGGAAGCTTACCATAAGAACCCGCAGCTTACCAATTTGCTGCTCGACGATTTCTTCAGCCAGACGCTCATCGGCTACCAGGATTCCTGGCGGCGCGCCATCATCCAGGCAATTGAATACGGTGTGCCGACGCCGGCTTTCTCGACGGCGCTGTCGTTCTACGACGGCTATCGTACGGCGCGGCTGCCCGCGAACCTGCTGCAGGCCCAGCGCGATTTCTTCGGCGCACACACTTACGAACGCATCGACAAGCCGCGCGGCCAGTTCTTCCACACCAACTGGACCGGCCGCGGCGGCCGTGTTTCGTCGGGCACCTACAACGTATGACCAACACGACGTGGCGCACGCACTCCTGCGTGCCGCGGCGGCACTCCTGACGCCGCAAACTAACTAGAGCCTTTGACTTTTATGACGGCCCCTCTCCAAATCCCGCCAACCGGCGCCCTGGACTTCCTCTCCGTGGGCGCGCTGATCCATCGCTTCGACCCCGGCATCATCCCCTTCCGCAAGGCGACGCACTGCGACATCCACGTCAGCGGCGGCGAATTCAATTGCGCCGCGAACCTGTCGGACTGCTTCGGCATGTCCACCGGTATCGCGACGGCCATGGTCGACTATCCCATTGGCGAACTGATCGCCGAGCGCGTGAGGGCCATGGGCGTGAAGCCGTTCTACAAACGCTTCAAGCACGATGGCGCCACCGGTCCCAACATGGCGGCGGTGTACAGCGACCGCGGCTTCGGCATCCGCCCACCGGTGGTCTTCTACAATCGCGCCAACGAGGCCGCCGCGCTGCTTAAGCCGGGCGATTTCGACTGGCAGACCATTTTCGGCGCGGGCGTCCGCTGGTTCCATAGCGGCGGCATCTTCGCGGCGCTTTCGGCGACCACCGCCGAAGTGATCGTGGAGGGCATGCAAGCGGCCAAGGCGGCAGGCGCGGTGGTTTCCTTCGACCTGAACTACCGGGCGAAACTGTGGAATATCTCAGGCGGACACGAACGCGCCGTGGCGGTGATCCGGCGCATCGTGGAAAACGTGGACGTGCTGGTGGGTAACGAGGAAGACCTGCAGATGGGCCTGGGTATTCCTGGGCCTGAAGTGGCCGCGAAATCCAAACTGGACCCGAGTGCCTTTTTCGGCATGATCGGCCACGTGGTGAAGCAGTATCCGCGGATCAAGATTGTGGCCACCACGCTGCGCGAGGTGCACTCCACCAACCGGCACAGTTGGGGCGCGGTCGCCTGGATCGGCGGGCAGACGTACATCTCGCCCACCTGCGATCTGGATGTGCTCGACCGGGTGGGCGGCGGCGATGGCTTTGCATCCGGATTCTTCTATGGCCTGTTCACGGGCGAGGCGCCCGCAGAGGCCATCAAGCTGGGCTGGGCGCACGGCGCGCTGCTGACCACTTTTCCCGGCGATACGACTATGGCCACGCTCGACCAGGTGCGGGCCTTCGCCAAGGGCGGGTCGGCGCGGATTCAGCGGTAGGGGGCGGCACCTGTGACTAAGCGCTTATGCGCGTTGCTTGCCGCTTTAACCATGGTTGGAATCTCGTGGCCGCTGTACCAATTCGGAGTGGGCGTTGGCCTATGGCAACCATTCACTTGCCCATCAGGCGTTTCTCCTCGGGCGCGCTACGTTGCGGGACTCAAAGACCGGGAGTGGTACGAATGCTGGTTTGATCGCTCAAAAGAAGTAGATATTTGCCGGGTGTGGGATGATGCCGGTCACCTTTTAGCTTATGGTAGCTATCGCTTCGATGGAGAAAACCGGGCAGCAACAACAGCGGAGCTACGTCCATCCGGAGTTCTGCCCTACCCGGGCCACCCGGAGTTGTCTTGGATCTGCCTTGCAGGTGAGGGCGGTTGCACCAAGCCTCTGGTCCCCGTAAATGCCACGGGACAGCCGCTAGAGCGATTCGAGGTTCATTGAACGAGTTGGCGATTGCTTTTCAGCTCCGTCCTTTTTACTGTGTGGTAGACTTCGCTTCTAACCGTGCAGCTTCGTAACGCCATCCTGTTGTTCGGCATCGTGAACGCTTCTCTCTATAGCGCGCTTCTGCCGCTCTGGGAAGGATTCGACGAGGCCTTTCATTATGCATACGTCGAGACTCTGTGGCAGACCAAACGGTTGCCGGTACTCGGCCGCACGCCGATTCCGAACGACGTGGCGCAATCGTTGCGGCTTGCTCCGGTGAGTCCTGTGGTCGCACGATCGCTCCCCGAGAGTACCGCGTTCGATACTTGGTTGGCGCTGCCGCAGGCGGAGAAGGAGCGGCGGCGGAGTGAGTTGGAAGAACTGCGCCCGCAACCCCTGAACGGATCGCGGCCAAACTACCAGGCGCACCATCCGCCCCTGGCGTACCTTCTGCTCGCGCCCCTGGATTGGGCGATGTCGAAGGCGCCCATCACGGTGCGGGTACTCACGCTGCGGATCTTCACCGCGGTACTTTGCACCGTGCTCGTGTGGCTTGGCGCGGTGGCGCTCTGCCGGGTCGTGCAACTGCCGGAGCGGTTCGCCAACGCCGCTCTGTTCACGATCTTTTGTTCGCAGATGCTGTACGCCACTATCGCGCACGTGGCCAACGACGGGCTGGCCATCGGCATCGGCGCGTTGTTCCTGGCGGCGCTGGCGAGGTTTATGCAAGAGCCCGGATGGCGATCCACGCTGGGCAGCGCCCTGTGGCTGGCCGCCGGGTTGCTGACCAAAGCCTATTTTCTGGCTTTCGTCCCGCTGGCGATTGCGGTTGCCGCCTGGCAGATTTGGCGCGGCCGCGCGCGTGTGAAAACCGTGCTTGCGGGCGCTGCGCTGGTTCTTGTTCTGGCGGGTCCGTGGTATATCCGCAACCTGGTTCTTTACCGGAATGTGAGCGGAACCCACGAAGAGTTCGACGGGATCGGCGTGCGGCAGGCGCTGGCCGCGGCGCCGCGCATCGATTGGGTGGCGACAACGGGCTTTCTGGCGCGCGGATCCTTGTGGACCGGAAATAATTCGTTCACCACATTTTCGCGGACCACGCTGAATATCATGCTCGCGCTGCTGTTTGCGGCCGCGGTAGTGTGGGCGATTCGCGTCCGCGCGAGCCAACCTGCCGAGCGAATGATATTCGCCGCCATCTTGCTGTTCTCGCTCGCGGTGGCCTATGCCACGTGCGCGACTTTCGCCGATACGCATGGCCAGGCCGCGGGCGCGCGTCCGTGGTATACACAGGTGCTGCTTGCACCGGTGTTAACGCTGGTTTGCGCGGGCCTGTCGCGCTGCAGAAAATTCGGCGGAGTTCTCGCCGCCATCGTGGTCGCGTCCTGGACCTGGGTCCTGATCGGTGGCTGGACGGCGAAGCTGTTCCCCATGTACTCGGGCGCGGGCGCGGCGCCCATGCGCATGCGCGATGTCCGGAACTGGTATGTGCATGGCGCCGCGGCGCACACGCGCGACTTCTCTCTGCTGGCGCTGGGACCGGCGCCTTTGTTGTATGCCGGATTGGTGGTTGTTTTGGCGTTGAGTATTTTGCTGGGCTTCATCATTATTCGGAATCTGACTTCGCCGGTTCGAGTTGACACAACAGCGTGACGGAGTCATGATCGGTACGGAATGACCATCGATGAACGGCTGGAAATGCTCGCGGAGCGCCACCAGGCCCTGACCGAGACCGTGCAGGTGCTGGCCGGCGGCGAAGCGCGGCATGAGCGCGAGATGGCGGAGATCCGCCGCATAGCCACCACTACGCGCGCCGTTTTGTTGCGGGCGGTCCGGCTGGGTGTGCGGGAGGCGCGCAACGAGCGGAGGCGGCGGCAGGAATTGGACGCGCGTTTCGAACTCAAGATGGACCAGCTCGCCAGCGTGCAACTCATCACTGAAGAAAAGATGCAGAGCCTAGAGGTAAGTCTGCAAGGCCTGTCCACGCAAATGGACAGGTTCATCGATTCGATGCGCCGCGGCGGCAACGGAAACTCGCAGAGCCAATAAGTTTCCCGGTCTCCGGCAACCGCCCGCGCAACCCGATGAGTGGGCGCCATATCACTTACAGTTTCCCGTTTAAGAATCTGCAAGAATTCACTCTGGCTGAGGGGTATGGAAGGTGCATCGCAGGCGGGATAGGAAGACGCGCAATCTTCGAAGGTCATCTGCGGGAGGATACAATTTCGTTGGCGCGGTATACATCAAGCATTCTCGGCGACCTCATAGCCGTGGCCAGCCGGCAACCTCGCCCACCAGCGGCGCGGCATACTCGCGAAACGCGGGCAGCACGTCGTTGCCATCCGCATGGATCCAATCCGCCGGCAGCAGACGCTCCACGCGCGCGACGGTCTCAAGCGGCGTAAGAAACGTGTCCCCATCCCGCCGCAGCGCCACCATTACTTCCGAATGTCCTTCATCCGCCGCCGCGGCAGCGGCGCGCCCGCACAAATGCGCTTCGTGCCGGTCACGTAGCGTGGCGAACGGACCGCAACAGCGCCCCAACAATCCCGGTTTTTCGGCGCGCGCGCGAATGCCCAACTTTTCGCTCAACAGGCGCGCCAGGGTGTGCCCCAGATTCGATGCCAGCCGTTGCGCATCGCTTTCGGCGCGATCCACATCCGCGCCGAAGGGCCGCCCTCGATCGTCGAGTTGGCCCTCGCAGACGGCCACCACCACGCGGCCCAGTTGCGCGTACACGCGCTCCACATCGGCCGCGATGCGGTCCAGGCTCAAGTGCCGCTCCGGCAGGTAGATCAAGTGCGGCGCATCGTCCGGGCGGCGCCGCGCAAGCGAGGTGGCCGCCACGATCCAGCCCGCATTGCGCCCCAGCGTCTCCAGCACGCAAACCGGAGAGGGCAGCGAGCGATTGTCCTCGCCCACGTCGCGCGCGGCGCAGGCAAAGAAGCGCGCCGTGGACGCATAGCCGGGCGTGTGGTCGGTCACGCACAGGTCGTTGTCGATGGTTTTGGGAATCCCGATCGTTTGCAGGTCGTAATGCGCGGCGCGCGCGTGCCGGGCAACCCGCAGCGCCGTGTCCATGGAACCGTTGCCGCCAGTATAGAAGAACGTGTGCATATCGGCCCGCCGGAAAACTTCCAGCAGGCGGCCGAAATCGTCTTCCTCCAGCGGGAACCGGCTGGACCCCAGTGCGGAGCCGGGCGCCTCGCCGATCTGCCGGACCAGATCCGCGTCCAGCGCCATCAGGTCCAGAAATTCGGCCCGCAGCAGCCCGCCGATGCCGTGGCGGGCGCCGTACAGCCCTTGGCCGCGCGACCGGGATTCTTCAATCAGTCCAGCCAGGCTCGCATTGATCACGGCGGTAGGGCCGCCTCCGTGGGCGACCACCGCATGGGTGCGCATGTTAATCAGGATACTTCTTCGTCGGGCTGCGCCCGCCCCTTACAACACATCCGCAAATCCGCGCTTCATATGCCGGAAAAACAGCCCTCCGGCCAGGAACGTAGCCACCGCGAACAGCGCCATGATGCCCAGTTCGTCCAACCGCGGCCACTGCCCGGAGAGCAACAACTCCCGATAGGCGCGCACCAGATACGCCAGCGGATTACCAGCCAGCAGGAAGCGCAGCCGCGCCGGGAACTGCTGCTCGGTAATGAAAATCGGGGTCAGCCAGAACCAGAACGTCAGAATCACGGTCAGCACCTGTGCGGTGTCCCGCAGGTAGACCTGCAGGCTCGCTAGGATCCACCCGAAGCCCACGGCGAACAGCCCCAGCAGCAGCATATAAAGCGGCAGCAGCATCAAGCCGGTGCTGATCTGGTTCAGCCAGATGCCCACCGCCGCCACTGCCAGGGCCAGCGCGATCAGGTGGCTCACCAGCGAAGAGAGGAAAATAGAAACCGGCACCATCTCCGCCGGAAACACCGTTTTGGTGATCAGGCTGGACTGTTCCAGCAGGCTGGACGCCGAGCGCTGCACGGTTTCACTGAACAACAACCACGGCAGCATGCCGGCGAAAAGGAACAGCGGATAGTTGTCAGTCACCTCTCCGGCCGGCATCTTCTGGTGCAAACAGACGCTGAAGACGAACGTCCAACTGGCCAGCAGCACCAGTGGATGGATGACGCCCCACACCCAGCCCACCGCCGAGCCGACGAAGCGCTGCTCAAAATCCCGCCGCACGAGTTGAAACAACAAGCTCCGGCGTGCCACCAGATTTCGGAGGAAAAGCGCGCCGGGTAGCCGAAAAGACATGTCCAATCGAGAACACTACCAATTTTTTCAATAACTTGCAAGCCAAACCTTTGCTTGACAGGGATGTGTAGGTCCTGTTACATTCACCTTTCGCCAATCGTAATAGCCCCCTGGATCAGGAGAACGCCTTATGTTTGCCGATCCAGCCTGAGAAGACTATGCAGCAGAACTATTTCATTTTAGTATTGGCTCATTCCCTGCGAGGCAAGCTGCGCCGTATCCGAGTCCCGTTGACAGTGGTCTACGCCGTGATGGCGTTGGCCCTGCTCGGCTGCTTCTCGATATTCGGATTCGTCACCAGCTACGCGCGCATGGCCTGGAAGGTTGCCAACTATAACGCGCTGCGCAAGGAAGTGGATGCTCTGCGTACCCGCTACCAGCGGCTGCAAAAAGTTTCCAACCAGACCAATCAGCAAATGGCCAGCCTGGAAATGTTCGCCAGCGAAGTTTCGATCGCCTACGGCATCAAGCAAAAACTGGAAGGCCCCGCCGGCATTTCGGCGGAAGGGCGTTTGGCGCCCACTTTCCCCGAGTCCCTGGACGCGTACCGTTTCCTGCGCACCTATCATAGCCCGGAGAACAATTTCGCGCGCCGTTTTCACACCAATGTGCAGCCCAGCATCTGGCCGGTGGAAGGCCGCCTGATGGGCGGTTTCGGCGAGCGCACCGATCCATTCTCGGGTGAAGGCGCCATGCATACCGGCGTGGACATCTCCGCGCCCACCGGTACGCCCGTGCGCACCACCGCCGATGGTATCGTGACGTTCACCGGATGGAGCAGCGGTTATGGCCAACTGATCGTGGTGGATCATGGCGGCGGTTTCGAAACCTATTACGCGCATCTTTCGCGCTTCGGCGTGGTGGAAGGCCAGGAAGTCCGCCGCGGCGAGCAGATCGGCGCCGTGGGCAGCACCGGCCGCGTGACGGCTCCGCATCTGCACTACGAAGTCCGGATCGGCGGCGCGCCTGTAAATCCGCACACGTATTTGGCCAGGGCCGGCGTGGTGCAGATGGTCAAAAAGGACTTTCCGTTCTAACGCGTCAGTCGGGCGAGATGCTCGCGGCTGGTCTGTGCGCGGGTACGCGCACGACGGACGCGAAAAATGGTACAGTGCTGCCATATGGGATCCGTCAACAAAGTCATCCTGATCGGCAATCTCGGCCGGGATGCGGAAACTAAATTCACTCCGTCCGGCGCTTCCGTCACCAACTTTTCCCTGGCCACCACCCGCCGCTGGAAGGACCAGGCCTCCGGAGAATGGAAGGAGCAGACCGACTGGCACCGCATCAAATATTGGCGCGCCGAAAACGTCGCCAACTACCTGCTGAAGGGCAAGCAGGTCTATGTGGAAGGCCGGCTGGAAACCAGAAGCTACGACGATAAGGACGGCAAGAAGGTTTACACCACCGAAGTTGTCTGCGAACACCTGGTGCTTCTAGGCAGCCGGCAGGATGGCGGCGCCGCTCCCGAGGAATACAGTCAACAGCCCGTTTCCATGCCGCGCGGCGCGCGCCCCGCTGCCGCACCGAGCCAAGCCCCGCCCGCGGACGAGCCCGGCTTCAACCAAGGCATCACCGACGACGACGTGCCGTTCTAAAACCGCGGCGGCGTAGCTGGGCGCAGGCCAGGAAGCCGTGGCCGCCGCGACCGACTCGATTTCATCCGCGCGATCTCCAATTCGCGGCTGTGCGCCCACAACTTGTCCATGCCCAGAAGTCGCGGTGATGGTCTATCAGCGGGCCGCCTCGCCCGCTGAATATCATCGCGCGCAATTTTCCGGAAATCGTGGAGCCTTCCTTGGCCATGGTGATGAAGATTTCGCCGGGCGCGCCGTCGTAGATGCCCACAGTTACGTAGCCTTCGTGGCCGCCGATCGAGAACTTGTGGGTGATGGCCCGGCGCTCGTCGAGGAGCGTGCGGCGCACCGGCGGTAGACCGCCTTCTCCACGGTTTGCGCCGCCGCGGGCGCGACGGCCACAGCCTTCTCGGACTTCCCTGCCCTGTGATGTGAGGGTTGGTGGTAGAGTGGAGTGGGATCAATATGTCTCACATTATTCACTCCGTTTTTGACGGTGAGGTGCTGCGGCCGGAGGAATCCCTGCGGCTAAAGGCCAACACAAGGTACAAGGTCACAGTTGAGGAAGAAGACAACGGACCGGATGCGCAGGTGGACGGCGATCCCTACCCCTCGACCGCGCTGCTCGCCTTGGCCGAAGACCTGGGCGTAACTGACCTTGCCGAACGCCACGACTTCTACGCGCATCATCGGAAGTGAAAGATCTCGTCTGTGGCTCAACTCGTTCCCGTTTTCTTGGGCACTGCATTCGTTTATGCGATAGCTAATGGTCGCGATGAATGGCATGATCGCGCCGTTCAATGGCAGGCGAGGTTGCAACGCACAAGAGCGGCGCTGCTAACCACCGAATTTGTTCTGATGGAGATCGGAGATGGCCTCGCCAACTTGCGATTCCGGCTTCGCGCCGTCAAGATAATTGAGCTTTTGAGGTCCAGCCCCCTCGTCGAAATCGTACCGGCCTCGTCGCACCTAGTGGAGGAGGCACTGAGGATGTACCGCCTTCGAGACGACAAGGATTGGGGCCTGACCGACTGTTCGTCTTTCGCCGTGATGAAGCAGCGGGGTATTTCCGATGCGCTAACGATGGACCAGCACTTCCAGCAGGCGGGCTTTCGGCCACATTGCGACCGGAATAGTCGACTCCTCCGCCAGCGGTTCTCTGCCTTTTAAGATGAAATCTCCGCTTGCGTCATGCTCGAAACAAAGCCAGAATGGAAAACGAAGAGCGCCATATTGGCAATCAATCGGATTCTGGACCAGCGGCATGTCCCGCAGGGCGAGTCCGCAAGGCATCTGGGCATTAAACATTAACCAGCCGAAGGTCTCTGCGCTTGCCAACTATCGGCTGGAAGGCTTTTCCGTGGAGGCCTGCTGCATTTTTTGAATACGCTTGGCCGGAATGTGGAGATCGTGATTCGGGGATCTTTGTCACAGCGGCTTGAAACGGCCCGCAACGTCTTAGATCGTCCTCGCCCGCGGTGAACCGACCATCCTCATTCGCTCGTGGTCAATTTCTAAGGACCAACAAAACAGGTTGCACGTCTCACATTTGATACAATGGCCTTGTGCGGCCGGTTATCTTCCATCCCAAAGCGAGGGCTGCGATGCGCCGGTTTCCAAAAGAGGCACGCGTGCGTCTGGGGAAGGATCTCTTCCGCCTGCAGATCGGGGAACAGATGGCGATGCCGGTTTCTCGACCAATGCCGGTGGTAAGCGCGGGAGTGTCGGAATTGCGCGTGAAGGGCAAGGACGGCATCTTTCGCGTGTTCTACTACCTGGCGTCTCGGAAGGGCGTACTCGTCTTTCACGCGTTCGTGAAAAAGACCCAGCAGACGCCTCCCCTCGAAATCGAGTTGGCACGCAAGCGCTTAAAGGAGCTTCTGGATGCATAGACTCAAACCGATCGTCTGCAAGACGCCTGAAGAACTGGCTGCCGCCATGGGACTGTCCGCGGCAGAGGCGAAAGAGTGGCAGCTCCAGCATGCGCTGCTCAAGCGCTTGAAGGAAATTGTACTAAGACAGGGGATCACGCATGCCGAGGTCGCCAAGCGGGCGGGCACCTCGCGTACCAGAGTAACCGCGATTCTCAATGACGACCTCGATCATGTGTCAAGCGATCTGCTGGTACGCATCCTGGCAGGGTTGGGATATCGGGTAAGGGTTTCGGTGGTCAAGTCAGACACGGCCGCGTAGCCAGAACTGGCCTCTCTTCGCCGATGGCCGGTGCCGCCTCGCGTCGACATCCCTTCGCTGCAAAGACACCGGATGGCAGGGTATGACTGATGAGCGTCACCGACGAAAAATCACGGGAGGTTGACCGGGGCGGCTGCTGCGATGATACCGGTCATGAGAATGATCGCTTAAGAAGGGGGGAGACATTGAAAATCATGTCATCGCCTTGAGCCTGCACGAGCTTCAGCCAGCCTCGGTTCTGAAATGATTTTAGGATATGTGTGA
This sequence comes from Bryobacteraceae bacterium, assembly GCA_052148435.1. Taxonomy (GTDB): domain Bacteria; phylum Acidobacteriota; class Terriglobia; order Bryobacterales; family Bryobacteraceae; genus JBEKYD01. The sequence continues at coordinate 12,880 of JBKQIF010000196.1, forward strand.
CTAGGACCCGTGGCTGGGCGACTGCTTGTCCTATTGCCACGGAACTCCCGGCGCCATGATTAAGGATCTGAAGGGCGACAGATCGAACCATGCTGGCGTAGTCGGGGATCATGGCCGTTGCGAATTCCTCCATCCCGCGGTACTGGACCTCAAAGAGATGGATACCAGCCTGGGACGCATATACTTTTACATAGGCATACCCATCCAGGATCTGCAAGCTGTCTTGTACGTCGTTTTCGGCCAGGCCTACAACGCTCAAGTCTGCGAGTATGTCACCCCGGCCACGAATAACGAGCCCGTGGACATGACTTTTGCGCACGCCTCGCTTAGCACAGTCGCGTCCTGGGCGTTGAGGCCGCCAATTCGGGCCGCAGCAGATGCAACGTATCCCGGGACATTGCCAAGGGGAGGTCTCCCATATTGGCCGTAGATGGCGTTTACGATCGACTGGAACTCCCGGTCGTAGTTATTGACATCGGGGACCTCCTGCCAGATCGTATCTCGCAGGCATTCTGGCACGTCACATCCGTCGAGCCGGACCGGAATGAGTCGCGTGCGGTCTTCGATATTCTTGACAACGGCTGTGTTCAGCTCCTTCTGAACCCACGGCTTCGCGACGCTGACGCTCGAGAGAACCACTATTACAATATCCGCCGGTTTCAGGCCGCCATTAAATACCCTGTCCACGAGCTTATCGCCAGGGAGCATCTCCCACATGTCAACCCACGCGTTAACACCGTTTGCCCGAAGACGTCCGGCGAAACCCAGGACAAAGCGATCCTTATCTTCGCTAGCGTGGCAGATGAAGGCTCTCGGACTGTTAGCCATTCTTTAGCGACCTTCCTTGCTGCGCTAGCTACACCCGCTAGTCCCCCCGCAATTCCCGCACTTATAGCAACTCCCATTACGCGTCATAATCGACCCGCACTCCGCGCACAACGGCGCATCCGCGGTCATCGGCGCGAACGGCAGCTCCTGCTGCGGACTGGTCTCCGTAGGCCGCAACGCCCCCGTCTCGCCCACTTCCGTCACCGCGTACTCTGGTCCCAAAAACCGCGCGCCCAGCCAGCGGAAAATGTAATCCATGATGGATTTGGCGTAGGGTATCTGCTGGTTGCCGGTCCAGCCGCTGGGCTCGAAACGCACGTGCGCGAACTTGTCCACCAGGAACCGCAGCGGCACGCCGTATTGCAGGTTGAAGCTGATGGCCGTCGCGAAAGCGTCCATCAGGCCGGAAATCGTGGAGCCTTCCTTGGCCATGGTGATGAAGATTTCGCCGGGGGCGCCGTCGTCGTACATGCCGGCGGTGATGTAGCCCTCGTGGCCGCCGATCGAGAACTTATGGGTGATGGCGCGGCGCTCGTCGGGCAGCTTGCGGCGCACCGGGCGGTAGACCACCTTCTCCACGGTTGGCGCGGCCGCGGGCGCCACGGCCACAGCTTTCTCGGACTTCCCTGCCCCGGTGCCGGAGCTGAGCGGCTGCACACGCTTGGAATTGTCGCGGTAAATGGCCACCGCCTTCAGGCCCAGCTTCCAGCTCTCCGTGTAAGCGTTCATCACTTCTTCCACGGTGGCTTCTTCGGGCATGTTGATGGTCTTCGAAATCGCGCCGGAGATGAACGGCTGCACGGCGCCCATCATCTTCAAATGGCCCATGTAGTGGATCGACCGCGTGCCGTTGGCCGGCCGGAAGCTGCAATCGAACACAGCCAGGTGTTCGGGCTTCAGATGCGGCGCGCCTTCGATCGTGCCGGTAGCGTCGATGTGGCTGACGATCTGCTCGGCCTGCGCGGGTGTGTAGCCCAGCTTGATGAGCGCCTGCGGCACGGTATTGTTCACGATCTTGATCACGCCGCCGCCCACCAGCTTCTTGTATTTCACCAGCGCCAGGTCGGGCTCCACGCCGGTGGTGTCGCAATCCATCATGAAGCCGATGGTGCCGGTGGGCGCGATCACGGTTACCTGCGCGTTGCGATAGCCGTTGCGGCGGCCCAGTTCCAGCGCGTGGTCCCAGCATTCCATCGCGCCCTTGTGCAGGTCCGTGGAGATCTGGCGGCCGTTCAGGCGATGCGCGGCGTCGCGATGCATGCGGACGACTTCCAGGAACGGCTCGGTATTGCGCGCGTAGCCGGAGAACGGGCCGGTGCTCTCGGCGATGCGCGCGCTGGTCAGGTAGGCCTGGCCGCACATGATAGCGGAAATGGCGCCGGCGTAGTCGCGGCCCTGGTCGCTATCGTAGGGGATGCCGAACGACATCAACAGCGCGCCCAAGTTGGCGAAGCCCAAGCCCAGCGGGCGATAGTTGTGCGAGTTGCCGGCGATCTTCTCGGTGGGATAGCTGGCGTTATCGACGATGATTTCCTGGGCCATGATCAGGGTATCCACGGCGTGGCGGAAGGCCTCCACGTCGAACTGGCCGTCGGGACCCACGAACTTCATCAGGTTCAGCGACGACAGGTTGCAAGCCGAATCGTCCAGGAACATGTATTCCGAGCAGGGGTTGGAGGCGTTGATGCGCGCGGTGTTTTTGCAGGGGTGCCAGCGGTTGACGGTGGTATCGAACTGCATGCCGGGGTCGCCGCACTGGTGGGTGGCTTCGGCGATGTGGCGCATGAGGTCGCGGGCCTTATAGCGTTTTACGGGCTGGCCGGCGCCGACGGACTTGGTCCACCAGTCGCCGTCGCTCACGACGGCATCCATGAAGTCGTCGGTGGCGCGCACGGAATTGTTGGCGTTCTGGAAGAAGATGGAACCGTAGGCTTCGCCATCGAGGGAGGAATCGTAGCCGGCTTCGATCAGGGCGAAGGCCTTTTTCTCTTCCTTGGCCTTCGACCAGATGAATTTTTCGACGTCCGGGTGATCGGCGTTGAGGATCACCATCTTGGCGGCGCGGCGGGTTTTACCGCCGCTTTTGATCACGCCGGCGAAGGCGTCGAAGCCCTTCATGAAAGACAGCGGCCCGGAGGCGCGGCCGCCGCTCGAAAGCATGGCGTCGTCTTCGCGCAGGGCGGAGAGGTTGGTGCCGGTGCCCGAGCCCCATTTGAAAAGCATGCCTTCGGTCTTGGCGAGGTCGAGGATGGATTCGAGCGAATCCTTGACCGAGACGATGAAGCAGGCCGAGCATTGCGGGCGCACCACGCCCCTTTCGAGCTTGGAGACGTGGCCGGCGGCTTGATCGTAGATCCAGCCGTAGCCGCGGGCTTCCTTCACCCCTACGTTGAACCAGACCGGCGAATTGAAGCAGGCCTTCTGGGTAAGCATGAGGTGGGCCAGTTCGGCGCGAAAGTTTTCACCGTCTTCAGGGGTCTTGAAGTAACCGTCCCGATTTCCCCAGCCGGCGATGTTATCGACCACGCGTTCGACCAGTTGGGCCACGCTGGTTTCACGCTCCGGGCTGCCCAGCTTTCCGTAGAAGTACTTGCTGGCGACGATATTGGTGGCAGTTTGCGACCAATCCGCCGGGACCACCACATCGCGCTGCTCGAAGAGGACCGAGCCTTTATCGTTGCCGATGGAAGCGGTGCGCGTCTCCCAGCGGACATCGTCATAGGGGGTCTTATCGGCTTCGAGCCGGGCGGTGAAATAGCGGGGGAAAGAAACCCCGGTTTGAGACGGTGTTTGCGTGTTCAAAACTGTTTCTATTTTCGCAAATGCAACGGCAGGCTGGCCCATCGAAAATCCTTTCCTCCGGAGAAATACTGCTTTTGGAGAACATTCGTAATATTGCCCCAATATATAGTGCGAGGTCAAGAATTTTATCTATATGCAGTGTGTTGAGGTTACAGCGGAATCGGGTTCCGGCGAAAAATGGGGCCAGGTGTTCCGGGTCGAAACTGTTGAGCCAGCGGTGATCGGTCAGCTTTGGCTGGGCGGCCAATCGCCGATCGCCGATCGCTGAAGGCTTGCCGTGGCCGACTTGGCGGCCAGGCGACCGGCCGGTGACAGCTTGCGCTTTCGGCGGCGCAGGAGCGCGAGAGCGGCCAAGCCTGAGACGCTGCCCAGTGTGAGCAGCGCCGACGGCGGCTCGGAATTGGCGACCACCTCGACTTCGTAGCCGGACGAGTTGGGATCGATGTAGAAAGAGGAACCGGGCAGATAGGACGCCTTGGGGCCGACGGTTTCGGCATAACCAATGTAGTCGATCCCCTCCACGTCTCCGATGGCGGCGGGGTCGGCGAACGCCCAGGCGGCATCGCCGGCGGGGGCGCTGAAAGAGAGCCAATAGCTGCCGGCGGCGAGCGCCGGCACCTCGAAAAGGCTCACCCACCCCTGGTACCAGGCGGGAAGGGTGACGGTAGTTTCGGCGATTTCGCTGGCCGCGGTCACGCCCGGACCGATGCTGGTGGTGAGATATGCGATAGCCTCGCTCGGCGCTCCGGTATGGTTGTCCAGCAGGACCGAAATCGTCAGATCGGTAGTCTCGACGGGGGACGACCAGCCGATCGCCAGGCCGTCGGCGCTAATCCAGCCGAAGGCGTCGCCGGTAATGGAGAAAAGGCTATCCGCGCGGGCCGCAAAACCGGAACCAAGGAACAAGCCAATGACTAAGAACGACCACCCGGCGCGGCGGCGCGAAAGGAAGCGACTCTGCATAATCGAGTAGTGCCGCGACAGCGGGAAAATCGCAAAGAAGTTGGCCGCAAACCGGGACGGGCGGTGCGAGAATCGAATGGCCGTCGAGCCGCAATTTGCATCCGCTCCCGGCGGCGCGCGTACGAGTCAGGTAGCTCTCGGCGATCGGCTAAACCGGTTTAGCCGATGGCTGGCGGCCGATGGCCGAAAGCTGGTTGCCGACTCCACCGCGGAGCGCGGCCTCGAGTCCCTTGACGTCAATGTCGATGAACTGCCGCGAGTAGCGGATCAGGCCGTGGCTGCGCAAGCGGGTCATCTGATAGGTGACGATCTCGCGCGACGTGCCGACGTATTCCGATACGGTGTGATGGGTGAGCCCGGGCATGCGCAAGACGCCGTCCGGGCGCGCCCGGCCGAGGGACGTGCCCAACTGGAGCAAGGCGGCCACCACGCGCTCGGGAGTTTTCAGCATGGCCATGGTTTCAATGCGGTCCGCCAGCTCGCACCCGAGACGCAACACGTATTGGGACAGGGCTACGCCGAAGCGCGGCTCGCGTTCGATCTGCCGCTCGATTTCGGCGCGGGTCCAGTTCATCAAGGTCACGCTGTCGAGCGCCGTTGCCGATTCGTGTTGCGAGGGCGCGCCCAGCAGACAGGCTTCGCCGAACAGGCCCTCGGCGGGTACGATGCGGCTGACGACCTGTTTTCCGCCGGGGGCTATGGTGCCGATCTTGACGCAGCCGGTCACCACCAGGTAAAGCCGTTCCACGGGCATCCCTGGGGGATAAATCACCCCACCTTTAGGCACGGCATCGGCTGGTTTGTGCGCCAAATAGGTCAACGGATCTTCCTGCGGTAGTGGCATTGCGGTCCCTCCGTCCGCTATGAGCGGTTTTCAAGCGGCCTTCCTTTATTCCGATGATACCGGGTTTTGGCTATGCCGGGTTTTCACACGTGATACACTACGATTTCGCTCTTCAGAATGCTGCTTGCCAGAGAATTCGTCGCCTACATCTCGCGACAGCTCGTACAAAAACTGATCCCGGCCACTATTGAGACTCCCAATCCGGCGGCGGTTGTCCAGAAAGTCGAGGCTGTCATCGCCGAGGAATTGGCGGTGGAAGACCGTCTTAACGACGAAGTGCGCGATCTTCTGAGCCAGTATAGCGAGTACATGCGCCGGGAGGGCGTCAGTTATCAGGAAATGTTTCGGCGGATCAAGAACACGCTGATTCAGCAGCGCAAGGTGATTCGCGCTTCGGGCCGGGACACTGGCGACGCCATGAAACTATCGCGCGACAAGGTCACCGATATTTCCCACAAGCTGGTCGAGATGCTGCGCAGGAGCCACGACCTGCGCCTGAGGAACAAGGACTCCAACGCGGTGCGCCTCGAAATCGTACGATCGATCACCGATCTGCTGATGGCCGAGGACAAAGTGGATCGCGCCGCGCGTCTGAAGATTCGCAGCCAGAAACGGGAAATCCCCGAAGGCAGCGAAGAGTGGGACCTGCTCCACCGGCGCTACTACTCCGAAGAACTGAAGAAGCTCGGCATCGATCTGGCCAGGTAACGCGCTGCCGATCGCCAGAGAGGACAGACCCGGAGGCCCGTCCTACTGCAGCGGAAGCGACAAGCTGTTGCTGGCCTGGCCGTTGACGGTGATGGTCAGGAAGGCGCTCGACGCGGGCGGCAAGCCGGCGGGCACCACGAAGGCTACCGAATCGACTCCGACCGAGCCCGCCACCACGGTCGCGCCAGCCGGCGTAATGGTCTGATCGTTCAACTGCACGGCGATCGGATCGGTGAGCTGGATTCCGGTGGGAGCCGGCACGCCGTAGGGGCGCGGTGTGCTGGCGGGGCCGAAGCCGGTGCCATACACGGTGACGGTTTCGCCCGCCACGGCCGCTGAACTGGCAGTCACCTGGGTACCATCGGCGTGGAAAGCCACGGCGTAGGTCTGGCCGTTGACGGACTGGCCAAAGATACCGGGCGCGTCCTGAACGATGGTAATGGGCGCGGTGACGTTGGGCTGGCCGGCGATGCTGACGGTCAGGGTGGCGTTACCCGTGGCGGTGCCGTCGGGCAGCAGGAAATTGATCTGCGTGGGTGAAACGAAGAAGAGCGGCAGCACGCTGTCGCCGAGAGTTGCCGTCAGGCCGCCCAGCGTCTGCACCATCGGAGAAGTGGGACCGGATGCGACGGCCGGCGCGAGATTGAGGCCGAAGACGGAAACCACCGAACCGGGCGCCACGGCTGCCACGGGAGTGACTCCGGCGCCATTGACCACGCCCGAGGGCGATATATAAGGCACCTTCGAGAGTATGGCCTGGACGCTGCGCGGCACGTTCATGGCAAGCTGTCCGCTGGGTACTGCGCCGCCCAGATCTCCCGAGAAGTTGAGAAACCGGTATCCGGGCAGGGCCGCCACGCCGAGGTTGACGGTGGTTCCGGAATCGTAGAACCCGTCGGGCGAGGTGGGCGCCAGCGTCCAGGAAGCTCCGCCGGCGGGCGCCGCACTGGTTGCCAGAAGATTCATGAGGTGATAGTTGGCGGCGATGGTGGTTGGCGCGGCGGTGAGGGTGTAGGTGAGGTCGCCGGTGGCGCCGTTCGACCACGCCAGAAAGTCCTGGCGCGACGCCGCGCTCACAGGAACCGAAGCGGGTGCGCCGACGGTAACCACGCTACCCACGGCCTGCTGAATGCTGCAGGGCAGGCCGCAGGCGGTTCCATTCACCAGCACCGAGGCCGCCGCCGCGCTGGTGACCGTCAACTGTCCAACCGGCGCATAGGTGGCCGTCAAGCGGATGCCGTTGGGCGTGTTGGCGGGCACCACCAGGGTTTGGGAAGCGGCTCCGCCGTTCGACCATCCGCTGAAAGCCCAGATGCGTCCTTGCGAATCGGTCTGCTGCGCCGGGGCCGAAAAGGTATGGGTTTCGCCAACGCCCCAGGTGAAATAGGTGTTGGGCCAGTTGCCGCGCCCGTCGACGGTCAGGCTCAGTCCGGTGGGAGAAGTGAAGAAGGAAACCGCGACACCCTGTACGAAAGTGGCGGTGAGCGTGACCGGCAAAGAGGTTGAGGGTACGGTATAGGCGTGCGTCTGGGTTCCGCCGTCGCTCCAGGAGGAAAAGACCCAGGGGTTGCCGGAATTATCCGTCTGCGGCGAGATCGCGCCCACCGAGTGCATCGTATTCCAGCCCCAGAATTGCTGTGCCGGAGTGAACATGGAATTGTGGTCGGCCAGGATGGCGAGGTTGGCCGGCACGGTGGCGAAATTTACGTTCACGGCGGGGGCAAAGCTGGGATACACCGACATGGGCCGGTTCATGGCGACGGTGATCTGATAGCCCAGCACGGTTTCGCCGGCGCCCACCGAGGACCATCCGGTGAAGACGTAACCGGCATTGGGGAAGGCCTGCACCACCGCCACACTGCCGGAGCCCAAGTAAACCTGCTGCGAAGCGGTGACGGGGGTGCCACCGTTGACGACGACGTATCCGGGACCTCCGGCGCAACTGGCGGCGCCGCCGCAGGAATAAAACGAAATGGTCAGCGCATAAGCCGTAGCAAAGTTCACCGTGTAGCTGGTGATGGAGGGATCGGCGGTAATGATAACGGTGTTGGCCGTATACGTGCCGGCGCTCCAGGAGATGCCCGCGTAGGTCAGTTGCGTGTTCGGCAAGGCGCTCGTCTGGTCCGGACTGGGGACCGATACGATGTGCGCGCTGCCGACGGGCCAGGTGAAGCTGGTCGCCTGGGAATAAGACTGTCCGTCCACGGTGAAAACGGCGCCGGCCGGCACCGGAGTAATCGTCGTCACGGAAGTGGATTGTGCCCAGGCCGCTGCCGCCAGCGCGCCCGCCAGAGCGGCGCGGAGCGACCACCGTACCATCCGAGAGAAGCGGGTTTTCATGACCACCTTTATTCCTTCCGCCGCGCCCAGGGAGCGTCGCGTCTTCCCCGGCGCGCGATAACTGCGTTTACGGCTGCAGTATACGTATAAATCCACGGAAATACACGACTAACTTTGGTAATGGCGGCACTGCTAGCCATTTCGATCATTGATTCTCGCCGGCGGACAATCTGTAATCGGAATGTTCGAAGAGTCTGCTTATGCGCTTCAACAGATTGTCCCTCACGTTATTGCTCGCGGTTTCGATCCCGAGCGTATTGCCTTTGGCCGCCGCCACTCTCGGGACGGTAGTTCCGATCGGTGGAACCGCTTCCGACATCGTGCTGGACGAATCGCGCGGCTACCTATATGTCGCCGATTTCGGGTCCAACACGATCGACTTTCTGTCGCTTTCGGACCTGCAGATCCACACCTCGCTCAATGTGGCGCCTCAACCCGGCTCGCTGGCGATGTCTCCCGACGGGTCGTATCTGGTGGTGACGCACTACAATGCGACCGCGTCCGGAACGACGGCCGGAAACCTCGTCACCATCATTAACCTGGCCGACAACACACAACAGACGCTGGCTACGGGGGAGCCGCCGCTGGGCGTTGCGTTTCTCAACGTGCCCGATCAGCGCTATCCATCCGGCATTGCGGTGGTGGTGACTACGGCCAACATCTGGGAAATGGATCCGGTCAGCGGCCAACTGACGCTGCTGACAAGTCTGGCGAACGTTTCGAACAGCCTGCCGATACCGGCGCCATCTTCCCCCGGACAGATCACCGAAGCCGCCATGGCGTCGAATACGGCGGGCGACGGGCTTTCGATCTGGGGCCTCGGCGGCGCCACCACGGGAAGCAACCAGATCGTCTTCAAGATCGACGGCCACCCATGGCCCAACGCACCGAATGTCTATGCCATTGGCTATGTGTCTTCCCCGCCGCTGCTGCCGCGCGTGAGCGTTTCCGCGGACGGCTCGTACGCCATGGTGGGGTATTCGCTGGTGAATTTGAATGGCATTATCGGGCGTTATCCCAACATCCTGACTTCGAAAAACATCACCGGCCACGCCATCGATTCCACCCGTGGCATCCTTTACGGTCAACTCCCCGATTCGACCCAGCCGACCGGTCCGGTGGCCGCATCTTCCTCGCCCACGGTCCTGCCGGGGCTCCTCATCATGTCGTCGGGTAACATGGCGGTTCAGGACCGCATTATTCTGCCGGAGAACCTGGTTGGGCGCGCGGTGCTGAACGCGGCGGGCACGGCGATGTACGCCATCTCCGAAAGCGGCGTGACCGCGATTCCGGTCGGCGGCCTGAAACAGTACCACCGCTTGAGCTCGTCGGCCGAAGACGTACAGTTGCAAACCAATTTCTGCAACCGCAGTACCGTGACGGGCACTTTTACGCTCAGCGATCCGGGCGGCAACCATACGGACTTCTCCATCTCGTCGCCGGTGAGCGGCGTGAGCGTGTCGCCAGCGGCGGGAACCACGCCGGCCACGATCACCGTCACCGCCGATCCGAGCGCCTTCTCGACCGCCATCGGGACTTCCCCGATAGACCTTACGATCGGTTCGGTGAGCGCGGTCAATGCGGCCAAGACCGTGCGCGTGCTGGTGAGCAATCCGGACGTGAACCAGCGCGGCACGATCGTCGATGTGCCGGGCGTTCTGGGCGACATTGTGGCGGACTCCGCGCGCAACCGTTTCTACATCGCCCGCCAGGATCAGGACGAGGTATTGGTTTTCGACGGCGCCGCCAACAAGCAGATCGCCACGCTCCCGACCGCTACTACGCCAATGTCGCTCGCCATCACCGCCGATTCGCAGTATCTGCTGGTGGGCCATAACGACTCGCAGTTCGTGACCGTTTACGATCTGAATGCGCTGCAGTTGGTGTCCGCCATCGTTTTGCCGGGTGGACATTACGGGCGGTCGCTGGCGGTTTCAAACAACGCCATCCTGGCCTTGGTGCGCGACGAAGGGACCGGGACCGGCGCGGTCGACAGTTTGAATATCGCCACCGAACTGGGGACCGAGCTGAGCAGTCTGGGGGCCTACAAAAACTTGGTTTCGCCGCAATCCGCGCTGGCCGCCGCGCCCAACGGCGCCACGGTCCTTCTGGCCGACCCGGGCGGCACGGTGATGCTCTATTCGGCCGCGGCCAACACGTTCACCGTGGCGCGGCAGGACTTCACTTCGCTTACGGGCGCCATCGCGGCGTCGTCCTACGACCAGTACGTGGTGGGGAACAATGTGTTCAACGCCTCGCTGGTACCGGTCGGCACGCTATCGGAATCGGGCGGGAGTTCTTCGGGGTTCCTGTTCACCGGCCAGGGCGGATATTTCGCCACGGCAGCGTCCAGCACCAGCCCGGGCGTGATCCAGAACTATACGACGAGCCTCGCTGGCGGAGCGAACCCGACCGCCATGGTGGAAGCGCCGTTGCTGCCGACCGCGAGTCCCAGCACCAGCGGCAGCGCCACGACCAGCACCAGTTCCTCTTCGTCGTCGACCTCGTCGACTACCACCACCGCCGCCACCATGACCTTCACCCGAACCGTGGCGGCGATGCCCGCCGACAACACGGTGGTGGCTCTGACCACATCCGGGTTCACGGTGCTGTCTTCGAGTTATGGCGCGAGTGCCGCGACGCCGATCGTTTCGAGCGTGGTGAACGCCGCCAACAACTCGACGGCCCTGGCGCCGGGCGCTCTGATCACCGTCTATGGCACTTCCATGAGCGCGGTCAACGTGGCTACGGCGCAGATTCCGCTGCCGACCGCGCTGGGCCAATCCTGCTTGAGCGTCAACGGGACGCCGGTACCGCTGCTGTTTGTCTCGGGCACGCAGGTGAACGCGCAGTTGCCCTACAACGTAGCGGGCAACTCCTCGGTCAGCATCCACACGCCGGGCGGTATCAGCAACAACTACAACTTCACCGTCGGCGTGGCCGCGCCCAGCGTGTTCATGAGTGGCACGGCGGGGCCGCTGACCGGACTGCCCACCATCGTGCGCGCCAACAATAGCCAACTGGTAACGCCCACCAACCCGGTTTATTACAACGACACGCTGGTGATCTACACCAACGGGCTGGGCATGACCAGTCCGCAGGTGACAGCCGGGTCGGCGGCGCCTTCCAGTCCGCTGGCGAATGCAGTACTGCAGCCCACGGTGACGCTGGGCGGCGCCAATCTGAGTGTCAGTTACGCCGGCCTGGTGCCTGGCGAAGTCGGGGTGTACCAGATCAACGCTACCGTACCGTACGGTGTTCCCCAGGGGCTTGCGGTGCCACTGGTGATCAACCAGGGCGGGGTCAGCTCCAGTGTGAACGTCCGGGTAGTGGGGAATTAAGGCGCACGATCGAAGGAGAAGGAAATGAAGACGTTTGTTTTGCGAGTTCTGGTGCCGGTGGCCTTTTGCGCGGCAGCCTGCGCGCAGCAGTGGGAAGTGGGCGCGGTGGGTGGCGCGGGTTTTCTGAATACCGTGCCGGTCTCGAGCCCAGGCGCCTCGGCAACGGCCGGATTTGCCGCCGGTGCCACTGGCGGCGTTTACTTTGGACAGAGCCTCTACTCCAGCTTGAGCGGGGAGATCCGCTACGACTTCTTCCAGAGCAACCTCAAGCTTTCGGGCGCCGGAACGTCGGCCAGTTTCACCGGCATCGCGCACGCCGTGCACTATGACCTGATCTGGCACACGCGGCGCAAGGATTCTCCGACCCAGTATTACCTGGCGGTGGGCGGTGGCATGAAGCTCTTTCAGGGCCTCGGATCCCCGGAAGCTTACCAGCCGCTCATGCAATTCGGCTACTTTACCAGGACCAACTCGATAAAGGCCATGGGTACGGTTGCCGCCGGGATGACGTACCGGCTGGCGCCGCGCATGTTCCTGAGGGTCGAACTGCGAGACTTCATCTCGCCGTTTCCCACGGCGGTGTTGACGCCGGCTCCGGGCACGAAATACGGCAGCATCCTGAACAACCTGACGCCCATGGCGGGCATCAGCTATGTGTTCTAGAGCGGTCACAGCGGTCAGCTTTCAGCGTTGACCTAGGTCGCGGCCCGGTTCGACGCCGCTCGTCGGCGCGAGCGCGTTCCGAAGCTGATGGCTGCAAGCCGACCGCTGAGAGCTTTATTCCGTTTCGGGGGACCTCTCCCGGAAAAAACTCACCCTGAATGGACTTGCCAATCCACACCTGTATCAAAAGAACTACACTTGGGTGATTGACTTCGCCGAAAACAGTGGCAAGCTATAGCTAGGTGATCCGCAGATGAAGATCGTAGGCGTGGCCGGAGTTATAGCCGTGATCGGCCTGGGGGTGCCGGCAGCGTCGGCGCAGCCGGTGATTTCGGCGAAGTCGGGAGTAGTGGCCTATCAGGAAGGGCAGGTCGCGCTGGACGGGCAACCCCTGGAAGCGTCGATCACGCACTTCGCCGACGTCAAAGAGAACGGCGTTCTGGAGACCGAGGAAGGCCGCGCCGAAATTCTGCTCAATCCGGGTGTGGTGCTGCGGCTGGGCGAAAACAGTTCGCTCAAGATGATCACCAACCGGCTTATCGATACGCGAGTGGAACTGGTGAGGGGCTCGGCGGTGCTGGACGCCATCGAGGTCGGCAAGGACACCAGCGTGACGGTGGTGGTGGCAAACGCCGCGGTCACGCTTCCCAAGGCCGGCATCTACCGCTTCGATACCGAACCGGCGACGGTCAAGGTGTTCAAGGGAAGCGCGGACGTCGAGATGGGTGGCCAGTTTGTGCCGGTGGTGGCCGGCAGAATGTTGTCGCTGGCGGACGCCTCGGCTAAGCCGGAAAAATTCGACACGGAAAATACGGATGCGCTGGACCGCTGGAGCCACCGGCGAAGCGAATATATGGCGATGGCCAACGTGTCGGCGGCGCGCCAGTCGTTATTGTCGGGAAGCGGTTTCTATCCGTCGGGAAGCGGTTTCTATCCGATGGTGGGTGGTATGGGTCCAGGCATGGGATGCATGCCGTCCTGGAGTTTCAACATGTGGTACGGCATGTCGACCTATGTTCCGTGCAGCGGGATGTTCATGGATCCGTACGGGTTCCCTTACTACAGCCCGTTTATGGCGGGTTATGCCGGTTGGATCCCGGGAGCGTACGGCTGGGTGCGGAACGGCGGCGGCGGCGGCGTACCGGGATCGACGCTGGGAGTCGTGAATCACCCTGGCAGACCGATTGGCGCACCCAGCAGAGGTCTGGTGGGAGTGGGTACGACCACCAACGGTGGGACGGCCAGCAGCGGTGGGTTTAGCGGAGCCAGCGGCAGGTCTAGCGGAGCCAGCGCCGGCAGCAGTACTTCCATGGGCCACGCATCAGCCGGGATGGGCGGCGGACATGGCGGCGGTGGCGGCCACAGATAGAGCGGTCGGCGAAGCGGCGGCCGGCACGTCCAAGGCGTCTGCAGCGTAGCGGGTACGGCCCCGACCGCCAAACGGGCTCGTTGCTCCAGTCGACGGCGAGCTTTCGAGCAGCAGGGGTATGCTTGCGCGTCTGAAATGCTGGCGACAGCTGGTGTGCGGGGTCGCGGTAACGGACTGCTAGATTGCCTGGCGCAGAGGACGGTAGCGGCGACTGGCGCGAAGGCCTATCAACTCCGCCACCTTCCCGAGAAGCAGGGGAAGGTTTTCCGCATAGACGGAAAACTGCTGGCGGCTGTCCGAACGGCTGGGGACGCGCCGGGCGGCAGTGATCACGGCAGTGGCCGGACGGTAGTCCTTCACGCGGGCGTAGGCTAAGACGTTGCGCCCGCCATGATGCTCTCCGGGTTTGAGCTCGGCCTCGCTTAGTACCAGATCGTACCTGCTCTCATCCAATTTGGCCAGCGCCTCACCTGGAGTGGCCGCCGCATCCACGGCGTATCCACCCGCCTGCAAAATGGTCTGTAGCGCAAGCCGCGGAGCCAAGTCCCCATGTACCACTAGTACCCGAGCCAATTGAAGGTCTCGCGGGCTCACTTGGCTTGAGCGGGCAACAAATTTTCTCATTTGAAATCTAGCTCTACTGTAACCGAAATCCTGAATTTTGTACCCGTAAAGTTTTGTAAGAAGAATCGGCAAAGGTCCGGTAACTCCTTGCGCGGCAATGTACTGGTACGAATTAATCATTGACTCGCGCACGCAATTCCGGGCCGGCCGCGCAGCGGCTACGGCTTTTGGGAGCCATTGCACGAGATTATGACGGATTGATATTTGCAACTTTCCATCGTGGGTGTATTCTTGGGGGCAGGCTTATGCTGCCCAAATACGTGCTTGCGCTGGCGCTGGGGCCGGTGGCTGGCTTTGCTGCCAGCGGGAGCGTTTTCGCCGGTTATGCCGGCACTTGGCTGGTCAAATTCGCCGGCGGGAACGCAATGATCTATGAGCTGCGGGCGGAGGGATCCGATTTGGGGGGCTCCGTGCTGCAGCCGAAAGACCTGAGCTACGATTCCGACGGTTACTTCACGGGCATCAGCGCGGAGCACGAAGAAGTGCCCGTTACGGATGCGGCGATGGCGAAACATTGCGCGGAGTTCACCTTCGACGGCGACCGGTACCGCATGAAGCTGCTGGACGCCGATCACGCCACGGTGGTTGACATCGCCTTAGAGGGACAAGTGCCGCCGTGGAAGCTGGTGCGCGCCACGGCTCGGGACGAGCTGGTGCTGAGCGGCGCGTGGCCACGACCGGGCGAGCCTGCGCCGGCAACCGCCGAGTTGATCCGGGAGATCGAGGAAATGGCATCCCGGCTCGAAGCCGCGCGGGCGCCGGGCAAGTTTTCGGTGGAAGAAATGGAGGCGATGGACCGGGCGAATCTCGCCGGGTTGGAACAAATCCACCAGCGCTATGGATGGCCGGCGGTTTCGCTGGTGGGGAAGGAGGCGGCGCACCAGTACTTCGTGCTGGTTGAGCAGCAAGACCTGGACCTGCAGCGGGCGGTACTGGGAGACCTGAAGCGAGCCGCGCGGCAGGGCGAGGCTTCCGGGCGCGATTACGTTCACCTGGCCGACCTGGTCAGCGTGCGCGAAGGCAAGCCGCAGCATTGGGGTACGCAGGCACACTGCGAAAACGGCCAGGCCGTGCTGGACCCGGTGGACGACCCGGATGGACTGGCCGGACGCCGCGAGGTGAATTTCCTGGGTCCGGTAGCGCAACAGATCAAAGCGCTGGAGCCGTACTGCAGCACGGCGGCGAGGAAATAAGTTGTCAGTAATCAGTTCACAGTTTTCAGTTAAGACCCTCGCGGCAACTGAACCACCCTCAACTGAAAACTGACGACTGATAACTTTTCTTATAGCCAATTCAGGTCGGCGTATTTTTCGCCTGTCAGGCAGAGGAACAGCGGCTCCAGGGCGTCGAATTCCCTGCCCTCATGGCGGAGCACGCCTTTTTCGGCCAGGGCGGTGATCTCGCCCTGCCAGACGAGTTTGCCTGGGCGGGTAATGATGGCCACTTCGTCGCAAAGGCGCTCGACGGCGTCGAGCACGTGGCTGGTAATGAATACGGTACGGCCCTGGTCGGTGAAGCGGCGCAGCCATTGCTTCATGAGGGCCACGCCGGCCGGGTCGATGCTTTCGAACGGCTCGTCGAGAAACAGCACCTCGGGCGCATGAATGACGGCGGCGGCGAAGGCTACCCGTTTGCGCATGCCGGTGGAGTACTCGGCCAGGGTCTTGCGGGAATCGGTAAGCTCGAGGGCGGCCAGCAGTTCGGTAACGCGTTGCCGGGTCGTGGTTTCGTCCAGTCCGTACATGCGGCCGACGAAGGCCAGAAACTCATGGGCGTATAGGGGCTCGAACAGGCCCAGCGCTTCGGGCATCACGCCCATGCGGCGCTTGAGGGCGGCGCTACCGGAATCGAGCGGCTGGCCGAGGATGGAGATTTCGCCGGCGGTGGGGTCGAGTAAGCCGGTCAGGCAGCCGATGGTGGTGCTCTTGCCGGAGCCGTTCGGTCCCAGGAAACCGAACATGCGGCCGCGGGACACGGCCAGTGACAGGTCATCGACCGCAAGCACGGAACCGTATTGCTTCACCAGGCCGGTAATGTGGATGGCCTCGGTAGACATGTTCCCTTATCCCCTTCCCTCGACCAGAGCCAGCAAGCGTTCGCGGCGGGCGGCCAGGCGATGGCCGGCCTGCTCGAGCGAAAACCGGTAGAACCCCAGAGCCAGGGCGAAGGGCACGATCATGACAAACCAGTTCGTGGGCGCAAACAGCGCCGGGTGCCAGTGGCCGATCGCCTCTGGCAGGAACAGGGAGCCGAGCGCGCTGCCGATCACCAGCAGATTGCCGCCTAGCGACATGTCGTTGCCCATGCTGCTGGAGTAGTTGCCGCGGCGCGGCGCGTAGACGGAAGTCCATAGGGCCGCGCCGTGAAAGAAGAGCAAGCCGCCGACGCCGCTCGCGAGAAGCATGGCCTCGACGCGCGGGTCGAAAGGCCCGGGCGCGAGGACGGCCCAGGCCGCGGCGCCGATCAGAACCAGCGGCGAAGCCAGTAGCAGGGCGGCGTAACTGCCGGTGCGCAGGCAGGCCGCCGGATCGGCGGGCAGCAGGAAGAAGCGGCGAAACCCGCCGCCAACGTAGCCGAACTGGTTGACGGCTATGCGCGAGGTGCCCATGAACGCCATCACGGGAAAGACGCCCAGTCCGGCCAGAACGAATTCCCGGACCGAGCCGCGCCGGGTGAAATTGTAAATCAGGAAAGCGCCCAACGGCAAACTGAGCAGGTACATGGCACGGAAGCGATTGTTGCGCAGGTAGAAGCGCAGCCAGTGCCCTACTAGCGGGGCATTGCGCGCGCCGAACCAGGCGCCCAGGCGCTCGTAGGCGACTCCCCAGCGGAGGGCTCCCGCGGGCCGCGTCTCGAAACGCTCGACGGGCCGTCGCTCCAGGGTCACCAGGAGCAGCAGCAGGAGCGCCACCCACGCCGCCAGGTAAAGAAAGCCCTGAATCTGGGCCCATCCGGTTGCGGTGATGGCCTGGGCGGAGGCGAAGGGAGGCAGCCACTGCACGTCCGCCCAGACGCGATGGAGCAGCGGCCGGTTGTGCCGCAGCAGGGGCGTGAGCGTGCCGGGCAGAAAGCTGAGACTGAGCACCACCACGAGCAACACGGCCGAGCCGGTTTTGTGCGCCACCAGGCGGTCCACCACCAAAGCCACGATGCGGGCTAGCAGATAGCAGGTGAAAAACAGCAGCAGCGCGGCTGCCAGGCCCAGCCAAAAATTGGCAGCGCCCAGCAGGTATAAGCCGGCCACCAGGCCCAACTCCAGCGCCAGCAGCAGGAACCAGAAGGGATCGAGGATGCCGGTGAGATGGCGGGCGGCGCGGCGGTCGAACGCGGTCAGAGGATAGCGGCGCAGTTCGGCATCGCTAAACACGGCGTTGAGGCCGAAGCCCATCACCACGGTGCAGAACAGCGTTTCCACGAACAGGGACGCGAGCACGATGGCGGCTACCAGACCGGCTTTGCCAAAGCGCACGGCTGCCACGCCGGCTCCGAAACCGCCCACGACCAGCAGAATCGCCACTGCGATGAACAGCAGATAGCCGACGAAAAACAGGGCGATTTTCCCGTTGCGCGAACGCGTCCTGGCCCACAGCAGCTTGTAGCGCAGGCGGACGAGTTCTCCCACCAACCGGGTGTTCATTTTCGCGGCCGGATGACCTCCTGGTTGAGGTAGGGACGGAGGGCTTCGGGGATCACCACGCTACCATCTTTTTGCTGGTAATTTTCGACGATCGCCACCCAAGTCCTGCCCACGGCCAGGCCGCTGCCGTTCAGGGTGTGGGCGAATTCGGATTTCTTGCCGCTGCGGCAGCGAATGCCCGCGCGCCGCGCCTGGAAGGCCTCGAAATTCGAACAGGAGGAAATTTCCTTGTAGCCATTCTGGCCGGGCAGCCAGACTTCGATATCGTACGTCTTGGCGGAAGAAAACCCCATATCGCCGGTCGAGAGCACGACGGTGCGAAAGGGCAGCCCGAGGCGGCGCAGAATGTCCTCGGCGTCGGCGGTGAGCTTTTCCAGCTCGTCGTAGCTTTCCTCCGGGCGGGTGAACTTCACCAGCTCGACTTTTTGAAACTGATGAACGCGGATGATGCCGCGCACGTCGCGGCCGTAGGAGCCGGCCTCGCTGCGGAAGCATGGGGTATAGGCGCAGAGCTTCACCGGGAGCGCGTCGGCCTCCAGCGTTTCGCCCGCATAGATATTGGTGACCGGCACTTCGGCGGTGGGAATCAGCCAGAGATCTTGGCCTTCGCACTTGAATAGGTCTTCCTGGAACTTGGGCAACTGGCCGGTGCCGAACAGGCTTTTGGAATTGACCAGGAAGGGCGGCAGCACCTCGGTGTAGCCGTGCTCGCGGGTATGCACGTCGAGCATGAAATTGATGAGCGCGCGTTCCAGTTTGGCGCCCATGTCCCAATAGAGGGCGAAGCGGGCGCCGGTGATCTTGGCGGCGCGCTCCAGGTCCAGGATGCCCAGCTCGGGGCCCAGATCCCAATGCGCCTTGGGAGAGAAATCGAATTCGCGGGGCGGGCCCACGCGGCGCACTTCCACGTTGTCGGAAGCGTCTTTCCCAACCGGGACGGATTGGTGGGGCAGGTTGGGAATGCCCTTCATGAGCTCGCCGAATTCAGCGTCGACGGCCTTGACCACATCGTCGCCCCCGGCAATGCGGGCCTTCAGCTCGCGGACGCGGTCCTGGCGTTCGGTAGTGTCGGCGCCTTCGCGCTTCCGCTTGCCGATTTCGGCGCTCTCGGCATTTACCTGGGCCTTGAGCTGTTCGGCTTCGGAGATGGCGGACCGGCGCCGCTGATCGAGAGCGCGAAATTGATCGAGGTTGGGAACCGATGCCCGGGTTGCCAAACGCGCGGCGACCTCATCGAAATGGCTTCGGAAATAGCTGAGATCGAGCATGTCTTCCTAATGCTAGCGCAAGCCAAACACGAAGCCAGGGGTCAGTTTGCCCCACAGGCGCACTGACCCACCCTGGCATCAGCGATGAACTTTGGTCCGGGCGAGGTTATTCATCGTCTTCCTCGACTGGAACGGGCTCGAGGTCTTCAGCCTCGAAGATCTCGCGGCAGTCGAGGCATTCCACGTAATCGACGCCGTCCCGGCGGGCGATGATTTTGGTCTGGGTATGTTCGCAAGCGGTCTGCATAACCAAAGCTTTGATGAGAAATATTCTAACCGGGTCCACGGCCATGTCAAGTCCCACCCCGGAAGAAAATATCCCGAGGCGGGGCAGGACGGTGCCGGGTCGGATAGGATTGAAGTATCGTCACCGATTGGAAAGAACGCCTACGCGTGGTACTGGTAGAGACGCGGAACCCACTGAATATAGGGGCCGCGGCGCGGGCTATGGCCAATTTCGGTTTCGACCGGCTGCGGGTGGTGAACCCCTACGACGTGGCGTTTCGGGAGGCGCGGTCGGCGGTTGGGGCGGCGCCGCTATTGGCCAGGGCGGAGGAGTTCGGGTGCGTGGCGGATGCGGTGGCGGATGCGAGCCTGGTGATCGGAACGACTTCTGTGGGAAATCGACACCCGCAGCTCGCTGTGCGGCGGTTGGAGTTCGGAGCGCGGCTGATCGGCCGGCGGCTGGCGGCGCGGCCGGTGGCGCTGCTGTTCGGGTCGGAAAAGTTCGGCCTGTCGAACGAAGATATGGCCCACTGCCACTGGCTGATGCGCATCCCGACCGTGGACCGGGACCTTTCGATGAACCTGGGGCAGGCGGTGGCGCTGTGTCTGTACGAGCTGGCGCGCGACCCGGAGGCGGTAACCGGACAGGCGGAGCGTGTCTCGCCGGCGGCTGCGGCCGAAAATGAACAAATCACCCGGCTGCTGGTGGAGGCGCTGTCCGAAAGCGGTTACATCCAACCGCTCACCGCGGCGTCTACCGAGGAGAAAGTGCGGCGGCTGGTGCGCAGGCTTAAAATTTCAAAGAAAGATGCGCCCGTGGTGCTGGGCATGCTGCGGCAGATCTTATGGAAACTGGCCTCCTCGTAGCGCCAGCGTTTCTGCCTGCCAATCACAGGCTAAAGCCTGTGCCACCCGCTATTGGCCACCTGTCAGCTATGGTGACACAGACTTTGGTTTTCGTCTGCCAGCCGATTTCTTTCCAAATCCACGGCGAGTGGTCTTTTCGCTAGGATGAGTATTCGAACATGACAACCGCAATCGAACAACGCGCGCTGGGCTCCACGGGGCTGCAGGTATTTCCCTTAGCGCTGGGATGCATGGGGATGTCGGGCATGTACGGCCCGGCCGATGAGCGGGAAAGCGTGGCGACCATCCACGCGGCGCTGGACATGGGCGTCGGGCTGCTCGATACCGGCGATTTCTACGGCATGGGCCATAACGAAATGCTGGTGGGCCGGGCTATCCAAGGGCGCCGCGACAAGGTGCTGGTGTCGGTGAAATTTGGCGCGTTGCGAGGCCCGGATGGCTCCTGGCTGGGTTACGACGCGCGGCCCGTGGCGGTGAAGAACTTTCTGGCGCACAGCCTGTCGCGGCTGGGCGTGGACTACATCGACATCTATCGACCCGCGCGCCTGGATCCGCAGGTTCCCATCGAAGACACGGTCGGCACCATCGCCGACATGGTGAAGGCCGGATACGTCCGCCACGTCGGGCTGTCGGAGGTGGGAGTGGAGACCATCCGCCGGGCCAACGCGGTGCACCCCATCGCCGACCTGCAGATCGAATACTCGCTGATCAGCCGCGGTCCGGAGACCGCTATTTTCCCAGTGCTCGCGGAACTCGGGATCGGCGTCACGGCTTACGGCGTACTTTCACGCGGCTTGCTGAGCGGCTCAGTTCCAGCGGCGGGAAACGACATTCGCGCCCACTTCCCGCGTTTCACCGGCGAGAATCTGAACCGCAATCGGAAGCTGGTAGACACGCTGGCGGAAATGGCCGCGGAGCGCGGCTTGCGGACGTCGCAACTGGCGATCGCATGGGTGCTGGCCAAAGGCCGGAACATTGTCCCGGTGATCGGGGCGCGAACGCGCGCACAGATCGCCGAAGCCCTGGCCGCCGTTCGGGTGCGACTGTCCGAAGAAGAAGTGGCTCAAATCGAAGCATCGATTCCAGCCTCCGAAGTTGCCGGCACGCGCTATGGAGAGCAGCAGATGCGGATGCTGGATAGCGAACGGGGTTGAAATAGTGGCGAGCAGCATTGGCTCTAAGTGGGACAGACCATCGCTTTTCGTGGTCTGTCGCGCCTCGCTAAAGCGCACCCGCTTGACAGACGACAAAAGGCGATGTCCCACCTTCTCCTCTCGCCACCCATCTGTGCCTTGCTTCAAGATATTCCTATGGCGATCCCGCCCGGGACGGAACGCGCACAGCCCGGACGTGAACTGCCGCAAGACTGGGTACGAGGCATGGGCGAAACCGCGCCCCGTTATGGAGGCGCGGTTGCCGCGTTCCACCTGCGGCGGCTGGCTTCCGCGGCGGCGCGCCACGCAGCCGAATTGCGCGCCAGCACTACCTCGCGGCAGGCGGCGAGCCACTCTCGAGGGGGCGGTTCCCACCGGTCGCTGCGCAGCACGAACACGCAGCCGGCCGGGGGCGCGGTTCCGGCCGGCGCTTCGGCGGCGACAACGGTAGCGGGCGCCGAACCGGAATATTCGCCGGGAAAGCACGCCACCGAGCCATCCGTCAGGGCGAGGAACCGGGCTTCGTCTGTTGTGGTCGCGGAACGGCACCCGGCCAACGCAATCGCGGCGGCCTGCCGCAGCGCCATCCCGGCAGCCTGGCCGCCGACGAGACGCAGCCGGCCGAGGGCTTCGTCCCAGAGCTTGCCGAACAGGCGGCGGCCGGCCACGGCGCGCGCCAGAAACTTCAGGTAATTGATTTCCAGAATAGCGGCCAACTCCTCTTCGCGAAAATAACGCGAGGTGGTGGCGCGATGGCGGTGTTCCACGACTGCCGCGGCCACGTACACGCTGGGCCAGCCGCGCTGCCAGGCGCGATAGCCCAGGTCCAGGTCCTCTACGTAGGCCGGCTCATAGGCTTCGTCAACGCCTCCCAGGGCGTGCAGTTTCGCGGCTTCGTAGAGCGAACAGCCGCCGCTGCCGTAGAGCACCCAGGTCTGGTCCTCGCCGGGGAGGGGCTCGTCGCAGCGCACGGGGAAATCCTCGGGGCGGCTGGCGGCCATCACGGCTTTGCCGGTTTCTTCGCGGCGCACGCCGGCGGGAAAGCGGATCTGCGCGGTGGCGCAAAACAGGCCCGGAGTGTAAGAAAACGCCGCCAGGAGCGCATCGAAGAATCCTGGATCGAGCAACATATCGTTGTTCAGCAGGCAGACATGGGAGAAGCGGGCGCGGGCGACGCCGCGATTGACGGCGCGGGCGAAAGATAAGGGCTGCGGCTCGATCTCCACGGCGACGGTGGGCCATTCGCGTGCCAGCCACTGTGCAGTGCCGTCGCCCGAACCGTTGTCCACTACCAGGATCTCGGCCGAGGTGGGCAGTTGTGCCACGATTCCGGGTAACTGCAACGAAAGCAGCGCACGGCCATCGCGCGAGGGGATGACCACCGAAATGCCGGTGAGGGGCGCCCGTGAAGGCGCCCGTGAAGGTAGAGATCGCCGCGGGCGCAACCGCCCGGCCAGCCGCGCTGCGAAATAGAGAAGCGAGGGGCTCAATTCGGGTCCTGGTGGGGCTTGCGCCTCCCCATCGCAGGCTGAAGCCTGCGCCACCAAAGCTCTCTCTTCAAATCAGCAGGCACCGGTCCGGTACGCCCCCGGTTTGGCGAGCCTCCCACATGGCCAGGGCCTGCAGCGTGAACGCGGTGGAAACCGGGCTGACGTGCGGCGACCAGCGGCCGCCCTGGCGGCCGAAATAATAACCGCCATCGATGCGAGCGTCGGGCGAAACCACGTGAAAACTGCGGAGCAACCCGGCTTCGCGCTCGGCCGCCGCGGCGTCGAGCGGGGCCACTCCGCCAGCGGCGGCATACAGCCGCATGCGCAGCAGTTGAGCGTAAACGTCGGTCCGCTCCAGGTGCCCGGCGGCAGCGGCGGCGGCGACATGGCTCGCCACGCGCTCGATACCGGCGGCGGTAGCGGCGGCGCAGCGCGGGTCGTCGGTCGAGGGCAGCATGCCTTCGAGGAAGTACAGATAGGCGTGCAGGCGGTCCACCACCTTGGCCGGCTCGGAATGCCCGGGCAAAAAGGCGTCGTGAGTGGCCAGCGCGGCTTCGAGCGAGCGGCGGTAAGGCCCCTCAAACTCCGTGCCGCCGGTGGCCTGGTCCAGATCGCGCCACGCCATGGCAGCCTTCAACTGATAACAGCCGGGCGAGCGGGACCAGCGCAGCGGTTCGCGCGCGGCGGCGCTTTTCCCGGGCAGTTTGAGGACCGGATGCCAATCGCCGCCGCGGTCCACGAAATCGCGGGCCATGGCGCGGCCCAGCGTGACGGCGGCCTCCAGAAACTCGGGATCTCCGCCCGCCCGCCAAACCGCCAACCAGCCGCGCACGACGATGCCGCAATCGAAAAAGTATGTGAGCCGGGGCGGATCCACCTCAAACGGCATGGCCTGCCATGCGCCCTGCCAGGCACGGTGGGTCAAAAAGCGGGCGGCGTGAATCGCCCGCGAAAAAAACCGTTCATCTCCCGTGATGCTATGCAAATACACCAAGGCGCTGGCCGTATAGCCAGTGATTTCGGTGGACACCGCCTGGTTGCGGTTGAGGTCGCCATTGTAGTAGCGGGCAACACCGCCAGCGGGGTGTTGGATGCCGGACTGGAGGAACCAGCGTCCCGCGCGTTCGAAGTTCGACAAGGTACGTGCGTATTCTAACACTCAGGATCCCGGCGGCCAAGTCCTGAAACCCAATCTGAAACCCAGTCGCTCACTTCGCCGGTCTGCCGTGATCCAGGCACAAGGCGAGCAAATCGGAGACATTCGCTTCCCCCACGCACATGACCGTGTCGGCGCCGCCCCAATAGATTTTCACTGTTCCATCGGACTCGGCAACGGCTCCACAGGTGAACACGACATTGTGAACATAGCCGGTGACTTCCCAAGGATCTTCCGGCTGCAAAATCCACGAGTCGCTCACGCCGACGATCTTGGCCGGGTTTTCCAGGTCATGAAGAGCGACCCCCAGGCGGTAGACCGATCCGGCCATAGTCTCGAAAACGCCATGATAGATGGAAAGCCATCCCCGCTCCGTTTTGATCGGCGGCGCGCCCGGACCGATCTTCATCTCGTCCCAATGATATGGTACGGGCCGCATAATCAACTGGGATTGGCCCCAAAAACGAAGATCCGGAGAATAGGAAATCCAGATTGACCAGGGGGCAATTTCCGAATGGGGACGGTCGAGGCGGGCATAAAGGCCATCGAATTTCTCGGGAAAAATCACTACGTTCCGATAGTCCGACTCCGTGATAAAGGCAATCCTTTCCAGCTCGCGGAAGTCCCTGGTCTTAGCGAGGGCGATCCGGACTCCGTCTCGCGAGTAAGCGCTGTAAGTGATGAGATAGTCGCCTTCGAGCCTGGTCACTCGCGGATCCTCGACGCCGAACTCTTCACTGGCCGCGAAAGGGCCGTCCCGCGCAGGGCTCAGAAAGGGCTCCGGAGCGGCGGTGAAATGGAATCCGTCGAAGCTACGCGCCAAACCGATGATGGACCGTCCCGTACGCAGATGGGAGCGGAACAACATGATGTACTCATTCCCGTGCTTCACCACCGCCGCGTTGTGAACGGTTTCCACCGGGTAGGGGATCTCGGCCCTGGTGAGGATGGGATTGTGAGCGTAGCGTCTGACAATGTCCGGCTTCATGATCGTCTCTTCGCTTCCAGTGCAAAAATCCTCTCGTAAACCCGTTCGTACCCCGCCACCATCGCTTCGATCGAGAAGCATTGCCGGACACGCTGGCGGCAGGCGTTGCGATCGATTTCGGAAAGGCGGCTCAGGGCCTCGACGGCTTCCTGGACGTTACCGACAAGGAAACCCGTTTGCCCGTCTTCAATCACCTCGCGGCAGGAGCCCAGGTCCATGGCGATCACCGGCACGCCGGCGGCATTGGCTTCCGCCAGGACCAGGCCGAACCGCTCCGGAATGGTGTTGAGGTGGAGCAGGGCGCGGGCACGCGCGAACAACTCGTTCTTGCCGGGAACGTCCACCGGCCCGATGTAGCGGATGGTTCGATCCAACTGGGGCTCGACCTCGTCGCGGAAGTAGGCCCGGTCCTGGATGATGCCCGCGATGAGCAGCGGCAGTCCGCTCAGGCGAGCAACCTCGATCGCCAGATGGACCCCCTTATCCGGGTGAATCCGGCCGAGGAAGATCAGCTCATCGCCGCGCGATTTTTGGAGCGGGTACAACGAGAGGTCGATTCCGTTATAGACCGTCGCCAGGTAATTCAGCCCCGGAGCCCGATCGGAGTTACTGATGGAGACAAAATACCCGTCGCGGTACTTCTGGTAGACGGGCATGATTCGGGGCGACGAGAATCCGTGGATGGTAGTGAGGACCGGGGTTTTCACCAGGCGCGTGTAGCAGAGCGCCATGAAGTCGTAATGGCTGTGGATGAGGTCGAACTCGGCGGCGTGCTCGAACGCTTCGGAGATGTGAAGGTATTCGGCGACTTTGGGATCGATGGCGGGATCCTCTTCATACCCCCGCTCAACCACGGCATGGAGGTGAGCGTGGGTCACGGAATCCCCGGTAGCGAACAGGGTAACATCCCAACCACGGGAGACCAGACCTTCGGCGATGTTGCCGGCGACAGTTTCCCACGCGCCGTATTGGCGGGGAGGTGTTCGCCAGGCTACGGGCGCGAGGACCGCGATTCTCTTAGCTGGCATTTCTGGCACCAGTGGGACCGGCCTCCCGGCCTGTCATGCACAGACCAAAGTCCATGCTCCGCTGGACAGGCCAGGAGGCCTGTCCCACTAAGCTAGCTGTCATGGTCGACCTCAAGGCTCACCGAAGCCTCCATCCGGGATGGCGATCCACCGGAATACCAGCCGGCCACGGGCGACGCCAGGTCGTGGTCGAAGCCGGCGGCCACGGCTACGTGTCCGTTGGACACCGCCAGGCCGCGAGCGGGATCGTATGCCCGCCAGCCGATGCCCGGCAAATAGACTTCGGCCCAGGCATGCATATACGAATCCTGGCGGCCGGCCGCCGCGCATTCATATCCGCTGACGAACCTTGCGGCGATTCCCATCACGCGGCAAACATCGCAGAACAGGACGGCCAGATCGCGGCAAGATCCTTCCTCGAAACTCAACGTTCGGTGCGACGGCCAAGGAGGGCCGTAGGGACGGACCACCTGGCGGCAGGTCTGAAAGATCTGCCGGCTCAACGCCGTCAGAAACCAGAGTGTGTTCCATTGCGCGCTGGCGGCCGTCGATTGCGCAAACTGCTTCACGGAATCGGCGATGTGCAAGTCATTTCGATAAGAAGCCAGGGCCGCGCACAACGGCTTCTGGTACCACAGGGGGAGACGCAACGATTGGCCGGCGAGAACATAATCGAAGGGGTTCTCCCGCAGCATCTCCACGGTGAACCGGCTGATTACGCTCAGCTCGCTGGTGGGCCCATCGAACCACGCGTTCAGGGCGAGCGTACCGTCCTGATCCAAACACTCCGTGGTTCCGGCGGGAGTTGGCGCGATCCGAATGTCGAACGCCAGCAGGCTTTGCGCGCTGTTGGTGCGCGGCCGAAGGCGGAAAATGTGCGGTTCCAGGTACACCGGGAAATCGTAGCGGTACACGGTGGAGTGCGTAACGGAAACTTTCATACGATTGGTGGCCGTGCGCGGGGTTTCCAATCACTCCATGGCGGCCAGCACCTCCGCCAGCGGGACGGTTGCGAAACCGGTGGCGTGATCGGCCATGCCATAGGGAACGATCAACACGCCGTTGTGAACCAGAGCGCCGCAGGTATAGACGACATTGGGCACGTAGCCTTCGCGCTCGCTCTGGTTCGGCTTGAGCAAGGGTTCGCGGAGACGGCCGATCACTTTGCTGGGGTCGTCGCGATCGAGCAAGAACGCGCCGATCGAGTACTTTCGCATCGGGCCGACACCATGGCTGAGCACCAGCCATCCGGCGTCGGTCTCGATCGGAGATCCGCAGTTTCCGAGTTGGACCAGTTCCCAGGGAAACGCGGGTTTGAGGAGCACGCTGCAATCGTTCCAGAAGTGGACGTTGTCGGAGAACATGAGGTAGATGTTCTCGTTGTCCTGGCGGGAGATCATGGCATAGAGGCCGCGGATCTTGCGGGGGAAGATGGCCATGCCTTTGTTTTCGGCGGCCGGGCCATTCAAGGTGATGAATCGAAAGAGGAGGAAGTCGGAGGTCACTACCAGTTCCGGCACCACGATCCTGCCATCGTAGGCGGTGAAGGTCGCGTAATAGACGTGGCTGCCGTCATCGTTGCGGAAGCATACGAAGCGGGCGTCCTCGATGCCGTTGCGTTGCGAAGGCGTGACGGGGAAGAGAATGCGGTCAGAGATCTCCTGTTCCGGCCGAAACTGAACCTCGTAGTTGGACCGGGCCAGCATCCAAATCCCCTGCGAGGCTTCCTGATCTTCCGGCGCCATTCCATCCGGCAGGCGGAACTGTTCGGCTTGGAGAGCGGCGCGAAGCTCTTCCAGCGCGAACGACTCGCCGAGCCTGTTCATGACCCGGCGCGTGAATCCGTCGTGCAAACCCAGTTCGGAGAGTTTCCGCCCGAACAGCGCCTTCTCGTACCGGGGGTTTGGGATCTGGCGCGGTTCGGTGAGGAATCCCGTGGAGGTGAATATCTCGATCCGCTGATCGGGATGGATGACACCGGTGCGAAAAGTGATGGAGGAAACGTGTCCTTCCCCGGTGGCGCGCAAGCTGAGAATAAACCGCAACGCGCCGGGCGGCAGATCCCTCTGGTCGGGATCGGGAACGATGGAGGGGTTAAACAGGGCGGCCGATTCCAGGGAGTATTCGGCCAGGAAATAGGAGCCAATCAAGAGCCGCCGTTGTTCGGACAAGTCCGCATCCGGGGGCACCGTTTCGCGGACCTGTTCAAAACGTTCGAGGAACAGGTCGCGAATGTTCTGATGGCGTGTGGAGAACTCGGCCAGAATTTCTTCGAGGAGGAGACCGACCTCGTCTTCGGCAAGCGACATGACGCGGCCGATGATCCTGCCGACCCGCTCGGAATCGCCCGGACTGAATGGCCGTAGAAGCACGCGCGACTGGTCGGGTTTGATGATCGTCGGCGTGCGCGTGACGTGAATGGAATGAGTGTTCATGGAAAGGTTTAGGCGCCCACTGGGATCGGTTCTTTGAAACTCGTCAGCATGTTTTGCGCCAGGCGCATTTCCGCCAACGAAAGCAGGAAGGCGAGAGTGGACTCCGCTCCCTCGTTGCGATTGACGCGGTCGACATGCAGTCCGTCGCCGCAGGCGCCGCTGTCCGGAGAATAGAGTTCCAGGCCGAGGTCGTTCCAACCGATGAACCAATCGAAAGCGCGTTGTGCCTGTTCGTACCACCAGATGTCCGATGTGGCGCGATAGGCTTCCAGGCAGGCCGAGACCATCGCCTGCGCCTCGATGGGCTGCTGGTCGAAATTGGCGCGCGTGCCGCCGCGATGATAGAAGCCATTGCTGCCAATCGGCCGAAAGTGGCCTTTTTCGGAGATTTGTAACTCGTTCAGCCAGCGTAAGGCATCGAGGCCGCTCTCGAACATGGCCGGCTGTCCGGTGGCGCGTCCGCTCAGAATCAAGGCATGGGCGAGCTTGGGATTGTCATACGATAGCTCTTGCTCGAACCAGCACCAGTCCGGTTTGGCGTTCCGCTGGAGAAGTTCCATGAGCCTGGCTGCCAGCGTTTCGCGCGTCTGGTTCACCAGACTGTCGCCACGCAACCGGTGCAGGTATTCATGGATGCCGATCAGGCCGAATGCCCAAGCCCGGGGAGATGTGAATTCCGTCAAGGCCGGCAATGCCAGCGCGAAAAGTTGTCCCGCCATCATCTGGAAGCTTGGGAACGGCGAGCGTCCCACGCCGACGCCGAGCGCCCAGAGGGCTCGGCCCTGACAATCCTCGGATCCTTGGCCGTCGAGCCAGCGGCGGTCGAAACTCAGATGGTTGTGGAAGCGGTTGGTCTGGCTGTCGAACGCGTGGTGAAGAAAGGCGGCGCACGTGGTCGCCAGGCCTCGCACCCGTTCCGGGCCCTCTCCCAATTCGCCGAGCAGCACCGACAGCACAAATGCGCGCGCATTGTCATCGGTGCAATAGCCCTCGGAAAAATTGGGAACGCTGAAGATGGCGTGCTGGAAGACTCCGGTCGAATCGGTCATCCGCAAGAGATGATTCAACTTCAATGCGGGAAGTTCGCGCGGTCTCCGGTCGAGCGTCTTGGTGACGAGAGATTTGCGGGAAGGCGCAGCCCCCTGAAGGCGTGCCGACTCGAACGAACGCATGTAGAGTTGCGCCACGTTGCTCCAAACCATCTCGCGCCCCATCTTATAGGCGTTCTTGCGCATCGCATGCCGGCGCGTGTCGTCCCGCAGCAAGCCAACCACCTCGTCGGCGACCGCCTGGGCGTCGCCGAATGGGACCAGAACGCCGCGATCTTCCGCCAGTAGTTCGGCGGCGTGCCAGTACGGGGTGGAAACCACCGCTTTGCCTGCGCCAAACGCGTAGGCCAGCGTGCCGGAAGTGCTCTGCGCTTCGTTCAGGTAAGGCGTGATGTAAAGGTCCGCGGCCCCGATAAACTCCTTCAGGCTCTCGATGTCTACAAAATCGTTGTAGAAGATCACGTTCTTTTCGATCTTGTTCTTCTTGGCAAGCATTTCCAGGCTGACGCGGTAAGCTTCGCCGTGCTCGCGCAGTTCGTTCGGGTGCGTGGCGCCCAGGACAATGTAAACGACGTTGGGGAAGTGCTCCAGAATCCGCGGCAGCGCCTTGAGCACATACTCGACGCCCTTGTTGGGGGAAAGCAGGCCGAAGGTGAGCAGCACCACCTTTCCTTCCACGCCAAACTGGTCCTTGAAGTATGTCGGATCGACGAACCCCACATCGGGAATCCCGTGCGCGATCAGATCGATCTTGGCGGACGGCGCCTCGTAGACGTCCTGCAGCATCCGCCGGCCCTGTTCCGTCATCACCACGACGCGCGTCGAAAGGGAGATCAGCTCTTGCATGACGCGCCGTTGGTCCGCTCTCGGCTCGCGCAGAACGGTATGAAGCGTGGTGACAACCGGCATTCTCAATTCGCGCAGGAACGCCAGGATGTGACCGCCGGCGGGTCCGCCGAAAATGCCGAACTCGTGCTGCAAACAGACGATGTCCACGTTGCCGATGTTCAGGAAATCCGCGGCGCGGAAATAGGACGATAGGTCCTGCTCCTCAATTTCGAAGCGAACCACTTCCGGGTAATCGTAGCCGTCCTTGATATCGTTGACGGATACGGAGAAACACTGGCTCTGCGGATGCGCGGCCGCGACCGCGGCCAGCAGATCGGACGTGAACGTGGCAATGCCGCACTTACGCGGTAAGTGGTCGCCGACAAAAGCGATCTTGCGGATTTTAGAATGTTCTTTCATGAGGTTCTTCCATTGCACCACGTGTTCACGATGCCTGGATCCGGCGATACTCGGGCTGCCACATCGCGTCTTGCACCTGCTGCACGATGTCGCCGAATTTCACTTCGGCCAATCCCTCCGCGTCCGCCGTCTCGGCCACGGCCACCGCGACCGTCGCCGACACGCTGCGCAGGTCGTCGATATGGGGAAGCAGCGACGCGCCGGGCTGTCGCACAGCCACCAGGCTGGATACGGCGCTCGCCGCCGCGGCGAACATGCCGTCGCTGATCCGGCTGGCTCGCGAAACGATCGCGCCCAGGCCCAAACCGGGATACAACATGGCATTATTCACCTGCGCGACGACGTATGTCACCCCTTTATAAGTGACTGGAGCGAACGGGCTGCCGGTCGCAATCAGCGCCCGCCCATCCGTCCAGGCAAGCAGATCGGCCGGGTTCGCCTCGGCCCTCGCCGGCGGATTGGACAGCGCGAAAACGATCGGCCTCTCGGTATTCGCCGCCATTTCCTTGACGATCGCTTCGGTGAAACTGCCGGCGGCTGTGGAAGCGCCAATCAGCATGGTCGGCTTTACCCGGTGCACCACCTCGGCCAAACTTATGCCGTTGCCATTCTCGTCGTGTTTCCAACCTTTGGTCTCGGAAGTCGGCCGGGCATACGTCACCTGATAGTCGTGCAGTTGATCGGCCATGTCGGCGGTAAGCAATCCGCGCCGGTCCACGCACCAGAAGCGCCTGGCCGCGTCGTCTTTGGAAAGCCCCTCTCGCACCATGGCCTCGCGAATCTGGTCGGCGATTCCAACACCCGCCGTGCCGGCTCCGAAGATGACCACGCGTTGATTGCGCAATGGCGTCCCGCAGACGCGGACGGCGGAGATCGCCGCCGCCAGCGTGATCGCGCCGGTGCCCTGCATATCGTCGTTGAAGACGCAACATTGGCCGCGGTATTTCTCGAGAATACGGCGTCCGTTGCCTGGCGTGAAGTCTTCCCACTGCAGCAGTGCATTCGGAAACAGCCTGGTCACGGCTTGGACGTAAGCGTCAATGAAGGTGTCGTAACGCTCTCCGCGTATCCGCGGGTGCCGGTTTCCGATGTAGGTGGGGTCGGCCAGCAGGCTTTCCCGGTTGGTTCCGACGTCGAGCATCACCGGAATCACCCGCGTCGGGTCGATTCCACCCGCCGCCGTGTAGATCGCCAGCTTGCCGATCGATACTTCGATACCACCGACGCCCCAGTCGCCGATTCCCAAAATCTGCTCGGCATCGGTCGCGAGGATCAGGTCGATATCGCCGGCGCCGGCGCCGAGGTTGGCAAAGGCACCCTCAATCGCTTCGGCATGGTCGATTGAGAGATACACGCCCCGCGGCCGCCGGCACTCGTGGTGATATTGCTCTATTGCCAACCCCACGGTCAGGTCGTTGACGATGGGAATCATCTCGCGCAGATGCTCGGAAAACAGCCGGTAGAACAGCACCTCGTTGCGGTCGTGCAGGGCCGTCAGGTAGATGTTCTTGCTCAGCGCGTCGGGCAGCCGCTCGTACTGGATGTAGGCGCGCTTGACCTGAGCCCCCAGGGTGCTGATATCCGGCGGGAGCAGACCCGTGAGACCCAGTGTTTTTCGTTCTTCTTCCGTGAATGCCGTCCCCTTGTTCAATACCGGTGAATTGAGCACGTCCAGCCCGCGAGCTTTGGTCTGGCAGTAATTGTTCCCATTCGGCCGGCGTTTCGTCGCGGGCGCCAGTAATGGGATGACTCTCTGTCGCATGCTGCTGCCTCTCTCTTTCATCCGTTCCGTTGCCGAGCCGCGACCGTCAGGGGAGCGGTTTGCCACGGGCGGATCCCGCGGCCTCGATTCAGGCATTCCAGGGTCCGTCAGCGCCGAAATCGCCGTTACGCCATACCTGCCAACATCCGCCGGGTCTCATGGAGTCCTCGCCGTCGGTTCAGGGTCTGACCGCGTAGGGTCATGTGACCAAATATGGTCAATGCCGCCGGGCTGGCGGAGGTGGCAACGAGCCGCGCGAGTTGGTATGATGGCGTCTGGCTGCCGTTCTCGGCTTCCAACTGTTTGCGGGATACTTTCGGCGTGAACCGATTTCGTCTCTCAGGCGGCCTTGGGCTGCCTGGATCGATGGCGGGAAGGGGTAAACGCGATGTGCTCCGCCGGCTCACGCTCCTCAGCCGCCCATTGGCTGATGGAAAATGGGCCAAGAGAACTCGATCTCCTCTTCCGGGCCATCTTCAATCGCCGTTCCGCACCGGTTTTGACCGCCGACAACGACAACCATTCCAGGGCCGATCTTGCGCCGCCAGGGAACGTGTTGCCCGTGCGCCATGAGCACGCCTCCAGCGCCCCCATTCCGTCATCGGTCGAGGACCACGCGCTCTACCTGCTGGATATTGAGGGACGTGTTGCCGCCTGGTATCCGGGAGCGGCGCGCATCTACGGTTATCGGGCCGACGAGGCCATCGGCCAACACGTGTCATTGCTCTATCGCGGGCTCTCTCCCGGCGAAGATACCATCCAGCTCAAGCTGCTTGGGGAGCTCCAGCGGGCCGCGGTCCAAGGGCACACAGCCACGGAAGGCTGGCAGGCTGGAAAGGACGGATCGCGATTCTGGGCTAACGCCATTACCATGGCGCTCAAAGACGATGGCGGGGAATTGCGTGGCTTTGCAGCGGTGGTCCGCGACTTTAGCGACCGTCACGACAGGGACGAGAAGTTGAGGCGCAACCGCGCGCGCATGCGGCCAATCCCGCCGCAATCGGCCATTGCCGGTATCGTTTCCGGTGAGTTCGACCGTATTTCCGAGGCGAACGATGCGTTTCTCGAACTGGTCGGATCGAGCCGCGACGATTTGCTGGCGGACCGGCTCGACTGGCGCGACCTCACCCCGCCGGAATACGCCGGACCCGATGAGCTGGCGCATGAAGAAGGTCTGAGATTTGGAGCTTGCACGCCTTTTGAAAAGGAGTTGATTCGAAAGGACGGGACGCGCGTGCCAGTCCTGGTTGCGACAGCCGTCTTGAAGCTCTCTCCCTTCCGCTGGATCGCGTTTGTGCAGGATCTCCGGCAACGGGACCGGCTCGAGAGTGTCGAGGACGAAGATGTCGAGCTCAAACAAGACTTCGAGGAGATTGTAGGCACCAGCACCGCTCTGCGGCGCGTTCAGCGCCAGGTGGAAGTTGTGGCTCCCACCGACGCCAACGTGTTAATCCTCGGTGAAACCGGTACGGGCAAGGAGTTGGTGGCGCGCGCCATCCACCGCATGAGCCCTCGCAAGAACCTCCCTTTTGTCACCTTGAACTGTGCCGCGATTCCGACCGGGCTCCTCGAAAGCGAGCTGTTCGGCTACGAGCGGGGCGCCTTTACCGGCGCATTATCGCAGAAAATCGGCCGTTTTGAAGTGGCCCACCGCGGCACCCTGTTTCTGGACGAGGTGGGCGATATCCCCTTGGATTTGCAACCGAAACTGCTCCGCGCTCTACAGGAAAAGGCGTTCGAGAGGTTGGGCGGCACCAGGACCATCCCCATCGACGTCCGGCTGGTGGCGGCAACCAACCGGAATCTCACCCAGATGATGGGCGATAAGCTCTTCCGAAGCGATCTCTATTACCGGCTCAAAGTCTTCCCGATCACGACGCCTCCCTTGCGCGATCACCCGGAAGACATACCGATACTCGCCCGGCACTTTACCAAGAAATATGCGGCGAAAATGGACCGGCGGATTGATAACATCCCGTCGGATACGATGCGCGCACTGGTGAGCTGGCATTGGCCGGGGAACGTTCGGGAGCTCGAGAACTTCATGGAAAGGGCGGTCATCCTCTCCCGCGGCCCCAACCTCCGGGCTCCTTTGTCCGAAATACGGCCCGATGCATCCGAATCCGCCGGCAACACCACCCTGGAGCAAGTGGAGAGGGAGCACATCGTCCGCGTGCTCCGGGAGACAGGCGGGGTGATCACCCAGGCTGCTACCCGCCTCGGAATGCCCCGGACCACATTGAACGCCCTCATGCGAAAGCTCGGCATCTCTCGCAAGGACCTCTGACGGTGCCCGTCGCTTGACCACCGGCGGTCACTTGACCATATATCGTTACCGGCCGGTACGTCGCTCCCCTCAAACTGGGTCCGCGACTCGTCAGTGAGCGAATCGGCTCAACACCAAGGAACATTGGCGCGATTCGTGCGACAGCAACAGTGCCATGTTTAGACGCGGAGGCTTAATATGATCGACGTTTGGGTCATCGCATCGGTTGTTATCATCCTTTACCTGTTGTCTTCGATCAAAATCCTCCGGGAGTACGAACGCGGCGTAGTCTTCAGGCTGGGTCGCGTCCTGCCGCAAGCCAAAGGACCGGGCATCGTGCTGGTCTTCGCCCCGATTGATCGCATGGTGCGCATGTCGCTGCGCATCGAGGCGCTGGAAGTGCCCGGCCAGGATGTGGTGACGCGCGACAACGTGACGGTGAAGGTGAACGCGGTGATCTTTTTCCGCGTCGTCGATCCGCGGCTGGCGGTGATTGAAGTATCCAATTACCTTTACGCCACCTCGCAGCTCGCCCAGACCACGTTGCGCAGCGTTCTGGGTGAAGCCGAGCTCGACGAACTGTTGAGCCAGCGGGGCAAACTAAATCTGCGCTTGCAGTCGATCCTGGACCAGCACACGGCATCATGGGGCATGAAGGTCACCTTGGTTGAGGTGAAGCAGGTGGACTTGGCCGAACAGATGATCCGCGCCATCGCCCGGCAGGCCGAAGCCGAACGTGAGCGCCGCGCGAAGGTGATCCACGCCGAGGGTGAATACATCGCGGCGGAGAAACTGGCGATGGCCGCCGCCGTCCTCCAGCAGCAGCCTGCCGCCATCCAGTTGCGTTACCTGCAAACCCTGGTGGAAATCGGCGCCGAGCACAACACCACCATCGTTTTTCCCCTGCCGATCGACCTGATCACTTCCATGACACAGGCGCTGAATGGCTCGAAGGCGATCGGTATGGTAAAAGAGGCGAAGACATGACGACTTCCGTTACATTACAAGTACCTCGGCCAGTATGGGAAACGCCCCAAGCCAAACCCCTCAATGAAGCGGTGTGGCAGGCGTGGGTGGCCAAGGGACGTGCACAAGAGCGGCGGAGCAGCGCCCTACACCTGAAGGCCATGCAGTGGGTATCGATTGCGGCGCTCGTTGCCGCGGCCGTGCTGTGGTCCCATATCGCCTCATACGACGTGGTGGTCCGGTTCCTTGTGGCCGCCGCGTCGATGGTCGTGATGTTCCAGGCCTTTCACACCGGCCGTTACGGCTCCGCGGCCCTGTTCGGAGCGCTTGCGCTGCTTTTCAATCCGCTGGCGCCCGTGTTCGGTTTCTCGGGCAACTGGCAGCGTGCCGTGGTGTTGGCAAGCGCCTTCCCGTTCGTCGCATCCCTCGCCTGGCGCAATAGAGGAACGAAGCACAATGACTAGTAAGGTTCCCGCCACGACGGACACCCTCGCGGCGGGAAACATTTTCATTGAAGAAAGCGCCCGTCTGCCGGACTCTCCGCTTCTTCGGAGAGAGTCTCATTCGAGCGGGTGGGCCGCGGTCCAAAATGCCCGCTCTACCTTCGAGAAGGAAGTTCCGGAAGCGGGCTGGACCTTTTTCTTCATGGCCGGAGAGATCAAGGCTACCGTCTTCGGATTCGATAAACAAAAGACGCGGCGCGCCGCGCTAAAGCGGCTTATCGGGAACGTCAAATCTCAGAGCTGCAATAGTATCGAGATTACCCAGGTCACGGACAGCTCCTTTCTGAAGGTGCCCTATGTAAGCGTCTCCGCTCACCCAAGACACCTTCAGAAGGGCCTGGTTTTCTCCGGGCAGAGGCAGTAGCGAGTTATCGAGCGGTAAGAAACACGGCCACGGATGAACACAGATTAAGAAATCACGAGGATTTATCTGGGTTCATCGGTGGCTGGAATTTGAATCTCTAACGGGAGGCAGGCACCATGAACATTCGACCCTTATACGACCGCATCGTGGTGAAGCGGATCGAGGAACAGGAAACCACGCGCAACGGCATCGTCATTCCGGATTCGGCAAAAGAGAAGCCCCAGCAGGCCGAAGTGATGGCCGTTGGCAAGGGGAAGCGGCTCGACGACGGTAAAATGGTCGCGCTCGACGTCAAAGTCGGCGATCGTATTCTTTTCGGAAAGTATTCCGGCAACGAGATCAAACTGGAGGGCACCGAGTACATCGTCATGCGCGAGGAAGATGTCCTTGGGGTTCTGGATCTGGTCCCCAGGGCGCTCTCGAAAGCCAGCTAATTCAAACCCGAATCACGAGGAAAACAAGCATGCCAAAGCAAATTACTTACAGCGACGATTCCCGCCAGGCGATTCTGCGCGGTGTCAACCAGCTTGCCGACGCGGTGAAGATGACTCTCGGTCCCCGCGGACGCAACGTCGTTCTCGAAAAGAAGTTCGGTGGACCGACCATCACCAAGGACGGCGTTACCGTAGCCAAGGAAATCGACTTGCCGGATCCGCTCGAGAACATGGGCGCCCGGATGGTGCGCGAAGTGGCGTCGAAAACCTCCGATGTCGCCGGCGATGGCACCACCACCGCCACGATTCTAGCCCAGGCAATTTTCCGCGAAGGCGTGAAAGCGGTGACGGCGGGCGCGAACCCGATGGCCATCAAGCGCGGCATCGACAAGGCGGTCGCGGTAGCCGTTGAAGAACTCCAGAAGCTCTCCAAGCCCGTTTCCGGCGAGATGATCGCCCAGGTCGGCGCCATTTCCGCCAACAGCGATTCCACCATTGGCAATATCATTGCCGAGGCCATGAAGAAGGTCGGCAAAGACGGCGTGATTACGGTCGAGGAATCCAAGACCATGACTACCGAGCTGGAGACGGTCGACGGAATGCAATTCGATCGCGGCTACCTCTCGCCATATTTCGTGACCGACGCCGAGCGCATGGAGTGTGTCTTCGAGAATCCCTACATTCTCATACACGATAAGAAGATTAGCAATATGAAGGACGTGCTGCCCATCCTCGAGCTGATTGCGCGCGCTGGCAGCCCGCTGCTGGTGATCGCCGAAGATATGGAAGGCGAGGCACTGGCAACGCTGGTCGTGAATAAGCTGCGCGGCACGCTGAATGCTTGCGCCGTAAAGTCTCCGGGCTTCGGCGACCGCCGTAAAGCCATGCTGGAGGATATCTCGATCTTGACTGGCGGCAAGGCGATCATGGAAGAGACTGGCATCAAGCTGGATGGCGTCAAGCTGGAGGATCTGGGGCGCGCCAAGCGCGTCACCGTCAACAAAGATACGACCACCATCATCGACGGCGGCGGTACGACGAAGAACATCGAGGGCCGGATCAGGCAGCTCCGCGCCCAGGCCGAGGACACTACCTCGGACTACGACCGCGAGAAACTGCAGGAGCGCCTGGCGAAGCTGGCGGGCGGCGTGGCGATCGTCAAAGTCGGTGCCGCCACCGAAACCGAGATGAAAGAGAAAAAGGCCCGCGTCGAAGACGCCCTGCATGCCACTCGCGCAGCCGTCGAGGAAGGCATCGTGCCGGGCGGTGGTGTCGCGCTGCTGCGGGCGTCGGTCGCGCTGCAGAAGCTGAAGCTCGAAGGCGACGAGCAGTTCGGCGTGACGATCGTGCGCCGTGCGTGCGAGGAGCCGGTGCGGCAGATCGTGCGGAACTGCGGGATCGAGGGCGCCGTCGTGGTCGAGAAGATCAAGACCAACGACGATCCGAACTTCGGTTTCAACGCCTCCACCGAGCGGTACGAAGACCTGGTGAAAGCCGGCGTCATCGATCCCACCAAAGTGACCCGCACGGCGTTGCAGAATGCCGCTTCCATCGCCTCTCTCATGCTCACCACCGAGGCCACCATCTGCGAGGCTTCCGAGGAAGCGGAGAAGTAGACGCTTCGATCGCGGCGCGGCAAGGGACAAGCATGAACAAAAGATTATTGAAACGGCACAAGCGCCAGGTTTCCCGCGCCAAAGAACGGGTCAAGCTGTCGGAGCCCGATGTGAGAACACCGGAACAATTGAGGGCAGCGCGTGAGGCAAGCCGCGCTGCCCCCAGCCTCCGCCGCGACCCCCACGCACTTTACTCCAGTCCGCCCGTCCGAAACAGCGCCGGCCCAGCCGCGGACAGCACCGCGAAAGCCGAAGGTTTAGAGCCGTGATCCACACCACGGTAGGGCTGTTCTCCACCCGCTGTCCGTATTGCAGATCGATCGAGTTTCGAAGCGTAGGCGTTCGAAACGCCATCGAAAGAGCTCTCCATTGGCTCTTTCAGCCCTACCGGTGCTCTCTTTGCGGCCACCACTTTTTCCTGCTCCGATGGCAAGCTCTCTGCGGTCGGTGACCGGCAAAGAGCGCCCCCGGTGCGGCTGCCCGCCGACGGCTGCCCGCTTCAACCTGGTTACTTGGAATGGGACCCTAAACGCCCATTCTCCGTCTCGGCCCCGACGAACCCCCAAGTGATCCACACGCGCCCTTTCAGAATGCGGCGGAAGTACTCCTGGGCTTTGGCGGTGTCGCCCCCGGCGAGGTGCCAGTTGCCGATGCCGTATGCCACCGTATCGAACGGCAGTTCGGCTTCCTGGTCCGTGTTACCCGCCGGCGGCTCGGGGGGCAGCGCCTCGGATTCGCTCATTTTGCCTTGAAAGAAGCGCACCAGATTTAGATAGAACTTCGTGTGCGGCTCCTGGTTAGTCATTTCCGCCGGGATCGCGTCCGCGGCTTTCAACGCCTCGTCCTTGCGCCCGGCACGGAACAGGGCCGCACAAAGCCAGTTGGTGGAGTTGATTCGCTCATCCGTATTGGGTGCCGTTTCCACCGCGTGGCGAAAGGCGTCGGCGGCTGGACTGAACTCGCCCAGGAAAAAGTGAGCCAGCCCCAGGTGATAGTACGCCGCCATAATCTTGGGATTGAGAGCCACGGCGCGGCTCAGATCGGTGCGCGCTCGCGCAAACTCTCGCAAGGGGAGTTCGCGATGGCCGCGCTCGGTGTACAGATCGGCGCTCTGGGGCGAAATCGCCAGAGCGCGAGTCACGGTTTCGACCGCTTCTCTGTCTTGCCAGACGGAAACCTGCGCCTGCGCCAGTTTGAGCAGCAAGTCGGGGTTCTTAGGGTCGGCCGCGAGGTTCGCCTGCGCCGCCGCGACAACACCCTTCTCGTCGGCCAAAGAATAGAACTTCGTCCCGGCTTTAGAGGTGATTTCGAGTTTCGTCTGAGCGGGTGCCGCAGCAGCCAGCGCAAACACCGCCAGGAAATACGGAGAACGCGCGTTGATCATAGCTGCGAAGATTATAGCCGACTCGACCGCCGTTTCCGAAATCGTCGCACACCATACCGGTGGTCCCGGCGTCCCGCCCGGGGAGCTGAAAAGCTGACTGCTCCCTTCAGAACTTCAGGTGCAGCGCCAGTTGGATGATCCGCGGGTCGGCGGTGGTGGAAATCTGGCCGAAGCTCTGATCGCTGATGTTCGTGTCAGGATTGCCAAATTCCACGTTGTTAAATATGTTGAACGCGTCGGCGCGCAATTCCAGTTCCGTCGCCTCGCGCAGTCGGAAGATTCTCGAAAGCGAAAGGTTGGCGTTGAACGCTCCGGGCCCGCGCAGCGAGTTGCGGCCGAAAGTGCCATAAGTGAACTGGCCCAGCAGCGTGGCCGGGTCTACCGTGCTCGCTTCCTGATTCAGCGCCACGGCGCGCGCATTGGAAAAGCTGTTGGGGTTGAACCAGTAGTTACCGCTCTGTGCTCCCGCGCTATTGGAATTGACCGTCCGGTAGGGTCCGGCGTTGAGGTACTGGACGGGCGCCACCAGATCGGCGCGAACCACTTGAATGTCGCCGGCACCGGATGGACCGGGATCGGACATGGAAGGCTCGGTGCCCTGGCTGAACGCCAGCACATCCAGCGGGAATCCCGACCGGTAGGTAACGATGGGATACAACGTCCAGCCCCTGGTCAGCCAGCCGGCATGGGTGGTCAGCTTCTGGAAGGGCAAGTCCCAGCCACCCGATAACGACAGGAACTGCCGGATATCCGGATCGCCGGAGGCGTAGAACTGGTTGTGGTGATCGTAAGGCACGAAGTTGTTGCGCTGCCGGTACCCCGACTCGTTATCGAGTTGGTGCGACCACGTGTATGCCAGGGTGAAAAACGTATTGCCAATCCGGGAGTTCGAAAGACGCTTGGTGAGGTTGGTCTGCAACCCGTTGTAATTGGCAATGCCAAGGTTCTGGAACTGGTTCATGAAATTGTAATCGCCGGCGAACGCGGGGTTCAGATCGAGGACGCGCGTGCTCGATCCGGGCGTGAAGGGATCGATGTCGGTCAACCCGGTAAGCCCGTGCGCCACATAGCCGATATATCCCGCCTCCAGCGTAAGATTGTTGGCAAACTGCTGCTGGACGGAAACGTTGTACTGGTAAATGCGCGGCGTCTTCAGATTCGGATCGACGAAGAAAGGATTGCCGCCGCCAATGGGCAGGAATCCGGCATCGGCGAAGTTCACGTTATGGTTGACCGGCTTCGACGGGAACGGGTTCGGCTGCCCGGCGGCGCCGAACGGATCGCTCATGATGCCGGGGTCGGAAGTGAATGTGCCACTGTCTGGCGGGCTGAAGGTGAGAAACGCGGACCCGAAGAACGGGCTCTGGCCGTTGAACTGTAGATTGTCCTCGGCCTTCAGAATATCGTAGAACATCCCGAATCCGCCGCGAACGCTGGTCTTGGCGTTGCCGAAGACGTCCCAGGCAAAACCCACTCGCGGGGCGAAATTCGTCCGATCCGGCCAGTTCGCGCCGCGCGGAGCGTCTTTGTCGCCGGGGAAGAGCAGCCCCAATGGAGCGCCCGGAAATACCGTCGACTGCTGGCCGGGAACGAAAGTGAACGACCGCTTTTGGGTGTCGTACTTGGGCTGATTGTATTCGTACCGCAACCCATAGTTGAGGGTGAACCGGCGGCTCACTTTCCAGGCGTCCTGCGCGTATCCGGCGAAGGAATGGGAGCGGATGTTGGTAGGCGCGTTGGGATACTCCTGAAAGTCATCGGGCAGGCCCATCAGGAAATCGGCTAAGTCGTTGCCGGAACCAATGCTGGTGCCGGAGCCGTAAAAATCGAACTCACCGTTGAGGTAATAGCCATAAATCATGGCGTCGCGGTAGGACGAAAACAGGAAGCCCGCTTTCAACGAGTGACTGCCTCGCGTCCAGGACAGATCGTTGGTGAAGGTGAGGGTGTCATCCACGATGTCCGCCGGGCCAAACGGGTTATAACCCGCGAACATGTCGCTGCCGACCAGGTTAATAATGGTGGGTCCATCGACTAAGTCGGGTGTAATTCCAATTCCCAGTTTGGACGGGCCGGGCAGCGCCGCGGAGCCGATGGGATAGTTTTGCGCCTTATTGTTGCGCTGCGCCGTGAAGCGGGCCACGTTGATGATAGCGGGCGAGAAGCTGTGAATGTAAGCGACGTTGCCGAAATATGCCGCCACATCGTCGGAAATCGGGAATCCGCTTACCGTGGTGGCGCCCGAGGTCCCCGAGAACGGAACGACTTGCGGGCTATCCTGCGCGGCAAAGGTGCCGCTGAGAGTATCGTGCATGCCGATGGTGTAGTCTATCTTGCCGATGTATTCGGAGTGGTTGGTGGTAGCCGTGGCCTCGGGAAACACATAACCCTGTGGCGAGGTAGGGATCAACCCGTTCTTGAAGTAATTCAGAGACACCTGGCTGATGCGGCTGGGATCGAGAATGGCCTGCGAAGCGAGATTGGGGTCGGGCTGAAACCACGGATTGGCCTGCAGGAAACTGGAAACCAACGGGTCCGGACCGTTGTTCACCGCCTGCGAGAAATTGCCCTGCGCTTCGAGCGGCGTGAAGGTGGTGATTTTACCGGCTTGCGAGTATTCATTCTGCCGCTGGCCTTCATAGGCGAAGAAGAAGAACAGCTTGTTGCGGCCGTCGATGACGTGCGGTATCCAGATCGGCCCGCCCACGGTCCCGCCGTATTGGTTGCGCTTCAGGATCTGCCGCGCCACACCCTGCTCGTTATTGAAGAAGGTATTGGCATCGAGGTCCTCGTTGCGCAGGTAGTCGAACGCGGTGCCGTGGACCGAGTTGGTGCCGCTCTTGATCACCATGCTGACTACGCCGCCGCCGTTGCGGCCGTACTCCGCCGCGTAGTTGCTCTGCAGCACGCGGAATTCGCCCACCGCGTCGGGATTCGGGTTGATGACGATGCCGTTGTCGATCAGGTGGTTGTTCAAGCCGCCATCGAGCAGGTAGGTCACCGAATCCGAGCGCCCGCCGCCGATGCTATAGGCGCCCGCCTGCCGGGGCGCATCGCCGTTCATCGGCGTGACGCCCGGTTGTGTCGCCAGCAGGTCGAGGGTGTTTCGCCCGTTCAGCGGCAACTCCAGGATCGCGTTGCCGCTGACGGTGGCCCCGATGGTGGAGTTTTCAGTTTCCACCGCGCTGGCCCCGCCTTCCACCGTGACTACGTCCTTGACCGCGCCCACCTCCAGCGTCAAGTCGATTCGCAGCGTCTGATTGATCTCGAGCGAGTTTTTGGCGGCCACCAAGGTCCGCGAAAACCCTACCGCTTCGGCGGCAACTTCGTAGCGCCCGATCGGCAATTCCAGCATCTGGTAATAGCCCTGTCTATCCGTCGAGGTCTCCCGTGCCACTCCCGTACCCGTATTCGTAACCGTCACCTTGGCGCCGCCCACCACGCCGCCAGTGCGATCGGAGACAGTGCCGACGATCTTGCCCGCGGTATCCTGCGCCAGAATCGGATACCCCGCCAGAGCCAGAATCGAGATCGCGTATCGAAACGCGCGAGAGCCAACCGAATAAAATCGCATCCGTATACCTCAAAAAAGAAAATACTGGCAGGAATCGCCGGGGCGGCAGCGCCGATTAGCTCTTATGCCAAAGAGTATCGCGGCTCCCAAACAAGCCAAGCCGCTACAATCCGGCCGCGCGAGATTGCACATCACGCGGCGGTACACTGGCGATGCCGGACGACGTCGTGGTCGGCTGCAGGCAATTCAAACGGAGTGTATCACGATTGCAACAATCCCAAGTTCGGGGCGTCGCCGAACCGCGCCGGCATGGATGGCCCCTGGAGATCCCGCCATGGTACAAAAATGGAATGATGACCCGGGTGAGAATCGACAGGTGGCTCTGGGCCGCCCGATTCTTCAAGACGCGCTCGCTCGCCGCGCGGGCGTGCGATCTCGGCAGGATTGACTCGGGCGGGCAACCGGCCAAGCCATCGCGTGAGGTCCGGGTCGGCGACCTGTTGCAAGTGAAGAACGACGGCGGCGGCTTTCAGGTCGAAGTCCTGGCCCTCAGTGAGATGCGCGGCCCGGCGG
Organism: Bryobacteraceae bacterium; assembly: GCA_052148435.1. Taxonomy (GTDB): domain Bacteria; phylum Acidobacteriota; class Terriglobia; order Bryobacterales; family Bryobacteraceae; genus JBEKYD01. The sequence continues at coordinate 57,289 of JBKQIF010000196.1, forward strand.
CGGTTGCCGGGACGCTCTACCGTGAGACGGAGGCAAGCCGTGAGTTGCGCCTGAAACTGGCCGAGGAGCGCAAAGCCGTGCCGCATTTTGAGGCGTGGCGGGAAGGCAAACCCTCCAAACGCGACCGGCGTGAAATCGACCGGTTTCGGGGTAGGGTGTGACCCCTCTTTTCGACGGCGATTCGTTGCCGCCCTCCACCGAGAGGCTGGAAGAAGGCGCCGTCCTGTTGCGCGGTTTCGCCACTTCCCAAGCCCCCGCGCTGCTCGAAGCCGTCGCGCGCGTCGCTGCAACCGCGCCGTTCCGCCACCTGGCCACGCCCGGCGGTTACACCATGTCCGTCGCTATGACCAATTGCGGCCGAGTCGGCTGGGTATCGGGCCGCATCGGCTACCGCTACGACCCCGCCGACCCCGATACCGGCGCGCCCTGGCCCGCCATGCCCGCCGCCTTCCTGGATCTCGCCGTGCTCGCCGCCGCCGAGGCCGGCTTTGCCCCCTACGATCCCCACGCGTGCCTGATCAATCGCTACCTCCCAGGCCCGGGCGTCGTTACGACTTCCGCCGTGGGCTGTTGGCGGTCCTCGGCCGCCGCGCGCCCGGCACCTTGCCGATTCGAGCGTCCCTGGCGACGATAAGTTCGCAGGCGTGCATCGCCGCTTCTTCGAAATCCGGCGAATCGGACGGAAGCACCTGCCAGCCCGTTACCTCGCTGCCGAATGCCTGAATCGATCGCATGTATGGGAACTCGCGGCCGAGACTCTCGTGGTGCTCTTTGGTGGTGGCGAGCCACACCCCGTTGTCTGGGCTCTCGCCGGGCTTGTCGCGCAATATGAGGACAATCTTCTCCCCAACGTACACTGCCAGGCAGCCGAACATGGAGCGGGTCCTGGGTGACAGCGCGGCGATCGCGTCGAGCACGAACTCATGCGGCACGGCCTTGCGCCGCTTGACGGCCAGGCGAGTGTCGTCCGGCGGGAGAAAGGGCGCCTTCGGACGGGGTATCGCCATCGGACTCAGGATAACCTGGAGCGGGGTATGAGTGGGGCGATCCCCAGGACCGCGCGGGGCGCCCTCCGTCCCGCCAAGTGCCCAACCGCACCGTCATGTCAACTCCGATGCCGGATCTGCTAATCTTACCCGATGACGCCAAAACGCAAGAGGGTGCTCGAAGCGGTATTCTGGTTCGTTCTGGGCCATCTCAGTTGCGCCGTCATGCACCACCTGCACTCCATGGGGAAATAAAACACGACGCCGGAAGCTTTCGCGCTATCTTACGCCGGCGCGTGGTTCAGTCTTCCGGCTTCGCGTTTGGCGTTTCGAAAACGCCTGACGCCCGATTCTTCCGCACGGCGTCCCAGGGAAAGCAGCGCCCATTCATGGCTACGTACACGCCGGGCGGAAGCGTCTGCACGAACGCCAGCGCCGTTCCCAGGTTGAACAGTCCATCGGAACTGCCGAACGTGTAAGGAACCATGGCGCCCGTCAGAATCACGGTCTTGCCGGCGACATTGGGGCCGAGCAGGGCCGCGGTCAACTCCATCGAGTCGGTGCCGTGGGTGACGACGATGCGATCTTCACCGGCTTCCTGGCAGCGCCTCAGGATCAAGCCGCGGCCAGGCTCCGTCATGTCCAGGCTGTCGATCATGAAGAGGGTTTCCACGGTCACGGGCAGCCGGCAACGGCCCAGCCGCAACATGTCGGGCAAATGAGTCTGCTTGAAGAAGAGCTGTCCGGTGAGCTCGTTGTACTCTTTGTCGAAGGTTCCGCCGGTTACCAGAATCCGAATCGTGTCGGACATTGCTTCTCCAGGTGGTTTTCAGCTCTCAGCGCTCGGCCGTCAGCTCCGCCGGAGTAGCTGAGCGCTGAAGGCCGATCGCTCTCCGCCCCTACTGGCCGCTGGCCCAATTCATGACCAGATTATAGGCGTTGATGCTGCCGAGGCCCGTAGCCATGTTCCAGCCGGAGGCGGCGGCGAAGGCTGGCGAGAAAGCCGAGGTGGATATGGAAAGGGCGCCGTCGCTGGAGGAAGAAGTACCGCCGAAACCGCCGCGGTGGCCGCGGCCGCCGCCACTGCTGACCGTGACCGCGCCGTAGCAGCTCACGCTGCCGCCGCAATCCACGGAAATATCTCCTTGCGTGATGTTATGGAAAATGCACGGGCCGGAACCGGGGTCGCCGTTCGAAGACGTGCAAACGGAAGCGGAGTTGGCGGCCAGGTTGTAGTAGACGTAATTGGGGTTGCCCTGGGCGCTGCCGGCGTTCTGATTGACCAGGGCCTGGACGCCGGCCAGGATCGGAGTGGCGAAAGAAGTGCCGCCGCCGCCGGCCCAGTTACTGGGATCGCCGGTGCAGGAAGCTCCGCCGTTGCGAACGTCGGTGAAACAAATCACGTAATAGTGCCCCCAGACGCCGGTGCCGGCGAACAGGGAAACGTCCGGAATATCGCGCACGTTATCGCCGGGATTGCCGGCGGCGCCGGATTGCCAGGAAGGCTTGGACCAACCCTGGCAGGTGCCACTCACTACGCCCTCGGTGTCGGGATTGCCGGTGGCGCAGCCGCTTGGCCCGCCGCTGCCCGCGGCTACCTGCACCAAACCGTCTCCCTGCGCCATCCTGCTGGCGCAGAAGCCGCCGGATCCGTACGGGCTGGCATAGCCAAGGTAGCCGGACAGCAAACCGCTGGCGCAGGAATCGTCCCAGGGGATCTCCGGAATGTAGGACAGTGCCGAGCCATAATTGGCGTCGTTGGTGGTATTCCAGTAATTGGAAACGGTATTGGTGTAGCTGTCGGAGAAATCGGTGCCGCCTACGGCGACGTTGTAGGCCGTGGATGCCCAGCCGCTCACGCCGATTCCGTGAGTCGCGCTCGTGGCGCCGGAGTCGCAACTGGCGCCGCCTTCATCTCCCGCGGCCACGAAGACCGAGATTCCTTCGGCTGCCGCTTGTTGGTAGACCAGGTTGAAAGCCGCGTTGGCAGTGACCCCGTTCTCCGCCTCGCATTCGCCATAGCTGATGCTGACCACGGAGGGCGGGTTGGAGGAGTTGACCAGGTTCTGGAGGGCGATCAGGCCGCCGAAGGTGGTCCGCGTGTCGGCGCAGGCGGCGACTTCAATGGCCGCGCCGGGGGCCGCGGCGCTGGCCCATTCGGCGTCGAGAGCGGCTTCCTCGTCATCTCCACCCACGATGCCGGGGTTGGCGCAATTGGAAAACCCGGAAGTGGGTGCCGGATAGACGGTCGTAAGCGAGCCCGTAGAATACTGCGACAGCCCGAAGGTGTTGCGGAACGTAGTCCAGTCGTCCGAACTGTACAGGTTGGTATCTTCGATGACCGCGATGGTCTGGCCCTGGCCGGTCACCCCGGCGGCGAACAGCGGATTGAGATTGTAGATCGTGGCCACATCCTCGGGCGTCAGCGCCTCGTAGGTTTGGCCTCCATAAGTGAAGGTTTCCTGGGGGCGGGCGCGCTTCATGGAATGGGGTGAAAAGTCGTGCAGGGACACGATGCCGCCCACCGCCGAGGCGAGCGCGGCCGGAATCTTGGGGTCGCTCATATTGGCGACGTGGCGCACGCCGCTCACTTCCAGATAGTGCATCTCAGTCTGAAATGTCTGCCGGACCTGTCCCGCCGTACCCGAGAAATCGACCAACAACCCGCTGGGATACACCTGATTCACGGTGAAACCGTGGCTGGTAAGCCATGCGGTTACGGTAGTGATATCCGCCTGAGACGCTCCGAAGCCCGCGCCGAACTGCTCGGCGGTGAGCCACTTGTGGAAGTTGGCGGATTTCGGATTCTGCAGCTCGGCGATCGCCTGCTCGACGGCTTGCGTCTGCTCGGCCGAGCGCTGCAGTTGAAGCTGGATGTGTTCGAGAGGGAGCGAATCGGCGACGGCGCCGCGGTCATTGGCGGTAGTGGCTTCGGGCCGGGTATTGCCGGCCAGCGTCACCACCTTGGACTCGTCTATCTTCCGGGTAATCAAAGGCCGGGCGGCCTGCCCGGTAACGGCAACCTGGGCGTTGGCCAGGCTGGCGGCGCCAAGACAAAGCGCAAACACGAAATTATGGCGTTGGAGCATGATGAGTCGGAATTCTCCCCACTCGGCTAATAGCCGAAGGACGCAGACATCCCGATAGACGAGGTATCTTTCGCGATTGGGTACAAATTGTCGTACGCCTTAACGCAGCTTTAATCGTCCATGAAGGAGAGCGAACAGCTTACCTTGAAATTTTAACATGGATAACACGAAGCGGCAGGCTTGGCTGGCGTGGGGTGGGCGGCTCTGCTCACATTGCTGCTGAGGGTGTTGGCGTTTTCGACCCGTTCTTCCGCGGCCGCTGGGCGGTGCAGGACCAGGTGCGCGGCGCGGGTCTGGGCCTGAACCTGTTCAAGAAGATCGTCGAAGCGCACGGCGGCACCGTGGCCCTGCGCAGCGAACCGCTGAAAGGAACCGAATTCGTGGTGCGACTGCCGGCCGCGCCGACGGAGTTGCAAGATGAGTTTTCGCATACTGTTGATTGAAGACGACCCGGGCCTGGCGCTCACTTTGTCGGATCTGTTGACCGCGGAAGGCTATGCGCTGGAATCCGCGTCCGATGGCGAAACCGGTCTGGCGCGGGCTTCGGCTGAACTCTTCGACCTGGTGATTCTGGACGTTATGTTGCCCAGGAAGTCCGGTTTCGACGTTTGCCGCGAATTGCGGCAAAAGGGAATCGATTCGGCGGTTCTCATGCTTACCGCCAAGACCCAGGTGGCTGATTGCGTGGCGGGATTGAAGTTGGGCGCCGACGATTACCTGACCAAGCCCTTCGACCCGGCCGAACTGCTGGCCCGGGTCGAGGCCCTCCTCCGCCGCGTGCGGAAGGAAAACCTCATCCCGGTGCGCACCTTCGCCTTCGATGGCATTGAAGCCGATTTTGAGCGCCCGTTGGTGACCCGCCACGGCCACCCCGTCAACCTGGCGACAAAAGAGATGCAGCTCTTCCATTTCCTGGTGGACCACCGCGAGCGGGTGGTGACGCGCGAGGAGATTCTACAAAAGGTCTGGAAGTACAACAGCGAAGTCGCCTCGCGCACCATCGACGTGCACATCGCCTGGCTCCGCCAGAAGCTGGAAGAGAATCCCCAGCACCCCAGGCACATCCACACCATTCGCGGCAAAGGCTACCGCTTCACGCCGTAAGTATCTTCGCCCGTGGGACAGACCATCGCATTTTGTGGTCTGTCATCCCTCCCCATGGCGCAACTATCCGATGTGGGGCAGACAATCCTGGCTGCAGCCGCCTTTCAGGCGTCCGCGTGCTGGCCGAAGCCGCTCAAACGGCAAGCGCGCCCAAACGTCGGCGCTCGCGTTAATCTGACGAACGATTTTGCCCAATACCGCAGAAGTCGGACCCGGCGACGTCCCGTCTGTTTGAATGTATAAGGGCTGAGATGGAAAAGGGTTCTCCCGAGCGCTACAATGCCGAGACCGGCTTAGCAGAGCCGGCTCAGAAACTTCGGACAGGAGAACCCAATGACTATCTGTCACTATATCGGATTCGACGTACACAAGAAAAGCGTCAGTTACTGCGTGAAGACCGGCGACGGGACGATCGTCGAAGGGGGCTCTGGAGATGTTCGAAACCTGCAGCGGCAATTGCTCGACCGAACCACGCGGCCCCCATCCCACGCCCCAAATCCCGGAGTCCTCGAGCTGAGAGCTGCACCAATATAGAGAAAACACTCCACAACCAGACGCCAGCGGCCAACGCCGGACAATCCACTTGTGCTCAGTGACGCTGGCTGGACGGTGGCGCGGGAGCTTGATTGGCCGCGGCCTTGTCCGGCCTGCTGTCCTCATCGACATCGGGCTTGATCAGATAATGCACGATGATCGAGATGCGGCGGTTGGAGGCGTCTTCGGGAGTCTCAGGTTTGTGCAGTTGCTGGTCGGCGTAACCGCGGACCTGGGTTACCTGGCGGGGCCCGAGGCCGTTCTGCTGCATGACGCGGCGGGCTGCGTTGGCGCGATCTGCGGAGAGCTCCCAGTTACTGTAGTCGCCAGTGGCGGCAAAGGGCTTGGCGTCGGTATGGCCCTCGATGGAGAGTGTGTTGGGAAGCTTGCCCAGTTCCGCCGCCAGCAAGACCAGGAGCTCTTTGCCCTCGGCGTTGGGCTCGGAGACGGCGCTGGGGAAGAACGCTCCTTTGTCGGTTTCCATGAGTTCGATGCGCAGTCCTTCAGCCGTAATCGTCATAGCGATCTGGTGCTTGAGCTTCTCGGAAATGTTCACTTTGTGGACGGCCGTCTGCAGTTCGTCCTTGATTTTGTCCATGTTGTCTTTGGTGACCGCGAAATTATCGCCGGAACCGGTCTGGCCGCTGCCCACTTTCTTGGAAGTGCCGGTGGGGTCCTTGAAATAGCCGCCCACGGCCACCTGGATCTGCTTGCTGCTGTTGAGCAGCCAGAGCACGATGAACAGGGCCATCATGGCGGTAACGAAGTCGGCGTAGGCGACCTTCCAGGCGCCGCCGTGGTGGCCGGCGTGGGCCGCCTTTTTGCGGATGATGATGAGTTGGTTCGGCACAGGATCGCGACCTAGGCGGCGGCGCCGGCAGACTTAGGAGATTCGGCCGCCGCCGGACCCTTGTTGCGGCACAATTGTTCGAGTTCCTGGAAGGTGGGCCGCACATGCCCCGGCACGGCGCGGCGGCCGATCTCGACGGCGAGGATGGGGGCCAATCCCTTGACGAACGCCATCAGACAAACCCGCAGGACGTGGTAGTAGGCGTGCTCCTGGTCGGCCACTTTGGCCATGTTGCCGGCGATCGGCCCCACCAGGCCGTAGCACAGCAGAATGCCGAGGAAGGTGCCGACCAGCGCGGATGCCACCTTGCGGCCGATCTCCTCGGGCGGACCGCCGAGGGCGCCCATGGTGATGACCACGCCCAGGACAGCGGCCACGATTCCCAGTCCGGGCAGAGAATCGGCCATGGTGCTCAAGGCCGCCACGGGCTGGCTGGCATCGTGATGGTGCACGTCCATGTCGAGTTCCATCATCTGGTCGATATCGAAAGGTTCGACCCCGCCCACCGAAGCGGTCCGGAGGGTGTCGCAGATGAAGCGGCCGACATGGTGGTCTTTCATGATGGCCGGATAGGCGGTGAAGACCTTGCTCTTGGACGGTTCCTCGATATCCGTTTCGATGGCTGCCAGACCACTGCGGCGCGCCAGGTTGAACAGGTCGTGGAGCATTTTAAGGGAGTCGAGATATCGCTTCCGGGTGAAACTCGATCCTTTGAACACGCCGGCGACGCCGCCAACCAGCGCCTTGAGAATATGGGGCGGATTGGCGATCAGCACCGTGCCGGCGGCGGCGCCGCCGATAATGATCAGCTCGGCGGGCTGAAGCAACACTAACAGGTTGCCTTTCTCCATCAGATAGCCGGCGACTATCGCTCCAAAAACCACCACCATTCCGACAATTGAGAACATTCTCTCCTCTTGGTTTAAGTGGCCGATCGAGCCAGCACGACACGGGGGACGCGCCGATGGGGGTCGACCGAGCAGACACCGGTTGGCAGGGCTACGAGGGCGGTCCTGCAGTTCTCCTGGCTCAATTTTTCCGGCACAAAGGCCCTATCTTGCATATCGGCGCGCCGACCCCGTTTTTCTACCGGTTCGCGGCAAAAACCGCTCCCGGCGGTCCCGGCCGGACATTGAGGGCAAGAAAAACCGGGCGGCTTGCGGCCGCCCGGTTGCGATGGATCGAAATACGGGGTCTAGATCACCTGACGAAGACCGATATCGTAACGCTGACGGTCTGTCCTCCAGGTCCATAAGCGGTCAGAGTATAGGTTTGGTTGCTGACCGGGTTGATGGTATAGCTGCCGTTGGGCTGCAGCGTAGTCGGGCCGAGGTCGCCGCCGATCAGCACCACCGAAGTAGCGTTGGCGGTGGTCCAGGAAAGCACGACGGGGCTGCCGGCGTAGGTGGAATTGGGCGGCGTGGCCGTGAACGTCAGGATCTGAACCTGGCCGACATTGACCGTGACGTTGCCCTGGATTTGTCCAGCGGCGTTGGTAGCGGTCAAGGTGTACGTAGTTGTAGTAGCCGGACTGACGGTAGCGCAATCGTTGGAGTTCAGATTGGTACCGACACCGGGAGCGATGGAGATATTGGTCGAGCCAGTCACCTGCCAGCAGAGCTTGGTGGATTGGCCGGGCGAGATGTTCTGCGGCGTGGCCACGAAGGTAACGATCTGCGGAATGCTCGAACCGGAGACAGTGACGGTCGCCGTAGCGGTCACCGAGCCGGCCGAGTTAGTGGCCGTCAGGGTGTAGGTGGTAGTCGCGGCGGGCGATACGGTGGTGCTGCCGTTGGCAGTAACCGTGCCCACGTTGGGAGTGATGGCAACGGTGCTGGCGTTATTGGTGGACCAGCTCAGGGTCACCGAACCGCCGGCGGGAATGGTATTGGGATCGGCCGCGAAGCGGACAATCTGCGGCGAGCCGGGCGCACCCACGGTAACGGTTACCGATTGGGTCACGGTGCCGCTGGCGCCGGTGGCGGTCAGGATGTAGGTGGTGGTGGCAGCCGGCGAGACCGCAACCGAGCCGGAATTGGCGTTGACGGCGCCGATGCCGGGCGAGATGCTGGCCGAAGTGGCGCCCTGCAGAACCCAGATGAGAGTGGTACTCTGGCCGACGTTCACGGTGGCGGGATTCGCGTAGAACTGCGAAATCGTCAGGGCGGTGGCCGACAGGGTTTGGACCGAAGTGGTAGCCGAACCGGACAAGCCATCGGTATTGGTAACGGTCAACTGGAAGACGTAGGACTGACCGGCGGCCGCCATAAAGGTCGGAGTAGCGGTGTTGGCGCCGGAGAGCGAGACGCTGGGGCCACCGATCTGCTTCCAACTGAAAGTGAGGGGTTCGCCCAGCGGATCGTGCGAGCCTGAGCCGTTGAGGGTGATGATGCCGGCGGCGACGCCGATCTGGGGCGGTCCGGCATCGGCGACGGGCGGCGCGGTGCCCACGCGGCGCGTCAGGAACTCGTAACGGATGCGGGGGACGTCCATCGGCACGGGGGTCTTGACGTCGGCGAATTCCTTGGGCTTGATGTAATTGCCCACCTGGAGGCCGAACAACAGCATGGAGCCGGTGCCGACAAGGGATGCGTTGTAATCGTATTCGGCGGTAAAGGCCAACTTGGGAACGATCGGCTGGACCAGGCGGAGCTGGCCGCCGGGCGTGGAGCCTTCGCCGGGGCCATAACGGTGCAGAACACCGATGTTGCCCTGGAGGTAAGCGTCGCCCCAGACACCGACCTGGGCATCGAAGCCGTACTGATTGATAATATGGGCGTAGGTTTCGTTGTAGACGCCGGGATAGAGTTCCTGCATGTTGAGGACGGCGGTATTCTTGAAGCCCTGGGTGCCGAAGACGCCGACGCGTCCGCCCTTAAACAGGTAGTCGACCAGGAATGCGCCTTCCGCCAAGGAACCGCCCTGTTGATACTGGCGGTAGTTCAGGTACTTGAAGCTGGCGAAACCGCCGGCTTGCACGTTGCCCCAGCGATTGACGAGACCGACATCGAACTGGCCTTCCTGACCCTGGGAGTTCCACATGTACTCGCCCTGGGCCTGGACGGCGTGGGTGCCATCGCCGCCGAAGGGGGCGAAGAAGCGGCCGTTGGCCTCGACGGTGGCGTTGCCGCGGAGGTCTTGGCCGGAGCCGGGGCCGGAGTTGAAGCCGGTGGTGGAGGCGCCGGGGTTGATGCTGCTGGGGCCGGTGGGGCCGGTGGGGTTGGGGCCGAAGTTAGGGCCGACGCTGAGGCCGACGGTGGAGTATTTCTTATTGCGCTTCTGGGCTTCGTCGACGGCGCCGATGGCTTCTTTATGGGCGATATCGGTGGTCGCCTGTTCGGAGAGCGGCTTGGGCATGCCGGAGATCTGGTCCTTGAGCGCATTGAGTTGATTGCGCAGGTCGGCCTCATCGCCTTTGAGGCGGTCGTTTTCACCCTGCAGACCCTTAAGGGCCGCCAGGATGTCGTCGAGCTTATCGAGGCGCTTGAGGATGGCGTCGCAGCAATCTTGCTGCTTCTTGGCCATGTCCTGGAGGGCTGCCTGGAGCGCTCTGAGAATATCGTTGATGCCGCCTTCCTTGACGAGGCGGCCCTGGCCGTCGGTGACCGCCAGAACTACGCGGCGGTTGATGAAGCGGCCCTCTTTGACTCTGTTATTGACTTCGGGATCGCGGAGGCCGTTGCCGGCGGCGGTGACCTGATCGGGATTTACGCCGTACTTTACCAGGAATTCCTTAACGGTGTTGGCGCGCGCCATGCCGAGCTTGTCGTTATAACGGGCGCTGCCGATGGAGTCCGTATTGCCCGTGACTTTGACGTGATAGTCGCGGTGCTGGCTCAACAAATCCGCCAGGCGAAGCAGGCTGGGATAGCCGTCGGAAAGAATGGAAGAGTTGAATTCAAAATTGATTTCCTCCCAGTCCTCCTTGGTTTGTGTGCTCGGTGGATTAAGCCCTTGGGCAAATAGACCGGAAGCCATAAACCCCAGCGCGCCGATCGCTACTAGTGTCTTCATTGCGTTCTCTGTCTCCTCAACGTGAACCGTTTGTACCGCTTGTTGTACTGACCCCGGGGATTCGGCCGGTCATCGCGAGTACCACGACCGGATCGACCCCTTCCGCCGGCAAACCGGTAGCCGGCAGCGAGACCCGCCGATGGGCCTCAAAAATACACTGATAATCAGGATACCCCTATTCGACCCTCTGCGCCAATGGTTTACGGGCGGCGGCTCCGGCACCTGGTGTTTAGCAGCACACTCGGGAAGGGTTGTGGGATACTGAATGCGGGCTGCCGGACGGGTGGTCGCTTCCGGCAACGGGAGAGGAAAGTCCGGTCTCCAGAGAGCAGCGTGCCGGCTAACGGCCGGGGGCCCCGGAAACGGGGCTACGGAAAGCGCAACAGAAAAGATACCGCCCGGGTGAAAATCCGGGTAAGGGTGAAATGGTGCGGTAAGAGCGCACCGCGGTGGAAGTAATTTCGCCGGCAAGGCAAACCCCACGCGGAGCAAGGCCAAATAGGGGAGGAGGGGCTGCTCGTCCCGCTCGACTTCCGGGTAGGCCGCATGAGCCGTCCAGCAATGGGCGGCCCAGAGGAATGATCGCCACCCCGCAAGGGGCACAGAAACCGGCTTACAGTCCGGCAGTCCGAAGGAGTTTACAGTTGTCAGTTTACAGTTTTCAGTCCTCGGCGTCAGTTCCTAAACGCGGCACAGAGCGGATGCGCTGGAAACTGAAAGCTGATTACCTATAACTGTTTACTTTTTCCTCACAACAGCCGGCGGAGGCGGGCCACCACTTCCTGGGCGCTGAAGGGCTTGGCGACGTAATCGTCGGCGCCGAGGCTGAAGCTGCGCAGGGCATCGTCTCTGGATTGTTTGCCGGAGAGCAGGAGCAGGCGCACGGGCAAGCGCTCGGCGCGCACCTGTTCGACCACCTGGAAGCCATCCATCTCGGGAACGTTGACATCGAGCACGGCGGCATGGGGCACTTCATCGCGGATGATGCGCAGGGCTTTTCCTCCGGTTTCAGCCATGCGGCAGTGGATGCCGTATTGTTCGAAGGCGGCCTGCAGGAGGAAACGCACGGCCATGTCCTGATCGGCGATGAGGACCTTGCGAGGCCTGCTGGGATGGAGGCGTTTGACGGCAGCGGTGAACTCGCTGCGCAGTTTTTCGACGCGCGCGAGAGCCACGGTCAAGCGGATGACGGCCTCTTCGGGCTGCCAGCCATCGATCAGGAACTCACACGCCCAGAAATGCGGGGCGGGGTCGAGGTTGAGCAATAGCTCGCGGGCGCCCACCAAAACCACGGCCTGCTCGCACTGGGCGATCCATTCCTCGCTCAACCAGTCGGATTTGGCGGTTTCCGGGCGCACATGGAGGAGAATGACGTCGCAGGCGGCTACGGCGTGGGAGTCGGTCGGTTCGTCGGCGGGGAAGAGGCGCGCCGAAGCGCGAACCCGGTCGAGGGCGGCGCAGAGCCGGTCGGCCTCGTCGTTGGCGAATCCAATGAGAGCGGCCCTTTTGGAGGCCAGGCGGGCGGCGACCGATTCCGGCAAGACGAGCTCGACCGATTCCGGAGGTTCGGCGAAGGCCGACCCGAGGAAGAGAAGCGCGTCGCGGACCTGGTTGCGGTCGTGCCGCGGAGCCTTGAGGGCGTCACTCAGGAGCAGGGCTTTGGACGAAATCCCGGCATAGCCCAGCGCGATGCCGGCGCCGATCCACCGATCGGCCAGGGTACTGGCGTTGTTCCGGTCGAATCCATCTTCGACGGAGCTGAGCATGTGGCGGCACTTGCGGATGCCGTCGGTGAGGAAGGTATGCCGCAGGCTGTCGACATCGGGTCCGAGGCCGTCGAGACACGGAGACGCCTGGAGCGACATGCGCACGCGAGGCTCCGAAGGCTCGAACGATGGCTGTGGATGCCTGTCTTTGGCGAGACATTGGCGAATGCGCGCGGCAACGGTCCGGGTATCGATGGGCTTGGCGAGAAAGCCGTCGCAGCCCACGGCGGCGGCAGCTCGCTCGTAATCGCTGCTGCCGAAGGCGGTAATCGCGACAACCACCATGCCCTGGGTGCGGGGGTCCTGTTTGACGGTATGGGCCAATTCGAGACCGTTGATTCCGGGTAATTGGATGTCGACGAGGAGCACGTCGGGACGCAGCGTCTGCAGCATGGTCATCGCCTGTTCGGCGGTAGAGGCGAGGAGCACGCGAAACCCTTCGGAGCGAAGCGCGATTGCCGCCAGCTTGAGGTTAGCCGGGATGTCGTCCACCAGCAGAATGGTTTCGTTCGGCATCGATTCGGTAGGCTTTAGCCGTACGCCAGTGTATCTCTGGGAGCAGGCTTAGGCTACGCTTGCTTTTGTTACATACCTACTGTTTACCCGGGACGCGCGGCAGCGCCCCGGACGCAAGGCAAGCTGCTGATTCTACAATCACGGCAGGTGGGGACGCGGTGGATCTCTGGAGTCCAATCCTAGTACCAACAACCTGGTTCCCGTAGACCCGGGATCAGGCAATATCCCTCAACAAGAATTTCGCATTCCGTCCCAAAAAGGAGGTGGCAGCCTCGGCGGCAATATAGCCGCTACGAACGGCGCCTTCCATGGTGGGCGGCCACCCGGTGCGGGTCCAGTCTCCGGCGAGAAACAGGTTGGGAAGATGGGTGGAGGTGGCGGGACGGAGCGGTTCGGCTTCGCAGGTAGCGGAAAATGTGGCACGCTGCTCCTTGACCACGTGAGATTTGAGGAGAGTGGCCTCACGGACGCGGGGGAAATAGAGGCGGAGATCGCCGACGGCCATGTCTACGATCTCATTGCGGGAGAGAGGGGTAAGGTCGCGGGAGGCGCTGACGACGAGTTGGAGATAGCGGCCGCGGTCCTTGTTGAACATCCACTGCATGGTGCGGTCGAGCAAAGTGGCATGGGGGAGGGTGGTGATCTCGCGGTCGAACCAGAGGTGCACGCCGGTGATGGGGGAATGCTGGAGGGGCGGCGCCGGCAGTCCGAGGGAGGGGAGGCGCTCGAAGGGCAGGGCGCAAATGACGGCGTCGCCGGTAAACGGTTGTCCGGCCACGGTGACGCCTTGAGGATCGATGCGCTCGACGGGGTGGCGGAAATGGATCTTGACGGTGGGAAAGCGGGTCCAGGCGGCGGCTTGGTAGAGCTCGCCCAAGGGGAGGGCGGAGACGCCCATTTCATATGCGTCGGGGCGCGCCAGGAAGCCGAGCCAGAAGACCTGAAAGCCATGGACGGCGGCCATGCGGTCGAGGTCCTCATTGACGGCGCTTACGAGAACCTGGCGCCAGAAGCGGTCGATGGCGCGCGGCGTCTGACGCTTTTCGAGCAGCCAGTCGAGCATGCTGATGCGGCCGAGGTTGGGGCGGCGAGAGCGTTCCCGGCGCAGGGCCAGGATGGCGCGCGCGATGGCGATCTTATCGGCGCGGCCGAGGCAGGCCATTTTCAGGAACGAGCCGGTAAAGTGCAAGGGAGCGGGGAGGCGGCCGCGGCGGAGTACGGAGACGCGGCCACCGGGCTCGATGAAGTAAAACTCGCGGTAAAAACGAATCCGGTCGCGGACGCCGAGGCGCGTGTAGAAGTCGAGGAGATTGACGCAGCAGCGGAGAAGAACGTGTTGGCAGTTATCGATGGTTTCGGCAGGGCCGTCGCCGGCGGAAGGCAGTTCATAAGAGGTAGCGCGGCCACCGAGGAAGGGGCGAGCTTCGAACAGTTCCACCTCGAAACCGGCACCGCCCAGCGCGGCCGCTGCTGCCAGGCCCGCCAATCCTCCCCCGGCAATCAGAATCCTGGGCATTCCAATTGCCAGTATTGCAGGTTGGGTGGAAGGCCGTCAGCGTTCAGCGGTCAAGCGGGGAAGGCGCTCAACCTGATATGGGAAGAGGACTTTCAGGGCTACCCGTACGGATTCCGCCGGCGGCGCAGTCAAAAGGGGTCCGAGCTGGTTTCGGGGGCGTTGGATGCGCTGCCGGTGGGGATTGTCCGCAAGAAAGTGAACTGGATGCTCTCCTGCAGAGAGGCCGGCCTTCAAGCGGATATATTCCACACGAAGGCGTTCATCGCGCCCGCTCCGCGACGCACACGCCCCCAAAGATGACGAGGCCCGAGACCACCAGCGCGAGCGTGACGCGCTCATGGAGGATGAAGACCCCGAAGACGGTGGCCAGCAACGGCTGCAGGTACGAGAAGGCCGCCAGGTGCGAGGCTTCCATGTGGGCCAGCGCGTGGTAATAGATGAGGTAGCAGATCACCGACGGCAAGAGCGCCATGTAAAAAACGGCGGCCCAGGCCGAAAACGGAACCGCGCGGAAGTCGAACCCGGCCGATTGCCACAGAGTGACTGGCGCCAGCAGCAGCGCGCCGCCGGCGTACGCGAAGGTGTTCACGGCGATGGTGCCGTACCGTCTGGCCTGGGGCTTTCCCAGCACCGTGAAGATGGAGAAGGCCAGCGCACCGCAAAACGTGATGAAGTCTCCCGACAGAGTGGCTTCACCTTGCGGGCCGGTATCGAGCGTGCGGAGCGACACCACTCCCGTCAGCGCCACCATCACGCCCGCCAGTTTCCACCCGGTGAGCCGTTCCAGGCCCCGCGCGCAGGCCAGCAGCAGAATCAGGATCGGCGTAGTGTTTGCGAAGATCGACGAATGTGCAACGCTGGTGCGGCTTAGACCGAGCACGAACAAAAACTGGTTGAGAGCCACGCCGAACAGCCCCAGGATGACCAGTTGGGGCACGTCCCGGAGTGTCCATGAGCGCGCGGTGCGCTGCCGCCGTTCCCACCAGTAAGCCGGCAAAATCAGGACACCGGCCATGGAAATGCGCAATCCGTAAAGCAGCACCGGGGGAAACGCTTGGAGGGAGATCTTGCCGGCGATGTAGTTTCCGGTCCAGCCGGCAATCATCAGGGCGATGAGGGCGGACAGGCTGGCGCTGGCCTTCAACCGGCGGACTCCTCGCGTACCGCGATTGCGCGGATAAAATCGCGGTCGAGCGCGCAGCCGAAGTTGGGCAGCGTGGCCAGCGCGATATGGTGGGCCCGGCCAATACCGGCTTGCAGTATGCCGCGGGTGCGCTTGACCGCCTGTTGGGCGTGGCGCGCGGCGCGGATGCACTCGTCGAGGCGGATGAGAGTCCGGAGCTTGGAATGGAGCTCGGAGCGGCCGATGCTGTCGTCGTGGCTGAGCGCGTGCTCGATCGTCATCGGGTAGAAATCGTTGGGCTTCTTCAAGCGAGCGGTTTCGGCCAGGGTATAGGCTTAGTTGGCGTCCACCATCAGCTAGATGGAAGGACGGAAAGACTCAGCTTACCGCCTTCCGCGAGCCTCGGCATCTGACCGCTCGGCATCAATTCTTGAATTCCACCACGATCGCCTCGAACGCATGGTCCAGATTGTTCTGTTCCATGTGCTTGACTGGAGCGCCCCAACTGAATTCCCCCGCTTTGTGCTGCGCCGTAGTGGTCTGTCCATCCGGCGTCGTCATGCTGCCGTTTTGATCGGTCAGATAGACCACCACGCGGTTGAGAACGTGCTCGTGCATCGGGACCTTTCTCCCCGCCGCCAGCTTTACGCGGACCACGCGCACCTGGCTGTTCTCAAACTCCAGCTTGTAGTCTTTCGGGTCCACCTTCAGCGAATCGAGAGCGTTGTTCACGGTCTTGCCGGGGTCGCCGTCCTTCTTCACTTCCACTTCGATGATGGTGACCGGCTTGCCGGTGACGAGCTCGGTGGTGTGCATCCCGCGCGCCGGGCTCCATTTTACCTCGCCCGCCTTAAACTCCAGCGTTTCCGGCTTGCCGCCCTGCGGAGTGATTTGCTGGCGGCCGGCATCGAGGTAGATCATCACGCGGTTCAGTTTGTGTTCGTGCAGCGGTCCTTTGTGATGTGGCTGGTCGCGAGCCGCGACCAGCCTCGCCTGGTCGTTGTCAATCGGCGGCGGAGGAGTCTGTGCCAAGAGGCCAAATGATCCAATCAGAAGCGCAACGTTGAAAGCCGAAATTCGCATTCGACTATTATACAGCGCGTCCAAGAATCGAAGCTTGCGGATTTGATACCTGACTTACCATTGGCACTTCGAAAACCAGCGCTCGTCAGCCTATTCGTCCCCGGCGTTCCGCTCGCCCAACCCGCCGCCGAGTCTCTCACCGATATCGCACGGGACAGCGCCGGATGGATTCGCTGGGCGTAAGGCTGTGGATCGCCTCGGCGGTGGTCACACTTGCGGTGCTCCCGGGACTCTCTTGCCCCTGTGTCAGGGCTGGGCAGGCGAATCGGCTGCCCCACGATTGGCGCTAGCCCCTCCCGAAGGTTCTTGGATTCGGCCGCCGCGATCGCACCAGGCCCAGCCCAGGGCGGTGACCACGCCGAAAGCGCCGGCCACCAGGCCGATGGTGCGGGGGCCGTAATGCTGGGAGGCGATGCCGGCGGCGGCCATGCTGACGATCATGACGCTCCAGCGCACGGATTCCATGGTGGAGAATACCCTGCCGCGGAGGCGGTCCGGGGTGTGGCGCAACAACTGGGCGGTATTCATGACGCTGGCAGCGGCCATGCCGGCGCGCGAAAGCATCATCCAGAGCAAGGCCGCGGGGTACGACCCGGCCTGGCTGAAGAGCATGTAAGTGACGCCGTGGGTGACATAGCAGAGCGTGACCAGACGCTTGTAACCGGCGAAGCCGATGCGGCGGCCGGCCACATACGCCACCGCGCCACCCAGCAGCAAGCCGATACCGGCGAAGCCCCAGATGGAGCCGATGCCGGCGGGGCCGCGGTGGAAGACAGTTTCGCCGAAGAGGGCAAACAGGACCTGCGCCGCGCCACCGCCCAGCGCCCAGCCGAACGAGATTACGGCGATGCCCAGCATCAAAGGCACCGACCAGATATAGGCGAGGCCCTCGCGATACTCCTGCCAGGAAGTCGTGGACGCGGCTGAAGGGGCGCGCGCCGCGCGTAATCCGCCCGGCACGCGCACGCCCCATACGCACGCCGCCGAAACCAGGAAGCTCAATGCATTGGCGACGAACGCCCAGCCGTAGCCCAATTTTGCCGCGCCGTAGCCGCCGGCCAGCGCGCCCACGCTGGCGGTTGCCCAACTGGTGATCTGGGTGAGGGAGTTGGCGGCGTGAAGTTCGTCGGGAGATGCGATGGACGGGAGAATCGCAGCACGGCCGCTGGTGAAGAACGGCGAAGCGAACATCAGAACCGCGCTCAGCGCATAGAGCAGCCAGGGCCGCGGCTGATGGATGGCGAGGAGGAAGCCAGCGGCAACGAGCGCGCGCACCAGGTCGCTGGCCACCATGATGGTGCGGCGGTCGAACCGGTCGAGGAGCACGCCGGCTACCGGCGCCGCGGCCACGGCGGGAATGGCGCGCGACAACAGGACTCCGGAAACGACCAGGCCCGAACCGGATTTCTCCATCGCCAGGGCCAGTACGGCGACATTGTTGAAATAGTCGCCGACCTCGCTCACCACCTGTCCGATCCACGTGCGGCGGTAGTTGCGGTTGCGCGCGAGGAGCGCCGGGACGCCCGTCATGGAGCTTCCATGATAGCAACGGCCGGGCCAGGGCTTCGCCCTGGATATCCCCGCGGCATACGGAATGCAGAAGGCGGAAGTCAGGAGCCAGAAGCGAGAATGGCTCCGCTATACGCGGGGGAAAGCGATTATCCTTGGCGGCGTGGGTGGCGACGTTTCAGTCCTACGATAAGGAGAGCGCCCGCCGCCAAGAGCAGCGTTGAAACAGCCGGTGGTTCCGGTACAGTAAGTGGTAAATCCGTAGGCGTAACTGTTGAATTCCCGGCCGAAACGTCGATATTTGTATAGGCTTGGGTTGTGTCCAGCCTTGCTGTAGGTACTGATCCGAGTTGAGGGCTGGGCCTCCACTTGCGCCGCTACCCACGTTAATGACGACCCCGGCATCGGAATGTTGGGCTAGTGAAAGCGCCACTAGCGGAAGTAGGCAAACCAGACGGCATCCAAGCATATGAACGATGATAGACCAGTTTGTTTATGCTACGATTCGCCAGGCGGAGATTTTCATGAGTTACTTCGCCGCCTTTGAGACATTCAACATTGGAGCCGGGTTCCTGCGGGAGGCCGGCCTGGGATTTCCCGGCCGGAGCCCTGGGGCGCGATAATACGGATACGCGACGAACTGTGACAAACCATGCTTCTCAAGACGACAGACTCCGCTCAACGTAATTCACCGGATGCCACCGGCTTCGTGGAACAAGTCCGGGAAAGCTACGCCGCTTTTAAGGCGAAAGGCCTGAAGCTCAACCTGACACGCGGGAAACCCTCGGCGGCCCAACTCGACCTAAGCACTCCGTTGCTGTCGCTGCCCGGCACGGCGGACTACATGGCCGACGGCGCCACCGACTGCCGCAATTATGGCGGATTGCAGGGGCTGGCGGAAGCGCGCCAACTGTTCTCCGGGCTGATGGGAGCGCCGCCGGAACAGGTGGCGGTGGCCGATAACTCCAGCCTGGCCTTGATGCATGACACGGTGGTCTTCTCGTTACTCAAGGGAACGTGCGACGGCGCCATGCCCTGGTCAAGGCAAGGCGAGATTGCGTTCTTGTGTCCCGTCCCAGGCTACGACCGGCATTTCCAAATCTGCGAGAACTACGGTATCCGGATGATTCCGGTGGCGCTTGGGGAAGACGGCCCGGAGATGGACCAGGTGGAGCAGTTAGTGGCACGGGATAGCTCGATCAAGGGCATGTGGTGCGTCCCAAAGTACAGCAATCCTACCGGCGCCATCTATTCGGACCGGGTGATCGAGCGGTTGGCGGCGATGACGACTGCAGCCCCGGATTTCCGGCTTTGGTGGGACAATGCCTACGCCGCGCACCACCTGACGGAAGAACGCATCGAGATCGCCAACGTCATCGAACTGTGCGCGCGTCATGGACATCCGAACCGTCCGTTGGTGTTCGCCTCCACCAGCAAAATCACGCTGGCAGGCGCCGGACTGGCGCTGCTGGCGGGCTCGAAGCAAAACGTAAAGTGGTACCTCGAAAGATTGGCGCCGCGGACCATCGGTCCCGACAAGATTAACCAGCTTCGCCATGTTCGCTTTCTGAAGAACGCGCAAGGAATTCGGGAGTTGATGGACGGGCACAGGGCCCTGATCGGGCCGAAATTCCAGAAGGTGCTGGACGTCTTCGACGCGACGCTGGCGGGGGTTGCCGAGGTGAGCTGGACCCGGCCCAAGGGCGGTTATTTCATCAGCCTGAGCGTTCCCTCAGGCTGCGCCCGGCGGGTGGTGGCGCTGGCCAAAGAAGCGGGGGTTGAGCTGACGCCGGCGGGAGCGACGCATCCCTACGGAGAAGATGCCGAGGACCGCACGATTCGCATTGCCCCCACGTTTCCGGAGTTGGCCGAAATTGCGCAGGCCGCGGAGGGGGTGGCGTTGTGCGTTCTGCTCGCCATCGCGGAGAAATCCTAGTATTACAGCCAGTCAGATTCTCCCTGTGAACCTTTAACCATGGAAAATTCTGTACTGCAAGGCAAACACGCCCGTCTCGAGCCGCTCGATGGCCGCCATATCGACGGGTTGGTGGCGGCCGCGGCGGCCGACCCAACGCTCTACCGCTGGATTCCGGTCCCGCAGGGCGCAGCCGGGATGACGCGATATGTCGAGACAGCCCTGGCCGGAAGAGACGCCGGCAGCGCGGTACCGTTCGTGACGGTGCGCGCCAGCGACGGCGTCGTCCTTGGCTCGACGCGCTTCTTCGATCTGGAGCGATGGGCTTGGCCGCCGGGCCACTCGCGGTTCGGCCGTAGCGCACCCGACGGTGCCGAGATCGGACACACGTGGCTGACGCGCGCCGCCATCCGCACGGCGGCCAATACCGAGGCCAAGCTGCTGATGCTGACGCATGCCTTCGAGGCGTGGCAGGTGCTTCGCGTTTCGTTTCATACGGACGTGCGTAACGAGCGCTCACGGGCCGCGCTGGAACGAATCGGAGGGCGGTTCGAGGGGATTCTGCGCTCGCACCGGATGGCTACCGATTTCATCGCTCGCGATTCGGCGCGTTATTCGATCGTGGCGGCGGAATGGCCGGAAACGAAACAAAGGCTGGTTCAACTAATCGACCGTGGCGCAGGCTGTCAAGCCTGCTGAGCCGAGATTCCCACCTGGCTCCCCGCGCCGCTCCCCCGTCAGTTGGGTCAGCCTATTTTCCTCAGCACCGGCCGCACTCGATCACGACCCCGGCCGCGCGTGGACCGGGCGTCCGTCCCACGGCAGTGGCAGGATGTCGGTGATCAACGGAACGGTACCTGCCACGAAGCCTCCACTGGTGGAATGGAAGATACGCCTTGCCAGATCGTTGCGGCCGGCGCCGGCGTAGTCGTCTACTCTCTGCCTATGAGAATTGCGGCCATCACGCGGGGGCTGCGCCGTCCGTGCATCACCGCGACAACCCACAGGCCGCGAGGTGATGTCCGGGCGTCTGTGGCCGCGGCCGGGAAAGGGCACAAGATCGCCAATAGCGTCCAGAATTTCCGCAATCAGGCGGCCGGCTTCATCGAGGCTATCCCCGCGAATGAATTCCCAAATCTCGTCAAGGTCAAGGAGGGCTTCCGGATGAAAATCATCCGCGATCATGAAGCGGGCGGCGGGCGGCGCTCTTTTCGCGGAAGTGGGCAATAACCTCGTCGCGGGAGATGGGCTTCACCTTGCCGCTTTTCAAATCGTCGTAACGGCTGTTGAGCAATTCGCGCATCTCTACAAGCTCGGCGACGTACGCGGCCATGGCGTCCTCAACCAGCTTGTCGGGCGCACACCCGGTTTCGATGACCAGTTGGTCAATCTCGGCTTGCAGCTCAGGGGCGAGCAGGTCGGTCCGGGGTGGGGCATGCTTTAGCTTGCCCTGAACCGGCTGTAAATCCGCTCCACTAGCAGCCTCCGCCCAGCACCAGGTCCGCCACTTCCTCCATGCGGTCGACTTTCCAGTCGGGCGCCGGATCTTCGAGGCTCTCGGGTTGAAAGCCATAGGTTACGCCGCACACTTTCACGCCGGCGTTGCGCGCGGTTTGGACGTCCACGGAGCTGTCGCCCACCATCAGGGTGCGATCCGCGCTGGCGCCAGCCTCAGGTATCAGGGTCTGGATGCCAATGGGGTGGGGTTTCTTGAACTCGAAACTGTTCCCGCCGTACACCTGGAAGAAATGCGGGCCGGTCCCCAGACCCTCCACGATGGCGCGGCTGACGCGCACGGGCTTGTTGGTAAGGACGGCCATCTTCTTGCCGGCCGCGCGCAAACGGTCGAGCGACTCGCGCACGCCGGGATAGAGGGTGGTGTAATCCAGCTTGTGCTCGCCGTAATACTGGAGAAAGAACTCCAGCGCGGCGGCAACGTCGGCTTCGCTCGCCCGATCGCCCAGCGCGCGCCGGATGAGCACGGGAGCGCCATTGCCGACGTAGGAATACACGCGGTCGTTATCGAGCGACGCCATGCCCATGTGCCGGCGCGTGGCGTTAACGGCGTGGGCCAGGTCAAGCCGCGAATCGATCAGGGTGCCGTCGAGGTCGAAGACGATCAGGTCCATGAATCAGGCGACACCCTTGCGGCGGGAGCGGCCGCGACCGGCCTTGACCGCGGGCTTCCGGCGCGGGCGCCCAAGGTTGAGCCCGTACCCGGCCAGCTTCCGTTGCAGCGTATTGCGATGGATGCCCAAGTGCTTGCTGGCCGCCGACTGGTTTCCACGGTGCAGCGCCAGCGCGCCTTCGATCATGCTGCGCTCCAAAATCTCCACCGCTTCGTCGAGCAAAATATTGCCGCCCAACAATCTCTCCGCCAACCCCCGAAAATCGCTCTGCATGTTTTATCTATTTCCGTGTTCCGCTTCCGCCGCATCCGAGCGGGAAAGCGCCTTCTGCCAGGCTTGCCTGGCTTGCGCGTAGCTTTTTTGAAACCCTTCTTTAAATTCGTGCGGCGCAACTGCCGCGAAAATCCGCGAGGCGCCGGTAACGTACGGCGCCAGGCGGGAATGCAACACCGCGTCGGGCGGGCGATCGCTGGCCGCGAAGGCCATGACAGCGGCCATCAGGGCAACGGCGATCAACAACCCGCGCACGACCCCGAACCCGGCTCCGAGCACGTGATCGAAGAACGACAGGCCCGTCACGCGGAGAAATTTTCCAACGATCAAGCCAACGATGCTGCCCAGCGCGATGACGCCGAAAAACACGATGAGGAAGCCGCCAAAATTGGCCATCCGCGGCGAACTGAGGTAGGGCGCCAGGTAGGATCCCGCCGCGCCGTAGAACCAGAGGCCGAGCACCAGCGCGAGCACGACCGACACCAGGCCGATCACCTCGCGCGTGAAACCTTTGCGGAAGCTGCGCGCAACCGAGGCAATCACGATCAGCGCCAGCACGATATCGAGCCAGTTCATAGCGGCCGGCCGGTGAGAACTTCGAAGGCCTGACGGTATTTCTCGCCCGTCTTTGCGGCCACTTCAGCCGGCAGCGGCGGAGCCGGCGGCCGTTTGTCCCAGTGAATCGATTCCAGGTAGTCGCGCACGAATTGCTTGTCGTAGGACAATTGCGGGCCGCCGGGGCGATAGGTGTCGGCGGGCCAGAAGCGCGAGGAATCCGGCGTCAGCACTTCGTCGCACAACAGCAATTCGTCGCCCACGAATCCGAATTCGAACTTGGTATCGGCGAGGAGGATGCCGCGCGTCCCGGCATATTCGGCGGCGCGCAGGTAAATCGCAAGCGTGAGGTCGCGGAGCCTGGCGGCCAGTTCGCCGCCGATCGCCGAGGACACGTGCTCGAAGGAGACGTTTTCGTCGTGCCCGCTTTGCGCCTTATTGGCGGGCGTGAAGATGGGTTCCGGCAACTTGTCGCTTTCCTTCAGGCCGGCGGGCAACGGGATGCCGCATACCGAGCCGCCCCCGCGATACTCCTTCCAGCCGGAGCCGGAAAGATAGCCACGCGCCACGCATTCCACTTCGATCATACGCGCGCGCTTCACCAGCATGGAACGGCCTTCGAGTTGCTCGCGAAAGGGCGCCAGCGCGGCGGGGTACTGGTTCACGTCGGCGGTCAGAAAATGCGTCGGAATGAGATCGCGCAGAAAATCGAACCAGAAGATCGAGAGCTGGGTAAGCACCCTGCCCTTGTCGGGAATTCCGGTGGGCAGTACGCAATCGAAGGCGGATAGCCGGTCCGTAGCCACGATTAACAGGCGGTCGTCCAGCGCATACACGTCGCGCACTTTGCCGCGGGCGCAGAGCGGAAGGTTGCCCAATTGGGCTTCCAGCAGGATAGTTTGCCGAGTGGAGTTCACAATGCCTTCGGGTTATCAACCGGGGGAGTTGACCCTTCATGATAACCCCCACCGAGCGGTGCGCGTCAACGTTTTTGTGCCGCAAATGCGACTGCGTGTTTTGCCGCGCCTTCGAACCACGCTGGGCGAAGACCAAAGGTTGTCTGTAAAATCGAGAATGTGACGGACGCCACACTACTCCAGCACATCGAGCGTTTGCCGCATGCCCGGGCCAATTTCAAGCAACTGGCGCGTGAGCTGGGCACCAAAGGCGAAGGCCGGGCGGATCTGGAAGCCGCGCTGGAGCGCCTGGCGGCGCGCGGCGACCTGGTGGAATTGCGGTCCGGCCATTTCGTAGCCGCATCGCGCAGCCGCGAATTTGCGGTGGGGCGCTTGAGCGTGCATCGGGACGGCTACGGCTTTCTGATCGCCGATCACCCCGTGGCGGGAGTCCAGGGCGACGTGTTCCTGTCTCCCGAATCCGCCTCGAAGGCCATGCACGGCGACCGCGTGGTGGTGCGCGTGGGCCGCATCGGCGCCGATGGGAAGGCCGATGGGGAAATCGTCAAGGTGCTGGCGCGCGCCCACCCTACCGTGGTGGGGGAAGTCCGCGCGCGCCGCCAGGGGCTGTTCGTGGCGCCGGAAGACGGCCGCATCCAGCAATGGATCCGGATTCCGGACGGGTTCGAGCTACCGCCCGAACGGCCCAACATCGACCGCATCGGAATCGCGCCGCGGCGGGTCCAGTCGGTGGAAGAGCTGGACGGGCTGGTGGTCAATGTGGAATTGCTGGAATATCCCGAAAAGAGCGAAAGCCCGGTGGGCCGCATTATCGAGATTCTGGGCTCGCCCGACGATTTCGGCGTGGACGTCGAAATCATCATCCGCAAACACCATCTGCCCCACGAGTTCCCGCCGGAGGTGGTCGAACAGGCGCACGGTATTTCGAAAATGATCGGCCTCGCGGAACTGGCGGGGCGGCGCGATTTCCGGGCGCTCGAAATCGTCACTATCGACGGCGAAACGGCGCGCGATTTCGACGATGCGGTTTGGGTGGATCGGCTGGCGAACGGCAACTACGCTTTGCAGGTGCATATCGCCGACGTGAGCCACTACGTGCGGCCTTCGACACCGATCGACCGGGAGGCCTTTCTGCGCGGGACGAGCGTGTATTTCCCCGATCGCGCCGTCCCTATGCTGCCTTTCGAGCTTTCGACCGACGTTTGCTCGCTGGTGCCGCACCAGGACCGCCTGGTACTTTCAGCGCTGCTCGAAATCGATCGGCAGGGCGAAACGGTGGGCCAGGAATTCACCGCCGGGGTGATCTCGAGCGCGGAGCGGATGACGTACACGGCGGTCGGAGGGCTGTTCGAAGGCGATGCGGCGCTGCGCGATCGGTACCGGCCGCTGGTGGAACGTTTCGAGTTGATGCGCGAACTGGCGGAAGTGTTGAACCGCAAGCGGGTGCGGCGCGGCTCGATCGATTTCGACCTGCCCGAGCCGCTGATTGAGTTCGACCAGTTCGGAGAGATGACCGGGGTGACGCGGGCGGCGCGCAACGATGCGCATCGGCTGATCGAAGAATTCATGCTAGCGGCCAATGAGGCCGTGGCCACCCATTTGCAACAGGCCGCGCCGGCCTCGATCTACCGCATCCATGAAAAGCCCGACCCTAAACGCGTGCTGGAGTTCGAGCAGGTGGCCGCGCACTTCGGTTATTCGCTGGGAGTGGGCGCCATCCCGGTAAAGAGATTCGGCATGACCGACCGCCATCGCGACGGCAGTAAACGCCATCGCGAAATCGAGCTGACCGCGCCGGAAATGAAGATCACTTCCCGGCATTACCAGCGCCTGGTGGCTAAGATCGAAGGCAAGCCGGAGGAGCGCATCCTGAGCTACCTGATGCTGCGCTCGCTCAAGCAGGCGCGCTACAGCACCGAAAACGTAGGGCATTTCGCGCTGGCCGCCGACACCTACACGCATTTCACGTCGCCCATCCGCCGCTATCCCGACCTGATCGTGCATCGACTGCTGCGAGAAGTTCTCGTGGAGCGGGCACTCGTGCCTGCCACGTCGGCACCCATGCCGACGCTTGCGCCCTCCGCCGGATCGCAGCCGCGAGCGAATGTCGGGAAGAATCTCGACACGGCAGGCAAGAATGCCCGCGCCACGTCATATGACGCGGGCGCGTTGGACACGATCGCTACCTCCTGTTCCCAATCCGAGCGCCGCGCCGCCGACGCCGAGCGCGAACTGGTGGAGTGGAAGAAAGTGAAATTCATGGCCGAGCGGGTGGGCGAAGATTTCGCGGCGCTGGTGATCTCGACCGCCAAATACGGCCTGTTCGTGGAACTGGCCGATCTGTTCATCGAAGGCCTGGTGCCGATCGACAGCCTGCCGGGCGATGAGTACGCGTACCAGGAAAACGTGCGCAAGATCGTAGGCAAGCGCACGCGCCGCGAGTTCGCCATCGGCGACGCCGTGCGCGTGATTCTGGAGCGGGTGGACGATAACGAACGCAAGCTGCAATTTGCGATCTTCGAAGAACCGGCGGTGCGGGTGAGGAAAAAGAAGGGGAAGGCGCGGGGGTAAGCGCTATGGGGCAGCCAATTCTGGCTGCCCCACGAGGGCTATCTATGCCCGAACGCATACACAGCCGCGAAGTCGTCTTTCTCGAGACCGGGATGTTCGTCAAGAATTTCTTCCTCGGTCATGCCGTGGGAAAGCCAGCCGAGGACGTGCACGGGTGGCACAGGCTTTAGCCTGTGTCCGGACAGGCCAGGAGGTCTGTCCTTCCTTTTAAGACTTCTTCCGCCGCCGGTAGGACCTTGCCAGTTCCACGTAGACTCCCAGATCCCGGTCCAGATCGCTTTGGGTGCCGTCGAAATAGAAGTTGCGGATGGGGATGCCGCCCAGGTCGCGGCTGACGCGGGGATAGATGGCTTCGCTGACGATGCCGTTCATGCAGGTGAAGGGGCTGATATCGATGATGCCGTCGAGGCCCTTTTGGGCCAGGTAAACGGCCTTGCCCACGCTCAACACCATTTCGCCCAAGGCGCCATCTTGCGGCAGGTAGGGGCGGGCGCATTCGAGCACGGTCCGGACGCGGGGCTCTTCACAACCGGCGAACTCATCGCGGAAGACCGTCGTCAAGGCATGCTCATCGCGGTGCTGCACGTGGTCGCGCACCCAGGCGCCCAGCGCGGCCAGGGAATGGCTGCGTCCCGCCAAACGGCGTTTGCGGCGGCCCTCGGCGCTGGTATACCAGACCCATTCGGTGATATCGGAGAGCCACACTTCGGCGCCGAAGGCTTCGATGCGGCGCACCAGGTCTTCGTTGGAGAAAGTATTCAGGCGGCAGAAGATTTCGCCGACGACGCCGATGCGCAGGGCGGACAGGTCGCGGCTGATGCGCAAGCCGCGGAAGCGCTCGCGGGAGCGCTCCAGAGCGCCGCGGAGCGCTTTCAGTTGCGCGCGCGGCTCGACCGGAGCGTTTTCGGCGGTGGAACAAAGATCGTCGAGGCACTGCTCGTGCACCGCGTCCGCCGCGCCCTGTTCGCGCTCGTAGGGGCGGAAGCGCAGCAGCGCCTTGTGCAGGATATCGGCGCAGACCAGCATGCGCCAGGAAGTGCGCACGAAAGGGCGCGCCAGGCTGCCCAGGTCGCCGTAGGAATTGTTGCTGGTGGGCGACAGCACGATTACATCGCCATAGCCGTTGGCGTCCAGGATGCGGCGAAGGTGGGTGGCGTACTGGCCGAAGCGGCAGGGGCCGTCGGCGGTGGGCATGAAAAACGCGGTTTTGGCGGGATCGGTTTCGGGCAGCTCCAGCACTTTGAGAAAATCGCCCACGGTGATCTTGGCCGGGTAGCATTCGTCGCCGGAAGTGTGGCGCGCACCCAGCTCGCGGGTACGATCGTCGGAAGGAGGGGTGATGCGCGCATCCACTCCGAGGGCGCGGAATCCGGCGGCAAAGGCGCGGCCGCTGCCGTACGCCATGGGCGGAATGTAGACGCGTTTGCCTTCGAAGGGGTGACCGGTTAACTGGCACCGACTGCCATCGCTTTTGGCTCCGGCTGGCTCGGTAACGGATTGTAGCATCGCAATATTCCCTTGCTGTCCAGGTACGCTTCGCAGCGCGTCATATAGCCGGCGTCGTTGCCGTGGCCGTCGAACTGAAGCACCAGCAGGGGAGCCCCGGCGGCCTGGCGCGCGAAGTGCTTGATGTAGGAGTCGGGCCCGCACTTGAAATTGGTGACATAGATCAGGTGCAGGTTGGGCCGCGAGGCCGCCAGGCGCGCCGCTTCCAGAATCTTGCGTCCGGAAGCCCAGTACATGTTGGGATGCAGGTCGGAGACCGATTCCCGGCCGGTCACCAGGAAATCCAGCGGGATCACGTTGGCGCCGTAATTCCGGCGCAGCTTGCGGGGCACATCGCAGTTGATATTCCGGTCGTAGAGGTTATAGCTGCGGCCGAGCAGAACGAGGCCCGGCTCGCCGGTGCGTTCCAGTTCGGCCAGGGCGCGGCGCCCCGCATCCAAGAGTTGGTTCTCGAACTCCCGCTGGGTGCGGTAGGCGGCATCCACGGCCGCATCGCTCGCGCGCCGCCGCGCTCCGAGTTTTTGCGCCAGGGGAGCCAGCGCGTCCTTTACGGCTGCGGCGCCCATCTGAAAATGCACGCTGGGCGCCAGCATGCGAGCGGCATGCTCCTCCAGCTTCGGCGCGGCGCGCAGGACGTACGGTAGGGTCTGGTTCCAGGGGCACAAGTGCGACGTGCAACCGGATTCATCGTCCGACTCCGCGTCGAGCACGTTCGGCACCAGCACGTAGTCCACGCCCAGTTGGAAGAGCGAGAGAGCGTGTCCGTGGGCGATCTGAATGGGGAAGCAGGGCTGCGCGCGAGCCATCTCCACGCCATCGGCGGCGATGCGCGGATCGGTGGGCCGCGAAAGCACCACCTCCACGCCCAACCCCTTCAGATAGGTCTGCCAGAACGGGAACCGGTCGAAGGTCGCCATGGTGCGCGGAACACCGACGTGCAAGCGGCCCTGGGGGAGAGTCTTGGGCGGGGCCAACGGGCCGCCGTGGATCTTTTCGAGCAGACTTTCGCGCAGCGCGAAAAGGTCCTCAATCACGGCCTTGCGCCCGGAAACCGAGGCCTTACGGTAGCGGTCCGAGCACTTATCGCCCCAGAAGCTCTTATGGCCTTCGATGGTGAATTCCTTGATGTCGCATTCGTTGGTGCAGGCCTTGCAGGCGAACTCGCGGGTGGCGAGGCGGAGCTTGGAAAGGTCGTAGCCGCGGAAGCGGGTCTCGCCGCCGGTAGCTTTGCGCCATTCGCGGGCAATGAGAGCCATGCCGATGGCGCCGATCACGCCGTTGTGGGGCGGTACGGTAATCGGGCGGCCGAGCACGTGGGCGAAGGCCGCCGCCACGGCATCGTTGTACGCCGTGCCGCCCTGGAAGTAGATTACCTTGCCGACCGGTCGGCCGCGCACCACGCGGTTGAGGTAATTGAGCGCAATCGAATACGCCAGGCCGGCCAGCAGGCTGGGAATGGTCTCGCCCTGATGGAGCCAGCCGGTGAGGTCGCGCTCCATAAACACGGTGCAGCGCTCTCCCAGGCGGGTGGGCGCGTCGGCGGAAAGGGCCAGGCGGGCGAACTCGCCTTTGATATTCACGCCCAGCTTTTCGGCCTGCTCCTCGAGGAACGATCCGGTACCGGCCGCGCAGGCTTCGTTCATGGCGAAATCCACCACCACGCCGTTCTCGATGGAGATGAATTTGGAATCCTGGCCGCCGATTTCGAAAATCGTATCCACCGGCTCGCCGCCCAGGCTGCGGCTGATATTCAAAGCGCCGGTTTTGTGGGCGGTGATTTCGTCGTTAACCACGTCCGCACCCACGAATTCGGCCACCAGTTCCCGCCCGGAGCCGGTTGCGCCGACCCCCAACACTTCCAGGCGGCTGCCCCACTGGCTCTCCACTTCGCTCAGGCCCTGCTGGACGGCTTCGATCGGGCGGCCGGCCGTGCGCAGGTAAATTTCCTGGACCAGGCGGCCCTCATCGTCGAGCACCACCACGTTGGTCGAGACCGAGCCGATGTCGATGCCCAGGTAGGCCGGAATGGGCGCGTCGCCGGGCGGGGCGGTGTACGGCTCGACCCGGTCGCGCAGCAGCGTCACCGAATCCATGGAGAGCGGACGGCTATCGAAGGATCCGCCGGGCGACTCATGCTGGCGCAGACGGTGGATATCGCCGAAGGACCGTTTGCGCGGGTCCTCGCTTTCCAGAATGGCGGTGCCGATGGCCCCGCACCAGGCGTACAGGTCCGGCACGATCAACTGGCCTTCGGTGAATTCGAAAACCCGGCGCAACGCCTCGACCACGCCCGAACATTGCGAGACGGCGCCAATGAAGGCCACCGGCGACGCCACGGCGCGGCCTTTCACGATGCTGGACTTGAAATTCCGCGGCACCGCTTCGCACAATCCGCGCAAGATCTCAGCCGGAGTGTAGCCCTTCTGCTGGGCGTGGATCATGTCGCTCTTGGCGAATACCGAGCAGCGGCCGGCGATGCGCGCCGAGCGGCCGGCCTGTTCCACCAGCCCGCCCACCTCTTCCACCGAGTAGCCCATGCGCGAGGCCTGCTGGTCGAGGAACGAGCCGGTTCCGGCGGCGCACTCGCCGCTACGGTCGTAGTCGACTATCCCGGAGCCGCCGTCTTCCCCGTTTCGGTCGAGCAGGATGTACTTCGAGCTCTCGCCGCCGATTTCGAAGACCGTGCGCACTTCCGGATGAAAGGCCCCGATCATGCGCGCAATGGCCTTGAATTCGTTCTCGAAGTAGAGTCCCAGAATGCGCGCGATGGCGCGGCTGCCCGAGCCGGTCACCCGCAATCCTTCGACTTCGGATTCGGGCACGGTTTCGTACAGCTCCCGCAGCAGATCGTAGACCGACTGCATTGGGCTTCCCGCCACCCGCCGGTAGGGGGAAACCACCAGCGGACGGGCGCCCCATTCCAATAACCGGAAGCCGGGGTTGCGGGCGCAGAGGGATTCGAGCAGACGAAGATCTTCCGGCTGGCCCAAGGCCGCCAGTTTCACGCTGACGGCACCGACGTCCAAACCGATATTGAGGCTCATACTTGCTTGCGGTATCCGGTGAAATCATACCGGACGATCCACTACTGTGCCATGGATTCCCACCCGAACGGCGACATTTCGCTATCGAACGGTTGCATTTCAGGCCTCAATATCGTTAATTGGGCCGTCAAAATCGCCCACTCGCTTGGTAAGGCATGGATTCCGCGGGGGTCCGATCTTAAACTGCTATATCGAGCCATGAGCACTGCTACCTTTGCGCCGGCACCGCCGGAACGATTCACGATTGTGCAGCCGAAGACTACCCATACCGGCGCACCGATTCGTCCCCTGCCCAAGGGACTCCCCAAGACCACGCAGTCGCTGTGCCCGGAATGCTCGGCGCTGATCGAAGCCCGGATTCGCGAAGACCGCGGCCGGGTGGTGATGGAGAAGAGCTGCCCGGAGCACGGCGCCTTCCGCGACGTTCTGTCTTCGGATGTTCGCCTTTATCTCAAGATGGAAGAATGGAGTTTCGGGGATGGCCGGGGCGTCACCAACCCCACCGTGGTGGAAGCCAAGCGCTGTCCCGAGGATTGCGGCCTGTGCTCCATGCATACCAGCCATAGTGGACTGGCTAACCTGGACCTGACCAACCGCTGCAACCTGACCTGTCCGGTTTGTTTCGCCAACGCCAATACGGCCGGGTACGTCTACGAGCCATCGCTCGACCAGGTTCGTGGCATGCTGCAGACCCTGCGCGACGAAAAACCGGTGGCCGGCCGCATTGTACAGTTTTCGGGCGGCGAGCCGACCGTTTATCCGCAGTTTCTGGAGGCCCTCAGCGCGGCCCGGGAACTGGGCTTTTCCCACATTCAGGTAGCGACCAACGGGATCCGCTTCGCCGAGCCGGAATTTGCTCAGCAGGCCAAGGAAGCCGGCCTGCACACGCTCTACCTGCAATTCGACGGCGTCACCGACGACGTTTATCTGCGCACCCGCGGCCGCAGGCTGGCCGAGCTGAAGTCCCGCGCGATTGAAAACGTGCGCAAGGCCGGAATGAAGATCTGCTTCGTGCCGACCATCGTCAAGGGCGTGAACGATCACCAGGTCGGCGACATTCTGCGCGTGGCGCTGGACAACATCGACGTGGTGAGCGCCATCAGCTACCAGCCGGTGGCTTTCACCGGCCGCATCGCCCGCGCCGAGTTGGAATCGAAGCGCTTTACCCTGGCCGATTTTGCCCACGCCGTGCACCGCCAGACCGGGATTTGCGATCCTTACGAGGACTGGTTCCCGCTGGCCTGCGTAACTCCCTTTTCGAAACTGCTGAGCGCCCTGCGCGGCGAGCTGACCACCCATCTTTCCTGCCACCCGCAGTGCTCGCTGGGCACCTACCTGTTCGTTTCGCGCTCTGGCGAGGCGGTTCCGGTCACGCGCTTCGCGGACATCGGCGCCATGCTGTGCGAGATGGACGCCCTGTCGCGAAAGGTCGAAACCCAGCGCATCAAGATGTTCTCGAAGATCAGCGCCTGGAATGTGCTGCGCAAGCACTTTCACGAGAATCGCGCGCCGGAGGGTCTGACCTTCAACAAGTTCCTGCAGACGCTGCAGGGCCTGACCGACAAGCGCTACGGCCGGGGCGAGAGCGAACAGGAAGGATTCACCTTCAAGACGCTGATGGTGGCCGGCATGCACTTCATGGATCACTACAACTACGACGTGGAGCGGGTGAAGCGCTGCGTGATCCATTATGCCGCGCCCGACGGCCGGATTTACCCCTTCTGCGCCTATAACGGCGGCCCGACTTTCCGCGAGCGGATCGAAAAGCAATACTCGACACCGCTGGCGGAAAAGCAGGCGACCCTCGCTTAGAGGCGCGCGGCTCAATAGATTCGGTGGGTTACCGAGCCGTCACCGTTAGCGTTCGCGAAAATTCAACTTCGAGCCGCCGATGAACGCGCGCGTTATTGCTTACGCGCCGGACGCGCATCCAGTTGCACTGGTTCGACCGCCAGCAGGACTCCGGCCGGACTGGTTTGGCCCGCCATCGAAATGCAAATCTCGGGATTGATTGTAGTATTCATGGGAAGCATGAGATTTATCTGATAAAGTCCTGCGAAACCAGGAGTTAGCCCTGCGTACAGGATCAGCGTCGGATCCATGGGGGCGCCGTTCAACAGCACCGAGAGCTCGGCCGGATTGGCAAGCGACGCAGCCGTAGCGGGTGCTTCACCCGAATTGGGATTGGGTACGGTGTGCCCCAATCCGGTCAGGTACAGTACGATGGTGTCGCCCGGATGGGCGGGGTTGGCGGCGTTCACCACGGCGTAGTTCTGATTCCAGTCTTCGGCCAAAACAAAGCTCTGCGAATCGACGAATGGCGCGGGCGCCGCGTCCACGAGCGTCAGCGTAACGGTGGGGCCGACCCAGCCTTGTCTTTCCACCTGCACGCTGATGGCGCCGTCGATCAGCCCCGAGGGGATCAGGAAATTGATCTGGCCCGGCGAAACGTATAGAAGCGGCACCGCCGTATTGGACACCTGCACCGATACGTTCCCGAGCGACGTGGGAAGCTGGGCTCCGCCGTTTGCCGCTGCCGTGCCGAAAGCCAGATTGGAGCCGAACAGGCTCACTACCGAGTTGGGGGCGAACGGACCGGCCGAGTAGTTGGAAGCATTGACAAAATCGGCCGCTGCATAGGATGGCGCTTGCGCCCCGGCGGCGCCCGGCCAGAACGCCGCCAGAAGCAGCGCGCACGGCATTGCTGCCAACCGGCCCGCCCGCCGCCATACCTCCGGCAGTCCGATCCTGGCGTTGGCATAGCTCGGCGACACATAATTCACCGGGTAGATTAGTGCCTCCGCGTGGGCGGAATTCTCCTGAAATATTCCCGCTACACTGGAAGATGTGGGACAGGACTCCCGCCTCGTCCGGACCGGCCATGAGGCCGATCCCACTTAAGTGCACAGACTTTTTACTTGCGTAGTGCGTCATGTGGACAGGAGCCAAAGGTTGATCTTTCGGGCGGTCGAGGATGGCGACCTGATTCGCCAGGCTGCCCGGGGCGGCGTGGAGGCATTCAATCTCCTCGTGTCCCGGTGGGAGAAGCGCGTGTATAACTATCTTCTCCGCCTCACCAGCAACCGGGAAGACGCTTTGGACTTGACGCAGGACGTGTTCTTGAAGGCCTATCAGAATCTGCGGAAGCTCGAAAATTCGGAGCGCTTTGCCCCGTGGTTGTACCGCATCGCTCACAACGAAGCCTATTCGATGTTTCGCAAGCGGCGGCCGGAAACCGGCCTGGACGATCTGCCGCCGGAAAGCGCGGAAGATGGAATCGCCGTGGGGGGCCGCTCGGTGTTTCCCATGGAGTTGAGCCTTTCGGTGACGGCGGCGTTGAACCGGCTCTCGCCGGAGCAGCGCGAAGCCGTAACGCTGAAGATCTACCAGGGGTTCAAGTTCGAGGAAATGGCGGAGATCCTGGGCTGTCCCGTATCCACCGTCAAGAGCCGCGTCTATTCCGCCCTGGACCTGCTGAAGGCCGAACTGGCTCCGATCGGACGAGGTGTGTCATGAGTTGCTCGCCATTCGATTTGAAAGAGTATTTTCTCCGCGAACTGAGCCAAACCGACGCCGCCCGGGTCGAGGGGCACTTGAAAAGTTGCCCGAGCTGCCGGGAAGAGATGGACCGGCTGCAGTTGACCGAAGCGGCGCTCTGCAGTCTGCGGGAAGAAGAAATCCCGCAGCGCATTGCCTTCGTTTCCGACCAGGTTTTCGAACCCTCGCCGCTGGGGCGATGGTGGGGCGCGTTCTGGGGCTCTTCGGCGCGGCTGGGCTTTGCCGCCGCAGCCATGCTCTCCGGCGCCATCCTGATTTCCGCTTTCACTCGTCCGGCTCCCGCGCCGGCGGTGAATCTGCGCGTTCCGACGCGGTCGGCCCAAGTTTCGGCCCAAACCTTCTCCGGCGCCGATATCGACCGCCGCATCCAGCAGGCTGCGGCGGTCGAGGCTACCAAAGCGGTCGCCCTGGCCGAATCCGCTCACCTGGCCGAAATCCGGCAGTTGCGCGACGATTTGAATAAGGCCCGCTACAACCTCTCTGTGGCTGCTTCGGAATACGACTTCGCCGCGCGCCGTCAAGGGCTGGTCAACGTGGCGGCGAATGGGTATAGCTTCCCCAAGAGCGATGCCGCGGGAGAATCCAAATGAGCCGCGGTATCCCGACGCTTCGCTGGGGGTTGGCCGTGTGGCTGCTGGCATGCTTTACTTTGGTGGCGTATGGCCAGCCGGCCCTGCCGGTCAAGTCCGCGGCCGCGCCCGTGGGCGGGTCGGCGTCCCTCAACCCCGCTAAAGCCGCGCCCATCGCGCTGGGGACGTTCAGCACCCTCGAAAACGGCTTCGACGGCAAGCTGACCGGTTACAACATCAACGACCCGATCGACCTGCTGGGACGCACGCGCGGTCTCTACCTGGACGGCTATGGGGCCGTGTTCACCACCGAAATCAGTCTGATCGTGACGCCCTCCATCAACCCGTTTCACACGTCCATGAGCCTTGCGGAGATTGCCGGCGTTCACAAGCGCAAACTCGACCGCCTACCGGCGGCGCGGCAGTTCGTGAAGGAGATGGTCCAGACCGCGGCCAAGACCCTCAGCCAGATTCCCGACGACCAGCAGGTGGTGGTCGCCTTCCGCCTGTTGTATCTTCCTTGGGAAGACACTTCCGGCCTGCCGGGACTGCTGATCGCCAAGGCCGACCGCCGCTCGGCGCTGTCGAGCGACATCAAGATCGAAGAGCAACGATAGCCGGCAACCGCCCGTGACACCCGCCGAACCCACTCCGCAGACCGAGACCGACGCCTCGCCGGCCGGCTTGGCGCCGGTCACCGCCTGGCCCGCCTACCGCCGCCTGGGTGAGATTCTCGTCGAACGCCAGAAACTGGATCCCGATGAGCTCGAACGCGCCCTCGAGCTGCAGCGCGAGCGGGGCGATAAGCTGGGCAAGATCCTGGTCGACATGGGGCTGATCGCCCAGCGGGACGTGTTGGCGGCGCTGGCCGAGCAGTTGGACGTGCCCCTGGTTTCGATCGATGGGCCGCCGCCCGACGCGCCCGAAATCGAAGGACTCACGGATCGCTTCCTGCGGCAGTGCCGGGCATTTCCGGTGGCCCTGTCCGGTTCCGTCCTCACTCTGGCGATGGCCGACCCGCTGGATTTCGAAACCGTGGCCGCGGTGCGCGCCTTTTCCGGCCTCGAGGTCCGCTCCGCACTGGCTTCCGAACAGGAGATTCTCGACGCCGTCGACAAGCATTACGGCGAGGCCGACCGCCATGCGCTCGCCGAAGGCGAGAACGAAGAGGCCCTGGCCGACCTCGAACACCTGCGCGACATGGCCAGCGAAGCGCCGGTCATCCGCCTGGTCAATGCCATGATCGGCGACGCCCTCGAGAAGCGCGCCAGCGATATTCACATCGAGCCGTTTGAAAAGGAATTCCGCGTCCGCTTTCGCATCGATGGCGTGCTCTTCGAACAGGAACCTCCGCCCCGCGAATTGAAGGCCGCCATCATTTCCCGCCTCAAGCTCATGGCCAAGCTGAACATCGCCGAGCGCCGCCTGCCCCAGGACGGGCGCATCAAGCTCAAGCTGCTCGGCCGCGAAGTGGACCTGCGCGTTTCGAGCTTGCCCACCCTGTACGGCGAAAGCGTGGTCATGCGCCTGCTCGACCGCTCGGCCGGAGATTTCTACGATCTGCACAGCCTCGGCTTCGACGACCGCCTGCTGCGCATGATGGAACACTTCACCGGCCTGCCCCACGGAATTTTTCTGGTCACCGGCCCCACCGGCAGCGGCAAGTCCACCACGCTCTATTCGGCGCTTAAGCGCATCAACCTGCCCGATAAGAAGATCATCACCATCGAAGACCCGGTGGAATACCAGATGGACGGCATCAACCAGATCCACATCAATCCGCAGATCGGACTCACGTTTGCCGC
The DNA here is from genome assembly GCA_052148435.1 of Bryobacteraceae bacterium. Lineage (GTDB taxonomy): Bacteria > Acidobacteriota > Terriglobia > Bryobacterales > Bryobacteraceae > JBEKYD01. The sequence continues at coordinate 94,221 of JBKQIF010000196.1, forward strand.
GGGATTGCGGCACATTGTCCGCCAGGACCCGGACGTGATCATGGTGGGCGAAATCCGCGATCGCGAAACCGCCGATATCGCCATTCGCGCGGCCCTCACCGGGCACCTGGTTTTTTCCACCCTGCATACCAACGATGCGCCTAGCGCCATCACCCGGCTCACCGACATGGGGGTGGAGAACTACCTGATCGTTTCTTCGCTGGTGGCGGTGCTGGCGCAGCGCCTGGTACGGGTGATTTGCGTCCATTGCAAGACGGCCGCGGGAACCGCCATCTCACCCGGCGGCGAGCGTCTGCGCGTGTACAAAGGCGCCGGCTGCGCCGCCTGCAACGGCACCGGCTACGCTTCCCGCGTGGGAGTTTTCGAAATGATGCAGGTGGACGACGAACTCCGCAAGCTGGTCATGCAAGGCGCCGACGCCGGGCGCCTGACCGAAGTAGCGCGCCGCAACGGCATGCGCAATTTGCGCGAAGACGGCTGGCTCAAGATTCGCGACGGCGTCACCACGGTGGAAGAAGTGATGCGCGTCACGCAGGAGCTTTAGGGTGGGGACGTGCCACGAGGTGCTGCTCTAAATGGCTACCTTCTTCTTTCGGGCGGTAGCTTCGGACGGCAAAATCCGCAGCGGCAGCCTGGCCGGCGCCAACGAGAAACTGGTCGCCCGCGAACTGCGCAAACAGGGGCTTACTCCGGTGTATGTGGGAGTTCAGCCCAACAAGGGGCTGGCCACCGAGATCAAGCTGCCCTCGTTCGGCGGCGGCAAACGCCGCGACGTGCTGTTCTTCACCCAAGAACTTTCCACCCTGCTCAATTCCAGCGTGCCGCTCGACCGCGCCCTGGCCATCACCAGCGAACTCACCGAAAAGGCCTCGTTCCGCGCCATCGTTGCCGACGTGCTGCGGGTGTTGAAGGGCGGGCGGTCTCTGGCCGACAGCCTGGCCACCCACCCCGACTACTTTTCCGAGCTTTATCTCAACATGGTGCGGGCCGGCGAAGCGTCCGGCGCGCTGGCGGTGATTTTCGAGCGCCTGGCCGAATTCGAGCGCACCCGCGACGACCTCCGCAACTTCATCGTTTCGGCCATGATCTATCCCGCGCTGCTGGCCGCCGTGGGCGCGGCTTCGGTCTTCATCCTGCTCGATTTCGTGGTGCCCCGTTTCGCCGTGATCTTTCAGGAAGGGCACATGGCGATGCCCACTCCCACGCGGGTGATGCTGGCGGCCAGCGACCTGGTGCACGCCTACGGCTGGATCGCGCTGAGCGTCGCGGTGGCCCTCGCCGTAGGCTGGCGCCTCTACACCAGGACCCCCGCCGGGCGTCTGTGGTGGGACCGGGCGCGCCTGAAGCTGCCGTTGCTTGGCGATGCGCTGCTCAAAGCCGAAACCTCGCGATTTGCCCGCGCCATGGCTACCCTGGTGTCGAACTCCGTTCCCCTGGTGCAGTCGCTCGGAATTGCCGCGGCGACCCTCAACAACAAGACCATCTCTAATGCGCTCGACGGCGTGGCGCAGGGGGTAAAACGCGGCGAAGGCCTCGCCGTGCCGTTGCGCAGGGCGGGTGTGTTCCCTCCGCTGGCCGGGCACCTTCTGACCGTGGGCGAGGAAACCGGCCATCTGGATACGATGTTTACCCGGATGGCCGACATTTACGAAAATGATACTCGGGCCGCCATCAAGCGCTTCACCGCCATCTTCGAACCGGTGGTGATTCTGGTAATGGGCATCCTGGTCGGCTCGCTGATTTTGAGCATGCTGCTCGCGGTGACGAGCATTAACGACGTGGCGGTGTGAAATGACGAGACGGAAAAACGAAAGAAAGCGTGGACAGGCGGGCGTCACGCTGATCGAAATGCTGGTGGTGGTGACCATCATCGGCCTGTTCGTGGCGTTGGTCGGCCCCAGGCTTTGGTCCAACGTCGACAAGGCGAAGATTACGGCCGCGCGCGCGCAGATCGAAAGCTTCATGGGCGCGCTGGGCACTTATAAGCTCGATAACGGGAATTTTCCCACCACCGAGCAGGGCTTGCAGGCGCTGCGCGTGAAACCGGGCGACGCCGACAACTGGAACGGTCCCTACATGCCCAAGGACGTTCCCAAGGACCCCTGGAGTCACGACTACGTCTACAAGTTCCCGGGCGATCACGGCGACGAGCCGGATATCATCAGCTACGGCGCCGACGGGCAGCCGGGCGGCGATGGAATCAATGCCGATGTGGTCAGTTGGAAGTGACCGGGGCCGGCCAAAGAATAAAGATAGCCACGGATGAACACGGATGAACACAGATGAAGATACGAAAGGGTTTATCTGTATTCATCCGTGTTCATCCGTGGCTGGAATTTGATTTTTCAAAGCTCCCGAGGGAGCGGCTGTCCGGCAACCGCCGCGGCGTCACCTTGATCGAAATGTTGGTTGTGGTGGGGTTGATCGGGCTGCTGGCCGGCATCTCTTATCCCACCGCGTCGGCGGGCCTGGATAACGTGCGCCTGGCGTCGGCTACCGAAGAGGTTGCCAGCTTCCTCAACGCCGCCGTGACGCACGCCGAGCGCCGCCAGCAGCCGGTGGAAGTGGAGATTTCATTGCCGCAGAACCGCCTCGTCGCGCTGGCCGCCGACGGCGCCGAGCGGCACCTCAATCTGCCCGACGGCATCACTCTGGCGGCCGTGCTGCCGCCCTTGACCGGAGCGGAAACGGGCGTCTCCGCCGCCAGCGACGCCCAGACCGGCGATCGCCGCTTCGTGTTGTTTCCCGGCGCTACCGTTCCCGCTATCGGCGTGGAACTGGCCAACCGGCACGGCGGCCGCAGAATCGTGCATCTCGACCCCATGACCGGCTTTCCGAACGTGGAAAGCGTCGTAAAGAAGTAGCCTATGCGATCCACCCGGAGCGGCGGTTTTACCCTCCTCGAAGTGTTGGTGGCGACGGTGATCATGGCCATCGCGGTCACGGCGCTGCTTTCCGGCCTCTCCGGCGCGGTGCGAAATGCGTCCCGCCTGCGCGATCACGACCGCGTGGCGCAACTGGCCCGGCTGCGCATGAATGAATTGCTGGTGGATCCCGGCCTGCCGCGCAACGCCTCCCTCGACGGCCGCTTCGACGGCCCGATAGCGGGTACGCTCGATGCCGGCTGGCAGGCCCTGGTGACACCCTTTTCCACCCCGCCGGCGCCCGCGCCCCAAATGCCGGCGCTGGACCGCGTGGTGTTGCAGGTCTGGTGGAACGACGGGGGCAACCGGCACACCTTCACCTTGGAAGGATACAAGGAGCATATCCTGGTGGCGGACGACATCGCCGCGGCGGCGGCGCAATGAGAGAGGCCGGGTGGGACAGACGATCGCTTTCTGTCGTCTGTCAAGGGCTTGTCCCCGGGGGAGGCGCGACAGACGACAAAAGGCGATCGTCTGTCCCA
>JBKQIF010000197.1:0-10587 GCA_052148435.1 Bryobacteraceae bacterium
GCGTCGTGCTGTCCCAGATGTACAAATCCGCTTCGGTCGGACTGGTGCCGGGAACGACCCTTGACAGGTGGCAGCCGAGACTCTGGTACTCGTTGAAAATTTCCCGGCACAGCTCGAACAAATCGGCGTCCTGGGACACTAGCGCGACATTCATCGCGATTTTTTCCTGGGGATTCAGATGGACCGTACTGAGCATAGCGTAATAGAGAAGGAAACGTACTGAGCATAACCCAATCAAGAGAGATGTCAAGGGCACTAAATATCTATCAGTTCTAGTATTTCCGACTTTGTCGTCTTCTACGGCGCAACAGGCAAAACATTGAGAATTTGTACAACTAAATAGAACAAAAGGGGTTATCACCTTGACCGACAGCCAATTCGATGGCATGGAAAATGCTACGCGACGCAGTACCATATATGGCGTCGCACTCAATACACCGCCACTCAGGCTACCCTGATATGCAGGGGATACCCGAGGGGTCCCTTTCGGTAGAGCGTCGGAAACGAGTTCGGGCGCGGGTCCACTGGCCGCTCTATTTTTCCCTACCAGGCACCGCCGAGCAGGTGCAGACCATCACGCAAGATCTCAGCAGCAATGGATTCTATTGCGTTGCAAATGCGAAGTTTGTGCCCGGTGAGGCCAGAGAGTGCACGCTCCTTGTGCCTACCCACCATCCGAACGGGGGCGACCCAGCGCTGCCTGTGCTGTGCAAGGTCCGCGTTATACGGGTGGAAGTGCTGGCTGAAGCCGGGTTTTACGGCGTCGGTTTCCAAATAGAGGACTATCGTTTTGTGAACTCCGAGATAAGGCATGAGGGCCTCAGGGGTGGAAGGCGGACGCCCGATGGGAACGAGCCCAAGAGTAGCACCTGATTCGAATTTGGGGCTCTTTGCAGCATCTTGACATCGAGATGGTGCGCATCCCCAACAAATTGCAATGGTTAAGGCGTCGCAAGTGCAGTCCTGATTTCCGCCCCGGTTGCCGCGGCTGGTTCGCGGAGATGCCCAGGACAATTTTCCGATTCGGTTTCCCAAGTTCTCAAAACTTTGCAACGACAAGGGCGAGCCTTGTGAACGCAACCGGTTCAGCCGTAGGAAGCCGATGTAGAGCCCGGGCACGATTCCCAGCATGAACGCTTCCGCCCTCATGCCGTAAGCCGCCGGGGCGCTTAGCCGGCGACCCCTGCCTCGGCGCGGCACCCAGGATTGCGTCGAAGGATTGCCTGCGCCAACAGGCGCCGGCGTTGCTGAAGGGCAGTGGGGATGCCGTTAGGATTGACTTTGCCGGGGATCGGACTTAGGCTTTTCTTGGGTTCTCTCGATCCCGGCTTCGGACAATCTCGAAGCCGCGGCGTCTTTTGCGTGGTCCCGCCGAGGCCGGCACAGAGCGCCGGATCCGGTTACCCGCAACATCGATCGAAACATACTTCGGACCCTTTCGCCGAGCGAAGCAAAGCCCGATCACCGAAAGGAGGAAACGTCATGTCGAAGGAAAAGAACAAGGCAAACCCGTCTGCACCCCTGACAATCGGTCCCCGTAACCAAGCCGAGCGGGAGCTCACCGCCCTCGGCAACGATCTTGGAGAAGAGGACATCGCCACCCTTGCCTACGATCTCTGGCAGGCTAGGGGTTGTCCAGATGGATCGCCGGACGAGGATTGGTATCGGGCCGTAGAAATACTCCGTTCTCGCATTTGACCCGCATGCGGCGGATCGCCTGAATCGTTATTCGGGCGTGAGAGCGGAGAAGGCCTCCATCGTCGCCGCGTCCGCCGCGTCGATGAGCGCGCGGGCCTCAAAGGAGCGCGCCTGGGCACTGGATGCCATCGGACGCCAGACTGTTTCCGCCCAGGATTGGGAGAATGGACCTGTTGCAGAAGAACCGATTCTCCCGACGCGGTGTGTGTGGGCGCGGAGTTACGGTGATTAGGAATGGCGTGGCATCCTCGGCGAGCGTATTCTACACTGGCATTTCCGGCATTGGCCGGCCAAGCGACTCACGGATATGGGACCGCCGCGGGCGGTTCGCCTGTCGCGTTCCGGCCGGTGGATCCGGTGCGAGCAGGCGTTACTGTTCGTGCATCTAAGGTCGGCAGACACACGATATGGCACACAAACTACGCAGTCAGCAGTGGTGGTTCGGGAAAGACTACTACAACTTTACACGCCGCGCATGGATGCGCTCGGAGGGTTTCACGGCCGACGTCTTCGAGAACCGGCCTGTAATCGGCATTTGTAACTCCTGGAGTGAGCTGAACAACTGCAACGTACATTTGAAGGTCGTGGCCGAGGCAGTCAAGCGCGGCGTTTGGCGGGCGGGAGGATTTCCACTCGAGTTCCCGACCATATCGCTCGGCGAAATGCTCATGAAACCGACAACCATGCTGTATCGCAATTTGATGTCCATGGACGTCGAAGAATCCATCCGCGCCAATCCCATCGACGGCGTGGTTCTTTTGTGCGGTTGCGACAAGACAACACCCGCGCAGATCATGGGTGCGGCCAGCGCCGACGTGCCCGCCATCGTCGTCACGGGCGGACCGATGCTCAGCGGCCAGTGGCGGGACCGGAAACTTGGCGCGGGCACCGATGGGCGTAAGCTTTTCGATCTCTTCCGCACCGGCAAGCTGACCGAGGAAGAGTGGTGCGAGATCGAAGGCGGCATCGCGCGCAGCACCGGCCACTGCACGGTGATGGGCACGGCGAGCACCATGGCCGCCGTAGCGGAAGCCATGGGCATGACGTTGCCTGGCTGCGCTGCCATACCGGCCCCGGATTCGCGCCGCCTGGCACTCGCCGAGGCTAGCGGACAGCGCATCGTCGGCATGGTTTGGGAGGATCTCCGGCCTTCGAAGATTATGACCCGCGAGGCGCTCGAAAACGCCATTGCGGTGGACATGGCGATCGGAGGTTCGACCAACGCCGTGGTACATATTCTGGCCATAGCTGGCCGGCTTGGAATCGATCTGAAGCTCGACGAGTTCGACCGGATTTCGCGCCGCACTCCCTGCATCGTCAACTTGAAGCCATCGGGCCAGTATCTGATGGAAGACTTCTTCGAAGCCGGCGGCGTTCCCACGGTGATGAACGAGATACTCCCGCTGCTCCATGCCGATGCGGTGACTGCCAACGGAAAAGCGGTTCGCGAGAATGTCGGGCAGGCACAATGCTGGAATCGGGACGTGATTCGAGCCGCGTCCGAACCCCTTTCGGCCGAAGGCGGCACCGTGGTTCTTCGTGGGAACCTGGCGCCCAGGGGCGCGGTCGTCAAGCAGACCGCCGCCTCGCCCCACCTGCTGCAGCACCGCGGTCCGGCGTACGTCTTCGAAAATCGCGCACAGATGCGCGAACAAATCGATTCGCCGGACCTGCCGGTTTCTCGCGGCACGGTGCTGGTGATGAAAAGCTGCGGACCGCGAGGCGCGCCCGGGTTTCCGGAATGGGGCCAGATTCCCATACCGCGCGTCCTACTCGAACAGGGTGTCGACGATGTGGTCAGAATCAGCGACGCTCGCATGAGCGGAACCAGCTTTGGAACCGTGGTCCTGCACGTGGCGCCCGAATCGGAGGCCGGCGGGCCACTGGCTGCCGTGGAAACCGGCGATGAAGTGGAACTCGATACAGCCGGCCGCACCCTGACTCTGCATGTGCCCGCCGAGGAGATCGACCGCCGTTTGGCGTCCCGTTCCCCGGCGCCGCTCCACTACCAACGGGGCTACGGCTGGATGTTCCTGCAACACGTGAACCAGGCCGACGAAGGCTGCGACTTCGATTTCCTGCGCAAGCGCTGAAGTCCATTGCCATTCCGGCGCGAACCCACCCTCGTCATGGCGTGACGTACTCGCTACAGCCGCAACCGCTCGCAGTAAACTCCCCCTAGCGGAACAGCATGGAACCGTAGTCGGCGAGGAAATCGCGCCATAGGAACCAATAGTGCGAACCCGGGATTTCCTTATACGACGTCTTGAAGCCGTGCTTTTCCAGCAGCGCGTGGAGATTCATGGTGCCTTCGCGGGCCATGTCGGTGGTTCCGGCGCCGGTCCAGTAGAACTTGACCCCGCCGGCTTTGACCGCTTCCAGTTGCGCTTCGTACGCTTCGTCAACCGTCCGCGGTCCGGAGCTGAACACGCCGATGTATCCGAAGACGCCCGGATTGTTGTTGGTGGCGGTGAGGGTGTGACCGCCGCCCATGGAGAGGCCGGCGATGGCGCGGCTGTCCTTGTCGGCGATCGCCCGGTAGGTCTTTTCGACGAAGGGAATGACGTCCTTGACCAGGCTTTCCGGATAGGAACCGGCGTAAGGTTGCGGCGGCCGCGGCGCGCCGCGGCCCGGTTCGGCGCCGGCCCTTCCGCCGCCAGCGGCCGCCTGCAACGGGGGCGGCGCGGGCGCCTGAACGGACTGAGGCGCGGGCGTCGGGCCGTAGGCGTAGCCCTGCGATACGGTCTGGGTTGCGTTGCCGTTCGGCATGACCACGATCATCGGCTTGGCTTTGCCCTGCGCGATCAGATTATCCAAGATCACATTGGCGCGGCCCATGGTGACCCACGCGTCTTCATCGCCGCCTCCGCCGTGCAGCAGATACAGAACGGGGTACCGGGATTGGCTGGCTTCATAGCCGGGCGGCGTGTAGACGTACATCCGGCGGCGCGTCTGCTTCAGCGTGGGCGAGGGATACCACACGATGTGTATGGTTCCGTGCGGGACATCCTTGAAATCCCACATGTCGGACTCGGGGCCGGAAATCATCAGCAGGTTGTCGATTCTCGAGCCGTCCCGCTGTGTTTCACCATTGCAAGGATCAAGGGCCTTCGCCCCGTCCACTAAGTACCAATAGCCCCAAAGTTGGGCGCCTAGCGGTCCCACGGTTACCGACCAGACGCCATCGTCGTCTTTGGTCATCTTGATATCGCGCGCTCCCTCCCAGCTTCCATTCAAGGTGACTTCGGCGGCCTTGGGAGCGGAAAGCCGGAACGTGACCGTCTTGTCCGGATGGATTTCCGGCGAGGCCGGGGGCCGGACCGCGGCTCCCCTTCCGGGAGCAGCCTGTCCCGGCTGCGGCTGCGCCTGTGCCGGCGCCTGCTGAAAAAACGCTGCCAGTATGGACAGGAGCGCCATGGCCCGGGCCCCGGTCCTGAGTCCACTCGATGAATTCACGATGCACACCTCTTTCCTGTTTATCGGCTTGCTCCGCCGCTGGTTGGAATCTGAGTTCGCCAAACGACGCGCCAGTCGTCGTTGCGCCGCGATAACACCAACACATCGCGCCCCGCGTCGTTATGCTCCGCCCGGCCAACAACCCATGTCATTTGCCACGCATACTCGACGATAACAGTGTCGCCCCTCTGCGTAACGAAATGATCGCTGGTTTGAAAGCGATTGATTTGTGCACTGGAGGTGAATTGGCGATAACCTTCAATAGCCCGCGCAACGCCCTCCATGCGAGGTTTGCCGCCGGGCGCAACGAAGACGACGTCTTCAGCTAGAAATGCGTCCAGATCTTGCAAACGGCCTTCGATCCAACAGCGGTCCAACGACTCGACAAACGAAATGAATCCCGCGTCATTCATAAGCCGATCTTAGCCCACAGAGCCGGGCGAGAAGTGAGAGTGCGTCGGACGCCATCGACAGCCCTCGCCTTTGTGCGCTATTTTCTTAGCATGTCGCGGTTCCGCTTGCGCGCCGCCGTCTTCGTCCTTCTGGCTGCTGCCGCGGGATGCGTCCATCGGCCGAGTACCTATCGCCTGCTCGCGGAGCCTAAGCCAGTCCTGATCCCTCCCGGCGTGGCGAATCCCGATCTCGCCCGGCGCACCTTTGTTGCCAACATTCCGCCGGGTCCGGGGCCTTGCGCTTTGGATGGTACCGCGGCCGTTCAGCTTCGACTGCGGAAGGAAAAAATCCGCGTGACCGTGAACCGCGATGCGTTACTGACCGAGCCGCCCGGATGGCTGGCCGACTGGGGCATCCGCGCCGAAGCGCAGGGCTGCACCGCGTCCGGTTCGGGACAGGAGATGGCGAACCGCATCGCTGAATCGGTGCCTCTCGATCCCGCCGCGGCATTCCGCCTCCTCAATGCCAACCATGCGGTGCGGGGATATGTGGATCTCGGGCCGGAGAACAGGCTCCAGGTGCATAGCCCCATCCTGCGCGGGGGGACGCGGGCGGAGGCTCCCATTCTCGAGACTTCCGAAGTCTCAGGCAGCGATTCCCGGCTCGGCGTGGATCTGAAACTGGCTCCCGGCGTGATTGGATTCGAGACCGCGTGGTATGCCATCCGGCCCAATACAGGCCGCGTCGGCTACCATTTTGAGCCGCTCTGGGCCGACCGCAGTATTCAAGGCAAGGTGGAACACGCTCGCGCGCCGGCAACCGACTATTTCGGGTTCCCTCCCGAAGCCGCCTTCTTCCGGCTGCTTTACAAGAGCGATTCGAATGGCGTCACCGCCATCGTCGCTTTCGGCGCAACCCCTGACGAACTGGACGGCCGCACGAAAACCGCGTTGGCCCATCCGGCTGCCTGTGAAAAGCCGCAGGCGCCCTGTCGGGCCCTCCCCCGCCGCGTGGGAGTCAATCCGTATCTGGCGCTGAATGTCAACGGCCGCGAGATCGCCGTGCCTTTGGGGGCGACGGTGTCGGCCGCCATCGAGGCCACCGGTGTGAAAAGTCCCGATACCGTCCTGCCGCAACTCAGCGTGACCAAGCCCTTTGCCAATAAGCCGGCGCGCGTGGTCTTCGACCCCCGCGCTCGCGAGATCCTCAACCTCCAGTTGACCGGAGGCGAACAGATTTCCTGGCGGACCAAGCCTTGATGGATCGCGGCTGGACGGGAGAGAGAAAGCGCGGCAATCCACTACAGTTTGGGCAGCAGGGACCAGAACGCGTTTGTAGAATGAGGCAGGAATGTCGAGGCGGCCAACTGGGAAAAGGCTATGAGCGGGGAGGAATTCGAAACAACGATCACAAGCCGAGCCGTTCCAATGTTCGGCGATCCTCCTCTCCAGGTCGTCGGCGTCATAACGGAGCGGAACGTTGTGCCGGCCGGCAAACTCCATGAAACGCTCAACTGGCAGGCGGCACAGACCGGCGGCTCGCCCCAGTGACACCTTGTCCTCCGGGCAGAGTTCCAACGCGAGCAGCGGGGTTGTCTCCGCCGAGGGGCTGTCCGCGTCCAGCCCCGCCGCCGCTGAGTGGAATATCGCCGTCGCAGCCGCGCTTGTCCGGCCGAACCCGCTATACTGGTAGCCAGAGGGAAAAAAGATGCGGTTTGGTTCGATTATTAGTGCTATGTCTGTGTTTTCCGCCGCTTCGGCATGTCTGGCTGCTGGAATTCCGTCCCACGGCATCAACGGCAACTACATTGAAGCTCGCACTGCGGATGTCTATACCGGCCCCTGCTTCGCCAACGGCGAGGTCGAAATGAACGGCCGTGAAGCCGTCTTCGGGTGGAAAATCAATAACGGCTCCTGGCACGGCGTGGATGTCCACGGCCTCGGCGTGGTGGGCGTGATTCGCACCGAGCATACCCTCGGCGACGTCTACAATCCCGTCAATCCCGCCAGAGCTGTTCTCATCGTCGATAGCCGCGCCGACGCTGAACAGGCTCTGGCCCTCCGCAGCTTCGCCCAGGCCCAGGCCGGCGGCCTGCTCGACCACATCGTCAAGGTCGATTACGCCCCCATCGAATTCACCATTCAGAACGGCAACATTCACGGCGGCGCCGCCAAGCTCACCGCCGGGTCCCTCGCCACCATCCAGACCCGCGCCATGAATGCCACCGATCATGTTTGCGGCAACGAAGACGTTTTCTATCCGCCCCTGGCCAAGCTGGAACACGCCATGCCGGCCTATGCGCTGACCGATAGTTTCACCGGCGAAGGCCTGGGCGAAACCTGGAACAGCCCCTACCGCCGCAGCAGCTTCATCGGCATGTTCCAGGTCGAAGAGGAGTAATGGCGAGTTACACTGGGTAACGCCGGGTAACCCGGTCCGAACCCCATGATGACGCCACCTTCGATCCACCTCGCCGGCCTGCTTCGGCCGCATTACGCGCTCCTCGCAATGGTTCTCCTTGCGAGCCAGGCCGCTCCCGCCGCCGATTTCTGGGCGTACGCCGGTACTTATACCAACACCGGCAGCAAGGGCATTTACCTCTACCGCTTCCAGCCCGGCTCCGGACGCCTCGCCCCCGCCGGCCTGGCAGTCGACACCTCCAACCCGACCTTCCTCATCGCCGACCAAAAACAGCAGCACATCTACGCCGTGAATGAAGACCCGCAAGGCGGCGTCAGCGCCTTTGCCATCGAGCCTGCCACCGGCAAACTGCGCCTGCTCGGCCGCGTCTCTTCCCGCGGCAACGGCCCCTGCCATCTGGCCCTCGACCGCACCGGCCACTGGCTGGCCGCGGCCAATTACGGCAGCGGCAGTTTCGCCGTTTTCCCTGTCAAGGAAGATGGCAGCCTCGGCGAATCCGTCGCCTTCGTGCAGCACGCCGCCTCCGGCCCCAACGTCAACCGGAAGGGACCTCACGCCCACTGTGCCCTCTTCTCGGCCGATAACCGCTTTCTGCTCGTGGCCGATCTAGGCCTCGACCACGTCATGGTCTATCGCTTCGACCCGGCCACCGGCGCCGTCACCCCCAACGACCCGCCTTTCGGCTCCGTTCCGCCCGGCGCCGGCCCGCGCCACATCCTCTTCCACCCCAATGGGCGTTATCTATATGCCGTCGACGAAATTCAGTCGGCCGTTACCACCTTCAGTTGGGATGCCGCCCGGGGCGCGCTCGAACCCTTGCAAACCGTATCCACCCTGCCGGCCAGCTTCCACGGAGCCAGCACCGGCGCCGAGCTCGCCATCGGCACGGGCGGGACCCGCCTCTACGCCTCCAACCGCGGCAACGACACCATCGCCCTGTTTGCCATCGACCCCCAGCACTTCACCGTCGCCCCCATGGAGTACGCTCCCAGCCTGGTCAAGACTCCGCGGCACTTCATCATTGACCCCACCGGAAAATATCTCCTCGCCGAAGGCCAGGATTCCGGTGACATCGCCGTCTTCAAGCTCAACCCCCATAGCGGCCAAATGACCCCCGCCCCGCGCCTCACAGTCCAACTGTCGAGACCCGTCTGCATCGTATTCGTTCCGCGCCGCTAGTCCGCGCTCCTATCCTTGTGAGTACCCCATTCGGGAATGTCTCGACCCGGCTTGAGTCCGCTGTTGGGCCGAGCGGGAAACAGATTCGACGGACGCCGACGGGAAGGCAAAGGGTACGGGTCGAAGGGGACCGCCTGACGTTAGCCCTTGGCGAAAACAGCCAATATGCCGGAGCGCTCCAACAAATTGGAGCGCTTAGCGCTGAAGCACTTCTGTAAATGGCGATACCGTGCCGCGGCAGACTTCCCCGACTCGGCTATTTTTTCCCCGCGACGTGGCCTCGTCCATCCCGCACTTCGTTTCCTTTGAAGTGCGCACTGCTGACCCGCTTTGCCGGCTCGGCTTTCTCGCCGGCTTTTGGCATCGGGCCCTTATAGCCGTGCTCCGGATGGAAACGGTTATTTACGTGGCCCTTGAAGTCGCTAGAGCCATGAAACCACGGGCCAGCGCCAATGAAGACGTCCCCGCTAAACCATTCCGGACCGTAGTAGCCAGAAGGGGCACAGCTATAAGGAGCGACGTCATAGTAGCCATAGGGACATTCCGGGGCTACTCCGATGTCGACGCTGACTTGAGCCACCGCTTTGGGGGCGGTCGTGGTGAAACCGATTCCAGCAACCGCAGCTAATACTAGAAATGTAAATCCGCGCATTAATTCACCTCGCAATTGTTAGAGCACGTACCCAGCCGATGTTATGGGAACTACGTTCATCGGGCAGGATCGGTTCAGCCATGGCGCCCCTGCGCAGTGCCCATATTAAGTGTTTTTGACCTCCAACTCGAATTAGCGCGGCTCACCGGGAAACATACCGGCACATCGAAGGCACTTCTTGCCTTATGGGCGGCAATACCTGCACATAACAACTTGCGGGAGCCGCGGGTTTCTAGCTTGTGTCCTCGCACAGTCGGCTTTGGCCCGCAATCTGCACTGCACCCGGTGGATAAGCCTGTTAGGTCGATGGAGGTTGGAGCGTGTCCGGGAAGAAAGACGATCCTGCCGTGTCCGACGACGCCGCTCGCACGCTGGATGTCGTCACCGAGGTCCGACGCGAAGAGGCTCTGCTCAAGACGGGGGCCTTACAGAACGCAATTTTCAACAGCGCCAACTTCTCCAGTATTGCCACCGACGAGAAGGGCGTCATTCAACTGTTCAATGTCGGCGCCGAGCGCATGCTGGGCTATGCAGCCGCCGAAGTGTTGAACAAGATTACTCCGGCCGAGATTTCCGATTCGCAGGAAGTCATCGCGCGCGCCAAGGCGTTGAGCCTGGAACTGGGAACCGGGATTGCTCCGGGCTTCGAGGCGCTGGTGTTCAAGGCTTCGCGCGGGATTGAGGATATCTATGAACTGACCTACATCCGCAAGGACGGCAGCCGCTTTCCGGCGGTCGTGTCGGTCACGGCGCTGCGCGACGATCGCGGCGCCATCATCGGCTATCTG
>JBKQIF010000198.1:0-35012 GCA_052148435.1 Bryobacteraceae bacterium
CCCACCCGGTCCATCTTGTTGATGAAACACAAGCGCGGCACTTTGTATTTGTCCGCCTGCCGCCACACCGTCTCCGATTGCGGCTGCACCCCGGCCACGGCGTCGAATACCGCCACGGCGCCATCCAGCACGCGCAGGGAGCGCTCCACCTCGGCCGTAAAATCCACGTGGCCGGGTGTATCGATAATGTTGATCTGCATGTCCCGCCAGTAGCAGGTGGTGGCGGCCGAAGTGATGGTAATGCCGCGCTCCTGCTCCTGTTCCATCCAGTCCATGGTGGCGGTGCCCTCATGAACCTCGCCGATCTTGTGGGACCGGCCGGTGTAATAAAGGATACGCTCGGTGGTTGTTGTTTTACCGGCATCGATATGGGCCGCGATGCCGATGTTCCTCATCCTCTCGAGTGCAATCTTTCTTGCCATGCAGTCTAAACCTGTCGACTCTTTTTTCCTTTACCAGCGGTAGTGCGCGAAAGCCTTGTTGGCCTCCGCCATGCGATGTACGTCATCGCGCTTCTTGATGGCTCCGCCGCGCAGATTGGAGGCATCGTTCAATTCATTAGCCAGCTTCTCCGGCATGCCTTTTTCCGCCCGCCCGCGCGCGTTCAGAATAATCCAGCGGATCGCCAGCGACGTGCGCCGCGTCTGCGGCACCTCGATCGGCACCTGGTAGTTAGCCCCACCCACGCGCCGCGTCTTGACTTCCAGCAGCGGCTTGGCGTTCTCCACCGCCTTCTTGAAGGCTTTCAGCGGGTCGTCGCTGGTCCGCTCCCGCAGCTTGTCCATGGCATCGTAAAAAATGCCCTGCGCCACGGTCTTCTTGCCTTCCCACATCATGGAGTTCACGAATTTCTCCACCAGCGTGGAGTTGTAGACCGGGTCGGCAATCACTTCCCTTACTTCCGCTCTTCGTCTGCGTGGCATAATCTCGACTCTTACCGCATTCCTTAAGACTTGGGCCTCTTGGCCCCATATTTCGAACGGCTCTGCTTGCGATTGGCGACGCCTGCCGTATCGAGCGCGCCGCGCACCACGTGGTATCGCACGCCCGGCAAATCCTTCACGCGGCCGCCGCGGATCAGCACGATCGAGTGCTCCTGCAGGTTGTGTCCCACGCCCGGAATATAGGTGGTCACTTCAATCCCGTTGGTCAGCCGCACGCGCGCCACTTTCCGCAACGCCGAATTCGGCTTCTTGGGAGTCGACGTGTACACCCTGGTGCAGACCCCGCGCTTCTGCGGGCAACTTTCGAGCGCTGGACTCGAAGTTTTCCAAACAGGCGCTCTCCGCCCTTTACGCACAAGTTGGTTGAACGTTGGCACGATTGTTCCTTTTCGCGTCTAGCCTCTGCGCGACTCAAAAACCCAAAAACGCCTTTCGCGATCGAAAGTCTATACGCGGTGAACCCACACTCGACCAGAGCCCACCTTAGGGCCCCGTATAAAAAGGTCGCTAACAGCGAGGATTACCTGCTTCGGACAGGCCCATGTTTCGTTCGGAGTTGACCGGCGAAACCTCGGGGCCTCACCCCCGGCCGGACCTGGCAATCGAACACACAGGTGGTAGCACAGGAGCAGAAAGCTTACACTCGCGAAACCTTTTCATCTTAACCGAAGTGGATTGTGAAACGCAACATGACGGATCCTTTTGTCGCCGCGACGATTCTCGTGGCGCGGGTCTATGGCCTGCAGCGTCGGCTTTCAAGCCGATATTTTGCCCTGAGACTCCCAAAACCGCGCGGGCGATGGTGTGAAGGGCTGGCGAGGTCTTCCTCGTAGCGCCGGCGGTCTTGCCGCCGGTTCTTTTGGTTCCGGTTGACCTTCCCCCCGCCTCCCGTGTACTCTCGTTAATTCTATGGCTACCAAGCACTTCTGGGCGGGAGTCGATATCGGCGGCACCAAAACCGCCATCGTCCTCTCCGCCGCTCCGCCCGCCGTCCTCCACCGCGCCGAGTTCCCTACCCTCCCGGCCGATGGCCCCGATCCCGCCCTGCGATCCATCTTCGCCGCGCTTCGCCAGGCGCTCGCCGCCCAGGGCCCGGACGCCGCCCTCGAAGGCATCGGCGTCAGTTGCGGCAGCCCCCTCGATGCCCTGGCCGGCGTCATTCAAGCCCCGCCCAACCTCTGGACCTGGGTGGATGTCCCCATCGTCTCCCTCCTCCAAAGGGAATTCGGAGTGCCCTGCCACCTCGAGAACGACGCCAACGCCGGCGCCGTGGCCGAACATCGCTTCGGCGCCGGCCGCGGCGCCGACCACATGCTCTTCCTCACCATGGGTACCGGCTTCGGCGCCGGTATCATCGCCAACGGCAAGCTGTATCGCGGCGCCAATGGCATGGCCGGCGAAATCGGCCACGTCCGCCTCACTCCCTCCGGCCCCGTGGGATATCACAAGGCGGGCTCGGTGGAAGGCTGGGTGAGCGGCGGCGGATTGGCGCAGGTGGCCGCCACCGCCATCCACCGGGCCCAACGCCAAGGGCGCCAGACCGCGCTCGCCGAATGCCTTAAACGCAACGGCCAGGTTTCCGCCCGCGACATTGCCGAAGCCGCCCGCACCGGCGACCCGCTGGCCAAACGCGTCATCCGCTCCACCGGCGTCCGCCTGGGCCGTACTCTGGCCATCCTGGTCGACCTGTTCAATCCTCAGTGCATCGTCATCGGCGGCCTGGCCATGCGCATCGGCGAGCCGCTCCTGGCCCCGGCCCGCGCCACCCTCGCACGCGAAGCCCTGCCCGCTTCCGTGGCAGCCTGCCGGATCGTGCCCGCCCAGCTAAGCGAAAGTATCGGCGACGCCGCCGCTCTCGCCATCGCCATGGGAATTTGACGTCAACACCGTTTACCTAGCGGGATCCCGTAACGTCGCAGCAGCCCGTCGGATGCTTTTGCTGCCGCGACGATTTTCGTGGCGCACGTACTCGTGCGTGCCGCGTCGAGACTCATCTCGACGCCCGCGCTCCACCAGGAAAATCCTGCGTATTGGTTGCTCCTCGGCTGGTCCGCGGGGCAGCCAATTCTGGCTGCAGCCGCCTTTCAGGCGGCCTTTCCCGCCGCGCTCATCCACTCGCCGCCCCACTCCCCCCGCCTTTCGCGTACAATGTCATCCGATGCCCCGTACGCCATCTCCTACCAACCCGCCGTTCGCGCGGCGTTCCTTCCTCGGCCTCGCCGCGGCCGCCGTGCCCTGGTTTAGTCAGACCGCGACCGGCCAAACCCCGCGCGATTGGACCAATCGCAATCCCCTTCGCTACCCCGATCCCGACGTCGTCGCCATAGACCCGAGCTTCGCCAAATACCAGGTCTTCAACGCCGTCCTTTACCGTCACTACGTCGGCACCCGCTGGGCCGAGGGTCCCGCCTGGTCGGGCGAGGGCAATTACGTCGTCTGGAGCGATATTCCCAACAACCGCCAGATGCGCCTGCTGCAGGAGGATAATCATGTCGCCGTGTTCCGCAGCCCCTCCGGCTACAGCAACGGCAACACTTTCGATTTCGAAGGCCGCCAGATCTCCTGCGAACACGCCGGCCGCCGAGTGGCCCGCTATGAGCACAACGGCCACGTCACCGTGCTGGCCGAACGCTACAACGGCAAACCGCTCAATTCCCCCAACGATGTGGTGGTCCACCCCGATGGCGGCGTCTGGTTTAGCGATCCGCCCTACGGCATTCTGGGCAACTACGAGGGCTTCCAAGCTACCCCGGAACTTAAGGAAGCCTTCTATCGCATCGATCCCCACACCGCCCACATCGATTTGGTGTCGGACGAGTTCGACAAACCGAACGGCCTCTGTTTTTCCCCCGATTACAAGAAGCTCTACCTCTGCGATACCGGCGCGCCCAAAAACGTGCAGGTCTGCGATGTCGACGGCACCAAGCTGCGCAACCGCCGCCTCTTCACCGACATGAAACTGGGTGGAAAATCCGGCATCGCCGACGGCATCCGCGCCGATGCCGACGGCAACATCTGGGCCGGCGCCAATGGCGGTCCCGGCTACGACGGCGTGCACATCTTCAACCCCGCCGGCCAGCGCATCGGCATGATCGTTCTGCCCGAAATCTGCGCCAACCTCTGCTTCGGAGGCCCCAAACGCAACCAGCTCTATATGGCCGCCAGCCAGTCCCTCTATTCCCTATACGTCGGCGTCCAAGGCGCGCACATCTGCTAAGTGGGACGGGCCTCCTGGCCTGACATTCCCGATCCGCCGAACATAAATCCCGCCACTCTGGCCGACTTTAATGAACAGTTGCTCCAGCTCGATTTCGCCGCGCTGGTGCGCAAGGACCTGCTTCATGTCCTCGATCAGCTTGCCTTCTCCGCAGCCGCTTTCGGCATCCAATGGTCCATCGTCCCGGACTATACCGCATCGCTGATTGCTGATCGCCGGCGGCTTGCCGCCAGGGAGTTATTCTGAGCCTAGATGCAAATTCTCAGTTCCATCATTGAGATTGGGCTCGTCCCGATCGTTCGCGTTGCCAGTGCGGACAGCGCGCTCCAGGCCATAGAGGCGATTCACCGCGGCGGCGTTCGCGCTGCCGAAATTACGATGACGGTACCCGGCGCCGTTCGGGTATTGGAGAAACTGGCGGACCGCTTCGGCGACCAGATGATTCTCGGCGCCGGAACCGTGCTCGATCCCGAGACGGCCCGCGCGTGCATGCTGGCCGGCGCGCAGTTCTTCGTGACCCCCGCGTTGAACCTGGCCACCATCGAGATCGTCAAGCGCTACTCCAAAGTCATCTTCCCCGGCGCGCTGACGCCCACCGAAGTGTTAACCGCATGGCAGGCGGGCGCCGACGCCATCAAGATCTTCCCGTGCAGCGCGGTGGGCGGACCGAAGTACATCAAGGCTCTCAAGGCGCCGTTCCCGCAGATTCAGATGGTCCCGACCGGAGGCGTAAACCTGGCTACCGTTGGCGACTTCCTCAAGGCCGGCGCCTGCGCGGTCGCGGTGGGTTCGGAGTTGGTGGATTCGGCCACCGTTGAGCAGGGCCGCTTCGACATCATCGAAGACCGCGCCCGCCAATATCTGGCCGCCGTGGCGGCTGCGCGACAACCAGCCGTTCCTCCCGTGGTTGCTTAATCGAGCCGGGTAATAGGGCTCGCCGGTTGCCTAAAACCCGCTCGGCTTGACCCAAAAACTCTCCTGCCACGTTTGTCCGGGGGGAATATACTGGAGCTCCTTATAAATCCCCCGTTGCGCCAGATTGAGCGCATCCGTAATCGCCGCCATCGGCTCGAAGCAGATGAAATCGCGGTTCGGGCCGAGCGGCGCCCAGACCACCACCGCGTGGTAATTTGGCCCGAACGTCACCTCCACCCGCTCGGTCTTCCCCTGCACCCACATGGTGGCTTTTCCCGAACCATCCCGGATCAGGTCGCCAAACACATGATCCAGGTCCAGCCCTTTCAGCGTACTGTGTTGCGGATCTGGCAGGAACTGCTCGATCGGCCGGGTTTCTCCGGTAGGAATCTTGTCGGGGGCCAGCATCCACTGGGTGCGCGCCCCCAGCCCGAACGTCCACTCGTCGCGCGGCGCGTCGTTCACCTGGAAGAACGGGTGGAATCCGATCGACACGGGCATCGGGTCCACGCTCAGATTATTCAATTTGGTCTGAACTTCCAGCGTTCCGTCCTTCAGCCGGTAGGTCATCTCGATGGTGTGCGCGAAAGGGAACTGCGCCATCCAGTCCGGATGCCGGTAGAACTCCAGCCGGCTCGTCACCCACGCCGCATTCCGGTCGGCCTTGGCTTCCACCACTTCCCACTCGGTGGCCGCCGACAGAAAGCCGTGCGACGGATGATTGTCGGGCGTGCGGCGCACCGTCCCCAAGTCGAGGTTGAAAGTGTACTTCTTCCCGTTGGCATAAAACCCCGTGGTGTCCAGCCGGTTGGCCCACGGCGCCAGGAACGGAATCCCCGACATCCCTCTCGACTTCTTGTATTCTTCCGCCGACGCGTACGGGTCTTGCAGCACCTTCTTTCCCCGCACTCTCATATCGAAGGCGCTGTTGCCGTGCGAAGGCATCACCGAAACCACTGTCTGGCTCTTGCCATCCAGTAGCCGGATCACATCTCCGTCCCGCTCCACCGAGTATTGCCCCAGGGCGGGCAATGCACCCACAAGGAACCACGCTGCGGTTTTCAATTTGTCTCCTGTACGTATCCGGGATTAGTAATCCTCGGTTCGCTCGTTCACCCAAACGCCGTCCACGTTGAAGTGCGGCCACGGTCCGCCTCCGCCTCGTCCGACGAAGCTGTCGTCCCACTTGGCGCTCGGGTCGAAGTAGCCGGGCTTCCGCAGATGTTCCTTCACCACCGCCTCGTTCAATTCCACCCCAAGACCGGGAGCGTCCGGAACCGTTATATAGCCCCCGTTAATCAGCGGCTGCGGCAACCCCGTGATCAGTTGTTGCCACCAGGAGATGAAATCCACCGCATGGCATTCCATCGCCACGAAATCGTCCAGCGTGGAGGCCGTATGAACGGCGGCGATAGTGGCCAGCGGCGAGCCCGCCATGTGAATGGCCGTCTGGATCCGCTCCCGGTTGTAAGCGTAATCGGCAATGCGTTTCGTCTCGCGGCACCCTCCGGAAGTTCC
The DNA here is from genome assembly GCA_052148435.1 of Bryobacteraceae bacterium. Classification (GTDB taxonomy): domain Bacteria; phylum Acidobacteriota; class Terriglobia; order Bryobacterales; family Bryobacteraceae; genus JBEKYD01. The sequence goes on from JBKQIF010000198.1 coordinate 6,595, forward strand.
GTGATCGAGGTGGATAATATCGACGGCGCGATTGTCGATCAGATCCTGGAACCCTTCCTCCAGCCCGAAACCGTCCTCGCCGGTGAGCAGCTTCGTGCTGGTATGGGCCTTGATCTCCTTGAAGTCCTTCCATCGCCACCAACCGCCCGTATAGAACAGGTCTTCCAGCCATGAGAGACGGTACTTCTCAAACGCTTTGGCGGCGCGAATGCCATCGGTGACGGTGCCGCACCGGAGGCTGGCGGCGTCCACCGAAAGCGGCTTGTCCCAGCCGATGGCGTCGCGCACGGCCCCGATCAACTCGCCTCCGTACTCCAGCCCTTTGTCGGTCGGGACACCCTCGGTATCCAGATTGCCCGGCGTGCCGCCAATGAAGTTGGTGGTCACATCCATCTTGAAGAAGGTGAATCCCAGCTTCATGCGCGCGATCATCCGTTCGCCATACTTCTTGGGGTCGCGGGTTCCGGTGGTGTCGCAATACATCCGCACCCGATCGCGTTTCTTATCGCCCAACAACCGCCAGACCGGCACGCCGAAAACCTTGCCCGTAATGTCGTGGAGGGCGATATCGATGGCGCTGAAGCCGCCGCCCTGACGTCCGGGGCCGGCGTAGGGACGGACGGATTGCAGTATCCCCGATATGTCCAGAGGGCTTCTTCCAACCATAAGGGGTTTCATGGCGAGGGCCAGGTTCTCGTTCCCGGCATCGCGCACTTCTCCCAGCCCGTAGACATCCTGGTTGGTGAAAACCTTGATGACGGGGTAGTCGAAATTGGCCGCGATCCTGAGCGCCCGTATGTCCGTGATCTTCAGGTCGCTGGGCGCAGAAAACTTGTTGATTGGACCGTAATGCACGGCCGGACCGCGTCCGGCTCCGGGGAGTCCGGGCATCCCCGGGCCGCCAGCGGGCACCCGAACGGGGGTTCCTTGCTGCGCCGAGGCCGACATCGTATAAATCCCGCCCAAACCACTGGCGGCAGCGGCCTGATACAGCATCGCGCGCCGGCTCAGGTCTTTTATTCGACTAGCTTTCATATGGCACTTAGTCCTTTCGGTTGCGTACGGAGTTGACACCCTCTGTGAAACCGCGGGCGGCCATGGCAGGCCCCCTTACGGCGTGGAACAGCGCGCCTCGCCCGTGGAACGGTAGCGGCCGGCATGGCGTAAAGCGGCCGCCCGCGGATGGATTCTTGCCCGGCCGCCCCAACCGCCTGTCCCAGCAGACTGCGCCTGCTTAGCGGTTCTTTCGGTCCGTTTTCGCGTTCCATGATGCCTCCATCGCCGCTATTCACTTGTCAGAAGAAGACCTTCCACTCCACATCGTTGCCCGTTGCGGACGTGTGGTCCACGTCAGTAAACGGTCGTTGGCGGCCGTCCTCGCAGCGAGGACGAAGCCGCCGTCCAACCGGTCGTCGCCGGGTAGGAAGTGGAAGTCGTTCAACCGCATCGGAGTCCCTGCAAGACAAGAAACAGCGCTATGAGAGCCCACGCGCCTAATCCGCGGTCACTAATCCTGCTACGCACGATGCAGCCTCGCTTCCACGGTATCACCCTTCTCGCCTGCCGGAAGTCCGTTCGGCCGCCGACGGTGTTTGAGGATATGTGTTACTGGCGTCCATGCGGAATTGAAGTGCCATGCCTTCGTGGAGTCTCGAAAAGCTGAAGTTCTTGCCTATCGAGAAATTCAACGTTGTCATGCCGAGTCCAAACAGACTTCGAGTAAGCGATCACCGAAGACCGCCGAAGGCGCCCCGGCTAGCCCTGTCTCAGGCCCCTCCCCAGAAGGAGCTACCAGTTCTCGTCCGGCACTTCAATTGCCAGCAGCACTGCGTAACTCCCCGGCGCTCGATCAACTCCCGGGCGCTGGTGCTCTCTTCCGTACCAATCTCCCCACCGCGCTCCTGCCATTCTGGCCCAACTGGAAATCACCGTTCGCCGTGGCCACGGCTAAGCACCCAGGCAGGGGCCTCAATAAAGCAGCGGTCTTCCACCCTGCTAGACTGAAATTGCCTCCCGGTACTCCGGCGGCGAAGCATTCATGTTCCTCGGCGAAGCCTTCAGGTTCAGTGCGCAAGCCCTGCGCGCCAACCCCATCCGCAGCCTTCTAACCGGCTTGGGCATGGTCATTGGCACCGCCTCGGTGATCCTGGTGGTGACCATCTCTCTCACCAGCCGCGACTACATCCTGGAGCAGATCGAAGGCATCGGCTCCAACATCGTCTTCGCCTACTACGTCAGCAGCGGCCCCACCGTCGCTTCGGCCGACGCCGACTACGTCAAAATGTCCGACGTCGAGGCCGTCCGCCAGGATCTCGCCGCCGACATTGTCGCCGCCACCGGCGTCATGTCCAGCTTCGACCGCGTCCTCATCGGCAGCAGGCAGCGCGAAGTCAAAGTGATCGGCACCGACCAGGAGTACCGCGCCGTGCGCAATATCGCCATCAGCTCCGGCCGCTGCCTGGATGCGAGCGATCTGGCCCTGCGCGAAAAGGTGATTCTGCTCACCGATGCCCTGGCCGCACGCATGTACGGCGACCGTTCCGCCGCCCTCCATCAGAAGGTGCGCTTGTTCGGCATCGAATTCACCGTAATCGGCACGTTTCACGAGCGGGTGGAGACCTTCGGCCAGTCGGAAATCGAGCGCGACACCGTCCTCATGCCGATTACCGTGCTGCGCTATTTCGCTCCCGTCGAACGCATCGACCCTATGTACGTCCAGGCCCGGTCGCCGGACCAGGTCGAGCGTGTGGCCGCGCGTATTCAGGAGATTTTAGAAAGCCGCCACCGGCCCGGCGCGCCCTATCGCGTGGAAACCCTCACCGCCATTCTGGACGCCGCCAAGAATATTTCCCTCATCCTCTCCCTCGTGTTGATTCTGGTTTCCGCCATTACCCTGGTCATTTCGGGCATCGGCATCATGAACATTATGCTGGTGACCGTCACCGAACGTACCCGCGAAATCGGCGTGCGCCTGGCGGTGGGCGCATCCGCGCGCGACATCCTGCTGCAGTTTCTGGTGGAAGCCATGCTGGTGAGCCTGACCGGCGGATCCGTCGGCATTCTGGCCGGCGTGGCCGTGCCGCTTTTGGTCGAGCTATTCACCGATATTTCAATTCCCATTTCCCCCGTCGCCATCGGGGTGGCTTTCGGCGTCTCCTGCCTGGTGGGCCTGGTCTTCGGCATCCTGCCTGCCAACCGCGCCGCCCACCTCAACCCCACCGAGGCTCTTCGGTACGAATAAGCACGCGCCGCCCGGAAGCCTACATAAAGTAGTCTTTGACCTTCTCGAAGAGGCCTTTTTCGGCTGGAGCGTTGTCCACCGGGAGGGTATCGCGGAGCTGCTCCAGGAGTTTGCGCTGGTCCCGGGTGATGCGGGTGGGGACGCGCACGCTGACGTGCACGTGCAGGTCGCCGCGTCCGCCGCCGTTGAGGACGGGCACGCCCTTGTGGCGCAGCCGGAACTGGGCGCCGTTTTGGGTGCCCTCGGGAATTTTCAGGCGGTAGAGTCCTTCGAGGGTGGGCACGTCGATTTCGGCGCCCAGGGCGGCCTGGCCGAAGTTGATGGGGATGGTGCAGTGCAGGTCGTTTTCGTGGCGCTCGAAGAAAGCGTGCTCTTTGACTTTGAGGAAAACATAGAGGTCGCCGGGGGGGCCTCCGGACGCGCCGGGGTTGCCTTCGTTGGCCAGGCGCAGGCGGGTAGCGTCATCCACGCCCGCCGGGATATTGATTTTCAACTTCCGCCGCACCTGGCGGTGGCCCTGGCCGCGGCACTCGGCGCAAGGGTCACGGATAATCCGGCCGGTGCCGATGCAGGTGTTGCAGGTACGGCGGATGGAGAGAAAGCTTTGCTGGTAGAGGACCTCGCCGCGGCCGTGGCAGGTGGGGCAGGTGGCCGGGCCGCTGCCGGGTTCGGAACCGGTGGCGTGGCACCGCTCGCACGGCTCCGTACGGGGCACCTGGATTTCGGCGGTGAGGCCGAACATGGCTTCTTCGAAGGCGATCTCGAGGTCGTAGCGTACGTCTTCGCCGCGCTGGGAGCGACTGCGCCGCCGGCCGCCTCCGAACAGGTCGCCAAAACCGAAGAAATCGCCCAGGATGTCGTTGAAATCGGCGAAGGTATCCGGATTGAATTGAGCGCCGGCGGGCGAGCCCTGCAGCCCGGCGTGGCCGAAACGGTCGTAGGCCGCCCGCTTCTGCGCGTCGCTCAGTACGCTGTAAGCTTCCGAGGCTTCCTTGAAGCGCTCTTCCGCCTCCGGATTATCGGGATTCCGATCGGGGTGGTGTTGCAGGGCAAGGCGGCGATAAGAACTCTTGATTTCGGAATCGCCGGCTTCCTTGGGCACGCCCAGGATTTCGTAGTAGTCTCGCTTGGACACTGGATTTGCCATTTAGGATCTGACGGCGACCTTCACCATCGCCGGCCGGAGGAGCCGTCCCTTGAAGTCATAACCCCGCTGATACTCGCTCAGGATGGTTTGATCCTCGACATCCTGGGTTTCCAGGCGGTCCACCGCCTGGTGGAGGTTGGGATCGAATTTCTTGCCGGCGCTTGCAATCGGTTCCAGCCCGATCTTCTTGAGGCACTCGTAAAGGCGCTGATAAATCAGCTCGACTCCTTTGGCGTAGTTGGCGTCGGCGGTTTCCACCTTAAGGGCACGCTCGAAATCGTCGAGCACGGGCAGGACGTCCCGGACCAGGTCCATGGCTGCGAACTGCAGGTACTCGGAGCGCTCCCGCTCGCCGCGGCGACGGGCATTATCGAAATCGGCACGGGCGCGTTTCAGGCGATCTTCCAGGTCGGTCTTCTCCGCCAGGAGGCGATCGCGTTCCGCGGCCAGAGCCGCCAGTTGAAATTCGGGCGTTTCCACCGGCAAGGCTTCGCCGGGAGACACGTCGGAGAGGTCCGATTCCGGATTCTGAGGTTCCACTGATTCTAGCCTACCAAAAGCGTCAATTCGATCAAAAGAGGCGTTCGTACCATAAAGCATTTAGTAGCAACCGATGGCAAGCACCACTGGATTCAAAGCCGTGAAAAATCGAGTCCAAGCCACAGATGAACACCGATGAACACAGATAAATCGGTTCTTTTCTTCATCTTTATTCATCGGTGTTCATCTGTGGCTCTATGTTCTTTAATCGGGTCAGAATTGAGCGCCTGCCAATGCCCGGCTGGTTTGCAGGACGGCGGCCATCACGCGCTCATAGTGCATGCGCATGGGGCCGAGCACGGCCACCTTGGCAGGCTGCCCGCTGGCCATGCGGACATTCATCCCGATCAGGGCCAAGTCTTTCATCGCCGGATGCGCTTCTTCCAGTCCCACCCGCACTTGCAACTCCCCGTCCGGCTCTTCCAGAAAGCGATCCAGCAGTTCGATCAGGCGCTTTTTTTCCTCCAGAGCGTGCAACAATTCGCGCAGTTTCTCGCGGGTGAGGCGCAAATCCAGCCCTACCAGATTGGATGCGCCCTCCATGTGCACTTCGGCGGTCACTTCCACGTCCAGCAAACCCTTCTGGTAGAGCATCTGCAACTTGCACAGCACGGCGTCGTAAAGCGCCCGTTCCTCGAGCATGCGGCGCACCAACTCGCGCCGGGCATCGCCCAATCGCCAGCCGGAAAAGTTGCGATTGACGTAATTGCGGATGGAAATGAGTTCCTCGGCCGGTACCGGCTCGTCGACCGCCACCACGCGATTGTGGACCCCGCGATCGCGCGTCACCAAGACCATCAGCACGCGGTTGTCGGAGAGCGGAATCAACTCGATCTGGTCCAGTTCCTGGGACAGGGAGGGGATGGCAGCGGCGATTCCCACGTTACGCGTCATTTCCATCAGTACATGGCTGGAATGTTCCACGCGGGCGCCCAGGGTCGGCAAGCCGCTGAACTCGGTCCGCAGCCGGTCCGACTCGCCTCCGGCGACCCGCGCCGCCGTGAGCAGACTCACATAGACGCGGAAGGCCTTCTCGGTGGGCACCCGGCCGGCCGAAGTGTGCGGCTGGGCGAGATATCCCTCATCCGCCAAGTCCGCCATTACGTTACGGATAGAAGCCGGACTCAGGGCCTGGGTGCGCAGCCGCGAGAGGGTGCGCGATCCAATCGGTTCACCCGTCTCGATGTAGGTTCGGACGATGGAACTCAAAATCTCCCGGTGCCGCAATTTGAGAGCTGTTTCCGTGTCCATGGCGTGCGCGATGATACTTCCCCTACAGACAATTGTAACGAATTGAAAGGAAAGGGGTCAAGATACAGGGTCGCAATACCCGCGGCTTGTCATCCAGATTTCGCCCACAATCCGCCGATCTTGCTAGAATGACCCTTTCGGCCAAAAGGAGGTTCCCGGTATAGTGGCGGCTCTGAAGACCCTCGTTCGTATTTTCAGCTACCTGTTCCACCTGGTACTAACCCTCTTTCTGCTGGCCGTGGCCGGACTGGCGATGGCTTCACCGACGATTTTCGTTCGCCTGGACATGCTGCCGTGGACCGGCTCGGCGCTGGTCGTCTGGCTGTTGTTCGGGTCGCTTTTCGGATTGCTGAGCGTGGTGCTGGCCATGGCGGGCAAGTTGCGTGGGTTGTTTCTGCTGTGGGCTCTGGCCGTGCTGGTGCTATTAGTAAAAGGCTACATATTCGGCGGCTACCACTTCGCACCCGGCGGAGCACGCCTGGCGGTGGGTCTGCTGGGCGCCTCACTGGTGGCTTTCACCGGCGCCTGTCTGCAATGGTCGGAGCGGCCGGAGCGGCTATAGGGAAGTCCGCGGCGGGCGGGGGGTTACGCTACCTTCTGAACTTTGCCGTCGCGAATGCAGGAAGTGCAGACCCGGATGCGCTTGCCAGCGCCGTTCACCAACGCGTGGACCGACTGCAAATTCAAGTTCCAGCGGCGCTTGGTTACGTTATGGGCATGACTGATTTTGTTCCCGAATAGCGGCTTGCGGCCACACACTTCACAAACTTGTGCCATAAGACAGAAATCTCCTGAATGAATCTAAACTACAATCCTAGCAGGAGAACGGCCGATCGGGCAAGCGCATGGACCGTGGGGAAGGACCGCTCCCAGCGAGGCCGTGAAAAATCAAATTCGAGCCACCGAGGAACACGAATTAACTCAGATAAATCCTTTGCTTTCTTCATCTGTGTTTATCTGTTCCTCTGTGGCCATATTTCTTTCAGCTTCTGCGGTCGCGGCTCGGTGCGCGCGGGTGGCGTGCACAAAAATGCACAAAGGTGCACAATTGCGGACTCGTGTCGGCCTTGACCCATAGGGATACTGAGCAGATTCGAGTTTGAGACGACGGCTGCCGTGCCGCCAGCGACAAGACCTTACTTCAGCTTGTCCAGCTTTTTGCGGATTTCGGCTGCGTTTTTGGCGTCGGAAGCCAGTTCGAGATATTTGGAGTAGGCCGCCCGAGCGCCCTGCGGGTCTTTCAGCTTTTCTTCCGCCTCGCCCAGCCGCAACCACGCCTCGCTATTGCCGTCGTTCCACCTGGTGGCTTCTTTGTAGCGGCCGGCGGCGGCCCGGAAGTTGTGCTTTTTGGCGTATTCATTGCCGATATCCACGCTCTTTTTCGACTGCAACGGGTTGAAGGAGTAAGATTCGACCGAGAGCGACGTATCTTCCTCCGGCGGATCCTCTTCCGCCCCTGTAGCCTGCGAGGGGTGTTCTCTCTTGAGCGTAGTGGTATTCGGCGGAGGCTGCTGCGGAGGCGCGCTCTGTGCCTGCAAAAGGCACACGCCGGCAGCCAACAGCACCAAGACCCAGCGTGACATAATTCAAGTATAAACGCTCCTTCATGGACCTCCGAGAAAAGGCCGCGCAACTGCCTCTTGAGCCGGGAGTGTACCTGTACAAAGACGCCGCCGGGCGGGTGATCTACGTGGGCAAGGCCAAGAGCCTGCGGCACCGCGTACGCAGCTACTTTTCCGAAGACAAGCTGGCGGACGTCAAAACCGGCACGCTCATCGCCGAAGCCACGGACCTGGACTACATCCTGGTCGACAACGAAAAAGAGGCGCTGGCGCTCGAGAACAATCTCATCAAGCAATACAAGCCGCGCTTCAACATCCTGCTGCGCGACGACAAGACTTACCCCTACGTCAAGCTGACGCGGGAGCGCTTTCCGCGGGTCTACGTAACCCGCCGGCTTCGCAAGGACGGCGCCACTTACTACGGCCCGTTTTTCCCCGCCAACCTGGCGCATCGCCTGGTGCACTTCATCCATCGCCACTTCCAAGTGCCTTCCTGCAAGGTGGATCTGACGCGGTTTCATCCCAAGCCGTGCCTGCAATATCACATTCACCGCTGCCTGGGCCCTTGCGTGGAAGCTCTGACCACGGACGAGGCTTTCGCCGAGGCGGTGCGCGATTCGCGCCTGTTTCTGGAAGGCCGCCACGGCGACCTGGCGCGCGAGCTGCGAGCCCGTATGGAAGAAGCATCGGCGGAGACGCGCTTCGAGGAGGCCGCCGGTTTGCGGGACCTGCTCTCCACGGTGGAAGAGATCGAAGAGCGGCAGAAAGTGGCCGCCGCCAAGGGCGACGATATCGATATTCTGGCGAGCTACGCCGAACCGCCGCTGGTGGCCCTGAACCTCTTTCACCTGCGCCACGGCCAGGTGGTGGACCGGCGAGAATTCTTTTGGGAAGACCAGCTCGCCTTCGATCCGCCCGAGTTTTACTCTTCGCTGCTGCAGCAGCTTTATCTCGATGCGCAATACATCCCCACCGAGATTCACGTGCCGGTGGATTTCGAAGACCGCGAGGCGCTGGAAGAGTTGCTCTCGGAAAAACGCAACCGCAAGGTGGAGATCCGTACGCCGCAGCGCGGCCAGAAGAAGGCGCTGTTCGACATGGTGGCGAACAACGCAAAGCACAGCTTCGAGGCCCGCTTCCGCGTGTTGAAACCATCCTCGCGAGCCATCCGCGAAGCCTTGCAGGACGCGCTGAACCTGCCCTCGGCGCCGGAGCGCATCGAGTGTTTCGACATCTCTCATATCCAGGGCACCGACAAAGTGGCCAGCATGGTGGTGTGGGAAGACGGCCGCATGAAGAAGGCGGACTACCGCAAGTTCATCATCAAGACGGTAGTGGGCAACGACGATTTTGCCAGTATGCGCGAGGTGGTTTCGCGCCGCTACGGCCGGTTGAAGGAAGAAGGCAAGCCGATGCCGGGGCTGGTGCTGATCGATGGCGGCCTGGGACAGTTGCATGCCGCGGCGGAATCGCTCGAAGCGATGGGGTTCGCCGATCAGCCGCTGGCCTCGATCGCCAAACGCGAGGAAATCATCTACGTCTACGGCCAGGAGGACGAGCCGGTGGTGCTCGACCGGTTCTCGCCGATCCTGCACCTGGTGCAATCGATTCGCGACGAGGCGCACCGCTTCGCCGTCACTTTCCACCGCTCGCGCCGCAACGCCCGCACGCTCACGAGCGAGCTGGACCAGATTCCCGGCGTGGGCGCGAAGACGGTGACGAAGCTGCTCAAGCAATTCGGCAGCCTGGAGCTGGTGCGGGCCGCGAGCGAAGAAGAGCTGGCCGCGTCGGTGGGACGGGCCGCGGCGCGGCGGATACAGGCGCACTACCGGACGCCGGAGACGGTGCGGGAGGGATAGACGGAGGGGTTAAAATACTGTAACGAAGGGCGCCGCTTGACCGTCATGGGTGGGGACCTTTGAGAATCCGGCAGCCCAAAATGGAAATTTTGAGTTAATTGGGAGGGGAATATGTCCGATTTCGTAGCCGATTTCAACCCGGAGCGCGGCGATCTGATGTATGGTATCCGCGATGCGCGAACCGTTTACGTTTCCAAGTGGCAGGAGCACATCAGCCAGAACATGGAGCGCGTGGTGAATTTCCTGAAGGTCGTCGCTGACGGTGGGAAACCCAACTGGAACATCATTGACAATTACAACGATTACTTTTTTCTGGGTGGCAACATGGACTTCAGCAGTAGCTCGAGCTATTCGAAGGCGGTGGGCGAGCTTTACTCGCGATTGGGCAACGTCTGCGGAGGAAAGACCATTGACAAGTCATCCACGTGGAAGTCCCAGACCCAACTGTTGCAGCGAACGGCGTATGTGCACGAACTGGAGCATTCCAGGTTCAGTCCCATAGGCACTCTTGAGGCGCCGGCTGCCAAGTTGAATTCCGAAGGTTTTACTGCGGCGAATAGCGGTAACGCGGAAGGGGCGCAAAAGCAGAACCGGAGCTACCTGGCGATCCGCCGGGCCTGCAAATTCGGAATCGCAATGGTCGCGTCGGACATGGCGTTTGCCGGATGCAAAGTTCATTTCGTGCTGGACGGACTGGATCTCCAGCAGGTGGCTCAAAAGACGCCCCGGGTGGGCTACGGGGGACGCACAGCCGTCTCGATCACGACGTCGGAGGTTCGCTATGTTTTCAGAAACTGGGACAAGCTGAAAAGCACGGTCACTTTCTACGTGAATCTAAAGTCGGTAGCGGCGCCATGGGAGCAGGACTGGTCGCTGGAGCCTGTCGACAAAATGCCGCCAAATCCGATTAAGGCTTACAAATCGGAATGGGATACGTACGCTCAGCAGCGGGTCCTCAGCGGGAAAGCGGCGGTTGACAAATCGTTGTACTAGCCACGCCGCCCGGGGCAAAATGAACCGGGGCTCGCGTGCGGCGGTATGCTATCTGCATGCGAACCCCGATCCTTCTTGCCTGCGCCTTCTCCCTTGCATTTGCCCAGCAGACGCGTCACGAAGTCACCGATCCGCCTTCGGAGGCCAGCCACAGGCCGAATAACCCGCAGGTGCCGGAGGGGTACGCCACCTCCAGCCAGTTTGAGAGAGTGGTCATCTTCCGCTTCAAGTTCCAGACGGACCTGCTGGCGGGCCTGAATACCATGATGAAGCAGAACCACATTCAGAATGCCGTGATCCTTGCCGGCGCGGGGTCGGTGATCAGCTACCAGATGCACCAGGTGAGCAACCGGGAGTTCCCGTCGAAGGACATGTTCGAGCAGGACCCAACCGCCGCAGCGGACCTGGTCTCGATGAACGGCTACGTCATCAAAGGCCGCATCCACGCGCACATGACGCTGGCCAACCCGGAGAAAGCCTTCGGCGGCCATCTGGAGCCGGGTACCCGCGTGTTTACCTTCGCGATTATAACCGTGGGCGTGCTGCCCGACTCGCTGGACCTTTCGAAGCTGGACGATGAGAACTACAGGTAGGAAGAAGCGGTCAGCGCTCGGCGCTATGCTGTGTTCATGCGAACCCCGATCCTTCTTGCTTGCGCCTTCTCACTGGCATTTGCCCAGCAGACGCGTCACGAAATCACCAACTCTTCGGCCGGCGACCAGAAGCCCAATAACCCGCAGGTGCCGGAGGCGTACGCGATCTCCAGCCAGTTCGAGAGAGTCGTCATCTTCCGCTTCAAATTCCAGACCGACCTGCTGGCCGGCCTGGAGACGATGATCAAGCAGAACCACATTCAGAACGCCGTGATCCTGGCCGGCGCGGGGTCGGTGATCAGCTACCAGGTACACCAGGTGAGCAACCGCGAGTTCCCGTCGAAGAACATGTTCGAGCAGGACCCCACCGCGCCGGCCGACCTGATCTCGATGAACGGCTACGTCATGAAGGGCCACATCCATGCGCACATGACGCTGGCCAACCCGGAGAAAGCCTTCGGCGGCCATCTGGAGCCGGGTACGCGCGTGTTCACGTTTGCGATTGTGACGGTGGGCGTGCTGCCGGATTCGCTGGACCTTTCGAAGCTGGACGATAAGAGCTACCGGTGAGCATTGAGCAGCGGGTGTTTTCGCCTGCCAACGGGCAGCCCCGACGCCGACGCGCCTTAGTCTCGAATTGGGCCCTTCCGCGTCGACACTGCCTTCCGGCGTCCAGCGCGACCCGGTGATGGCGGGACCTTACCGGGCAACCCGACGAAATTTTCCGGATGCAACAGACTGGCTACTGAGATGTCCTCGTCGACCGCCTCCCAATGCACGCCGATTCCGCCGCCAATCAATTCCCATTCCGATCGTTGCCTCGGAGACGCGTGAGCGAGGCGCGGGAACCACACCAGCGGCGCCGAAACGACCCGCCCATCCGTCAGCGTGACGGAAAGTGCGTCTCTCGAGCACGACACCTCGACAGCCAGTGCTTCAGTCTTCTCCCCCAAAGTACTCATGCCATCTCTCCAAGAAGAACCGGGCATTCTCGATGACAATGCCTCGAATCTCGGTCATCTCATTCGCCCGAAAGCCCCTCACGTCCGCGACCGATACCGGGTCAAGCCAAAACTTCGCATATCGTTCCGCGTGGGCGACGTGGATGTGCGGTGGTTCGCGCCCCTCCATGCTGAAGAAGAAGAACCGATATCCCCGAACTCTGAGAAGGGCGGGCACCTTCCAAGTCTATCGCCTTACGGCTCTGAAACAGCGCAAGGCCAGGCCAGCATCTCACTTCCCGCCCCCCATTTCCCTCACCAGGCGGTCGATCGCCTTCAGCCTCTCCCAAAACCCTGCCAGCAAGTTCAGTCGCAGGGCGTTCGCGCCGTCGGACAATGCGCGTTCCGGGGCATCGTGGGTTTCGACGAAAATGCCATTGACGCCCACGGCTACCGCGGCGCGGGCCAGCGGTTCGATGAACTCCGGTTGGCCGCTGGAGGCTTTTCCGGCTCCGCCCGGAAGCTGCACGCTGTGGGTAGCGTCGAAAACCACCGGCCATCCGGAATCGCGCATGATCTTCAGGCCGCGCATATCCACCACCAGGTTGTTATAGCCGAAGGAGGAACCGCGCTCGGTCAGCAACACCTGCGAATTGCCGGTGGCGGCCACTTTTTCCGCCGCCCGATGAATATCGTGCGGGGCGACGAACTGTCCTTTCTTGATGTTGACGATCCGCCCGGTGCGTCCGGCGGCCTCCAGCAGGTCCGTCTGGCGGCACAGGAACGCCGGAATCTGCAGGATGTCGGCCACTTCCGCCGCGGCTTCGGCCTGGGCCGGCTCGTGGATATCGGTCAGAATGGGGAAGCCTTCGGCTTTGACGCCGGCCAGAATGCGCAATCCTTCGCGCAGTCCAGGTCCGCGAAACGCCCCCGCGCTGGTGCGGTTGGCCTTGTCGTATGACGCCTTGAAAACGAAATTTCCCACGGCCCGGCGAATCCCGTGAGCCATGCGGTGCACGTGCTCTTCGGATTCGATCACGCACGGGCCGGCGATGAGCACGAGCGGCTGGCCCTTTTGAAATGCGGAAAACTCAATGGGCACGGGAGTAAACCGGCTCGGAGGCCGCCGCGGGAGGCCGCGAGCGCTTCTGGCGGTGCTCGTAAGCCGCGGCCACAAAGGCTTTGAACAAAGGATGCGGCTCCATCGGCTTGGACTTGAACTCGGGGTGGAACTGGCAGCCCAGATACCAGGGGTGATCGCCCAACTCGCAGATTTCCACGTAGGTGTTGTCCGGCGTTTCGCCGGTGATGCGCAGACCGGCGGCTTTCAACTGGGCTTCGTATTCGCGGTTGAACTCGTAGCGGTGGCGATGGCGTTCGTCGATGTCGTGGGTGCCGTAGGCGCGGTAAGCCAGGCTCCCCTCGGCCAGCCTGCAGGGCCAGCCGCCCAGACGCATTGTGCCGCCGAGATCCTCGACTCCCTTCAGCTCGCGCAGCTTGTAAATCACGCGGTGGGGCGCGCCGGGGTTAAACTCGGTGGAATCGGCGCCCTCCAAGCCGCACACGTTGCGGGCGTATTCGATCACCATGGTCTGCATGCCCAGACAGATGCCGAAATACGGCACTTTGCGCTCGCGCGCGTAGCGGATGGCGTTGAGCATGCCGGCGATGCCGCGCTTGCCGAAGCCGCCCGGGACCAGAATGCCGTCGTAGCTTTCGAGTTGCTTGTCGTTCTCGCCGGTGACGCCTTCGGCCTCGATCCAGTGAATGTTCACTTTCAGCCGGTGGGCGAGGCCGCCGTGCAGGAGCGCTTCCTTCAGGCTCTTGTAGGAATCCTCGTATTCCACGTACTTGCCGACCAGGCCGATGTTGACTTCGCCGCGCGGGTTCTCCAGCCGGTCGAGCATCGCCACCCATGCCGCGAGGTCGCGCGGGGGAGCGTCCAGCTTCAGCAGCCGCAGGACGATCTCGTCCACGCCTTCGTCGGCGAAGCTGATGGGCACGGCGTAGACCGATTTCACGTCGCGCGCCGTCACCACGGCTTCCACGTCCACATCGCAGAACAGGGCGATCTTCTCCTTCATCTCCTGCGGGATGAGCCGCTCCGACCGGCACAGCAATATGTCCGGCTGAATACCGAGGGCGCGCAGTTCCTTGACGCTGTGCTGAGTCGGCTTAGTTTTCAGCTCCCGCGCCGCCGCGATCCACGGCACCAGGGTGACGTGCACGAAAATCGAGTTTCCGCGGCCCTGCTCGTGACGCATCTGGCGAATGGCTTCGAGGAACGGCAGCGATTCGATATCGCCCACGGTGCCGCCAATCTCGACGATCACCACGTCGACGCCGGGCGCCACGCGCTTCATGGCCGCCTTGATTTCGTTGGTGACGTGCGGAATCACCTGCACCGTCTTGCCCAGGTAGTCGCCGCGCCGCTCGCGGGTGATGATCGTCTCATAGATCCGCCCGGACGTCACGTTGTTGCTCTGGGTGAGGCGCGAGTGGGTGAAGCGCTCGTAGTGGCCCAGGTCCAGATCGGTTTCCGCGCCATCGTCGGTGACGAAGACTTCGCCGTGCTGGAACGGGCTCATGGTTCCCGGATCGACGTTCAGATAGGGGTCGAATTTCTGGCAGGCGATCTTCAGCCCGCGGCTCTCCAGCAGGCAACCGATGGATGCCGCCGCAATCCCTTTGCCCAACGAGGAGACCACCCCACCGGTCACAAAAATATACTTTGCCATCCCGTCTAGCTCCTCTCCATCGAGATTTCAAACAGACGCGCCACGCGCGCCAGATCCGCGGGCGTATCCACCCCCATCGACTCATACTCGGTCTCCGCCACGCGGATGCGGAAGCCGTTTTCGAGCGCCCGAAGCTGCTCCAACCGTTCGGTCCGCTCCAGCGGGCCGATCGGCAGCGACGGGTAGCCGCACAGAAAATCCGTGCGATAAACGTAGAGCCCGATATGTTTGTAGTACGGCGAGCCGGTGGCGCGATCGCGATCGAACGGAATCGGGCAGCGCGAAAAATAGATGGCGTCGCCGGCCAGGTTGGTGACCACCTTGACCACGTTGGGATCGTCGATCTCGCGGGGATCCTCGATGCGTTTCTTGAGCGTGGCCATGACCACGCCGGGATCGTGCTCGACCGGCAAAATGGCGGCATCGATAGCCGCCGGATCGATGAGCGGCTCGTCGCCCTGGATGTTGACGACGATGTCGGCATTTTCGGCCGCTGCCACTTCCGCCACGCGGTCGGTTCCCGAGGGATGGTCGCCGCGGGTCATCCGCACCCGTGCCCCGAACTCCCGCGCCGCCCGGTAAATGCGGTCGTCGTCGGTGGCGATCAGGACCGAGGTAAGGTATTGGGTCATGCGCGCGCGCTCATAAACGTGCTGCAACATCGGTTTGGAGGCGATGGGAGCGAGGGCTTTTCCGGGGAAACGAGAGGAACCGAACCGAGCGGGAATCACGCCCAGAATTTTACGCGGCACACGCTAGGTTACCACAAAAATCCCTGTGTTAGACTTGGGAAAGAAAGGATGGCTAGCGGTCTTGCTGCCCTCCGTTATGAAGCTGTCGTGTGCGGGCATCTTCAGCCTCGGATTGCTGTTTTGGGCCGGCGCTCAGGAGCAACCGGTCAGCATTGTTCCGCGGCCCAAACCGCCCGAAAAAACCGAGGTTTTGCCCAAGGCGAACATCAGGGTGGACAGCACGCTGGTGCTGATTCCGGTTACCGTGACCGACCCGATGAACCGCTTCGTCACCGGGCTGGAGAAGGAAAATTTCCGCTTGTTCGAAGACAAGAAGGAGCAGGATATTTCGCAGTTTTCGAGCGAAGATGCGCCCCTTTCGGTGGGTGTTATTTTCGATTGCAGCGGCAGCATGGGCCACAAGCTGGAAAAGTCCCGCCTGGCGGTTTCCCAGTTCTTCAAGACCGCCAACCCGGAGGACGAGTTTTTCCTGGTGCAGTTCAACGATACGGCCAATCTGGTGCAGCCATTTACCCGAAACCTGGAAGAGATCCAGAACCGTCTCACCTTTACCCGTTCCAAGGGCAGGACCGCGCTGCTCGATGCGGTCTATCTCGGGCTGCATGAAATGAAAAGAGCCAAGAACCCGCGCAAGGCGTTGCTGATTATTTCCGACGGTGGCGATAACAACAGCCGCTACACCGAGAACGAGATCAAGGACCTGGTGAAGGAAGCCGACACTCAAATATACGCCATCGGCATTTATGAGGATACCGGTGCGCGCGGCCGCACGCCCGAGGAGGCCAACGGGCCGGCCCTGCTCACCGAAATCGCCGAACAGACAGGTGGACGGCAGTATTCGGTCGACAACCTGAACGATCTGCCGGACGTGGCTGCCAAGATCGGCGTGGAATTGCGCAATCAGTACGTGCTGGGATACAGCCCGGGCAACTTGCAGCACGATGGTAAGTACCGCCATGTCCTGGTGAAGATCGTTCCGCCGCGCGGGCTGCCGCCGCTCCGGCCTTTCTGGAGACTGGGGTACTATGCTCCCGTTCAATAAACGCCTGAAGGCTTTGACACTGCTGGGGGCTGCCTTTCTCCTGAACGGCCAACAGAAACCGCCCGACTCCGGCGCGCCCGAAGAATCGGGAACGGTTTTCCGTGCCGACACCCGCCTGGTAGTGTGTCACGCCACCGTGGTGGATAAGAACGGTCACCTGGTAACCGATCTCAAACAGCCGGCTTTTGCGGTTTACGAAAACGAAGTCCAGCAGGCGATCAAGGTTTTCAAGCGCGAGGACGTGCCGGTATCGCTCGGCTTAATCATCGACAACAGCGGCAGTATGCGCGAGAAAAGGGCCAAGGTGGCCGCCGCCGCGCTGGCCCTGGTTAAGGCATCCAACCACGAAGATGAAGTCTTCGTGGTGAACTTCAACGACGAGGCTTTCCTCGACCTGCCGCACGGGAAGGATTTCACCAACGACGTCAGCGAAATGGAAGAGGCCCTCAGCCGCATCGATGCCCGCGGCGGCACGGCCATGCGCGACGCCATCCGCATGTCCATCGATCACCTGAAGGAAAAGGCCCACCGCGACAAAAAGGTTCTGGTGGTGGTGACCGACGGCAACGATAATTCCAGCGTGATCAGCCTGGAAAACCTGGTCAAAGCGTCGCAGCAAAGCGATGTGCTGATCTACGCGGTCGGTCTGCTGAGCGAAGAGGAGCGGCGTGAAGCCGCCCGCGCTAAACGCGCGCTCGAAGTTCTGGCGACGGCCACCGGCGGCGAGAGCTACTTTCCCCACGAACTGGCCGAGGTGGACCGTATTGCCCAGCAGGTGGCGCGCGATATCCGCAATCAGTACACCATCGAGTACACGCCCACCAACCAGGCCATGGATTCGACCTACCGCGCGATCCGGATCGCCGTGAACGCTTCCGGCCACCCGACGGTCCGCACTCGCAGCGGCTATTTCGCCACGCCGGACCAGTCCGCGCCCCCGGTCAAGGATTCTTCTCAGTTCCAGCAGCCCGTCAAAAAAGAACAGCCGCAATGATACTCGTCCTCTGGCGACTGACTCGCGGCTACCGCCTGCGGCCCTGGAAGAGTCCCTATCTGCGCTGGCGCCTGGAAACCTACTGGGGTGTCCATGCCGACCGGATTCGGTTCCGCCAGTTCTGGTCGCTCGCCTGGCGGCAAAGAAAAGCTTTGCTCCGCTACCTGCGCTGGGCCGCGGAAATGAATCGCGGCCGCCATCGGGCGCCAAGAATCGATTCAGCCGCGGGTTAACTGACGGGCGTCGCTGCCGAAGTCCAACGAACCGGCGACAAGATCGCCGGCGCTACAAAAGAAAAAGGGGCGGCTTTCCGCCGCCCCCCTTTGCCTCCGAGCTGCGCGAGAGTTACTTCGAGGCGCCGGTGCTGGGCGCGGCGGTCGAGTTCTTCTTGTTCACCGGCTTGGCATGCTTTTTGGTCTTGGTCGCGGCCGGCTTCGCCGTGCTCGAGGTGCTGGGCGTGCTGCCGGCGGCGGGCGGATTGGTCTGCGCGGCGAAAGTAAACGGCACCATGGCGAGTGCCAGTGAAAGGGTTGTCAGCGTCTTTTTCATTTTCTTTTCTCCCGGCGGGCCTTACTGCCCGCTCACAATTCCATCTTGCGGCGACCGGCAAAAATATCCGATAGCCTCGACAGGCTATAAAAGCCGACGAATTCGGGGGATTGGCGGTTAAGGTTTGTTAGGGTTGAGCTACCGCCGGCAAGATTCCAGGTATCCTTCAGCTATAGTGAGAGTCGTTCCGATGCCCGCGCGCGAGATCACCCACCGCAACGTTTTCGTAACCCTGATTGCCGGGTTCACGCTGGTGATCTTGTTGCTGCTGGCCGCCGCCATCGTGGGCGCGCGCAACATTCACTCCATTCAGATCGGCGCCGCCAGCCTGGTCGAGGAACAATCCGTCACCGCCCATCTGATCGACGAACTCGAGCGCCAGCAGAGCAGCCTGAGCGAGGTGTTCGCGGTATTGGCGCGCGACCCCGATTCGGTCGATTTCGAGCGAATTCTGAACCAGCTCAATGAGGCCGATCGCGATATCGACCGCATTTCCGGCGAAGGCGCCAGGACGGCCGAAAGCGCACTCTGGCAGCGTCTCAAACAATCCTCGCTCAATTTTTCCGCCGAAGCCCGCCATATTCTGGCCGAAGACGCGCCGGAGACGTTCGCGCCGGCGGAGTTGTTCCGCGACCATGAAGCCTTTCTTTCGGTAGTGGCGCGGCTGGTGGAGGCCGAGTACCGCAAGGTCGGCGCGGCGCAGGCCGAAATCGACCGGCGCTCGGCGCGGCTGGTTTCCACCACGGTGATCTTCACCGCCGCCAGCGTGCTGTTGGCGCTCGGGTTCGCCGCGTTCACGGTTCGCATGGCCGGCGGGCTGATTCGCGGTCTGGAGGCGCAATCGGCGGAACTGGCGCGCGTCTCCTGGCATCTGATGGAAGTCCAGGAGGCCACCGCCCAGCGCTTCTCCCACGAGCTGCACGACGAACTCGGCCAGTCGCTGACCGCCGTCAAGGCCAATCTGGCGGCGCTGAGCGGCAAAGACGGCGTCCACTCCGAACGGCTGGAAGACTGCGCCAGGCTGGTGGACGAGGCCATCGGCAACGTACGCCAGATGTCGCAGCTTTTGCGCCCCACCATCCTCGACGATTTCGGATTGGACGCCGGCCTGCGGTGGCTGGCGGAAGGTTTCGCCGCCCGCACCGGCATCGAAGTGGTGGTGGAGCCCGGTCAGTCCGGCCGTCTGGCCGAGGAAACCGAAACCCACCTGTTCCGCATCGCCCAGGAGGCGCTCACCAACGTGGCCCGCCATGCCGCGGCGACTCGCGTTGTCATCCGGATGGATCAGCAGGGCGAGCGAATTCTCCTGGCTATCGAAGACAACGGCCACGGCCTTCCCGCCGAGCCCCATGGCGGCGGGATGGGCCTGATCGGCATGCGCGCCCGCGCCCGCAGCGCCGGGGGCGACGTGTCGATTCGATCGCGGCCCGGGCACGGTGTTCTAATTGAGGTTCGGGTTCCCGTATCGCCCCGAAACGCCGCATGAAACGCATCCGCATTTTACTGGCTGACGATCACGCCGTAGTCCGCCAGGGCTTCAAGATGATCCTGGCCGAGCAACCCGACATGGAGATTGCGGGCGAGGCCGCCAATGGGCGCGAAGCCGTCGAACTGGCCGAAAAGATCAAGCCAGACGTGGTGGTGATGGACGTCGCCATGCCCGAGCTCAACGGCATCGAAGCCACCCGCCGCCTGGCCGCGTCCGCTCCGCACACCCGCGTGCTCGCGCTCAGCATGCACAAGGACTCGGTCTATGTGCGGGAAATCCTGCGCGCCGGCGCCCGCGGCTACTTGCTCAAGGACTCGCCCGCCCAGGACATGCTGGCCGCCGTCCGCGCCGTGGCCGGCGGCGAAGGTTACATCAGCCCGGCGGTCTCCAGCGCCGTACTCGACGACTATCGAAAGCATGTTACGAACCCGATCGATCTGCTCACGAGCCGCGAGCGCGAAGTGCTCCAGATGTTAGCCGAAGGCAAGACGAACAAGGAGATCGCCACCGTGCTGAAGCTGAGTGTCTACACCGTGGATGCGCACCGCGGCCGTATCATGGAAAAACTCAACGTGCACAGCATCAACGAGCTGGTGCGATTCGCGGTACGCAACGGGTTGATCGACTGACATGGAAAGCTCCGCCCTTGATCTCCCAGCGGGATATACGAGTCAGGAGCTGGAAGCCAGAATGGCTGCGCGGCGAAAAATGTGCAAACTCCAGTGACCGGCCCGGGGGTCCTATCCTACGCCGAATAAAGCGCTGCTACTTCGTAGTCCAGAACTCTGGGAATGGCGAACTCGATCGTGCCGGCGCCTCCGGTAAACGGGATGTCCGTTTCGGCCTGCAAGAGCTGCACGCGAGTCACCCGCCTGCCCGGGGGCAGTAACATCCTCACCTTCTGGCGGCCGATGGGATAGAACTCCCGCAGCCAACCGCGGTGCATGGCGGGGTTGGTGTAATTGAGGACGTGCACGGCGAAGCCGGCCTGGGTCTCCCATGCGAAGGACTCGATCACGCCATCGCCTTCGATGGTAACCGGCGGATTCGCACCCGCCACCCATCGGATGGAATTCTGCAGCAACCGCGCCAGATCGGTATGGCCGGATCGCCACATGGTGCGCTCGATATCGCCGGGGAACCAGGCCAGGCGGCTCTTGCCTTTCTGCCGCAGCACGACCGCCGGTTCGTCGGTGTGCGGCTGGACCGGATACGACAGTTCCGGAGGGTACGCCACGAAGCCGGGCACCACCGTCAGAATCGGGCCATCCACCGGCGCAACCGGTATCCGGTTTTCCGCGCCGGGTATCCAGTGGGTATTCGAAAAGCCGTTGAGAATCGCGTGCTGCTTCTCGATGCGGGCAAGATACGCGTTGCCCACCGTTGCGACGATATCGCCAGCCTTACGAATGCCGAAGACATCGGCCAGGCCGAAATCGGGCCGCCGCTGGTTGCGCTCGGTGTACAGGCTGGTCTCGAAGGTAGCCAGCAGCGAGCCGCCGGCATCCACGTAGGCGCGCAACTGCCGGCACTGTTCGTCGCTGAGGAGAGCCGTGTTTGGCAGCAGCAGCGCGGAGTACTTCGCCAGATCCTCAGGCGCAAGCTTGTCCTCATGCACGAAATCGAAGAGGAAGCGCCCTTCGAGCAATGCGTAGTACATCCCGTCCATGTACTCCCGCATCAGAGCTCCGCGCGGGGGCTGGTAGAACAGATGAGTGCGCTGGCCCATCACCACGCCGAGATTGGCGATCGATCGCTGGTTGACGAAGTGGGTGTCGTGCCTGGCCGTCCAATCGAAATACTTGTGCGCGGGCTCCAGCCAGCGGCGGTCCTCTCCCATTCCGTTCTCGCCGCCGATGATATGGTGATACGGCACCATACCCGAGGCGAGTGTCTCGTTGAACCACATGCGTTCTTCCTGGGGCGACTTATAGACGTTGCGCCAGCGGGGTGTACCGGTGGACCAGGCTCCGGTAACGTTGTTCGCCATCTTGCCCTTTTGCACGGCGTTGCACACGCGGCCTTGCAGGGCGCATCCCCAGATCGGCGTGCCGTCACCGCCGCGGCCCTGGTTGTCGGACTGGAACCATTCGCAAACTTCGCCGAGTTTCACCAGGTCGGCAGAGGAGCGTATGCCACCGCCAAGATTGGCGAAGTAGAAGTTCGACGGCTTCTTCTCTTTGGCGATGGAATCGTAGAGCTTCCAAAGATAGAGGACGCGCTGGTTGAACTTGTCCCAGTAGTCAATCGTCCCCGCCTTCGGCAGGTTCCTGCACTGCTCGCAATGGCAGACCGGCAACACTCCAAGGGGCGGCCAGGCGTTGGTGAACAAGCCGTCCACGTCGTAGAGCGAGTTGATCTCGCGCATGATCGCCGGCATGTAATCGGTCATGTAGGAAGTGAACATACAGGTGCGGAACAGCCGGGGGTCTTCGGTGTGGTGGACGGCATTTCCTTCGGCGTCGCGCTGAAACCACTCCGGATGAGCTTCGACGGCATCTTCCCAATTCAGGTCCGGACTCATGCGCGCGATCACGTGGATGCCGCGCTTCTTGGCGGCGACGCAACACTCGCCGAAGAAATCGCGGTCGCCGAGAAACTTGCCTTTGCGGTGGTACGGCACTTTGGTCTGGTAAAAAGCAAGAATGCCGGTGACGCTCACCATGATGGCATCCACCTTCAGGCTGGCCCAGTAATCCGCCCACTGCTCGACATCGAGCACGGCGGGATCGTGTTCGGTCATATTGGTCTGGCCGAGCCGGCGGATTTTCCGCTGCCAGGGCACGGGCGCGTCGGCGGCAAATAAGGAGGTGGCGATTGCGGCGGCCGGCACCGCGATAAAGTCGCGTCGATTGATTTCCATGAGCATTCTCGATTCGCATCGATCCTAACATGCCGGCGCCTGCTATATTCGACCCTATGCGCGCGGTCGTTACTTGGGAAGTCTTGGGGTGCTGGGTCCTGTGGGCGTATCCGTTTATTTTTCGCGTGCCACACGTGCAGAAGCGGGCTTCGATCACCGCGGTCTGGCCTACGCGGATCGGGCTGCTGCTGGAGTGCGCGGCCATCTTCATGGCGTTCTTTTTTCGATTGCCGGAGAGGCAGGCGCCGGGGCTGGCGCGATTGATCTGCGCGTTGTTGCCAGGGCCGGCGGGGATCGCGTTGGCGTGGAGCGCGGTGGCGCATCTGGGGCGTCAATTCCGCTTTACCGCCGGGGTGTGGGAAGACCACGAACTGGTGTGCTCGGGAGCCTACAGCGTGGTGCGCCATCCTATATATGCCTCGCTGTTGGCCATGCTGGCGGCCACGCTGCTGCGATTCACTTCCTGGCCATGGGCTCTGGTTTCGCTGGCGCTGTTCGTGGCGGGCACCGAGATCCGCGTACACGCCGAGGAACGGTTCCTGGCGGCGCGCTTCCCGGATCGCTTCACGGCATACCGAGCGCGTGTCTCGGCCTATATTCCGCTTGTGCGATAGTGTTCTGTATGACTCGGTTCACCCTCGGTTTGGCCGCCTTCGCTCTGGCGGCATCGCAGCTCTCGTTCGGGCAGGATTTGACGGAGCAGTACAGGCACACGGCGGACAAGCTGATCGACGCCGCGCTCGCCGATACCGAAGGCTACAACCGGCTCGCCTATCTCTGCTACCGGATCGGCAACCGCTTGAGCGGCTCGGCTTCGCTCGATCGCGCCATCCATTGGGGGGCGGATGAAATGAAGGCCGCCGGTTTGAGCAACGTGCGGATCGTCCCCACCAAAGTTCCATACTGGGTGCGCGGCGCGGAATCGGCGAAGCTGTTGACGCCGATCGCGAGGCCGCTGCACATGCTCGGGCTGGGAATGAGCGTGGGCACGCCGCCGGGCGGCATCACGACGGACGTGGTGGTGGTCAACGATTTCGCCGAACTGGAAAAGCTGGGCCGCGAAAAAGTGCAGGGCAAGATCGTGCTTTACAACGAGGTGTACCGCGGCTACGGCCCAACCGTGATGTACCGGCGCGGGGGTCCTTCGCGCGCGGCGGCGCTGGGAGCGGTGGCGGTGCTGGTTCGCTCGGTCACGCCGCTGGCCATGCAGATTCCGCATACCGGCACGCTGGAGTACGACCCCTCGCAGCCCAAGATCGCCGCGGCCGCGGTTTCGCCGGAAGACGCCATCATGATGGCGCGGTTCTACGACGAAGGCACGCCGATGAAGGTGCACCTGGAAATGAGCGCCCACCAGGAGCCGGACGCCGATTCGGGCGACGTGGTGGGAGAGATACCCGGCAGCGAGCATCCCGAGCAAGTGGTGGTGATCGGCGGCCACATCGACTCCTGGGACGTGGGGCAGGGGGCGCAGGATGACGGGGCTTCCATCATGGCCTGCCTGCAGGCGGTAGCGCTCATCAAGAAAATGGGACTGCAGCCCAAACGTACCCTGCGCGTGGCTTTCTGGGTGAACGAAGAAAACGGCGGGCGCGGCGGCGAATCCTACCGCGAGTGGATCGGCGACCGGATCAAGGACCAGGTGGCGGCGATTGAAATGGACGGGGGCGCCGAAGCGCCGCGCGGCTATGGCGCCAGCGTGGACGAAGCCTCGATGGGCCTGCTGCGGCAAATCGGCAAATTGCTGGAGGGGATCGGCGCCGGCGAAATCACCGGCGGCGGCGGAGGAGAAGATATCGGCCCCATCGTGCGCGACGGCGTGCCCGGCCTCGCGGAACGCACGACAGGCACTCACTACTTCGACTGGCACCACACCGAGACGGACACGCTGGATAAAGTCGACCTGAACGACTTCCGAAAAAACACGGCATCGCTGGCGGTGATGAGTTACATTCTGGCCGATATGCCGGGCCGGCTGGCACAAGGCGGCCCGCGGAGAGGGTTTTAGCCGAGCGCGTCGACGGGAAAGGCCGCTAACGAAAGTTCTCGATCACGACCAGATTCGTCTGGCTGCGATCGATCTTCGGATAGAGAACGGTCTTCCCATCCGGAGAAATGGTGAAGCCGGCTCCAAATGAGCCCTCCGCGCCCTTCATTCCGAGCACTTCGCTGCTTTTCGAAGTGCTGTAGCGATAGAAAGCCAGGTCCACGGCGCGGGAACCTCGATTGAACTCCAAATAGTAAAGGCCGCCGGGCACGGCCGCAAACGACGAACCGAACAGAAAGCGCTCGGGCTCGATCGCCTCTTCGGCATTGCCTCCGGCGGATGGGACGCGCCAGATGGTGCGTCCACGCCGGAAATAGACAAACTGCCCGTCGGCGCTCTCTTCGGCTGCGCTGGCGGGAGGCAACGCCAGGGCCCGTGCCCCCGATCCGTCCAGGTGGGCCTTGAAGATCGTGCCGCCGACCTCGTAATAAGTCGATTTGCCGTCGTGCGAAAAGGAAGCGTTGGACCCGCTGGTCAGGTGTGCCGGAGGCGGGTTCCCTCTGCGTGCGGTCGCCGCCACCGCGTAAATGGCAGCGCCGCCATCGCGTTCGTCGACCAGCAGGGCTTTGCCGTCGGGCGACCAGCGCACGCCGCGCAGCGCCGGTCCGCGAAAATTGGTAACCTGCACACGACCGCCAGTCTCGACGTCCGTCAACCAGACTTCCTGGTTGCCGCTTTGGCCAGAAATGTCGGCCACCTGGCGCCCATCGGGAGAAAACGACGGGTACGTCTCCGCAGCTTCGGTGCGGATAAACGGCTCGCCGCCGGCGCCATCTTTTTCGGCGGCGATCCTACTACGCCAGATGGACTCGGTCGCGGGCACTTCGGCGAATGCCAGCTTATTCCCGCCGCGGGCGATGGCGGGATCGGCGGCTCCGTTGCCGGCCGAGAGAATTTCGCGCGGGCTGCCGCCAGCCGCGGAAATGCGCCACAAGTGCCAGCCGGCGCCGCGCGCCGCCGCGTAGGCTACTTCGCGGCCGTCGGCGCTCCAATCCAAGCCGCGGATCTCGTCGTTGTCGTAGGTCAGCCGTGTGATCGCTCCGCCGCCGAGGCCGCAGGCATAAATGTCCGCGCCTTCGCCGCCTGCTTCGCGCATCAACGCTCCGCGCACGAACGCCAGATGGTAGCCATCGGGAGAAACCGCCGGGCTCCGGTCGGCCTGGTCTTCTCCGGGATTGGTGATGCGCTGCAGCTTGCCGGTGTCGAGAGCGAGGAGCGCCAAAGCCGGCGGCGAGATCACCACCAGCGACTTGCCGTCCCGGCTCCAAACGATCGCGCGCGTAGGGCGATCCTTGCCCCGCTCCGCGTCCACGTCTTTCTTGTCCCAGCCGAGTGACAGAACTCGTTCCGCCGCCGCATCGCCGATCGCACTCAAAGGCACCACCACGGCCTGCGCGCCCTGGCCGTTCAGCCGCAAAAACGCCAGCTTCTTTCCGTCGGGCGAAAATGCCGGACTGGTCTCGCTGCCCTCCCCTCGGGTGAGCGCAGCTCCGGAGGCCGTTGCTGGCGCCACCTCGCTCACCGAGATACGGAAATCTCCCTGGCCGCCAGTTGCCGGCCGGGCGCAAAATGCCAATTTCCGGCCATCGGGCGAAAAAGCGGGGCAATTGCGCGATTGCGACGGATCCGCCAGCACGGTACGCTTCTCAGCCGATCCGCGATTCGAAACCAGTTTGTCGGCCAGGCTTACGAGCCCGCCGACGGCGCAAAGTCCCAGCAGCAAAAGCACAGCGGGCCGCTTGAAAAAAGTTGCGCTAGCCATCGGTTTCAGTATGGCATCATGGAGTTGCCACGGAAGCTCGCCGCCATTCGGGCGGCCTTCTGTGTGCCGAGCTGGAAAGACCCCATGTCCGAATCGAAGTTATTATCCACGGCCGTTCTTTTGCATATTGCCCAAGTCCTGAATGTGTCGTTGAAGAGCCTGGTCGCCACCATCGGCCTGCTCGATGAAGGCGGCACGGTGCCGTTTATCGCGCGCTATCGCAAGGAGGTTACCGGCAACCTGGATGAAGTGCAGATCCGGGCCGTGGAAGAAAAGCTGGGCTACTTCCGCGAGCTGGAGGAACGCAGGGAAACCGTCCTCCAATCCATCCAGGAACAAGGCAAGCTCACGCCCGAATTGCGGGCACGCATCGAAGCTGCGCTCGAGAAGAACGAGATCGAGGACCTGTATCTGCCTTTCAAGCCCAAGCGCCGAACCAAGGCGTCCATCGCCCGCGAGAAGGGCCTGGAACCGCTGGCGCAATGGCTCTGGGACCAGAACGACACGCATCCGCTCGAAGCGTTCGCCGCCTCGTTCGTCAACCCCGAAAAAGGCGTTGCATCCACCGCCGAAGCGCTAGAGGGCGCCCGCCACATCGTGGCCGAATGGGTTAGCGAGAATGCCGAGTTCCGGAAAGCCATTCGCGGCATGATGGCGGCCGAGGGAATCGTCGCCAGCCGCGCCATCGAGGGCGCGCCCGATCCGGAAGGCAAATTCAAGATGTATGCCAGTTACAGCGAACCGGCCGGTAAGATTCCTTCGCATCGCATGCTGGCCATCCGGCGCGGCGCCAAGGAAGGCGTACTCACGTTTGAAATCGAGCTCGACAGCGTCAAGGCCATCACCTGGCTGAACGCGCGAGCGATTCGCACCCAGGGCGAGTGGGTGCCGCAGCTTGAGGCCGCGGTCGAAGACTCCTACCATCGCCTGCTCAATCCGTCCATCCAAACCGAAGTGCGCCTGGAACTGAAGGACCGTTCCGACGAAGAAGCCATCAAGGTGTTTCGAGAGAACCTGGAAAACCTCTTGCTGTCACCGCCCGCCGGGCTGCTCACCGTGCTGGCCATCGACCCCGGCATCCGCACCGGCTGCAAGATCGCCGTGGTGGACGATACCGGCAAATTCCTGGAGCATGCGGTCATCTATCCCTTCGAGCCCAAAAACGACCTGGTGGGCAGCATTAAGACCCTGGCCGGCCTGGTGGCGCGCTTCCACGTGCAGGCCATCGCCATCGGCAACGGCACGGCGTCGCGCGAAAGCGCCGCGCTGGTGGAAGACTTTCTGCGCCAGGCCAAGCTCACCCATATTTTCAGCGTCTCGGTGAGCGAATCCGGCGCTTCCGTGTATTCGGCCTCGGAAATCGCCCGCCAGGAGTTTCCCGATCTCGATCTCACCGTGCGCGGCGCCATTTCCATTGCGCGCCGGTTGCAGGACCCACTCTCCGAACTCGTCAAGGTCGATCCCAAGTCCATCGGCGTGGGCCAATACCAGCACGACGTTGACCAACGCCAGCTTCACGCATCGCTCGAAACCGTGATCGAAAGCTGCGTCAACCGAGTGGGCGTTGACTTGAACACTTCCTCTTGGACGCTCCTGCGCTATGTCGCCGGCATCACCGAACGGACGGCCCTCAACATCGTAAACTTCCGGAATGAGAACGGCAGCTTCCGTTCGCGCACACAACTGCGGAAAGTGCCGGGCATCGGGCCCAAGACGTTTGAACAGGCGGCCGGGTTCCTGCGAATTCGTAATGGCGACAATCTGCTCGACATGACTGCCGTCCACCCCGAGTCCTACCAGATCGTCGAACAAATCGCGCAATCGCTGGAAGTGCCCATCGAGGAGCTCATCAAAAACCCGGCGCTTCTCGAAAAGGTGGACCGCAACCGCGTGTCGGCTGGTACATACACGCTGAACGATATTCTGGAGGAGCTGCGCAAACCGGGTCGCGACCCACGCGACAAGTTCGTTGCGCCCAGCTTCAACGAGCAGGTTCGCGAACTCACAGATGTGCATCCCGGCATGGTGCTGGAAGGCGTAGTCACCAATGTCACG